>JBBINW010000012.1:0-83595 GCA_037443665.1 Betaproteobacteria bacterium
GGTTCGAATCCTTCCACCCCGACCATGCCTATGTGGGCGGTGGCTGCCGGCTAGCGAGACGGCTTCGGGGTCGAGCGACAAATGCGAACCGCGCGTCGCGAGCGCGCATCCCCAGAAAGCGAGTTCGCTCGGGTGGCCTCGACAGACGGCGCTGCCGGGGCGCCGTCGAAACGAACCGTGCTGCATGCCCCGGCGCCGCTCAGTCGGAGGTCTCGAGGGTCAGCCGGTAGCGTTGCGCGCGCTCGACGTACTCGCGAGCATTGCAGGCGAGCTTCGCCACATCGTCTTCGCTGAGTTCGCGCATCACCTTTGCGGGGCAGCCGACGATCATCATGTTGTCGGGGAACACCTCGCCTTCGGTGACGACCGCGCCGGCGCCCACGATGCAGTGGCGGCCGATCTCGGCCCCGTTCATGACCACCGCCTGGATGCCGATCAGCGTTTCGTCGCCGACCTGGCATCCGTGCAGCGTCGCCTGGTGCCCGATCGTGACGCGCCGGCCGATGCGCAACGGGTAGCCCACGTCGGTGTGCAGCACCGCGCCCTCCTGCACGTTGCTGTCGTCGCCGACCTCGATTCGCTCGTTGTCGCCGCGGATCACTGCATTGAACCAGACGCTGACGTGGCGGCCGAGCGTGACGCAGCCGATGACGGCGGCGCCCGGCGCCACCCAGGCGGTCGCATCGATGCGGGTCTCGTAGGGAGGCAGCTTGTGGATGGCCATCGCGCGGTCGGTGTCAGGGGCCTACAGGAACCCGATCGACAGCCACGGCACCGCCGCCACGACGATCGTTCCGGCCAGCAGGGCGAGCATGTAGACCGCGATCGGGCGGATGCCTTCGTCGGGGTGGACGCGGCCGATGGCGCAGGCGGCGTAGTAGCCCACCCCCAGCGGCGGTGCGAACAGGCCCAGGCCCATCGCCAGCACCACGACCATCGCGTAGTGCACCTCGTGGATGCCGAGCTGGCGCGCGATCGGGAACAGCAGCGGGCCGAACAGCACGATCGCCGGGATGCCCTCCAGCACCGAGCCCAGCAGCACGAAGGCCAGCACTGACGCCGCGAGGAACATCGGCGCGCCACCCGGCAGGGCAGCCATCGTCTGTGCCAGCGAGCGAGAGAAGCCCGACTGCGTCAGTCCCCAGGCCATCGCCGTGGCGGTGCCGATGATCAGCAGGATCGCGCCCGACAGGGACGCCGTCGCGACGAGCATCGGCCCGAGGCGCTTCCAGTCGAACTGGCGGTAGACGCCGAGGCCGGCGATCATCGCGTAGACGATGCCGATGGTCGAGACCTCGGTGGCCGTGGCGACCCCCTCCACCACCGCGGCGCGGATGATGAACGGCAGGGCGAGCGCCGGCAGCGCGACCACGCCGAGCCGCGCCACCTGCGCCGGCGGTGGGCGCACGACCTGGCGCGAGTCCTCGCCGCGCGTGCGCCAGCGCACGACGACGCACAGCAGCAGTCCCAGCACCAGCGCCGGCAGCAGGCCGCCGGTGAACAGCGCCGCGATCGACACCCCGGTGACCGAGCCGATGGTGATCAGCACCAGGCTGGGAGGTACGGTCTCGGTCTGCGCGCCAGTGGCCGAAAGCAAGGCCACCAGTTCGCCACCGGTGGCGCCGCGCTTCGTCATTTCCGGGAATAGCGCCGGCGCCACCGCCGCCATGTCGGCCGCCTTGGAGCCCGAGATGCCCGAGACGAGGTACATCGCGCCGACCAGCACGTACGACAGGCCGCCGCGCACGTGCCCCAGCAGGCCGGCCAGGAAGGCGATCATGGCCTTGGCCATGCCGGTCATCTCGATCAGCAGGCCGAGGAAGACGAACAGCGGCACGGCCAGCAGGATCAGGTGCGACATGCCCTCGTCCATGCGGCCGACGACCACCGTGAGGGGGGTGTCCGTGGCAAGCGCCACGTAGCCCAAGGTGCCCAGCCCGAACGCGAAGGCGATCGGAATGCCGCTGAACACGCAGGCCGCGACCACGCCGACGAAGAAGATCAGCAGGTTGAGCTGCCCGAAGTCCTGGAACACGCCGCGACCGAGCGCGAAGGCCCCCGTCACGGCGAGCACGATCGCCGCTGCCTGCGTGCCAGTGCGCCAGCTCGTCACCTTGAGGAGGCGCAACGCGGCGAAGAGGATCATCAGGCCGATGCCCGCGGGCAGCGCGGCAGCGCGCCAGGCATCCGAGACCTCCAGCGCCGGCATGGTGATGAAGCTCTGGTCCTGCGCGTATTCCCAGGCTGGCCATGCCGCCAGCGCCAGGAAGGCCAGCGAGGCGCACGCGCAGACCCCTTCGAACAGCGATTCGCGTTGCGGACTCAGCCTGGACAGCAACGCCGTCATGCGCATGTGCTCGCCGCGCCGCAGCGCGATCACGGCACCGAGCATCGCCAGCCAGATGAACAGCATCGAGGCCAGCTCGTCGGACCAGACCAGCGGCTTGTTCAGCACGAAGCGGGCGACGACGCCCGCCAGCAGCACGACGACGTCGGCGAGGACCAGTGCCCCCGCGGCCGCCTCGACGACGGCGCCGAGGCGGCGGTCCAGGCGCGCGGTGGGCGATGCGGCATTCGTGGTCGCGCGGCCCATATGGCCCGTATAGCCCGTGTCGCCATGCGGAGCCGCCGCGGCGTCGGCCGGCGGTTCGGCCCGACCCACCTCGCGCTCCGCCCGGTCGACGCGGGTCATGGCGCTCATGCCAGCTTGCCGACGGTGCGCTCGAGAATGGCCCAGGCTTCGTCGCCGTACTTGCCCTTCCACTGGCCGTAGAAGCCTGCGTTGCGAAGCTGCGCGCGGAAGGCTGCAGCGTCGGGCTGGTTGAACACCATGCCCTTGGCGGTCAGGTCCTTTTGCAGCCCGCCGCTCAGTTCGGCGACGTCGGCGCGCTCCTTCAGGGCCGCGGCATTGATGTGCCTGGCGAGGATCGCCTGCAAGTCGAGGGGCAGCTTGTCCCACGCCCGACGGTTGGCCAGGAACCAGAAGCCGTCCCACATGTGGTTCGTCATCGAGCAGTACTTCTGCACCTCATACAGCTTGGCGGTCGAGATGATGGCCAGCGGGTTTTCCTGGCCGTCGACGACCTTGGTCTGCAGCGCCGAATAGACCTCCGCGAAGTTGATCGAGGTCGGGGCGGCACCGAGCGCCTCGAACATCGACGTCCACAGCGGCGACGGCGGCACCCGGATCTTGAAGTTCTTGAGGTCGGCGGGCGAGGCAATGGGCTTGGTCGACGACGTGATCTGGCGGAAGCCGTTGTCCCAGATGCGCTCCATGGGCACGATGCCCGCCTTTGCGATCTGGGCACGGATGTGCGCGCCGAGCTCGCCGTCTATCGCCTTCCACACCGTGGGGTAGTCGGCAAAGGCGAAGCCGATGCCGCTGATCGACGCCGCGGGCACCAGCGTGGCGAGGATCAGCCCGGACAGGGTGAAGAACTCGACGCCGCCCGATCGCAGCTGGCTCAGCATGTCGGTATCGCCGCCGAGCTGGTTGTTCGGGAAGATCTGGATGTCGACGCGGCCCTTGGTCTCGGCCCGGATCGCGTCGGCCATCTCCTTGGCCCGGATGTTCAGCGGATGCGTGAGCGGCAGGTTGTTCGCGTACTTGTAGGCGAACTCCGCTTTCTGGGCGAAGACGGTCCGCATGGGCACGGCGATCGTTGCAGTGATGGCGGCGCCGTGCAGGACAGTACGACGGGATATGTTCATGGTTTGTCTCCTGGATGGATTGACTCTGTCGGTCGGGACGGGGAGGGGTAATCTATCCGCTGATGAACTCCTTCAGATCGCCGCGCTCGACGAGGCGGGCGCGAATATCCTTCTTCGTGACCTTGCCGTAGCCGGACTTCGGCAACAAGTCCCAGAAGAAGAAGTGGCGAGGCCAGCGGTACTTCGCGCAGCGGCCTTCGAGGTGGCCCAGCAGGGCCTCGGCGGTCAGGCCCGGCACGTTCGCGACGACGATGGCGACGCCGATCTCGCCCCACTTCTCGTCGGGCATGCCGAGCACGACCGCCTCGGCGACGCCCGGGTGCGCCAGCAGCACCTCCTCGACCTCGCGCGGGTAGACATTTGAGCCGCCGGAGATGTACATGTCCGACTCGCGGCCGGTGATGTAGAGCAGCCCACGCGCGTCCATCCGGCCCAGGTCGCCGGTGTGGAACCAGCCGCCGCGCAGGGCCTTGGCCGTGGCCTCAGGGTCGTTGAAGTAGCCGGCGAACACGGCCGGGCCGCGGCAGCAGATCTCACCGACGGAGCCCGGCGGCAGCGGCCGCATCGCCTCGTCGAGGATCGCCACCTCCATGCCGGTGCGAGGCCGGCCACACGAACCGACGTGCGCGTTCGGGTCCGCGTCGTCGATCGCGTGCATCGACGGCGGCAGCACGGTGATGCAGCCGGTCACCTCGCCGAGGCCGAAGTACTGCACCAGCACCTTGCCGAGCCTTTCGAGCGCGCGCTTCTGGTCGGCCCGGTACATCGGGGCGCCGGCGTAGACCATGTAGCGCAGCGAGCGGTGGTCGTAACGGTCGACGGCCGGGTTCTCGACCAGCATCTTCACGATCGTGGGCACGGTGAAGACGTTGGTCACCCGGTGCCTCTCGACCAGCTGCCAGAACACCTCGGGGTCGAGCCGATCGGTGGGCAGCAGCACGGTCGCCGCGCCGCGCGCCACGTTGAGCAGCGCGTGGATGCCCGCACCGTGCGACAGCGGCGCTACGGCAATCGAGCAGTCGTTCTCGTCGGTGCCGGGGATCAGGTCGGCGAGGTGGTTGGTGACCACGAAGGCCAGCTGGCCGTGGGTCAGCATGGCCGCCTTCGGCCGGCCGGTGGTGCCGGAGGTGTAGAAGTACCACAGCGGCGTGTCGGCATCGACCTCGGCCGCGGCGGTGGGTGCATCGAGGTTCTGGTCGACGAGGTCGGCGTAGGCGATCTCGCCCGCGCGCGGCCGGCCGATAGTGACGACGTGGCGCAGCTGTGGCGACGCCGCCTTCACCGCGTCAACATGGCCCGCGAAAGCATCTTCGGCGAGCATCAGCACCGCCTCGCTCGACTGGCCGAGCCAGGCCACCTCGGGCGGCGTGAGCCGGAAGTTGGTCGGCACCCAGACGGCACCGAGCCGGAACGCCGCCCAGCAGCTCTCGAAGAGCGCCAGGTTGTTGCGCGACTGGACCAGCATCTTGTCGCCGGCCTGCAGTCCCAGCACGCGCAGCCCCTGCACCAGCGCGTCGACGCGGGCGTTGATCTCGCGCCAGGTCCAGGCCCGCTCGCCCTGGATCAGCCCGGGCCGGTCGGGGAACAGCGCCGCCGTCTGCGCGAGCAGCGACGACAGGTTGGTCACCTGCGCGGTGTTCATGCCGCTTCCAATACGCTGAGATAGTTGGCGACCGCGGCGCCGCCCATGTTGAACACCGCGCCGAGCCTGGGCTGGCCGACCTGCATCTCGCCTGCCGTGCCGCTGAGTTGCATGGCCGCCATCGCGTGCTGCGAGACGCCCGTGGCGCCGATCGGGTGACCGCGCGACTTCAGGCCGCCGGACAGGTTCACCGGCAGCCTGCCGTCGCGGCGAGTGATGCCGTCGAGGATCACGCGTGCGCCCTGGCCGTGCGGTGCCAGGCCCATCGCTTCGTACTCCAGCAGTTCGGCGATCGTGAAGCAGTCGTGCGTCTCGACGAAACCGAGGTCGGCCAGCCTGGCCTGCGCGGCGTCCAACCCCTTCTGCCACGCGAGCGCCGCACCCTCGAAGCGGGTCGGGTCGCGGCGAGACAGCGGCAGGTACTCGTTGACCTGCGTGCGCGAGCGCCAACGTACCGGCGTGACGCTCGCGTTGCCGTTCGGTGCGGCGGCGATGACCAGCGCGGCCGCTCCATCGGAGACGAGCGAGCAGTCCGAGCGCTTCAGCGGCCCGGCGACGAAGGGGTTCTTCTCGGACGGCGTGCGGCAGAAGTCGAAGCCGAGGTCGCGCCGCATATGGGCGTAAGGGTTGTGCACGCCGTTGGCGTGGTTCTTTGCCGAGATGCTGGCCAGTGCGTCGCTCTGGTCGCCGAAGCGCTCGAAGTAGCCCACGGCGATGCGCCCGAAGACGCCGGCGAAGCCGGCCGGGATCGAACCCTCTTCCTTGAGGTACGAGCAGCGCAGCAGGGTCTCGCCTACCCGGGCTGTCGGCAGTGAGTTCATCACCTCGAAGCCGACGACCAGGGCGCGCTCGACGCGGCCGGCCTGCACCGCATCGAGCGCGGCCCAGATCGCCGCCGAGCCAGTGGCGCAGGCGTTCTCGGTGCGCACTGCCGGCACGTGGCGCAGTTCGGGGATCGCCACTGCGACGAGCGACGCGGTGAAGTCCTGCGGCAGGAAGCCCGCGTTGTAGTGGCCGACGAAGATGCCGTCGATGTCGCCCGCTGGCACGCCGGCCGATTGCAGGGCGGGCTCGATGGCGTCGCGCAGGAGCTGTTCCGGGTCGACGGCGTCGTACTTGCCGAAGGGGGTGTGTCCCCAGCCGATGATGTACGGTTGATCCATGGCGATGGGCCTCGCGGTGGGTGGCGAATGGGGTGACTCAGACCTGCGTCGGGTCGGCTTCGGCCAAGCGTCGCAGGGTGGGCAGTCCCACGCCGGCGGCGTCGAAGCCGCCGTCGACCGCCAGCACTTGTCCGTTGATGAAGCTGGCGTCGTCGCTGCAGAGGAAGCCGACGGCGTTGGCCATCTCCTCGGTCGTGCCGTAGCGGGCGAGCGGGATCGCGTCGAAGTAGTCGGTGCGGATCGCGACGCTGTGCACCAGCTTGGCCATCTCGGTCTCGACCGGCCCGGGGGCGATGACGTTGACACGCACACCGGCGTTGCCGAGCTCGACCGCGTACTGCCGGGTCATGTGGATCAGCGCCGCCTTGCTGGTGCCGTAGGCGATCCGCAGCGTGCTGGCCCGCAGGCCCGAGATCGACGCGACGTTGACGATCGCGCCGCTGCCGTTCTTCGCCATCAGGCCCCCGAAGGCCTGGGTGCACAGGAAGGCGCCGTCCAGGTTGGTGGCCATGACGGTGCGGAACTCGTCGAACGAGGTTTCCAGCGCCGGCTTGAACACCGCCACGCCGGCGTTGTTCACCAGGGCGTCGACGCGGCCGAAGGCGGCCATCACCTGGGCGGCAGCCTGGTCGACCTGCGCGGGGTCGGACACGTCGCAGTGAACGCCGAGCAGCTCGTCGGGCCGGGCGATGTCGGTGACCGTGCGGTCCAGCGTGGCCAGGTCGCGGTCGAGAAGCGCGACGCGCCAGCCACGCGCCAGGAACCATTCGCCGATCGCTCGGCCGATGCCGCGGGCGCCGCCGGTGACGACGGCAACGCGTGAGGAGGTGGGGTGCGTCATGTGGGTTCAGCAGGGGGGTTGAATTCAGGATCGGCCGCGGGCAGCCACTCTTCGAGCGTGACCTCGAAGGTCACGCACACGGAATTGGCGCCGGCGACGAAGGGGCCGCCGAAGACCCGGCCGTCGGTGTCGACGACGACGCCGGTCAGCGCCGCCTGCAGCGAGCCATCGGCCTGGGCGCGGACTTCGCCGGCCAGGCTCACGATCTCCGCGGCAGGACCCCGGATCAGCTGGCACGAGCCGTCCGGCCGCGCGAGGCAGGCGTCGACGAGGCTGCCGAGGGCGCCGCGCACGAACGCGTTGCGAAAGCCCTGCGCCAGGCACAGTTTCTCGACGCTTTGCACGAGGTCCTCGTTCGGGGCGATGCGGCCATAGGCCACGCGGCCCATGCGGCCGCTCTCGACGAGGCGGATGTCAGGCATGGCTGACCTCCGGAGTTGGGCGCAGCAGCGGCATGCGGGTCTCGTCGTCGTAGCTCACGCGCAGGCCAAAGCCGTCGATGGCCGTGGCCACCACGGTGATCGGGCTACGGCCGACGATGCATTGCTCGGTCAGCAGGTGGCCACCGCGCACGCTGCCGTCGGCCATACTGAACAGCGCGTGGCAGTGGATGATCGGCGCGCTCGCGGCCGAGGTGCCGAGCGTGGCGTTGCCGAAGATGAGGCGGGCGGACAGCACGTTCAGCGGCGGGCCGTAGGTGGCCACGACGCGGCCGGTGGGGTCGGCCTTGGCGAGGCAGAAACTCAGGGTGTCGAGCTCGCCGTCGAGCAGGGTCATCGAGGCGTTGTGCACGGCGACACCGGCCAGCGCCTCGACGATTGCGTCGTGGACCGAACGTCCCGTGGGCAGCGACAGCCGGAAGTGGCGCCCTCGGGCCGCGTGCATGTGCTCGATTCGCACCGCGCCGACGGGGCCGGGGTGGATGATCGTCCGCGGCCGAGGCAGGCCCGGCTGGGATAGCTGCGCGTGATCCGGCATTCCTGTCTCCTGCTGCGTCGGGTTTGGGATTCCCGGTACGTCTTGCAGCTGCGCGTCCGGGTTGGAAAGCAGTCTAGGAGCCTGTCGGACTTGACACATGCGAGGTCGCTGAACCGGACAGGCGGAGGCGCTTGAGGCGGCGCGAAGCGGCATCGAGCCTTTCGAGGCGCCAGAGGTCCGCTTCAGACCCCCGGAGGTGGTTGCAGAGGCAGCATTTCGGGGCCTGGGCAAACATTTGATCCCCCCTTTACCCTGCCTGCAGCACGTGCAGCCGCTTGATGTTCCACGACATGGTCACGAGCGACCACTCCCCGCCTGCCTTGTCCAGGCCGCGCATGCTCATCTGGCTCCAGCCCATCACGCGCTTGATGATCCCGAACACTGGCTCAACCGTCTGCTTGCGAAGTCCATACAGTGCTCGCCCCTCTTTCGTCCCCAACCGGTGGGCCATCTTGACCACCGGATCGTCGGTTTCGGGCGCTGCAACGTCCTCGGCAAAGCGCTGTAGCACCGGAATGTGGTGGGATTCGCGCTTCATCGACAGCATTGGCTCGATTCCCTGCATCTCACAGGCGTTCACGTTGGCCGCGCTGAAGTAGCCCGTGTCGGCCAGTAAGGTCGAGACCTGCCCGAGCACCTCTGGAAGGGCCTGAACCTTATCCAGTATCGGCGTGATTTCCAGCTTGTCGTTGGGTGCTTGCGAGATGTGCGGAATCACCACCATCATCGTCTCGGTATCGACTGCAGCCTGCGCGTTGTAGCTCTGCCCAAAGCCGCCGCCCGAGTTGGGCATGATGCGTGACTCTTCGTCTGTGAGGTTGACCTGATCGCCGGCCTTGGGCTCGCTCGACGGTGGTTGTGGTTCCGGCCCACGCGGCTTCTTGCCTGCCTCGCGCTGGGCATCACGCTTGGCGCATTTGGCCTCGTACTCCTGCTGCTCGACAGCGTGACGCTCCTTTGCGCGCTCCTCGATCTTGGCCTTGGCTTGCGCTATCGCGCCCAAACGCTTCTCGCGCCGCGCGATCTCCGCCGGAACGTCAAGGCCGTCGTTGACGGGACGGCTGTCACTGTCCTCGGCCAGCTTCAACAACAACTGCACTTCCTCGCGCAACTGGGCCTCGATCTTGTTGGCGTGCTCCCAGGACAGCGCCCTATGCTTGCTCGCGTTGGCCGCGATCTTGGTGCCGTCCAGTGAGATGTTGCCCAGCTTCAAGCATTTCATCTCACGCGCCAGCACAAGAACCTGGACGAACAGCGCTTCGATCTGAGGCAGGAAGCGGCGTCGGAATGTGGCGATGCTGTCGTGGTCGGGTTGAATGTTGGCCGCGATGAAGCGAAATGCCACCGAGTCGTGGCAGGCGCGCTCAATCTTGCGGCTCGAATGCACTCCAGTGGCGTAACCGTAGACGAGCAAGCCCAGCAGCATCGCAGGGTGGTATGCATGGCTGCCACGACCTGCGTATTGCTGGACTAGCGCACTCAGGTCCAACTGATCGATCACCTCGACGACGAACCGGGCCAGGTGATCCTGAGGCAGCCACTCATCGACCGACGGCGGCAGCGGGTACGCGGTATTTCGATCTACAGCCATGAATCGGCTCATACGGTGCGTGCGTGCTCAGACTGGCGCAATTGTCCGAGGCGTCACCAAGCCAAGAAAGGCGGGAAAGCCCGACAGGCTCCTAGGACTGCTCTTCGATCTGCGGAAGTCTAGAACTCAGATCGATCCATACGCTGGGCAGATCGATGGACATGCGCCACCTGCGTTGCTCCGTCGCCGTCGCCGAAGAGATGCACTTCGGTCGCGCCGCCGCACGCCTTCACCTGAGCCAGCCTCCGGTGAGCCTGGCCGTCAAGGAACTGGAGGCGGAACTCGGCGTTACGCTGTTCGAGCGCAGCTCGCGACGCGTCGTGCTGAGACGCACGGGTGAAGACGCCTTGCGCGATGCACACGCGGTGCTCGCCGCGGCCGACACGATGCGCAAGCGAGCGCAAGAAGCGGCCCAGGGCCTGATGGGCTCGCTGTCCCCGGGTTTCATCAGCCTGCCGACCTACACGTTCCTGCCGGTGATGCTAAGCCGCTTCACCGACGAATACCAGCGCGTGAAGGTCACGCTGCAGGAGGGCACGACCGACCAGATCATTCACGATGTCGAGAGCGGCAGCCTCGACATCGGCATGGTGTTGCAGACGCCGGACCTGCCGGTGTCGCTGAACACCCGGCTCGTGCAGTCTGAGCCGCTGGTCGTCGCGCTGCCCGAGTCGCACCCGCTAGCCGCCAGCAGCCGGATTGCGCTCGAGACGCTGTCGCAGGAGCGCTTCCTGGGCTTCGAGCGGCACCAGGGGCCGCTGATGTTCGATGCCATCGTCGCCACCTGCATGCGCCACGGATTCAGCCCCAAGCTGTTCCCGGCCCGGCAGATGCACACCATCGTCAGCCTGGTGTCCGGCGGCATCGGCGTGGCCCTGGTGCCCGCCTGCGTGCAGGCCCTGCATCGCGAAGGGGTGGTCTATCGTCACATGAAGGGAGAGAAGACCCTGGTCGAGACCCTGGCCGTGTGGCGATGCTCGGACGACTCGCCGCTGGTGAAGGCCCTGGTGGCCGCGTTGCCGAAGGTCTCGCAGCACCTCGGTTGAACCGGGGGGCGGATCGCGACCGCATCGTCGGGTCCTGGCGGGCTCGCGATGAGCCGTCGCATGCCTTTCGGGCTGGCGGGCGGTGGGCCCGACGCCCTGGGTACACGGACGGTGGCGCTCGGCGGCGTGCCGGTGTAGTCTGCGGCGAGGGCGCGTCGGCCGGCTCGCTCGAGTTCCGTCGCGCCGGGCGCAGGACCGACCGACAGCGGCACCGTTCGAGGAGCGCACCATCTCAGACCCTGCCAATATGCTCGTCAAACCGGTTGGCTCAGCGGCGACCGGCACGGACGACGTGAACCCCAATGCCATCGAGACGGCGGCCAGGACGCGGCGCGACATCGGCCGGTTCGAAGGGGTCCCAGCCGGCGGGCACACCGCCGAGACGGAGGCGATGCACCGTCGAGCGACCTCCAAGGCGCGGTGCCGTCTCGGGTCCTGAAGCCGCAGCGGAGCTTTCCTTGCAACGTCTGCCTTGGCTGCTTTGCTTGCTGGCACTGCTGGCGTTGCCGGTCGACTCGAGGGCGGCGGTCGGCCCGGCGCCCGTGGCCCCGGTGTACGCGCTGCGAGTTGACGGCGCTATCGGTCCGGCCACGGCAGACCAGGTCGAGCGCGGGCTCGAGCGCGCGGCCGGCGCAGGCGCCCAACTCGTGGTGCTGCAGATGGACACGCCGGGCGGGCTCGACTCCGCGATGCGCAGCATCATCAAGGCCATCCTCGCATCGCCGGTGCCGGTGGCCGGCTTCGTCTCGCCTCAGGGCGCGCGCGCGGCCAGCGCGGGCACGTACATCCTGTATGCGGCGCATGTCGCGGCCATGGCGCCGGCCACGAATCTCGGCGCGGCAACACCGGTGGCCATCGGCTTGCCCGGACTGGGTGCCGAGCCGCCGGTAAGGCCGGCCGGCCCGGCGTCGGAACCCGAGGCCGGCCGGGATGCGATGTCCGCCAAGCGCGTCAACGATGCCACCGCCTACATCCGCGGCCTGGCCCAGCTGCGCGGGCGCGACAGCGCCTGGGCCGAACAGGCGGTGCGAGACGCAGTCAGCCTGCCCGCGCGCGACGCGCTGGCGCACAAGGTGATCGATCTCGTTGCTGTGGATATGAACGACCTGCTGCGCCAGCTCGACGGCCGCCAGGTCAGGCTGGGCGATGCCGCCGGGCGCACGGTGACGCTGGCGACGGCGCACGCCGCCGTGGTGGCGCTGGAGCCCGGTTGGCGCGGCCACCTGCTCGCGGTGATCAGCGACCCGAGCCTGGCCCTCGTCCTGATGATGATCGGCATCTACGGTCTGCTGTTCGAGTTCCTGAACCCGGGCTTCGTCGCCCCCGGCGTGATCGGCGGCGTGTGCCTGCTGCTCGCGCTGTGGGGGCTGCAGATGCTGCCCGTCAACTATGCGGGCCTGGCGTTGCTCCTGCTCGGTGTGGCCCTGTTCGTGGCCGAGGCCTTCGTGCCCAGCTTCGGCGTGCTGGGCATCGGCGGCACGGCGGCCTTCGGGTTCGGTGCGCTGCTGCTGATCGACCGCGACGCACCCGGCTTCGGCATCCCGTTGCCGCTGATCGGCGCGGTGACACTGGTCTCGGCGGCGTTCGTCATCGGCCTCGTCGGCATGGCCGTCAAGGCGCGCCGGCGGCCCGTGGTCAGCGGTACGGCGCGGCTCGTCGGCGTGCCGGGCGAGGTGCTCGAATTCGGCGGCGGCCAAGGCTGGGCGCGGGTCGAAGGTGAACGCTGGCAGGTCCGTGCGGGCGAGGCGCTGCGTCCGGGACAGCGGGTACAAGTCACCCGTGTGGACGGCCTCACGCTCGAGGTGAGCGCGCTCGATCCGCACCCCACGTCCCAAGGAGCTTCATCATGATCGACCTGTCGATCGGCTTTTCGGCCGTCCTCGTGCTACTGGTGCTCCTGGTGGCCAGCTCGCTGCGCATCCTGCGCGAGTACCAGCGCGCCGTCGTCTTCCAGCTCGGGCGCTTCTGGCGCGTCAAGGGCCCGGGCCTGGTGATCCTGATTCCTGGCATCCAGCAGATGGTCCGCATCGACCTGCGCGTGGTCGTGATGGACGTGCCGAGCCAGGACGTGATCTCGCGCGACAACGTCACCCTCAAGGTCAACGCGGTGCTCTACTTCCGCGTCGTCGACCCGGAGCGTGCGGTGATCCAGGTCGAGGACTTCCTCGCCGCCACCAGCCAGCTCGCGCAGACCACGCTGCGCGCCGTGCTGGGCAAGCACACCCTGGACGAGATGCTGTCCGAGCGCGAGCGCCTGAACATGGACCTGCAGAAGATCCTGGACAGCCAGACCGATGCCTGGGGCATCAAGGTCACCAACGTCGAGATCAAGCATGTCGACCTGAACGAGACCATGATCCGGGCGATCGCGCGCCAGGCCGAGGCAGAGCGCGAGCGGCGCGCGAAGGTGATCCACGCCGAGGGCGAACTGCAGGCCTCGGAGAAGCTGGCTCAGGCCGCGGAGATCCTGGCCAAGCAGCCGCAGGCGATCCAGCTTCGCTACCTGGAGACCCTGACCGTGATCGCGGCGGACAAGAACTCGACCATCGTCTTCCCGCTTCCGATGGACATCGTCGCGCCCCTGATCGATGCGCTCAAGCGCGGCGCGCAGCGATGACGGCGACGCCGAGATCGTTGGCGCGATCGTCGGGGTGCCGTTCTCCGATCACCGCGGTGGCCACCGCGCCGGATGCGTGCCCGGCTTCACCGATGGCCGCACCCAGTGCGCCGGCGTGCGCGAGAGCTGCGCGGCGTGGCGAAGCGCGCGCAGCCGGCCAAAGCCGCTGTCCTCATCCTGCGCAAAGCGCTCGAAGGGCGCGTCTGCGAGCTCGAACGCGGCGGCGGTGGTGCCCTCGGCCACGCGCCCCAGGCGGCGCAGCCAGTGGCCGACGCCGGCCAGCGACACCTTCGCGTGCCAGCTGCCGCCGCGCTCGCGCTGGCGCATCAGGGCGGCCTGCGCGCCGAAGGCCAGCAGGTAGCCGGCGCCGTAGTCCAGCACCTGGAAGGGCATCGCGCGCGGCTGCTTGACGCCGAAGGCCTCGGCCTCCGCCACGTTGAGGCCGGTGGCCGTCTGCACCAGGGAGTCGAAGCCGCGCCGCCCGCCCCAGGGGCCGGCTTCGCCGTAAGCCGACAGCGACACGCAGACGATGCCCGGGCGCAGCGCGGCCAGCTCGGCCGGGCCGAAGCCCAGCGCCGCGAGCGCGCCGGGGCGGTAGCCCTGCACGAAGACATCGGCTTCGCGCACCAGCGCGCGCAGCGTGTCGCGGCCTTGCGCGGTGGCCAGGTCGATGTGCACGCTCAGCTTGCCGCGGCTGGTGTCGGCGATGTTCGCGATGTTGGGCAGGTGGGGCGAGTTCACCAGCATCACGTCGGCGCCGTAGGCGGCCAGCGTGCGGCCGGCCACCGGGCCGGCGACGATGCGCGTCAGGTCCAGCACGCGCAGCCCGCGCAGCGGGCCCTGGCCCGCCACACGTGCTGGCCACCGCAACGGCGCATCGGACGCGGTTCCTTCAATGGCCTCGATCGTCAGCGGTGGCTGGTCGGCGAGCGCCCGGCCCTGGGGGTGCGCGTCCCACCGCGCGAAGCTGCGCGCAGCGGCGACGACCAGGCCGGCGTCGGCCGCGGCGGCCTCGAAGTCCTCCGCCCGCCAGTCGGCCAGCGCCTCGGTCACCGCTTCGCGCTCGGTCTGCGCGCCGGGCGGCAGGCCCAGCAACTTCAAGGCGCCGTCACGGTGGTGTGCGAAGTTGGCATGGATGCGAACCCAGCCGGGATCGCGTCGCGCTCCACAGGCATAGAGGCCCGACAGCTTGTCCCAGATCGGCAGGGAACGGCCGTCGACGCGGAACCAGCTGCAGCTGTCCAGCACCGCATGGGTGGCGTCCACCGCCACCCGCTGCCTCGGCCCGCCGCGGTGCCACCCGATCTTTGCCGCAGCCAGCGCAGCAGCGGCCAGCGCCGACTGCACCGCCGTGGCCACCGCGAACGACGACGGCAGCACCGGGTCGGCACCGGTCAGCTCAACGTCGGCCAGTGCACCCGCGGGCAGCGTGGCGCCTCGCCACAGTGCGGCCAGGGCGTCGCCGGCAGCGACAGGGAAGTCCGGAGCATCCATGGGCGACAGCGCCTCCTCGGGGCCCCAGCATAGAGCCGCGGCGCGCAGGCCGTGCACCGGGACATCGCCGACCGGCGACGTTCAATCCCGTTCGGTCGTGAAGGGTCGCGCGGGTGCCGCCGGGTCACCCGGGCCGAGCCGCTCGTATTCGGATATCACTTGCGCGCCCAACAGCAGCAGCGTGGCTCCGAGTTCCAGGCTCAGCAGCACGGCGATGGCCGTGGTCAGCGACCCGTAGACCGTGCCGATCTGCGACAGCGTCGAGAAGTACCAGACGAGCGCGTGGCGCGAGATCTCCCACAGCATGGCCGCTGCGACGGCGCCGAGCAGCGCGTGCCAGGCCGAAAGCCGGCCCACCGGCATGACCAGGTAGACGGAGGTGAGCACGAGGATCTCGCCGACCAGGCCGAGCAGGTAAAGCAGCAGGCCGGACACGCCCTGCAGCGACCAGGTGCGCCAGAGAAAGTCGACCTCGCGCTCGCCCATGGCCTGCAGGCTCCCCGCCACCAAGGTCACGAGCAGGAGACCCAGCCCGAGGCTCAGGATGTAGCAGTACGGAATCACGGCCGAGACCATGAAATGCCGCCGCCGAATCGCGACCCGGTGGTGGAAGATCACGGACATCGCGTTTTCCAGTACGGTGAAGCCGAGCGAACTGAAGAACAGCATGCTGGCGAGCAGGACCCATCCCAGCACGTCACGGTGGACCAGGAAGCCGGCGAGTTCGGCCACGATCGCCCGCGACTGTCCCGGAACGAGCCACTCGAGGTAGCGGCCGATCGTGCGCAGCAACTCGGCTTGATCGACCAGATGCGACAGCGCGATCACCATGAGGATCAGCAAGGGCACGATCGACAGCAGCGCGTAGTAGGCCACGGCGCCGGCGAGCAGCAGCCCTTGATTGGCCCTGAACGCCTTGAAGACGCGGACGGCGAACGCCCCCGGGTGTTGCACGACCCGCAAGCCCCGGCCGCCCCGCCAGCGCCAGCTGTCGTGCCTCATGCGCCGCACTGCCGGCCTGCCAAGGCCCTGACCACGCCGAACGCCCCGGGTGCCGGGCAAACCCGCGTCATCGATGCGGGCGCCGCTGCGCGCGCGGTCAGGATCCATCGTGGCCACGATCCCCGGCCGGGCGATGCCTCGAATTCCCCGTCCGGGCGGGCTCCGCGGCCGGCCACGCCGCCTGGCTGCCGTGCCACGGACTGCGCAGCGCCTGGCCGAGATCGAGCAGGGGCGTCGCGGCGCTGTCGCGATCGGCGCCGTCTGCCGAAGCGGCCGACGCCGGCGTCGGTTGCACGAGCTCGAAGTGCTGCAGCATCTCGGCCGTGACGAAGCGCGAGCGCAGCGCGTAAAGGTGGCGGTCGCCGAATGCGCGCTGCTGGGTGACGTGGAAGCGCTGCGGCACCCACAGGCTGAGCTCGTCGCGGGCCCGCGTCATCGCGACATAGAGAAGGCGGCGTTCCTCCTCGACCTCGGCCGCGCGGCCGGTGGCCATGTCGGCCGGCAGACAGCCGTCGACGACGTTGAGCACGTGCACCGCGCTCCATTCCTGCCCCTTGGCCGAATGGATCGTCGACAGGATCAGGTAGTCCTCGTCGCGGTGCGGCGGTCCGGCCTCGTCGCTGCTGGCTTGCGGCGGGTCGAGCGCGAGCTCGGTCACGAAGCGCTCGCGGCTGCCATGGCCGGCGGCGATGTGCGCGAGCTGCTCGAGATCAGCCAGGCGCACGCGGGCGTCTTCGAACAGGCGCGCCAGGTGCGGTTCGATCCAGGCGATCACGCGCTGCAGGTCGTCGGGCCAGCGCGCCTGGTCGCTGCGCAGGTGCGTGACCAGGGCGACCAGCGCAGACCAGGGCACGGCGGCGGCCGGCGGCGGCGCGAAGCCGGCCAGCGCGCCGGCCGCGTCGAGATGCTCGAGCAGCCGGCGCACGCTGGCCGGCCCCATCCCGGGCACCAGCCGCGCGCAGCGCAGCGCCGCCAGCCTGGATGCCGGGTTGTCGGCCCAGCGCAGTACCGCCATCGCGTCCTTGACATGCGCCGACTCGAGGAAGCGCAGTCCGCCGTACTTGACGAACGGGATGCCGCGGCGCACCAGCTCCAGCTCCAGCGCCGCGCTGTGCTGCGCGGTGCGGAACAGCACTGCCTGGCGCTTGAGCGCGAGCCCGGCCTCGCGCTGCGCGAGCACGGCGTCGGCGACGCCGCGCGCTTGTGCGGCCTCGTCCTCGACCACCACCAGACGCGGCGCGCAACCGGCGGCGCGCTCGGTCCACAACTGCTTGACGAAGCGTTCACCGGCCCGCGCGATGACGGCGTTGGAAGCGGCCAGGATCTGCGGCGTGCTGCGATAGTTGCGCTCAAGCGTGACCACGCGTGCCGGTGGCGCGAAGCGCTGCGGGAAGTCGAGGATCTGCCGCAGGTCGGCGCCGCGGAAGGCATAGATCGACTGCGCGTCGTCGCCCACTGCGGTGAGCCTGCAGCCCCGTGCGGCGAGCGCGTGCAGGATGTCGCCCTGCAGGCGGTTGATGTCCTGCACTTCGTCGACCAGCACGTGGTCGAAGCGCGCGCCGATGCGGGCCGCCAGCGCGGGCGTGTTCATCATGTGCCACCAGGCCAGCAGCAGGTCGTCGAAGTCCAGCGACTGCTGCTGCCGCTTGGCGTCGGCGTAGGCGGCGAACAGCCGCTGCAACTCGCTGCCGTGGGCCTCGCACCAGGGGTATTCGTCGCGCAGCAGTGCAGCCAGTTCGACCCGCGTGTTGACCGTGCGTGAATGCATCGCCAGGCAGGTCGGCGCGAGCGGAAACCGCGACGCACTGTCGGCCAGCCCCAGCGATTGACGGGTCAGTGCCAGCAGGTCCTGCGCATCGGCGCGGTCGAGCACGGTGAAGCCGCGTGCCAGGCCGACGCGCGGTGCCTCGTCGCGCAGCAGCTGCGCCGCCACGCCGTGGAAGGTGCCGCACCAGGGCAGCAGCGGCGCCGCGGTGGTGCTCGGCAGCCCCAGCGCCTCGTGCAGCAGGCGGCCGGCGCGGCGCGCCATCTCGGCCGCGGCGCGACGCGAGAACGTCAGCAGCAGAACGCGCTGCGGGTCGGCGCCGCGCTGCACCAGTCGGGCCACGCGGGCGGACAGGGTCAGCGTCTTGCCGCTGCCCGCGCCGGCGATGACCAGCAGCGGGCCGTCAGCATGCTCGACCGCTTCATGCTGCTGTGGAGTGAGTTCGGTGCTTGCCAGCATCGGCGCGTGTTTGCCCGGGACGCAGGGAAGAATCCAGTACTGTATGCGCATCCAGAGGCCGCAGCCGCGCCGGTTCGGGCGGTCCGCATTCAGGCGCGGCCGTCGCGCGCCCCGGCCACCGTGTCCGCGTTCGCGGGCTCGAGCGCCGATGCGGCCGCGAAACGGATCAGCCGCGCGTCGCGCGCCAGGCCCTGCAGCCGGCGCTCCAGCCACGGCTGCAGGTCTTCGCCCGGAGCCTCGGTCGGCAGCACGCGCAGTTCGTCGGCGTCGGGCATCTGCCGCGGCGGCACCGGGCCGGCAGGTGCGTGGCCGGCGTCGAAGCTCGACTTCAGTTCGGCCTGCGCCCGGGCCAGCGCTGCTGCGGTCGTGCCGGCGTCCAGGCCTGCGCCGCTGCGCGTGAGGATCAGCCGCACCACCGACAGATGGGCCATCAGCCGTTGGCCGTGGTCGAGCAGCGCGGCCACCGCATGCACGGGCACCTGCACGCCGCGGGGTTCTGCGCGGCTGCGCTGAAGCGTGGCGGCCAGTGCGCCCAGCGCGTCGTAGGCGCGGCGGCGCGCCATCCGTGGCTCGACCGCGTCGGCCACCGGCCAGCGCAGCGCGTGGCCGGCGTAGTCGTCCAGTGCCTTGAGCGTGGCCTGGATCGCCGCCGGCAGGCTGCCGCGCTCCCACGACGGCAGCACGTAGCTGAAGCCCCAGGCCAGCAGCGCGCCGAGCACGGTGTCGGCGGCGCGCTCGGCGACCGCGAAGCCGGCGGCCGGATCGACGGCGTGCGACTGCAGCAGCGCCATCACCGTCGCGGCGGTGGCGGTGAGCCAGTAGCGGCGGTTGACGTACGAATGCGCGGTGCCCACGGCCAGCAGGAACACCAGCGCCAGCGCCGTAGGCGACCGCAGGCCCGTCAGGGCGACCACCACGGCACATCCGAACAGCGTGCCCAGCACCCGCGCGTTGCGCCGCGACAGCGTCTGCTCCAGGTTGCCGCGCAGGACCACGGCCACGCTGAGCACCAGCCAGTGCGGGTGCGAGGCCCAGGGCAGGGCACGGCCGATGAAATACGCGCTGCCCAGCGCCAGCGCCGTGCGAAGTGCGTGGCGCGCCACCGGCGAGGTCCAGCGAAGCTGCGCCCACAGCGCCTGCAGCGGCCAGCCCTCGGGTGCCACGAAGCGCATCAGCTGCGATGGCGCCAGCGGCAGAGGTTCGACCTCGCCGGCCTGCGCCGCCCCGATGCGCTGCACGATGTCCTCCAATACGCGCAGCCTCAGCACGAGCGCTGGCAGCAGCCGCGCGCGCGGATCGTCCGCGGCGATGGGTGCCTCGACGAACAGGGCGTCGAAGTCGAACGGCGGGGCCGCGGCGGCGGGCGTGAGAGCCAGCAGCGCCTGCGTCACCGCCGCCAGCCGGTCGGCCACCTGGCGCAGCGCGGTGGCCGTCTGCGCCAGCAGCCAGCGGCTGGCGTCGTCGTCGCCGAGCAGTTCGAGGTCGAGCCGGCTGGCGAGCAGCACGTCGCGCAGATCGATCACGCGCAGCAGCATCGCCGCCTGGCGGCCCGTCGCCGCGGGGTTGGCGAAGACGAAGTCGCGCGCGTTCTGCAGCCGGTCGGCCAATGCCGCCTCGCCCAGCACCCAGGCGCGCATCGCGGCGCGCGCATCGGGGTTGCCCTCGGGCGTGGCGAGCAGGTCGGCGCGTGCCCGCAGCAGGTTCTCGGTCGCCGCCAGGGCCTCGGCGAGCGCGAGGCGCCGGTATCGGCGAGCGAGCGCGACGGCGCACAACAGCGACCATGCCAGGTACGCGCAGGCCCCGGTGGCATGCCAGCCGGCGATCGAGGCCAGCGCGTCGCGCCCGGCCGGCGAGGCCATCGAGAAGACGACCGACAGGATGGGCGCGAACGACACCGCGCCGGCGCGCAGACCCCAGGCCATGGTCATCATCGAGACGAACGCGATCGCGGCGATGCCCAGGCCCAGCGCCTGCGGGTGCGGCTTCAGCAGGGCGACGATCACCGAGGCCAGCACGCCCAGCAGGGCCGCGGCCGAGACCCGGTGCCAGGTGCGCACGGCGGGAATCGGCACGTCGGCCAGGCTGGCGCAGACCGCCCCGCTGAGCGCCAGCTGCGCCGCATGCGCGCCAGCCCAGGCGCCGACGAGCACCTGGATCAGCCCGATGCCCAGCGCCACGGCGATGCCGTTGATGGCGAAGGCGGGCAGGCGGGGGGCGATGGGCATCGTCGTCTGGAGGCGGTCGGGCCGCGCGATCCGCACCGCGGCCGTCGTGCCGCGGGCTTGCCGGTGTCGCGTGCTGGCTGCGCATTGTCGGCGCGAACGGCAGCCCGGCGGTGCGCCGGCGGCTGCGAGCGCCGCATTCGGTGGTGCACACTCGCGGTCCATGGGACCTCTGAACGGACTGCGTGTGATCGAGATCGCCAGCATCGGGCCCGGCCCGATGTGCGGCATGCTGCTGGCCGACCTGGGCGCCGACGTCGTGCGCGTCGACCGGCTGGAGCCCAGCGGCCTGGGCGTGGCGATGGACCGCCGCCACGA
Source organism: Betaproteobacteria bacterium (assembly GCA_037443665.1). Taxonomy (GTDB): domain Bacteria; phylum Pseudomonadota; class Gammaproteobacteria; order Burkholderiales; family Burkholderiaceae_C; genus Rubrivivax. Next base: position 20,850 of record JBBINW010000012.1, read on the forward strand.
CGTCAACGCCCGCGGCCGGCGCTCGGTGGCGCTGGACCTGAAGTCGCCGGCCGGCCGCGACGCGGCGCTGCGCCTGATCGCCCGCGCCGACGCGCTGATCGAGGGCTTCCGCCCCGGCGTCGCCGAGAGCCTGGGGCTGGGCCCGGCGGAATGCCATGCGCGCAACCCGGGCCTCGTCTATGGCCGCATGACCGGCTTCGGCCAGACCGGACCCTTGGCCAAGGCGGCCGGGCACGACCTCAACTACATCGCGCTGACCGGCGCACTGCACGCCATCGGCCCGGCCGGCGGCAGGCCGGTGCCGCCGCTGAACCTGGTCGGCGACTACGGCGGCGGTGCGCTGTACCTGGCCTTCGGCATCCTGGCCGCCCTGTGGGAGCGCCAGCGGTCGGGCCAGGGACAGGTCGTCGATGCGGCGATGGTCGACGGCGCGGCGTCGCTGGCTTCGATCTTCTACGGCCTGCATGCAGGCGGTGGCTGGAGCGGGCCGCGCGGCGAGAACCTGCTCGACGGCGGCGCGCCTTTCTACGACACCTACGAGGCGGCCGATGGCCGCTTCGTCAGCGTCGCCGCCCTCGAGCCCAAGTTCTTCGCCCAGCTCGCGCAGGCGCTGGGCCTGGAGACGCGCTTCGTGCAGCGCCAGTACGACCGCCGGCTGTGGCCCGAGATGCGGCAGGCGATCGCGGCGGCGCTGCGCGCGCGCTCGCGCGACGAGTGGTGCGAGCGGCTCGAAGGCAGCGACACCTGTTTCGCGCCCGTGCTGTCGTTCGACGAGGCGCCGCGGCACGTCCATGCGCTCGCGCGCGCGGCTTTCGTCGACGTCGATGGCGTGGTCCAGCCGGCGCCCGCGCCGCGCTTCGACCGCACGCCGGCCGGCCATCCGCGGCCGGCGCCCGAGGTCGGCGAACACACGGTCCCGGTGCTGCGCGAGGCCGGCTGCAGCGACGCGGCGATCGAGGCCCTGCGGCACGGCGGGGCCGCACGATGAGCGCCGACGCCGGCCAGGCGCGCGACCCGTACCGCCCGCCGCACGACGCGCGCACCGCGGCCTCGCTGATCCTGCTGCGCGACGCAGCGCAGGGCCTGGAGGTGCTGATGCTGCGCCGCGCCGAGCGCGACGGCGACCTGCGCAGCGGGGTGGCGGTGTTTCCCGGGGGCATCGTCGATCCGCGCGATCGCCTGGCGCATGGTTTCTGCGTCGGCGCCGACGACGCGGGGATGAGTGCGCGGCTGGGCCTGGCCGAAGGCGGCCTCGACTATGCCGTGGCCGCGTTGCGCGAGACCTTCGAGGAGGTGGGCCTTCTGCTGGCCGAGGGCGTGGTCGACATCGGCGCGCTGCGCCACTGGCGCGAGCGCCTGCAGGCCGGGCAGGGCGCGATCGCCGAGATGTGCCGCGAGCAGGGGCTGCGGCTGGACCTCCGCGGGCTGGCCTATTTCGCCCACTGGCTGACGCCGCCGGGGTTGCCGCGGCGCTTCGACACCCGCTTCTTCGCCGCGCTTGCACCGGCCGGGCAAGAGGCCGAGGCCGATCGAGGCGAGGCGGTGGAGTTGATGTGGCTGATGCCGCACCAGGCGCTGGATCCGCAGCGCGGGCTCAAGCTGCTTCCCGTCACCGCGCGCATCCTGCACGAGCTGGCCGGATTCGCCGACGCGGCGCAGGCCATGGCAGCCTTCCGCGAGCGCACGCAGGTGCCGCTGACGATGCCGCGTCGCGGCCTGTCCGCGCACGGGGCGCGCGTGGTGTTGCCGCACGAATTGCCGTACGCGGAGATCGGCCGCCTCGATCCCACGGGCCGCGGCGATGTCTGGTGCGAACTGCAGCCGGGCCGCGCGGTGCGGCTGTCGCCGAGGGTGATCCGCGTCACCGCGCCCAATCCGGGGCCGATGACCGGGCCGGGCACCAACAGCTACCTGGTGGGCGAAGGCGACTCCTGGACCGTCATCGACCCCGGCCCGGCCGCCCCCGAGGCGCAGCTGCAATCGCATCTGCAGACGCTGCTGGCGGCGGCGCCCGGGCGCATCGAGCGCATCCTCGTCACCCATACCCATCGCGACCATTCGCCGGCGGCCGCGGCGCTGGCGCAGGCCACCGGCGCCACCCTGCTCGGGCGCCGCGCGGCACACGCCGAGTGGCAGGACGAAGGCTTCGTGCCGGCACGCGAGCTGCAGCACGGCGAGCGGCTGACCCTCGGCGACGGCGTCACGCTGCGCGTGATCCACACCCCCGGCCACGCCTCCAACCACCTGTGCTACCTGCTGGAGGAGGAGAAGCTGCTCTTCACCGGCGACCACGTGATGCAGGGCTCGACCGTGGTCATCAATCCGCCCGACGGCGACATGGCGGCGTACCTGGATGCGCTGCGCGCGCTGCAGGGCGAGGACCTCGAATGGCTCGCGCCCGGCCACGGCTTCCTGGTGGCCGATCCGCCCGCGGTGCTGAGGGGCCTGATCGCCCACCGCCTGCGGCGCGAAGCCAAGGTGCTCGCGGCGCTGCGCTCGACCGGCCCGGCGGACCTCGATGCGCTGCTGCCGCGGGTCTATGACGATGTCCCCGGAGCGCTGCACCCGGTGGCCGCAAGGTCGCTGCACGCGCATCTGCTGAAGTTGCAGGTCGACGGCGTGGCCCAGCTCGATGGCCACGTCTGGTTGGCGGTCTGATCGGCGGCGCCGCGCCGGCCATGCCGACAATCGCAGCACAGGAGGCGCGTCCAGAATGGTTCAGTCCGCAAGCCCGAAGCGGCTGCATGTCGCATCGCCCGTGCATGGCGCGGTGCTCGGCGTCGAGGTCGAGGTCGGCCAGGCGGTGGCGCGCGGACAGGTTCTGCTGGTGCTCGAAGCGATGAAGATGGAGGTGGCGGTCGAAGCGCCCGACCCGGGCATCGTGCGCGCGATTGCTGCCGTCCCCGGCGACGTCGTCCCCGAAGGCCATGTCGTGATCGAACTCGAGCCGGCCAGCGCCCCGGCCGATGGGCCGGCGGGCCTGCCCGCAGCGCCGGCGGCCGACCCGGCGCAGCCTCGTGCGGCCTTGCGCGCCGTGCTCGCCCGCCATGCGCTGACATTCGATGCGGCGCGGCCCGAGGCGGTCGCGCGCCGCCACTCGAGCGGCCGCCGGACTGCCCGCGAGAACCTGGCCGACCTGCTCGACGCCGGCAGCTTCACCGAGTACGGGGCGCTCGCCGTGGCCGCGCAGCGCAGCCGCCGCAGCCTCGACGACCTGCAGCGCAACACGCCGGCCGACGGTCTGGTCACCGGCACCGGCACCGTCGGCGGCCGGCCGGTGGCGGTGATGGCCTACGACTACACCGTGCTCGCCGGCACCCAGGGCGTGTTCAACCACCGCAAGAGCGACCGCCTGCTGGCCATCGCCGCCGAACAGCGCCTGCCGGTGGTGCTGTTCGCCGAGGGCGGCGGCGGCCGCCCGGGCGACGTGGACTGGCTGGGCGTGGCGGGGCTGGACTGCACGACCTTCGCCCGCTTCGCCGCGCTGTCGGGCCAGGTGCCGCTGATCGGCATCGTCGCCGGGCGCTGCTTCGCCGGCAACGCGGCGCTTCTCGGCTGCTGCGACATCGTGATCGCGGCCGAAGGCAGCAGCATCGGCATGGGCGGCCCGGCGATGATCGAAGGCGGCGGGCTGGGCCGTGTCGATGCCGATGCGGTCGGGCCGGTGCAGGTGCTGGCGGCCGCCGGGGTGATCGACCTGCGCGTGGCCGACGAGGCGGCCGCAGTGGCGGCGGCCAAACAGTTGCTCGGGCTGGGCCGTGCGCGGCCCGACGCCGGCGCCGGCGGCGACCTGCTGGCGCTGCGCTTCGCGCTGCCCGAGAACCGCAATGCGCTGTACGACGTGCGGCACATCGTGCAGACGGTGATGGATGCCGGCAGCGTGATCGAGTTGCGGCGCGACTTCGGGGCCGGCATCGTCACCGCGTTCGCGCGGCTGGGCGGGCGCGCGGTGGCCGTCGCGGCGAGCCACCCGCGCCACCTCGGCGGCGCCCTCGACGCACCGGCCTGCGACAAGCTCGCACGCTTCATGCAGATGGCCGACAGCTACGCGCTGCCGCTGATCACCTTCGTCGACACGCCGGGCTTCATGGTCGGGCCGGCATCCGAGGCCACCGGCATGGTGCGCCACGCGGCGCGCCTGTTCGTGGGCGCGGCCGCGCTGCGCGTGCCGGTGGCCAGCGTCGTGCTGCGGCGCGGCTACGGCCTGGGCGCGATGGCGCTCACCGCCGGCCACTTCCACGCGCCGGCGGCGACCTGTGCCTGGCCCAGCGGCGAGTTCGGCGCGATGGGGCTGGAGGGTTCAGTCAGGCTCGGCTTCCGCAAGGAGCTCGAAGCCGCCCCGCCCGCCGAAAGGGAGGCGCTCTTCGACCGCCTGCTGGCCGCGGCGATCGAACGCGGCCAGGCGCTGAACATGGCCAGCCATCTGGAGATCGACGACGTCATCGACCCGGCCGCGACGCGGGCCTGGCTGCAGCGCGTGCTGGGTGCCGCCAGCGGGCGCGAGCTGCCGCCGCGGCGCGCGTTCATCGACGCCTGGTGAGGTTGCCGTCGCGCGCTTCGGGGTGATGCGGCCGGACGCGTCGCTCAGGCCCGCGTCGCCGCGTCCTGCCAACGGCCGTCGAGCAGCAGCTGGTGCGGCCTGAACTGCGCCTTGTAGGCCATCTTCGGGCTCTCCTCGATCCAGTAGCCCAGATAGACGTGCGGCAGCTTGAGCAGCCGGGTCTGCTCGATCTGCCACAGCACGCTGTAGGTGCCGAAGCTGGCGCCCGACTCGGGCTCGTAGAAGGTGTAGACGGCCGAGATGCCGTCGCTGAGCACGTCGAGGATGGAGATCATCTTCAGCCGGCCGGGCTGGCCTTCCGTGCCCGGTTCGCGGAACTCGACCAGGCGCGAGTTGACGCGGCTCTGCAGCAGGAACTGGGTGTACTGGTCGACGCTGTCGTGGTCCATGCCACCACCGCTGTGACGGCCGCTCTGGTAGCGCAGGTAGAGCTGGTAATGCTCGGGCACGAAGCCCAGCCGCAGCACGCGCGCCTTCAGCCCGGCGTGGGCCTTGAGCGCGCGGCGCTGGCTGCGCGTGGGCTGGAAACCGGCCACCGGGATGCGCAGCGGCACGCAGGCACGGCAGCCGTCGCAATACGGCCGGTAGGTGAACATGCCGCTGCGGCGGAAGCCGTTGGCGACGAGGCCGGAGTAGGTGTCGGCGTGGATCAGGTGGCTGGGCGTGGCCACCTGCGAGCGCGCCAGTCGCCCGGGCAAGTAGCTGCAGGGGTAGGGTGCCGTTGCGTAGAACTGCAACGAGCGCAGCGGCAGTTCCTTGAGGTGCGTCACGTGGCGATCAGGGCGGCTCGGTGGGCGGGCGCTCCAGCAGCGCCCACGCCGATTCATCATAGGTCCAATCGGCCAGGCCGGTGGCGTCCAGCGTGCGTACCAGGTGGGCCTGGAAGTCGCGGCGCGGGATCTCGCGGGCACCGAACGACGCCAGGTGGCCGGTGTTCTGCTGGCAGTCGATCAGCGCAACGCCGCGGGCGCGGCAGGCCGCCACCAGCCCCGCCAGCGCGATCTTGGACGCGTCGGTGCGGCGCGCGAACATCGACTCGCCGAAGCACATGCGGCCGATGGCCACGAAGTACAGGCCGCCGGCCAGTTCGCCGTCGATCCAGGTCTCGACGCTGTGCACCCGACCGGCGCGGTGCCAGGCGGTGTAGGCGGCGATCATCGCCGGCACGATCCAGGTGCCGTCCTGGCCGCTGCGCAGGGTGTCGGCGCAGTTCTGGATCACGCGCTCGAAGGCGTGGTCGAAGCGCAGCTCGCAGCCCGGTGTGCGGCGAAACCGGCGCAACGTCTTGGCCAGTGAATGGCTGAGGCGGAACTCTGCCACCGGCAGCACCATGCGCGGGTCGGGGCTCCACCACAGCACCGGCTGGCCCGGGCTGTACCAGGGGAAGACGCCGGCGCGGTAGGCCTCTTCCAGCCGCGCGGGTGTGACGCTGCCGCCGGCGGCCACCAGGCCGGGCGCTTCGCTGCCCGGGCCGAGTGCCTCGTCGGCCGGCGGCAACGGGGTGTGGTCGTCGATCCAGCCGAACATCGCTCGCGGCCTCGATGCCCCGCTTCAGGCGCAGCGCGGGCTCAGCGCCCGCTGCCGAGTTGCTGCCACAGGAAGGTGTATTCCAGCGCCACCATCTGGGCGCGCTGGCGGTTGTCGGCGGCACCGCCGTGGCCGCCTTCGGTGTTCTCCCAATACAGGAGGTCGTGCCCCTGTTCGAGCATGCGCGCGGCCATCTTGCGCGCATGCCCGGGGTGGACGCGGTCGTCGCGCGTGCTGGTCGTGAACAGCACCCGGGGCAGCTTGGTTCCCGGCTCGACGTTCTGGTACGGACTGTAGCGGCGCAGCCAGGCCCATTCCTCTGGCTTGTCGGGGTCGCCATACTCGGCCATCCACGACGCGCCGGCAAGCAGCTTGCTGTAGCGGCGCATGTCCAGCAGCGGCACCTGGCAGACCACGGCGTTGAAGAGCTCGGGCCGCTGCAGCATCACCGCGCCGGTCAGAAGACCGCCGTTGCTGCCGCCCTCGATGCCCAGCCGCGCCGGACGCGTGACGCCGGTTGCGATCAGGTCCTCGGCCACGGCCTCGAAATCGTCGAAGCTGCGTTGCTTGTTCGCCTTCACGGCCGCCTGGTGCCAGCCGGGGCCGAACTCGCCGCCTCCGCGGACGTTGGCGAGCACGAAGACGCCGCCGCGGCCGGTCCAGGCGCGGCCGACGAGGCCCGAATAGAACGGCGTTTGCGAGACCTCGAAGCCGCCGTAGCCGTAGAGCAGGGTCGGGTTGTCGCCATCGGTCTTCGCGCCTCGGGGCCAGACGACGAAGTACGGCACGCGGGTGCCGTCCTTGCTGCGCGCGAAGTGCTGCTCGACATGCATGCCGGTGGCGTCGAAGAAGCGGGGCCGCGACTTCAGCAACTCGCGCACATCGCTGCCGGTATGGCCGAGTTGCAGCGAGTCGGGGCTGAGGAAGTCGGCCGCGTTGAGCAGGTAGGCCTCGGCCAGCGCGTCGTCGTTCAGCAGCGGGTCATACAGGGCCGCCACCGACAGGTGTCCCGGGTACGGCGCCTGCACGTCCCGGCGCTGCCAGCTGCTATGCGGGCGCGTCCATTCCTCGACCCGGCTGGCCACGTTGTCGAGCACATCCAGCAGCACTGCATCGCGGGTGGCCGTGTAGCCGGCCAGCGAGCGCGTCGGGGTGGGGGTGAACAGCGCCGTCAGGTGGCGGTCACCCTTCAGGTAGACGGCCGCGTCGCCGACCAGCAGCGAGCCCTTGGGCCAGATCCTGTCGCCCAGCGTCCAGTCGCTGCGCAACTCGATCATGACCAGGTCGCGATGGAACGCAAGCTTGGCATCCAGCGGCTTGTCGATCTCCGACAGCTTGTCGCCCTGCAGCAGAGACAGGTGCACGCGGTAGAAATCGACGGCGCGGCCGAACACGGTGCGCTCGTAGCCCGGCGTGGCGTCGACGCTGGCATAGGCATAGACGTCGTCGGGCCCGGCCTCGAACACCGTGGTGGCGCCGGCCAGCGGTTGGCCACGGGTCCATCGCTTGATGACGCGCGGGTAGCCCGAACGGGTCATCGAACCGGGGCCGAAGTCGGTGCCGACGTAGAGGTGGTCGGCGTCGATCCAGTCCACCGTCGACTTCGCCTCGGGCAGGCTGAAGCCGCCTTCGACGAAGCGCTTGGCCACGGTGTCGAACTCGCGAACCACCTGTGCGTCGGCACCGCCGCGCGACAGCGACACCAGGCAGCGCCGGTATGCCGGCCCGAGGCAGATCGCGCCGCCCCAGACCCAGTTCTCGCCCTCGGCCCTTCCGAGCGCGTCGATGTCGATCACCGTCTCCCAGACCGGCTCGGCCTTGCGGTATTCGGCCAGGGTCGTGCGGCGCCAAAGGCCGCGCGGGTTGTCGGCATCGCGCCAGAGGTTGTAGAGCCAGTCGCCGCGGCGGCTGACGTAGGGGATCTGCTCGCGCGAGTCGAGCACCTCGCGCAGGCTGTCGCGCGTGGCCTCGAAGCCGGGCGTGGCCTGCAGCACGCGCTCGCTCTCGGCATTGCGCGCACGCACCCATTGCAGCGCGCGCTCGCCCTGGACGTCTTCGAGCCAGAGGTACGGGTCTTGCGGATCGGTCATGGTCGTGGCGGAGGCGAAGGCGGAAGCGGGTGGCGGGGTGGTGGGCGTGGCGCCGCGGCTCGCCGCCGAAGGCACGACAGAAAGACCACAGGCCATGCTGGCGGCCAGGCGTCGCAGGGGTCGGATGAGGGTCTTCACCGGGTGCCGATTTTCAGCGCCGCCGGATGGATCTCTACGCTCTTGTCGCCGTTGCCGACCCACAGCTGCCCCTCCTGCACCGTGACCTGCAACTGCATCGAACGTTCGGCCAGCGCGGCCAGGGCCTGGCTCTGCGCCGCCGGCAACTGCCAGACCTCGAGGTTGGCCAGGCGCGCGACCTTGGCTGCGATGCCGGCCCACCAGATCGGGGCCGCGGCGCTGTAGACGTACAGGCAGACCCGGTCGGCGCGGCCGCAGGCGCGGGCCAGGCGGCGCTCGTCGGGCTGGCCGACCTCGATCCACTGACGCAGCCGGCCGTCCAGGCTGTGCTGCCAGAGATCGGGCTCGTCGCTGTCCGACAGGCCACGCGCGAACACCAGCGCCCCATCATGGTCGTCGGCCGGCACGCGCAGCGCGAAGGCAAGCAGCCGCACCATCATCCGCTCGTCGGTTTCCGACGGATGGCGTGCCAGCGTGAGCTGGTGGGTGGCGTACAGCGCACGGTCCATGTCGGCGATCTGCAGGCCGGCGCGGAAGATCGTGGACTTGATCGCCATCAGCGGCGAGCGGCGGTTTCGGTGGCCGCAGGCAGGTTGGCCTCGCGCCGGTCGGGTGTCGGATTCATGGGTTGGGCTGCGGCGGGTTGGCGCGAGGAGGCAGGGGTCGGCACTTTGCCACAGGCGCCGGCGGGCACGGCAGGCAATGGCATCATTGGCGCCGTTGCCGGCCCCGCCGGTCGCGATGTCCGAGGAAGACGATGAAATTGAAGACGCTCGCGCTGGCTGCCGCGTGCATTGCCGTGACCGCATCCGTGTGGGCGCAGACCACGCCCAAGTCGGCGGCAAAGGCGGCGTCGGCTGCCGCCGGCAAGACGCTGTCGCTCGGGACGGGTGGCGGTGGCGGCCCGCTGCTGACGCGCGAGGAACTGCGGGCCTGCCTGAACCAGGAAGCGTCGATTCGCAGCCGGCGGGCCGACCTCGACACGGATCGCGCCGCCCTGGACAAGGAGAAGGAATCGATCACGGCCGATCGCGACGCGATGAGCGCCGAGCGCGCGCCGATCGACGAGGTGAAGCAGAAGGTCGCCGAGCTCAACGCGCGCATGAAGGCCTACGCCGATCAGGTCAAGAGCTGGAACGAGCGGGTCAGCGATTTCAACACCTCGCCGCCTTCCGGCGCCAAGGGCGACAAGATGCGCGACGCCCTCAATGCCGAACGCGAAGACCTGCAGAAGCAGCAGAAGGTGCTCGAGGCCGACAAGGCCAAGCTGAGCGAGGAAAGCCAGGGCAAGATCCGCGACTACAACGTCAAGGCCTCGGCGCTGGAAGCCAGGGTCGACGACTGGAACAAGCGCAACAGGGCCTGGAGCGAGACCGCCAAGTCGCTGGAAGCCGAGCGCAGCGGCTGGGTTACTTCGTGCGCCGACCGCCGCTACCGCGAAGACGACGAGATCGCGATCAAGAAGGGCAAGTGAGCTCGCCGTCGCCGGCTGTGCCGGCGCAACCCGGCGCGCGGCGGCCGCGTCGCGCTGTCCGCGCCTTCGAACTGGGCTTCCGACGCCCGCGACTGCCATGAACGACGACACTGCCGACAACCCGCTGCTGCAGCCCTGGGACACCCCCTGGGGGCTGCCGCCCTTCGATCGGATCCGCGCCGAACACTTCCAGCCGGCGCTGGCGGCGGCGATGCTCGAGCACCGCGCCGAACTCGAACGCATCGCCGACCACCCTGCCGCCCCCGACTTCGACAACACGGCAGCCGCGTTCGACCGCGCCGGGTGGCGTCTGGCGCGCATCGCGGCCACCTTCTACAACCTCACCGCTTCGGCCACCAGTCCCGAGCTGCAGGCGGTTCAGCGCGCGATGGCTGCGCCGCTGGCCGCGCACCACAGCGCCGTCTACATGGACAGGCGCCTGTTCTCGCGCATCGACGCGCTGCATGCGCGGCGCGCCGAGCTTGGGCTGTCGCCAGAGGCGCTGCGCCTGCTCGAGCGGCTGCACTTGGACTTCGTGCGCGCCGGCGCCCGCTTCGCGCCCGCGGCGCAGCAACGCTACGCCGAAGTGATGCAGTCGCTGGCGCGGTTGACGACGCGCTTCGCCCAGAACGTGCTGCACGACGAGTCGGGCTGGCACCTGGCGCTCGAGCGCGAGGCCGATCTCGCGGGCCTGCCCGATTCGCTGCTGGCCAGCGCCCGCCAGGCGGCGGCCGAGCGTGGGCTGACGGGCCATTCGATCACGCTGGCGCGCTCGCTGGTGGTGCCGTTCCTGACCTTCTCGCCTCGGCGCGACCTGCGCGAGCAGGTCTGGCGCGCCTGGGTCGGTCGCGGCGAGCGTGCCGGCGAGCACGACAACCGCGAGGTCGCGCGCGAGATCCTGCGCCTACGCAACGAGCAGGCGCGCGCCCACGGCCACGCGAGCTACGCCGACTATGCGTTGGCCGACACGATGGCCGGCAGCCGCGCTGCGGTGCAAGGGCTGCTCGACGAGGTCTGGCCGCGGGCGCTGGCGGCGGTAGAGCGCGAACGCGACGCGCTGCGCGACGTGATGCGGGTCGAAGGTGCGCACGCCGACGGGGCCGGCGCGATCGAGCCCTGGGACTGGCGCTTCTGGGCCGAGAAGGTGCGCCTGCAGCGCTTCGCGATCGACGACGCCGAGGTCAAGCCTTACTTCCAGCTCGAGCGTGTGGTGGCCGCCGCGTTCGACTGCGCCGAGCGGTTGTTTGGCCTGCGCTTCGTCCCGCGCGCCGACGTCCCGGTCTATCACCCCGACGTCAAGGCCTACGAGGTTCGCGACGCCGACGGCGCGGTCCGGGGCATCTTCCTGCAAGACAACTTCGCGCGCCCGAACAAGCGCAGCGGTGCCTGGATGAGTGCACTGCGCTGGCAGAGCCGCAACGCGCCGCCGCCGCATGCGAACGACGAGGCCGGCATGCAGCTGCCGGTGATCCTCAACAACAACAACTTTGCCCGCGGCGCCGAGGGCACGCCGACCTTGCTGTCGCTGGACGACGCGCGTACGCTGTTCCACGAGTTCGGCCACGGCCTGCACGGGTTGCTGTCGGACGTGACCTACGAGCGCTTGTCGGGCACCCAGGTGCTGCGCGATTTCGTCGAGCTGCCGTCGCAGATCTTCGAGCACTGGATCGCCGAGCCCGAGGTGCTGCGGCGCCACGCGCGCCACTGGCGAACCGACGAGCCGATCCCGGCCGCGCTGGTGGAGCGGCTGCAGCGCGCACACCGGTTCAACCAGGGCTACGAGACGGTTCGCTACACCGCCAGCGCGATCGTGGACATGGCCGTGCATTCGCTGACCGACGCCGAACCGCCGGCCGACCTGTGCGCCTTCGAGGCCGCCGTGCTGCAGGCACAGGGCCTGCCGGCGGGCGTCGGTCTCAACCATCGCCTCGTGCACTTCCAGCATCTGTTTGCCGGCAGCGGCTATGCCGCGGGCTACTACGTCTACCTGTGGGCTGAGGTCCTCGACGCCGACGGCTTTGACGCGTTCATCGAAGCCGGCAGTCCGTTCGACGCCGCGGTCGCCGCGCGCCTGCGCCACCACATCTACGCTGCCGGCAACAGCGTCGAGCCGGGGGCGGCCTTCGCAGCCTTCCGCGGTCGTGGCCCGACCGTGCGGCCGCTGCTGGAGAAGCGTGGGCTGCTCGACGCCGAGCCGGCCTGATCGGGGCGGCCGCGCCGCGCGCCGCTACGGCGTCCGCGCCAGGAAGGTATCGAGCGCAGCCAGGAAGGCCTTGAAGTCCAGCGGCTTGGTCCAGTAGGCGGCCATGCCGGCCTGCAGCGCGCGCTTGATGTCCTCGGGCATCGCATTGGCCGACAGCGCGATGCACGGGATGGCGGCCGTCGCCGGTTCGGCGCGCAGCCGGCGCAGGACCTCGAAGCCGTCCATGTCGGGCAACTGCATGTCGAGCAACACCAGGTCGGGCGGCGTCGCGCCGGCCTTGGCCAGCCCGCTGGCGCCGTCGACGGCGACCTGCAGCGCGACGTCGCTGCGCCGGGCGAGCAGCTCGGCGATGATCATCGCGTTGACCGGGTTGTCCTCGATGTAGAGCAGCCGGCGTAGCGCTGTGCCGGGTGCGGCCAGCGGTGCCGGCACGGTGATCGGCTCGGCGACCGCCGCAGCGGCGGGCCGGGCTTGCACCGCTTTCGCCGCCGTCAGGCAGATCTCGAACACGCTGCCGACGCCCTCGGTGCTTCGCGCCTGCACCTTGCCGCCCATGTGCTCGACCAGGGCCTTGACGATCGCCAGCCCGATCCCGGTGCCCTCGATGGCCTCGCTGCTGCCTCGGCCCAGCCGATTGAAGGGCTCGAACAGATGCGGCAGCTGCGCGGGACTCAGCCCGGGGCCAGTGTCGGACACGCGCAGGCAGACCTGCGTGCCTTCGAGTCGCGCTTCCAGCAGCACGTCGCCGCCTTCGCGGTTGTACTTGATGGCGTTGGACAGCAGGTTGATCAGTACCTGCCGCAGCCGCGTGGCGTCGGCCATCACGGCGACGTCGAGCGCACCGGTGCGCAGGCGCACGCGGTGCCGTTCGCGCAGCGGCGCCAGCAGCGGCAGCGTCTCGGCGACGAGCGGCGCCAGGGCCACCGGCTCCAGTGCGATGCGCATCTCGCCGCCTTCGAGGCTGGACAGGTCGAGCACGTCATTGATCAAGTTCAGCAGATGCTGGCCGGCCATGCGGATGTGCTGCAGGCGCCGGCGCCGCATCATCGCGGCGGGGTCGTCGCCGCGCTCGTCGGCCACCAGCAGCTGCGAGAAACCGAGCACCGCGTTCAGCGGCGTGCGTAGCTCGTGGCTCATGCGGGCCAGAAACTTCGACTTCGCCTGGCTTTCGCGGCGGGCGATCTCGCCGGCTTGGCGCGCGGCCTCGGCGTTGCGGCTGCCTGTGACGTCCCAGTTCACGCCGATGCGTCGGCGCTGCCCGGTGATCTCGTCGCGCAGCTCGAGCGAGCGCGACGCCAGCCAGTGCACGCTGCCGTCGGGCCAGACGACGCGGAATTCCTGTTCCACGGGCGTGCCCTTGACGATCGCTTCGGCCAGGATGCGCCCGAAGCTCTCGCGGTCGTCGGGATGCAGGCAGGCCCGGCGCTCTTGCTGGGTCATCGCGCGCGGCTGCGGCGCATGCCCGCGCAGGGCCCACATCTGGTCATCCCAGCGCGCCTCGTCGGTCTGCAGGTCGAGCGACCAGGTCCCTAGGCCGATGCCGCGGGCCACCAGCGCCGCACTCTCGGCGGCGCTGCGCAGCGCCAGTTCGGCCTCGCGCCGCTGCGTGAGGTCGATGATGACGCCGAACAGGCCCTCCGTGCCAGCGCCCGACTCCTTGCGCGAGTGGGTGACGATGTGGCGCAGTGTGCCGTCGGCGCGCAGGATGCGCATTGGCTGGGCCAGGCTCTCGTCGTCGCCGCGCACCCATTGCGCGAAGGCGTGCCGCACAGCCTCGCGGTCGTCGGGGTGGACGAACTGCGCGAGCCACTCGGCCAGGGTGGGCACCGGCGCCTCGGGCGGCAGCGCGAACAGCGCGCGCAGTTCGGGGCTCCAGGTCGCGCGCTCGGCGCCTGCGTCGAGCAGCCAGTAGCCGATGCCGGCGGTGCGCGTCGCGAGCTCGAAGCGGCGCGCCAAGTCGTCGGCGCGCCAGCTCGGGCCCAGACGATCGGTCACGTCAAGCACAGCGGAGTTTGCCGCCGTGACCCGAGACAGGTCGCCGCGATCGGGCTCGCGGGCCGGCTCCAGGGCCAGCATCCAGCCGCCGTCCGCAAGCCGGCGGCTGCGCGCGCGGGTGGCGATCCGCAGCGGGCCCAGCGGCAGCAGCTGGACCTCGGCCACCGCGCCGGTGGCCAGGCCGGGCGGGCACAGCGTGTCCGGTTCGCCGGCGCACAGGCTGTCGAGGCGGATGCCGGCCTCGGCCGCGTTGCCCAGCAGCTCGCGTGCGGCGGTGTTGACCCGCAGCAGAGCGCCGTCGGCGGCAACGTGGATCAACGGCACCGGCGCCGCATCGAGCAGTGCGGCGTCGCCGTCGGTGGGCGTCGTGTGGAGCCGGTCCATCGGCTGGGCGGTGTCGGTCGGGGTCGCCGGCTGTTGGCTATGTGTCGGACGGCGAGTATCGCGCGTGTGCGGCCCGGTGGAATCGCGCCAGGGACGGCCCTTCGTTCGACGCGGCGCTCCCGCGGGCGGCCGCTTCACGCCGGGCCGAGCGGCAGCACGCGGCGGTTGCGTTACCCTCGCGTGCACTTCTGCACTGAGACCCGGGATGTTCGACACCGCAATCGCAGGCAGCCTGCCCAAGCCGGCTTGGCTGGCCGAGACCGAAAAGCTCTGGCCGCAATGGAAGGCGCAGGGGCCGACGCTGGCGCAGGCCAAGCTCGACGCCACGCTGGTCTGGATCAAGGCCCAGGAGGACGCCGGCCTGGACGTGATCGGCGACGGCGAGCAGAGCCGCCAGCATTTCGTGCATGGCTTCCTCGAGCAGGTCGAGGGCATCGACTTCGCGCACAAGGTCGAGATGGGCATCCGCGCCGACCGCTACAAGGCAATGGTGCCGCAGGTCGTCGCGCCGCTGCGGCTCAAGGGCCGCGTACACGAGGCCGAGGCGCGTTTCCTGCGCGCCCACACGACGCACAAGATCAAGTTCACGCTGCCCGGCCCGATGACGATCGTCGACACCGTGGCTGACCGCTTCTACGGCGACCGCGTGAAGATGGCCTTCGCCTTCGCCGAGCTGCTCAACCAGGAGGCGCTGGCGCTGCAGGCCGACGGCGTCGACGTGATCCAGTTCGACGAACCGGCCTTCAACGTCTATCTGGACGAGGCCGCGACCTGGGGCGTGCAGGCGCTGGAGCGCGCGGCCCAGGGGCTCGCCTGCAAGACGGCCGTGCATATCTGCTACGGCTATGGCATCCAGGCCAACATCGCCTGGAAGAGCAAGCTCGGCAACGAGTGGCGGCAGTACGAGAAGGTGTTCCCGGCGCTGGCCGCCAGCCGCATCGACCAGGTCAGCCTGGAGTGCATCCGCTCGCACGTGCCGCCCGAGCTGATGGCGCTGCTGAAGGGCAAGGAGGTGATGGTGGGCGTGATCGACGTCGCGAGCGACGCCGTCGAGACGCCCGAGGAAGTGGCCGACACCATCGGCCGCGCGCTGCAGTTCGTGCCGCGCGACAAGCTTATCGCCTGCACGAACTGCGGCCTGGCGCCGATGAGCCGCGTCGTGGCCGAGGCCAAGCTGAAGGCGCTGGCTGCGGGGGCGGCGCTGGCACGCGAGCGCTACGCCAAGCCGTAGCCCGCGGCCTCAGGCTGCCCGGCGGGAATCGAAGCTCGCCGGCCCGGCGCCGAGCGCGAACACGAACAGAAGGCCACCGACGATGGAAAGGTTCTTCATGAACAGCAGCTGGGTGATCATCACCTGGTCTGCCGGCACCGACCAGAAGCCATGGAAGATCGGCGTCACGACGATCGTGAACACGGCCAGCGCGAGGGCGGTCAGCCGCGCCTGGAAGCCGATCGCCAGCGCGACGCCGCCGATGAGTTCGAGCGTGGCCGCCGCAGCGGCCAGCAGCATCGGCATCGGAAGGCCCTTGCTCGCGATGTAGCCGGCCGCGCCGGCCAGGTTGCCGAACTTGGACAGGCCGGCGAGCACGAACATCAGTGCGAGCAGCACGCGGGCGAGCGCGGCGACGGGGGCGGGAACTTTCATGGCGGCGATCCTCGATGGGGGTGGGTGGGGAGGTTCGGTTCAGCCAACGAGGTCGAAGACCAGCACTTCGGCGTCTTCGCCGCCTTCGAGCACCAGCGCCGGCTCGTCGTCCAGCCGCGCGGCGTCGCCCGCATGCAGCTGGCGGTCGTTGACGCGCACGCTGCCGCGCACCAGGTGCACGTAGGCGATTCGCGCCGGATCGAGCGCGACCTCGACCCGCTCGGCGCCGTCGATGAGGCCGGCGCGGATGGCGGCATCGGCGTGGATCGTCACGGAACCGTCGCGACCGTCGGGCGAGGCAATTAGTGCCAGCCGGCCGCGCTTGGCGGCGGCGTCGAAGTGCTTCTGCTCGTAGCCGGGCTCGATGCCGGCGCGCTGCGGCAGGATCCAGATCTGCAGGAAATGCGTGGCCCGGTCGGTGGCGTGGTTGAACTCGCTGTGCCGGACGCCGGTGCCGGCGCTCATGCGCTGCACGTCGCCGGGCCTGATCACGCCCGGGTGGGCGCCGCCGGCGGTGCCACTTCCGATGCTGTCCTTGTGAGCCAGCGCGCCGTCGAGCACGTAGCTGACGATCTCCATGTCACGGTGGCCATGGGTGCCGAAGCCGGTGCCCGGTGCGATGCGGTCCTCGTTGATCACGCGCAAGTTGCCCACGCCCATGTGCGCCGGGTCGTAGTAGTCGGCAAACGAGAAGGTGTGGAAGCTCTTGAGCCAGCCGTGGTCGGCATAACCGCGGTCGGCGGACTTGCGCAGCGTGATCATGGTGGGCGCTCCTTCGTTGAAATTACTGTAGGCACAGGCGCGACGAGCAGGGTCGGACGGCATTGACGAGCGCGTTCAAATAAGATGAAGCTATGTCCGACCGCCTGCACGCGCTCACACCCGACGCCCTGGTGATGATGGACACCATCGCGCGCACCGGCAGCTTCGCGGCAGCCGCACGCGAGCTGGGCAAGGTGCCATCGGCACTGACCTACAGCGTGCGCCAGCTCGAGGAGGCGCTGGACGTGCTGTTGTTCGACCGCAGCTCGCGCCAGGCTCAGCTCACGGCCGCCGGCACCGAGCTGCTGCACGAGGGTCGCCGGCTGCTGCAGGAGATGGACGCGGTGGCCAACCGTGTGCGCCGGGTGGCCTGCGGCTGGGAGACGCAGCTCGCGATCAGCGTCGAGGATGTCGTTTCGGTGCCGACGATGTTCGAGCTGGTGCAGGCCTTCTTCGAGGTCCACGTCACCGACGAGCGCGGTGGCGAGCAGGGCGCACCGGCGACTCAGCTGCGGCTGCGCACCGACGTGTTGGCCGGCACCTGGGAGTCGCTGGTGACGGGGCACGCCGACCTCGCGATCGGTGTCGGTGCGCACCACGCCAACCCGGGCGGCATCGAGTTGCGGCCGCTGGGCGACCTGCCTTTCGTCTACTGCGTCGCCCCGCACCATCCGCTGGCCGCGGCGGCCGAGCCGCTGACCGACGCGCAACTCGTGCACCATCGCGCCGTGGCGGTGGCCGACACCGCGCAGCGGCTGACGCCGATGACGCTGAACCTGCTGCCGGGCCAGGACGTGCTGACGGTGCCGAGCATGCGGTCCAAGGTCGAGGCCTTGCTGCGCAACCTGGGCTGCGGCTTCATCCCCGAGCCGCTCGCGCGGCCGCACCTGGAGGCCGGGCACCTGGTGCGCAAGGAGACCGTGCGTGGCGCGCGCGTCGCGACGCTGCACTACGCCTGGCGCGCCGACCGCGGCGCCACCGGCCTGGGCCGTGCGCTGCAATGGTGGCTGGCGCAACTCGAGAGCGCGACGACCCGTCGTGCGCTGCTCGAGCGCCACGCCGGGTCGCTGCGCTGAAGCCGGGCCCAGCGGCGATGGCCGATGCCCGGTCCGCCGCTGCAGCGTGGCCGAACGGCGCCGCCTGCCGCGGGCGCTTTGCCCCGTCGCCCACTGGCCCGCTCCACCCCGGCTCGCTGGTCGCGGCCCTGGGTAGCTGGCTCGACGCGCGCGCGCAGGGCGGCGTCTGGCTGCTGCGAATCGAGGACGTCGATATGCCGCGCTGCGCGCCCGGCGCAGACGAGGTGATCGTCCGGCAGCTCGCGGCCCTGGGCCTGAACAGCGACGAACCGATCTGGCGCCAGTCGACACGCGCAGACGCCTACGACGCGGCACTGCAGGCGCTGGTTCGCGCCGGTCGCGCCTATCCCTGTGCCTGCACGCGCCAGGACATCGAACGCCACTGGGCCCGGCGCGGCATCGTCCATCCGCCGGGGGTGGAGGTGCCGTACCCCGGCACCTGCCGCAACGGCCTGCGCGGTCGGGCCGCGCGCGCATGGCGGTTCCGCGTCGAGGCCGGCTATGCGGGCGTCGTGCATTGGCAAGACCGCCGGCTCGGGCCGCAGGTGCAGAACGTCGCGCAAGCCGTCGGCGACTTCGTGCTCAAGCGTGCCGACGGCCTGTGGGCCTACCAGCTCGCGGTGGTCGTCGACGACGCGGCGCAGCGCATCACCGACATCGTCCGCGGCGAGGACCTGGCCGACAACACGCCGCGCCAGATCCTGCTGCAGCGCGCGTTGAGCGAAACCGGCACGTTCGGGCTCGAGGGTGTGCCGACGCCGCGTTACCTGCACCTGCCCCTGGTGCTCGCGGCCGACGGCCGCAAGCTGAGCAAGCAGAACGGTGCGCAGCCGCTGGACCTGTGCGACCCGGTGTCGGCCTTGCAGGCGGCCGGCGCGGTGCTGGGCCTGCCGCGCATCGAGGCGACCAGGGTCGTTCAATGGCTTGCGCAGGCGGTGCCGGCCTGGGATGAGCGCCGCGGCTCCACCTCGCCTTGCGGGGTCGCGGACGGCGCGAACGCCGGCTGACTCCGGCGCCGGGCTGGCATCATCGCGACCTTTGCCAACCGGAGCACGCGATGACGACGACCCCCTCGGGCCTGCAATACGAAGAAACGACCATCGGCGAAGGCGCCGAGGCCAGCGCCGGCCGCCGCGTGCGCGTCCACTACACGGGCTGGCTGTACGACCCGCAGGCCAAGGACTCGCGCGGCCGCAAGTTTGACTCGAGCAAGGACCGTGGCCAGCCCTTCGCCTTCGGCCTCGGCGGCGGCGAGGTCATCCGCGGCTGGGACGAGGGCGTACAGGGCATGAAGGTCGGCGGCACCCGCGTGCTGACGATCCCGCCCGAGCTCGGCTACGGCGCGCGCGGCGCCGGTGGTGTGATCCCGCCGAACGCGACCCTGGTGTTCGAAGTCGAACTGCTCGGTGTCTGAGTTTCGTCGCGATCCATGAAGAAGGCGCCCCGCGGGGCGCCTTGCGATGTGCAGTCGGCCTGTGCGCGCGGCCTCAGCGCGCCGGGCGCGGCCCGGCCTTCGAGAAGATCTTGCCGGCCGGCTTGAACGGCTTGCCGCCGGGCCGGGGACCGAAGTTCTTGCCCGGTCTGGCACCGCGCGGCAGGCCCGGGGCCGGCGCAGGCTTGGGCTCGGGCCGCTTGGGCTCGAGGCCGGCGATCGTCGCCATCGGGATGCGCTGCGTCGTGTAGCGCTGGATGCGGTGGATCATTCCGCTGTCGCGGCGCTCGGCCAGCGTCACCGCCAGGCCGGCGCGACCGGCTCGGCCGGTGCGACCGATGCGGTGGACGTAGTCCTCTTCCTTCATCGGCAGGCCGAAGTTGATGACGTGGCTGATCGTCGGCACGTCGATGCCGCGCGCGGCGACGTCGGTGGCCACCAGCACTCGCAGGTGCTTGCTGCGCAGGCCCTGCAACACGCGGTTGCGCCGGCCCTGCGGCATGCCGCCGTGCAGCGAGGCCACCGAATGGCCCATCTCGTGCAAACGATCGGCCAGCCAGTCGGCATCGCGCTGGGTGCTTGTGAAGACCAGCGCCTGGTCGACGCTGCGCTCCGTCAGAATGTGGTCGAGCAGGGCGTTCTTGTGCTCGAAGTCGTCGGCCCAGTGCAGCCGCTGCTCGATGTCGCCGTGGGCCTCGGTCTGCGAGCTGACCTCGATGCGTTGCGGCTCGCGCAGCAACTCGCCGGCGAGCTTGCCGACATGGCCGGCAAAGGTGGCGCTGTACATCATGGTCTGGCGCTGCTTCGGCGTGGCCTCGACGATGAGCTTGATGTCGTCGATGAAGCCCATGTCGAGCATGCGGTCGGCCTCGTCGAGCACCAGCATCTCGACGTTGCCGAGCATCGCCTTGCCCGACCCCATGTGGTCGATCAGGCGGCCGGGGGTGGCGATCAGGATGTCCAGCGGTCCGCGCAACGCGGCCAGCTGCGCGCCGTAGGGCACGCCGCCGACGACGGTGGCCACCCGCAGCCCGGGTACGTAGCGGCCGTAGTCATTGGCCGCCTTGGCGACCTGCAGAGCGAGCTCGCGTGTCGGCGTCAGCACCAGCACGCGCGGGCCGCGGGTCTTCGCTGCCGGCTGGCGGCTGGCCAGCACACGCGTCAACGCGGGCAGCATGAAGCTGGCGGTCTTGCCGCTGCCGGTGCGGCTTGACACCATCAGGTCCTTCCCAGCCAGGGCCGGCGGGATCGCGGTGGCCTGGACGTCGGTCGGAGCGGTGTAGCCGGCGGCAGCGAGCGCACGGGCCAGGGCGTCGTGCAGGTTCAGCGTTTCGAAAGTCATTTCGGGTCTCTCTTTGGGTCTCGGCGCGCGCGCAGGCGCACCTTCGTGGCCGCTGTCGAAGGTGACGGGCCACGCGGGTGGGGTCGCGACGGTGGGCAGGGCTCGGACCGAGCCGGTTGCCGGGTGACAGCGACGGCATCGCCGCCGACCCGAGAAAGACGCGCGCTCTCGAAACTGGCAGAGCGGCCAAGGCCGAAGGGGATGAACGAAAGGCTCGTCTTCGCAGACAGCCAAGCCGATAATTATATCCGACTTCGGGTTTCTACGAAACAGAGCGGTGGATTCGCGGCGTCAGCGCTTGCCACACGGGTGTCAGCGTGCCGGGCAGATCGGGCAATGCGCCGAGCTCGGTGCGGCTCTCGCCTGGCGAGTGGAAGTCGCTGCCGCGCGAGGCAAGCAGGCCGAACTCACGCGCGGCGTCGGCGTAGCGGAGATGTTCGGCCGCGCTGTGGCTGCCGGTCATCACCTCCACGCCCCGCCCGCCGTGGGCGATGAACTCGGTGAACAGCGCGTATTCCTCGGTCGGCGTGAAGCGGTAGCGGCCCGGATGGGCGATGACGGCGATGCCGCCGGCGCGGACGATCCAGCGCACGGCATCCCCGAGCCGCGCCCATTGGTGCGGCACGTAGCCTGGGTGGCCTGCGGTGAGGTAGCGCCGGAACACGCTGTGGGTGTCGGGGCAGACGCCGCTTTCGACCAGGAAG
Organism: Betaproteobacteria bacterium; assembly: GCA_037443665.1. Lineage (GTDB taxonomy): Bacteria > Pseudomonadota > Gammaproteobacteria > Burkholderiales > Burkholderiaceae_C > Rubrivivax. Next base: position 42,183 of record JBBINW010000012.1, read on the forward strand.
CGGGCGAAATGGGTGCGCGAGATCAGCTCGGGGTTGCCCACATAGCGCAACGCGCCTTCGAACGCGCCCTGCACGCCGGCCTGCGCCAGGCTGTCGGCCATCTGCCTGGCCCGTTCGCGGCGGCCGCTGCGCGTGGCCGCCAGCCCTGCGCGCAGCTCGTCGTCTTCGGGGTCGAAGCCCAGGCCGACGATGTGCACTGTCTCGCCGGCGAAGCTGACCGAAACCTCGGTGCCCGTCAGGTAGCCCATGCCCAGCGCCAGTGCGGCATCGCGCGCGCGCCTCTGGCCACCGAGCTCGTCATGGTCGGTCAGCGACCACAGTCCAACCCCGTTCGCATGGGCGCGCGCGGCGAGGGCTTCGGGGGTGAGGGTGCCGTCGGAAACGTTGCTGTGACAGTGGAGATCGGCGTTGAGCAAATTCACCAAAGCATTTTACGAGCGCCCGCCGGGCCGGCGCGCCGAAGGCCTATCGGCCCAGCGTCAGGGTGTGGCCGCAGCGGGCGGCCAGGCTGTGGTCGTGGGTAACGACGACGAAGGCCGTGCCATGCTCGCGCGCCAGCGCCAGCATCTGATCGAACACGCCGTCGGCTGTGCTGCGGTCGAGGTTGCCGGTGGGCTCGTCGGCGAGCACGCAGGCCGGCAGCGTGACCAGCGCGCGCGCGATCGCCACCCGCTGCCGCTCGCCGCCCGAAAGCTGCGCCGGGTGGTGCGCCACGCGGTCGGCCAATCCCACCTTGGCGAGCATGGCGCGCGCCTGCTCGCGCGCCGCGGCCACCGTCTGGCGCCGGATGCGCAGCGGCATCGCCACGTTGTCGAGCGCGCTGAACTCGGGCAGCAGGTGGTGGAACTGATAGACGAAGCCCAGGTGCCGGTTGCGCCACAGGCCCTGCTCGGCGGCGTCCATGGCCGCGAAGTCGCGCCCCATCAGCTCGACGCGGCCGGAGGTCGGCGCATCCAGCCCACCGAGCAGGTGCAGCAGCGTGCTTTTGCCCGCGCCCGAGGCGCCCACGATCGCCAGCGTCTCGCCGCGCGCCACCGTCAGGCTCACGCCGCGCAGCACGGTCACGTCCAGCGCCTGCTTGCCGAAGCCCTCGACGAAGCGCTTGTGCAGTTCCACCGCCCGCAGCACCGGGCCGCCGTACGCATCGACGTCGGGTGCCACCTCACTCATAGCGCAGCGCCTCGGCCGGGTTGACGCGGCTGGCGCGCCAGCTCGGGTAGATCGTGGCGGCGAAGGCTAGCAGCAGCGAGATGATCGCGATCGGCACGATGTCGCCGGCCTGCGGGTCGCTGGGCATGCGGCTGATGAGGTAGACGCTGCTGGGCAGGAAGGCCACGTGCAGGGCGCGCTCGATGGCCGGCACGATGACGTCGATGTTCCACGCCACGAGCAGCCCGAAGGCGACGCCGGCCAGGGTGCCGATGACGCCGGCCGCGGCGCCCTGGACGACGAAGATCCCCATGATCGACGCCGGGCTCGCGCCCAGGGTGCGCAGGATTGCGATGTCGGCACGCTTGTCGGTGACCGTCATCACCAGCGTCGAGACGAGGTTGAACGCCGCCACCGCGACGATCAGCGTGAGGATGATGAACATCATCCTCTTCTCGACCTGCACCGCCTCGAACCAGCTGCGGTTGTTCAGCGTCCAGTCGCGCACGGTCACCGCCGGCCCCAGCCGCTGCTGCAGGTCGCTGCGCACAGCGGGTGCGTCGTTGACGTCGGTCAGCCGCAGCTGCACGCCGGTCGGGCCCTCGACCCGGAACAGCCGGGCTGCATCGTCGAGGTGGATCAGCGCCAGCCCGCTGTCGTACTCGTAGTGCCCGACCTCGAAGGTGCCGACCAGCGTGAACTGCTTCAGGCGCGGGATCACGCCGGCCGGCGTGACCTGGCCACCGGGCGCGACGATGGTCACCTTGTCGTCGACCCGGGCGCCGATCATCCGCGCGAGCTCGGCGCCGAGCACGATGTTCCATTCTCCGGCCTTCAGCTTCGCCAGCAGCGGTGCCTGGGTGCGCGCCAGCGGCGTGACCTGGCTTTCCTGCGTCGGGTCGATGCCGCGCACGACGGCGCCACGCAACTCGTCGCCGCGGCCGATCAGCGCTTGCGTGGTGATGAACGGGGCGGCGCCGACGACGCGACCGTCCTGCCGCGCGGCCGCGGCGGTGGCCCGCCAGTCGGGCAGCGCGGCGCCGCCGGCGTCGAAGATCTCGATGTGCGCGACGACGCTGAGCATGCGCTCGCGCACCTCCTTCTGGAAGCCGTTCATCACGCTGAGAACGATGATTAGCGCCGCCACGCCGAGCGCGATGCCGAGCATCGAGACGCCACTGATGAAGGAGATGAAGCCGTTGCGACGGCCCGCGCGACCGGCCCGCGTGTAGCGCCAGCCGATCTGCCACTCGTAGGGCAGGTTCATGCGGCGGCGATGCTACCGGAGCACGGGCCGCCGTCCGGGCAGCGAGGCCGCTGGTCTAGCGCGCGGCACAGTCCGCGGCTGCCTGCGCGTCGCCAAACAGCGCGGCGCGCCCGCAAGCCGATTCCAGCATCCGCCCGGCCTGGTGGCCGACACCGGGCACGACATGCCACACCGGCTGCAACGCCGGATGCCGCAGGCGCAGGTACTCGACCCAGGCACGGCCGCGGGCGAGCCGGTCCGGGCCCTGCAGCTCGCCCGCGCACGAACGGTCCAGCGCGGGCTGCTGCGGGTCGGTATCGGCGCCGCCGAACAGATAGACCACGTCGCGCGCGACGAAGCGGCGCTCGTGGTCAATCGCCGACGTTGCCGCGGCATACAGCGGTGCGCCTTCCCAGCCGTATTTCCAGCGGTCGAAGTCCGGGCACGCCGTGGCGGTGGGCACGGCGAATCCGCCGCCGGGCCGTGGCCGATCGGCGCTGAAGTAGAGGTACGACGACGGGTTGGCGACGACGTAGCGCAGATGCGCGCCGGCCGCGGTGAGTCGCGCTTCGCCAGCGCCGACCACGGCGTAGCGCAGCACCGTCTGCGCGCCGGCCGAGTGGCCGGCAAGCACCACCTGCGTCAACGCCGGAAAGCGGCGCCGGTCGGCCAGCATCGCCAGCAGTGCATCGAGCGCCGCGTACGAGCTGACCGGCGCCGGCGCGGTGGCCGCTTCGCCGCCGGGCCAGCCGCCCGAGCGCCAGCGCAACAGCCCGGCCGTGTCGGCGCGGCCGGCGAGGTCGCGCTCGAGCAGGAACTGCGGCGCGATCAGCAGCGTGTGTGCCAGCGCGCCGGGGGTCGCCTGCGCCGCCAGCCGGGCCGAGCGCAGATAGACGTCGGCATCGCGCGAGCGGCCGTGGACGACGATCACTGCGCGTTCGACGTCCGGCTCCGGCGCACCGTCTTCGAGCTGGCGCGACGCGACGAAGGGCAGGGCAGCCTCGCCCGCGGACGTCGGCACCGGCAGACGCTGGTCGCCAATGGCGCGGACCGCGCGATCGGCCGCTGCCGCGTCGAACGCGGCGATCGCCATTGCGGTCGCGGCCGCGATGACGACCGTGGCGGATGCCGAGGCTGGAAGCAGGCGCATGGTTCGCTTTCGTTAGGGGCCGGTTCGGACGTTCGCCGCAAACGTTGGCCATCGGCGGTGGGCTGCCCGTCGCGGCGCGACGGCGGTGACGCGATCGTGGTGGGGCGATCATCGCAGCCCCGGCCGCCTGCCAATAGTCGCCGGCCGCCGGGATAATGTGGCGATGCAGTTGCTGATCCCCTTCGCCGCACCGCTGCCCGAAGCGGGCCGCGAGGCGGCGGCGGGGCTGGCGCTGCCGAACCTGCAGGACCTGCTGGCCCGCCTGGCCGAAACCGGGCGCGACGAGGGCGACGAGTGGAGTCTGTCACCGCCGCACGAGCGCGCGCTGGCCCTGGCCCTGGGGCTGCGCGGAGCGGCCGGACGACTGCCCTTCGCCGCGCGACTGGCCGCCGCGGATGGCATCGCCGTCGGCGACCTCGCCTGGGGCCTGCTGACGCCGGCGCACTGGCACCTCGGCACCGACCAGGTCAGCCTGATCGACCCGGCCTTGCTGATGCTGGACGACGCGACCTCGTGCGCGTTCTTCGAAGCCGTGCGCGACCTGTTCGCCAGCGCGGGCTTCGTGCTGCAGTACGGCACGCCGCTGCGCTGGTACGTCGCCCACGAGAGCCTGGCCGCGCTGCCGACCGCGTCGCTGGACCGCGTGATCGGTCGCAACGTCGATGCCTGGCTGGGCAGCGAGCCGGCGGCGCGGTCGATCCGGCGGCTGCAGAGCGAGGTCCAGATGCTGCTGCACAGCCATCCACTCAACGAACGCCGCGAGGCGCAGGGTCTGCTGCCCGTCAACTCGTTCTGGCTCAGTCATTGCGGCGCGGCGCAGGCGGCGACCGGCGCGGCGCCCGAGATCGACGACCGTCTGCGCAGCCCGGCGCTGGCGGGCGACTGGGCGGCCTGGGCGCGGGCATGGCAGACGCTCGACGAAGGACCGCTGGCCGCGCTCGTCGCTGCCGCACGGCGTGGCGAACCGGTGCGCCTGACGCTGTGCGGCGAGCGCTCGTGGGCTTGCTTCGAACCCGCCGCCGGTGGCCTGCTGGAGCGCCTGCGCGCGCGCTGGTCGCCGCCGCGGGCCGCGGCCGTGCTGGGGTCGCTGTGACGACGCCCACGCTGCAGCTGCGCACCGTGCCGCCGCGCGTGAGCTTCGCGCTCGAGCAGGCGGGCGTGCACCCGCTGCTGGCCCGGTTGCTGGCCGCGCGCGGCGTGCGCAGCGCCGACGAGCTCGACGACAGCCTGGCCCGGCTGCTGCCGCCCGACATGCTGGCGGGCAACGCCGCTGCCGGCCGCCTGCTGGCCGACGCGATCAGGCAAGGCTGGCGCATCTGCATCGTCGCCGACTACGACTGCGATGGCGCCACCGCCTGCGCCGTCGCGCTGCGCGGCCTGGCGCTGCTCGGTGCCGACCGCACCCGGCTCGGCTATGTCGTGCCCGACCGCGCGGTCCACGGCTACGGGCTGACGCCGGCGATCGTCGATCTCGCCGTCGCGTCGTCGCGATCCGGCCCGCCCGAGCTCTTGGTGACGGTGGACAACGGCATCGCCAGCCTCGCCGGCGTGGCGCATGCGCGTGCGGCGGGCATGCAGGTGCTGGTCACCGACCACCACATGCCGGCGGTCGGCGACGACGGCGCGGTGGTGCTGCCCGAAGCCGACGTCATCGTCAACCCGAACCAGCCCGGTTGCGACTTCGCTAGCAAGGCGCTGGCCGGCGTCGGCGTGATGTTCTACGTGCTGCTGGCCACGCGCGCCGAGCTGCGCGCGCGTGGCGCGTTCGGCGCTGGGGAGCAGCCGCGGCTGGACAGCCTGCTCGACCTCGTGGCGCTGGGCACGGTGGCCGACGTGGTCCGGCTCGACGCCAACAACCGGCGGCTGGTTGGGCAGGGCCTGAAGCGCATCCGCAGCGGCCGCATGCAGCCGGGCGTCGCGGCGCTGTTCCGCGCCGCTGGGCGCGACCCGGCGCGCGCCGCGGGTTTCGACTTCGGCTTCGCGCTCGGGCCACGCATCAACGCCGCCGGGCGGCTGGCTGACATGACGCTGGGCATCGAATGCCTGCTCACCGACGACCCGGCGCGCGCCGACGAACTGGCGCTTCGGCTCGACGCCATCAACCGCGAGCGGCGCGAAGTGGAAGCCGGCATGCGCGAGCTGGCCGAGCGTACGCTGGAGCGGCTTGCACCCGAAGCCGACGCCGCGCCGCCGGCGCTGGCGCTGTTCGACGAGAGCTTCCACGAAGGCGTGGTCGGCATCGTCGCCGGTCGTGTCAAGGACCGGCTGCACCGCCCGACCTTCGTCTTCGCGCGCGGCGCCGACGGGCAGCTGAAGGGCTCGGGCCGCTCGATCGCCGGCTTCCACCTGCGCGACGCGCTGGACCTCATCGCCAAGCGCCACCCGGGGCTGTTGCTGCGCTTCGGCGGCCACGCGATGGCCGCGGGCTGCACGCTGGGCGACGCCGACATCGAGCGCTTCGGCAGGGCGCTGCGCGATGTTGCCAGCGAGTGGCTCGACGTGGCCACGCTGCAGCGCGCGCTGCGCACCGACGGTCCGCTGGCGCTGGAGTGGTTCAATGCCCAGACCGTGGCCCTGCTCGACGCGCAGGTCTGGGGTCCCGGCTTCGAGGCGCCGCTCTTCTGCGACGAGGTGCAGGTCCTGCAGCAGCGCCTGGTGGGCGAGAAGCACATGAAGCTGCGGCTGCGCCATGCCGGCCAGGAGCGCGACGCGATCTGGTTCGGGCACGCCGAGCCACTGCCGGCGCAGGCGCGGCTGGCGTACCGGCTGAGCCTGGACGAGTGGAACGGGCGCCAGCGGGTGCAGATGGTGGTAGAGGCTTGCGAGGGCTGACGTGCTCGGGCGGCGGCGGCCGGGAAATCGACCTGCCGGAGGGCTTCCGGCCCGAAGTCGGGAGTGCGGCCCTCGTGCGACGACCCGAAGACCCGCGCCGGCCGCTTCAAGCCGCGGGCCGGCGACCGACGCCCTCGGTCACCCGCTCGGCCCGGGGCCGTTGCTGCCTGAGCACCTCCAGGCGCGCCAGGAGTTCCTCCGGGTACTCGATCCGGACTTCCGCGGCGCCGGCGTAGAAGACCCCTTCGTTGCCGTCGAGCGTGAGCAGCTCGCCTTCGCGCAGCGACTGCCCGGCGACCGCGATCGTCCGTGCCGCGTCGTTGATCGCCAGCTCGGTGCAACCCACCAGGCAGACTTTGCCCAGCTGGCGTGCCACCACCGCCGCGTGCGAGGTTCGCGCGCCGCGCTGGGTCAGCAGGCCCACGGCCGATTCGAGCGCGCCGATGTCGCTCGTCTCGGCGTCCCGACGCACCAGGACCACCGCCGCACCGGCCGCGTGCCGGGCCGCTGCGCGAGCTTCGTCGAGCGCGATCTCGCCGACGGCGACACCGCTGCTCGCCGACGCCGCGCGCCCCAGCGGTGCGGCGCCGTCCCGGGCCACGATCCGCGTTCGCGCCAGCGCCTGGCGATCGAGCGTGGCGGTGCGCTCCCGCGCCAGGTGGGGCCCGATCAGGCCTTCGTCGAGCAGGTCCAGCGCGATGCGCGCGGCCGCCTGCGGCGTGCGCTTGCCCGACCGCGTCTGGAGCATGAAGAGCCGGCCGTCCTGGACCGTGAACTCGAAGTCCTGCATGTCGCCGAAGGCGTGCTCCAGCCGCTGGGCGGCGTCGGCGAGCGCCTCCCAGACCGCCGGCAGCACGGCCGCCAGCTCCTCGTGGCCGTTCGCGCTGCGCCGCCCCGAGACCACGTCCTCGCCCTGCGCGTCGAAGAGGAAGTCGACCCATGGCGCCGGTGCGCCGCTGGCCGGGTCGCGCGTGAAGCCGACGCCGGCACCGGAGCGTCCGCCTGCGTTGCCGAACACCATGGATTGCACGGTCACCGCGGTGCCGATGTCATCGGGGATCTCGTTCAGGCGCCGGTAGGCCCGGGCCTTGGGCGACTGCCAGGACGCGAACACCGCCTCGATCGCCCCGGCGAGCTGCTCGGCCGGCCGCTGCGGAAACGGCCGCCCGGCGTTCTGGGCATAGACGGCCAGGAATCTGCGCGTCAGCGTGCGCAGTTCGGCGAAGTCGAGCGCGCGCTCGTCGCCTGCGCCGACGAGCGCCGCTGCGGCGTCCTCGAAGTGCTGCGCCGGCAGGCCCGCGACGACTTCGCCGTAGGTGGCCACGAGGCGCCGGTAGGCGTCCCAGACCAGGCGCGGATTGCCCGTCTGGCGCAGCAGGCCGTCGACCGTCGCATCGCAAAGGCCGATGTTCAGCAGCGTTTCCATCATGCCGGGCATCGAGACCGGTGCTCCGGAGCGCACCGACAGCAGCAAGGGGCGGCGGGCGTCGCCCAGCTTCAGCCCGGTGGCACGCTCCAGCGCGTGCAGGCCCGCCGACCAGGGCGACCCGTCGGCCATCGCCCGGCGCGCCGCCGGGTCCAGGCAGTACCGCGTGCCGATCACGAACGCCGGCGGCACCGGCAGCGACAACTCGGCCATGCGCAGCAGGTTCCAGGCCTTGAAGCCCATCGTCTGCGCCGAGGGTTCGCCGCCGCCGGCCGCCGGAGCACCGGGGCAACCGATCAGGAAGACCTCGGGAGGCAGGACGCCCGTCACCGCTTCGCCGGGCGGCGCCGGCTCGCGATGGTGCACGGTCGGCGGTGCGTGCCGGCGGGGATCGTCGGCGCGCGGGAACGGCATCTCGAGCGCCTGGCGCGGGCCGGTGCCGGTCGGACGCGCGGCCTGGCCGTCGTGGTGCCGATGCAGGCTCATCCTCGCACCCCCGCCTTGTCGAACGCCAGCTCGCGCAACCCGTAGGCGGCGGCGAGGAGGTGGTCCGAGGCCCGCTCCAGCGTGGCGGCCAGGTCGTTGGCCAGCATCAGCGAGGGTGCGTCCTGCATCGCCGCCAGGATCACCCGGCGCGCGTCGCGCACGAAGACGTCGCACTGCCGCTCGGCCTGCAGCACGCGCCAGGTCGCGCCGAGAAAGGCGTCGTTGTCGACGGCCTCGCTGTTGCGGCCCAGCGTGCGAGCGATGGCCAGCGCCTTGACCTGGTCCTGCGTCGCCTGCAGCACCGTGCTCGCCAGCCGTGCAAGCACCCTGCGGACGTCGCTGTTCCAGCCTTTGACGTGGTGGTCCGCGATCAGGCTGATCAGGAACGCCGCCTCTTCCAGCGCGTCGGCCACGTCGTCGGAGCGCTCGACCAGATGCGCCACCGGTCGCCAGCGCGGCTGCTGCTCGGCCTTGTCGCGCGCCTGCATCACGAGATGGTCGGCCTTGCGCTCCCAGGCCTTCGCGCGCGCCGCCAGGTCGCCGGCGGCCTTGCCCGAGCCCTCGACGCCGTGGGCCAGCCCGTCGCTGACCGCCTGCGCCAGGGTCTGACAGAACGCGGCGTGTTCGGCGAGCAGGTCGAACTCGCTCGTGCGCTGGCGCACGTGCTGGGCCAGCAGCATGCGCGTCTCGTCGGCCACCAAGGCCGCCGGCTGGCCGCGCCGCAGGGCGTCGCTGGCCAGCTGCATCACCGCGACCAGGAACGCGTGCGCGTCGGTCGTGCCAATCACCTCTTCGAGCCGGTCGCCGATGCGGAAGGCGCCTTCGCCAGCGGCCTGCATGGCGTCGAAGACCAGGCGCTCGCCACCCGCCTGCAGCCACGCGCGATGCCCGATCTCGAGCCGGGCCGCCTCGTCCAGCACGGCGATCGCCTGTTCCTTCTCGACGAAGGCCTGCAGTCGCTTGCGGGCGCGGTTCCAGTCGATCAGGAAGACGATGCGCGAGGCGATGCCTTCGAGTGCGGCCTCGATGGCCGCATCGTCGGCGCAGTCGAAGCGGGCCGTCGCCACCGAATACGCGGCGCCCTGGTTCAACTCGGCGTGGCTGCGCGACTCCGGTGTCGACCATCGCGCCCCTAAGGGCTCGAGCAGCCGCTGGAAGAACTCGAGCCGGATCCGATGGAGGTCGGAATAGGTCAGCGTGATCGCGCGATCGCTTACCTGCAGCACCAGCACATGGGCGTCGTTGGTGCCGATGTCGTTCTGCAGCAGCAGGCGGTCGCCGTCCCGCGTGGCCGCGGTGTCGAGGCCGGGGTGGTCGAACTTGAGCCCCGCGGTGCGATTCAGGCCGCGCATGAAGGCGGCCACGCGCGGCCGGTCGCCGGGTCCGAGATCCCAGGCGTTGGCGCCGTCTATCACTTCGCTGGCGAGCTCGGCCGAAAGCTTGTTGATCTGCTTGTGCAGGTCCATCACGAGCAGGTGCAGGCTGTCGGTCTCGCCGCGACGGCCATGCGTCAGCTCCTCGACCTGCCGGTCGCCGAGCCTGTCGGCAGGCAGCGCGCGCAGCCATTCGAGCCAGTGCGCGACCCGCGGATGCGGCGGCGCGCCTGCCGGCGCCGTCTCGAGCACCGGGCGGGCCATCGTCGCCAAGTCGTCCGCTATGCACTTGACCATTCGGGGCAGGTCGGGGATCAGCAGGTCTTCGTCGACGCGACGCGAGGCCGACACGACGTCGTGCAGCCAGGCCGTGTTCGGCCCGGCGGCGGCGATCTCCCGGGCCAGATCGGGCACGCCGCGGTGCGGATGCGAGGCATGCAACGAAGCCGCCTGCAGCACGCTGAGATAGACCTTGAGGCGGTCGTTGGCGGACAGCGCCGCCTTGACCCAGGCCGGCAGCATGAGTCTGTGCTGGCCCAGCGAGGCGACTGCTTGCGTCTTTTCCATGGCTCCGTTTCAAGGCGTTCGAAATTCAGTCTTCGACCGCCGGATGACAACCGTATGACACTTTCGTTGGTCGATGCGTAATTCTTGATGCAGCGCATCGTTGCGCGTCTTTTGCCGACCGGCCCAGGCACTCGATGCCCAGGCCGGGATCAAGCATGGGAGTCGAGTCTCGCCATTTTCACGCCGGCGCCGGATACTTGCGCGGGCGGGCTGCGTCGCGCCAGGCAGTCTCACTGCGTCCGCTGAACGGAGATCGAGGCATGGACTTGCTGAAGACTGCGGTGGTCGACATCGCGATGCTGGTATCGACGGTCCATGCCCTGACGTCCGAGGCCTTCGAGAGCGACTCGGCCATGCAACCCAAGCTGCGCCATCGCCTGCGCCGCGAGATCAGGCGCGGCACGCTCGTCTACATCGATACCCTGGCCAGAACCAGGCAGGGCCGGGTCGACGATGCCCTTCTGGCCGCGTGTCGCGTGGCGGCGGAGCGGCGCATGACGCGTGCCATCGGGGACCAGGACCGGCTCAGACGCATCATGGCCAGGGCGCCGGGATCACTGGATGGCCTTGCCGCCGCGCGGCAGGATCTGTGGCGGCTTGCTCATTTGGTCATCTGCTTGCGGATCGGGGCTCTGGCGTTGCAGGATGCTGGTGGCAGCGTCGATGTCGAGTTCGCGTCGGCGTTGGCCGGACGATTGCGCCGCCGCCTGCGCAGCGCGTTGACTGCGTACGCCAAGGTCACGCTGCGTGCCAACGGCACCCAGGGACGGTTGATCGGAACGGCCCGCGCGGCGGCATGGGCGGAGATCGGCAAGCGTGGCGCGGCCGAAGCCGAGCGGCTCGCGGACATCGAGGCCGGTGTCGAGGCGGGGCACGGCGTCATTCGACGCGGGGTTTCGCAGGCCCTGCTCGACCTTTCGCTCGACTGGCGCCGCCCCGACACCGACCCTGCCTGAGCCCGACCCTGCGCGCGGCTCCGGCGGGTCTCGGCCCAGCCGTGCAGGCGGGACCACACCGAAGGCTCGTCCCCTGGACGCGGCCACCGACGGCCCGTCCTGCGGCCTGTCGCCGACTTGATGAGTTCTTGATGCGGATCGTTCGATTCTCTACACCGTCTTGATGCCCACGCTCCTAAGCTTCACGACCGGTACGAAACAAGTGGAGAAAACATGGACGTCGTCTTTCTGGTCGCCGCCGCGCTCATGTTCGTGGCGCTGCTGGGCATGGTGATCGGCTGCGACAAGTTGGGAGGGCACAAATGACCTGGCTGTATTGGCTCGCGGGCGCGGCCTCGCTGTTCCTGCTCGTGTACCTGGTCGTCGCCTTGCTGAAGGCGGAGGAACTCTGATGAACGCCCAGGCCTGGATCCTCCTCTTGGTCTATCTCGGCGTGTTGCTGGTGCTGGCCTGGCCGCTCGGACGCTGGCTGGTGGCCGTCGCCGAAGGGCGCTTCCCGCGCTGGATGACGCCGTTCGTGAAGGCCGAACGGGCCTTGTACCGCGTGGCCGGCGTGGACCCCGAAGCCGGCATGGGCTGGCGCCGGTACGCCATCGCCGTCGTCGTGTTCAACGCCTTGGGCGTGCTCGTGGTCTATCTGCTGCAGCGCGCGCAGGGCCTGCTGCCGCTGAACCCGCAGGCGCTGCCCGCGATCAGCCCCGACTCGGCCTTCGACACCGCGATCAGCTTCGTCACCAACACCAACTGGCAGGGCTACGTCGGCGAGACGACGATGAGCTACCTGACCCAGATGCTGGCGCTGGCGGTGCAGAACTTCTTCTCCGCAGCCACCGGCATCGTCGTCGTGATCGCGCTGGTGCGCGGCTTCGCGGCGCGGTCGGCGGCGTCGATCGGCAACTTCTGGGTCGACCTCACGCGCATCACGGCCTACGTGCTGCTGCCGGTGTCGCTGGTGTTCGCCGTGTTCCTGGTCAGCCAGGGCGTGATCCAGAACTTCGCTCCGTACCAGGACGTGACGACGCTGGAAGTCACCGCCTACCAGCAGCCGAAGAACGGCCCGGATGGCCAGCCGCTGAAGGACGCCAAGGGCAACCCGGTGATGGAAGACCTGAAGACCGACAAGCAGACCTTGGCGATGGGCCCGGTGGCATCGCAGGAAGCGATCAAGATGCTGGGCACCAACGGCGGCGGCTTCTTCAACGCCAACTCGGCGCATCCCTACGAGAACCCGACGCCGCTGACGAACTTCGTCCAGATGCTGTCGATCTTCCTGATCCCGGCGGCGCTGGTCTTCATGTTCGGCCGCATGGTCGGCGACATGCGCCAGGGCTGGGCGGTGCTGGCGGCGATGACCGCGATGTTCCTCGTCGGCGTGATCGTCGTCACCGCGCAGGAACAGGCGGGCAACCCGCTGCTCGGCGCGCTCGGCGCCGACCAGGTCGCCAGCGCCACCCAGCCCGGCGGCAACATGGAAGGCAAGGAGGCGCGTTTCGGCATCGCCGCGTCGGGCCTGTTCGCCACCATCACCACCGCGGCGTCGTGCGGCGCGATCAACGGCTGGCACGACTCGTTCATGCCGCTGGGCGGCATGGTGCCCTTGGCGATGATGCAGCTCGGCGAGGTCGTCTTCGGCGGCGTCGGATCGGGTCTGTACGGCATGCTGGTGTTCGCGATCCTGGCCGTCTTCATCGCCGGCCTGATGATCGGCCGCACGCCCGAATACCTGGGCAAGAAGATCGAGTCCTACGAGATGAAGATGACCTCGATCGCGATCCTGGTCACGCCGATCCTGGTGCTCGCCGGCGCCGCGGTGGCGGTGCTGGCCGCCGCCGGCAAGGCCGGCATCGCGAACCCGGGCGCGCATGGCTTCACCGAGATCCTCTACGCCTTCACCTCGGCGGGCAACAACAACGGCAGCGCCTTCGCCGGCCTGTCGGCGAACACGCCCTTCTACAACACGCTGCTCGCGATCGTGATGTGGTTCGGCCGCTTCGGCGTGATCGTGCCGGTGCTGGCGATGGCCGGCTCGCTGGCGGCGAAGAAGCGCATCGCGGTCACCGCGGGCACGCTGCCCACGCACGGTCCGCTGTTCGTCTCGCTGCTGATCGGCACCGTGCTGCTGGTCGGCTTGCTGAACTACGTCCCGGCGCTGGCCCTGGGGCCGGTCGTCGAGCACTACATGCTGTGGGCTCCGAAGTGAGCCGGGACAGGACACTCTCATGACAACGGCAAAGACCTTTTCCCTGTTCGACCCGGCGCTCGTGAAGCCGGCGGTCGTCTCGTCGTTCGCCAAGCTCGATCCGCGCGTGCAGTGGCGCAACCCGGTGATGTTCGTCGTCTACGTCGGCAGCCTCATCACCACCATCCTGTGGCTGCAGGCGCTGGTCGGCAAGGGCGAGGCGCCGGCCGGGTTCATCCTGGCCATCGCGCTGTGGCTGTGGTTCACGGTGCTGTTCGCCAACTTCGCCGAAGCCCTGGCCGAAGGCCGCAGCAAGGCGCAGGCGTCGGCGCTGCGCGGCATGAAGCGCGCGGTGATGGCCAAGGTGCTCCAGCAGCCCAAGCATGGCGCGCCCTGGTTGCCGCAGAACGCGAACTCGCTGCACAAGGGCCACGTCGTGCTGGTCGAGGCCGGCGACTTGATCCCGCTCGACGGTGAAGTGATCGAAGGCGTGGCCTCGGTCGACGAGAGCGCGATCACTGGCGAGTCGGCGCCGGTGATCCGCGAGTCCGGCGGCGACTTTGCCTCGGTCACCGGCGGCACACGTGTGCTGTCCGACTGGCTGGTGGTGAGGATCAACGTCAATCCCGGCGAGTCGTTCCTCGACCGCATGATCGCGATGGTCGAAGGGGCCAAGCGCCAGAAGACGCCCAACGAGATCGCGCTGACGATCCTGCTGGTGGCGCTGACGATCGTCTTCCTCGTCGTGACCGTGACCCTGCTGCCCTACTCGATCTTCAGCGTCGAGGCCGCCAAACTGGGCACGCCGGTGACGATCACGGCGCTGATCGCACTCCTGGTCTGCCTGATTCCCACCACCATCGGTGCGCTGCTGTCGGCGATCGGTGTGGCGGGCATGAGCCGGATGATGGGCGCGAACGTCATCGCCACCTCGGGCCGCGCGGTCGAGGCCGCCGGCGACGTTGACGTGCTGCTGCTCGACAAGACCGGCACGATCACGCTGGGCAACCGGCAGGCCGCGGCCTTCATCCCGGCGCGCGGCGTGGCCGAACAGGCGCTGGCCGACGCGGCACAGTTCGCGTCGATGGCCGACGAGACGCCCGAGGGCCGCAGCATCACGGTGCTGGCCAAGCAGAAGTTCAACCTGCGCGAGCGCGACCTGTCCAGCCACAAGACGACCTTCGTGCCGTTCACGGCGCAGACGCGGATGAGCGGCGTCGACATCGAGGCCGACGGCGGCAACGTGCGCAGCCTGCGCAAGGGTGCCGCCGACGCGATCCGCAAGTTCGTCGAGTCGCTGGGCGGCAGCTTTCCTGCCGACGTACAGAACGCCGCCGACGACGTCGCGCGCAACGGCAGCACACCGCTGGTCGTCGCCGATGGCGCCCGCGCGCTGGGCGTGGTGGAGCTCAAGGACATCGTCAAGGGCGGGATCAAGGAGCGCTTCGCCGAACTCCGCCGGATGGGCATCAAGACGGTCATGATCACCGGCGACAACCGCCTCACCGCGGCGGCCATCGCGGCCGAGGCCGGCGTCGACGACTTCCTGGCCGAGGCCACGCCCGAGGCCAAGCTGAAGATGATCCGCGACTACCAGGCCGACGGCCGGCTGGTGGCGATGACCGGCGACGGCACCAATGACGCCCCGGCGCTGGCCCAGGCCGACGTCGCGGTGGCGATGAACACCGGCACTCAGGCGGCCAAGGAGGCCGGCAACATGGTCGACCTCGACAGCAACCCGACCAAGCTGCTGGAGATCGTCGAGACCGGCAAGCAGCTGCTGATGACGCGCGGCTCGCTGACCACGTTCTCGATCGCCAACGACGTCTCGAAGTACTTCGCGATCATCCCGGCGATGTTCGTCACCACCTACCCGCAGCTCTCGGCCTTGAACGTGATGAGGCTGGCGAGCCCGTCTTCGGCGATCCTCTCGGCCGTGATCTTCAACGCGATCATCATCGTCTTCCTGATCCCGCTCGCGCTCAAGGGCGTCAGGTACCGCGCTATCGGGGCGGCCGCGCTGCTGCGCCGCAACGTGCTCGTCTACGGCGTCGGCGGCCTGATCGTTCCGTTCGTCGGCATCAAGGCAATTGACCTGCTGCTGACCGCCGCGCATCTCGTCTAGAGGGAATCGCCATGACTTCCACCGTTCGTCCGGCCCTGGTCATCTTCGCGGTGCTGACCGCGTTGACCGGCGTCGCCTACCCGCTCGTCGTCACTGGCATCGGCCAGGCGGCGTTCCCCTGGCAGGCCGCGGGCAGCCTGGTCCTGCGCGACGGCAAGCCGGTCGGCTCGGCGCTGATCGGGCAGAGCTTCGGCGACCCCGGGCACTTCTGGAGCCGGCCTTCGGCGACCAGCCCGCAGCCCTACAACGCCGGCAACTCGGGCGGCTCGAACCTGGGCCCGCTGAACCCGGCGCTGACCGACGCCGTCAAGGGCCGCATCGAGGCCCTGCGCGCCGCGGACCCGGGAAATGCCGCGCCGGTGCCGGTGGATCTCGTCACCGCGTCGACCAGTGGCCTGGATCCGCACATCAGCGTGGCCGCAGCGTTGTACCAGTCCGCACGCGTCGCGCAGGCCCGCAAACTGCCGCTGCCTCGGGTGCAGCAGTTGATCGAGCAGCACACCGAGGGCCGGCTCTTCGGCTTCCTCGGTGAGCCGCGGGTCAACGTGCTGCAGCTCAACCTTGCGCTCGACGCTGCCCGCAGCTGAATCCGGTCAGGCCGCCCCGTTCGCGTAGGATGGCTGTCCAGCGCGCAAGATGTCGGACTTCGGGAGCGTGCCGATGACCCTGTCGGTCATCGCGCTGCCACTGGGGCCGGCCTGGCTGCTGCTGGGCTGGAGCGAGCGCAAGCGGGCACCCGGCGCTGGGCCCAGGCGCGCCGGCAGGCGGTGACCTCGGGACGCGGGCCGTTCGAGGGGCCTGAGAGCCTATGACGACGTGAATCGCACCAGCGCGAGGCCCCATGCTGATCAATTGCGTTGCGTATCAAGAGGGAACACGGCTCGTCGATCCGCCGATCGAGGAGATCAGCGACTACCTTGACAAACCGAATTGCTTCGTCTGGGTGGCCCTGCGCGATCCCTCGGCGCAGGAACTCGATGCGATGCGGCTCGAGTTCGATCTGCATCCGCTGGCGGTCGAGGACGCCGGCCACGGCCACCAGCGCCCCAAGGTCGACGAGTACGGCGAGGCGCTGTTCGTCGTGATGCAGCTTGTCGAGTTCGTCGACGGCGAACTCAGCGTCAGTGAGGTCGCGGTGTTTGCCGGGCCGAACTACATCCTGTCGGTGCGCACCGCAAGCAAGCAGCACTTCCTGGGCGTGCGCGAGCGTTGCGAGCGCGAACCGCATCTGCTGAAGCAGGGTTCGGGCTACGTGCTGTAGGCCCTGACGGATTCCGTGGTCGACCGCAATTTCCCGGTCCTGGAGGTGCTCCAGACCGAACTCGAAAGCATCGAGGAGCGCATCTTCATCCGCGGCGCCACCCGGGTGAATGTCCAGCGCCTGTACGAGCTGAAGCGCAAGGTCGTCGTCCTGAAGCACGCGGTCTCGCCGCTGCTGCAGTTCGCCGGCAAGCTGCATGGCGGCCGGGTGCCCACCGTCTGCGAGAAGACCCAGGCCGACTTCCGCGACGTCAGCGACCACCTGGCGCGCATCGACGCCGCCATCGACTCCCTCCGGGAGACCATCACCACCGCGATCACGGTCAACCTGTCTACGGCCACGATCGAGCAGAGCGACGTCATCAAACGGCTGGCGGCCTGGGCGGCGATCTTCGCCGTGGCGACGGCGTTCGCCGGCATCTGGGGCATGAACTTCGAAGTCATGCCCGAGCTCAAGCTCAGGTGGGGTTACCCGGCGGCGCTGGCCCTCATCGTCGGCACTTGCAGCTTCGTCTGGTGGCGCTTCCGCAAGGCGCAGTGGCTGTGACAATGGCCGTCGCCCATGGCTGACGACCAACGCCCCGACCCCGACGCGTTGCTCGCGCAGATCCGCGAAGACGAACATCGCGAGCGCCGCGGCAAGCTGCGCATCTACTTCGGCTCATCGGCCGGTGTCGGGAAGACCTACGCCATGCTTCTGGCGGCGCGCAAGCTGGTGGCCGAGGGGGTCGACGTCGTGGCCGGCGTCGTCGAGACCCATGGCCGCGGCGAGACCGCGGCCCTGCTCGAGGGCCTGCCGCTGCTGCCGCCGGCGCAGATCGCCTACCGCGGCAAGGTGCTGACGGAGTTCGACCTCGACGGTGCGCTGGCACGCAAGCCCGGCCTGATCCTGGTCGACGAGCTGGCGCACTCGAACGTCGCCGGTTCTCGCCACGCCAAGCGCTGGCAGGACGTCGACGAGTTGCTGGCCGCGGGCATCGACGTCTACAGCACGCTCAACGTGCAGCACCTGGAGAGCCTGAACGACGTCGTCGGTGGCATCACCGGCATCGTCGTCCACGAGACGCTGCCCGACACCTTCTTCGACCGCGCCGACGAGGTCGTGCTCGTCGACACCACCGCCGACGAGTTGATCGAACGGCTGGCCGCCGGCAAGGTCTACATGCCGGCGCAGGCCAAGCGCGCCGCGGAGAACTTCTTCCGCAAGGGCAACCTGATGGCCCTGCGCGAGCTGGCCCTGCGGCGCACGGCGGACCGGGTGGAAGACGACGTCCAGGCCTACCGCATCGAGCGCCGGGTCGGGCCGGTGTGGAAGACCGAGGGCGGATTGCTGTGCTGCGTCGGCCCGCAGGCCGGGGCCGAGAACGTGGTGCGCAGCGCGGCGCAGCTGGCACGGCAACTCGCGGTGGTTTGGCATGCCGTATACGTAGAGACGCCGGCGCTGCAGCGGCTTGCCGGCCCCACGCGCGAAGGCATCCTCCAGGTCGTCAAGCTGGCTCAGGAGCTCGGCGCGCGCACGACGGTGGTCTCGGCGCAGAGCATCGCCAAGGCGCTGGTGGACCATGCGCGGCAGAACAACCTGTCCAAGCTCGTGCTCGGCCAGGCCGTGCGCCGGCGCTGGTGGCCGCGGGCGACACTGGGTCAGGCCGTTGCGCGGCTGGCGCCCGACATCGACCGCATCGAGGTCGGCCAGCCGCCGCGAAGCGGGCCCGCCGGGACCGCGCGCGTGGTCGCGTCCTGGCCTGCATCGAGTACCGGCTGGCGCCGCTATGCGCTCGCGCTGGCGATCTGCGCCGGCACGACCTTGCTCTCGCAGCTGCTGGTGCCGCGCTTCGCCCTGGCCAACATCGTGATGGTGTTCCTGCTCTCCGGATTCGGCGTGGCGGCCTGGCTGGGGCGCGGGCCGGCGGTGCTGGCGGCCTTCGTGAACGTGGCCGCGTTCGACTTCTTCTGCGTCCCGCCGAGGCTGTCGTTCGCGGTGTCCGATGTGCAGTACCTGCTGACCTTCGCGGTCATGCTGGTGGTGGGTCTGGTCACCGGCCAGCTCACGGCCGGGCTGCGCTTCGAGGCCCGCATAGCGCGGCACCGCGAGGCAAGGTCGCAGGCGCTGTTCGAGGCGGCCCGCGACCTGTCGAACATGCTGACCAACGAGCAGGCCATCGAAGTGGCGCAGGCCGTGATCTCGCGGGAGTTTCGTGCCCAGGTGGCGATATACGTGCTCGACTTGGAGAACCGCCTGCAGGCGCCGAAAATCGACGCCGGCGGGCTGGACCTGGGCACGGCGCAGTGGGCGCTGGATCACAACCAGGCCGCCGGGCTGGGCACCGACACGCTGGCGGGAAGCTCGTGGCTCTATCTGCCGCTGAAGGCCACGATGCGCTCGCGCGGCGTGCTGGCCGTTCAGCCGGAAGAACCGCGTTACCTGCTCGTGCCGGAACAGCGGCAGCAGCTGGAGACCTTCGCGGCACTGACCGCGATGGCGCTGGAGCGCGTCCACTACGTCGAAGTGGCGCAGCAGGCGATCGTGCAAATGGAGTCCGAAAGGCTCCGCAACTCGCTGCTCGCGGCGCTGTCGCACGATTTGCGTACGCCGCTTGCCGCGCTGGTCGGGACTGCCGAGCTGCTGGCTGCAAGCCAACCGCCGCTGAGCGCGCAGCAGCAAGAGATGGCCGCCAGCCTTAGCGAGAAGTCGCTGCGCATGGCCGACATGGTCACGAATCTGCTCGACATGGCGCGCATCCAGAGTGGCGCGATCCGCCTGAGGCTGGAATGGCAGTCGCTGGAAGAGATCATCGGCGGCGCGTTGAAGGCGGCCCATGGCGCGCTGGGCAAGCGTGCGTTGAGCGTGCGCATCGAGCCCGACGTGCCGCTGGTGGAGTGCGATGCCGTGTTGGTCGAGCGCGTGCTGGCCAACCTGCTCGAGAATATCGGCAAGTACACCCCGCCGCTGACCCCCGTGGAGATCCTCGTGCAAGCTGCCGGCGCCGAGGTCCGGGTCAGCGTTCGTGACCACGGTCCGGGCGTGCCGAAAGGGCAGGAGGAGTCGATCTTCGAGAAGTTCACGCGGGGCAGCGCCGAGTCGTCCACACCGGGCGTCGGCCTGGGCCTGGCGATCTGCCGCGCCATCGTCGAGGCGCATCGCGGGCGCATCTGGGTCGAACCGACCTTTCCCCAGGGTGCCACGTTCACCTTCAGCCTGCCGATGGGTGCACCGCCGGCCGTCGATCCGGCGGTCGATGCGAGGGCGATCGTCGGCCCTGCGGGCGCCTGATGCCTGCCTCCACCCCGGTGGCCTTGGTGCTCGAGGACGAGCGCGAGATCCGCCAGTTCGTGCGCATGTCGCTCGAAGCCGAAGGCTGGCAGGTGCACGAGGCCGGCACGGTCAAGCAGGGACTCGTCGAGGCGGGAACGCGGCGACCCGACCTGATCATCGCGGACCTCGGCCTGCCGGACGGTGACGGCGTCGACTTCATCCGCGAGGTGCGCACCTGGTCGGCCGTGCCCATCATCGTGCTGTCGGCGCGCACCCACGAAGACGAGAAGGTCGCCGCGCTGGACGCTGGTGCCGACGACTACATCACCAAGCCCTTCGGCGTGAACGAGCTGCTGGCACGCACGCGTGCCAGCCTGCGCCGTCTTCGGGTGCGGCACACGCAGGCAGATGCCACGTTCAGTTTCGGCGACGTCGAGGTGGACCTGGCCGCTCGCATCGTGAAGAAGCGCGGCGTCGAAGTTCATCTGACGCCGATCGAGTACCGGCTTCTGGGCGTGCTGGTTGCCAACGCCGGCCGGGTGATGACGCACCGTCAACTCCTGCGCGAGGTGTGGGGTCCGACTCACGCCGAAAGCACGCATTACCTGCGGGTCTACATGGGCAACCTGCGGCAGAAGCTGGAAGACGACTCGGCCCAGCCCAAGCACATCGTCACCGAGACGGGTGTGGGGTATCGGCTGCTGACCGAGTGATCCGCCGCCCGTCTCGATAGGCCTCGAGAAGCCGTCCTCGGCGCACGGCGCCATTGCTGCCCGCCTTCGAAAGCCCAGTGACAGGGTCAACAGGCAGCCGGGCCCGAAGTTGGCATCAATCCAGGCAGCGGCGCCGAAGCCCACCGCCCGCGCCGCTACATCGCGCGCCCGAACCACCACACCGAAAGTCCCGCCGCCAGCAGCGCCAGCAAAGCCCCGAGCCCGGCGAACAAGGCGGTGATCTCGGTCTCCTTGCGCTCGACCACCATGCGCGAACTCAGCGACTCGTAGACCTTCTTCAGGTCCTCGGCGGTGCCGGCGAAGAAGTATTCGCCATGGGTCAGCAGCGAGACATTCTTCAACGTCTCCTCGTCCAGCCGCACGCGCATGCTCCAGCCTTCGAAGCTGATGATCTCGCCCTTGGTCGTGCCCACGCCCACCGTGTAGACGCGGATGCCGCGGTCGGCGGCCATCCTGGCCGCGTCGAGCGGGTCGGGCCCGGTGGTGCGCTGGCCGTCGGTGAGCATGATGATCGCTGCCGAGTTGTACGAGCCCGGCGCGACCGGCTTGAACTCGCGCCGCTTGCGGCGCGTGATGTCGTCGTCGGGGAAGCGGCGCTGGCCGGTGATGTTCTCGATCTCGATGTCGTCATCGGGGAACAGCGTCGCCAGCGACAGGATGATGCCGCTGCCGGTGGCCGTGCCGCGCTGGAGTTGGAAGCGGTCGATGGCCTGGATCACGTCGTCGTGGCTGGTGGTGGGCGCCTGCACGAGCGCGGCCGTGCCGGCGAACGAGACCACGCCGACCCGGACCTCGTGCGGCAGGCCGTTGACGAAGGCCTTGGCCGCCTGCTGCGCCGCCACCAGGCGGTTGGGCTTGACGTCCTCGGCGCGCATGCTGCCCGAGACGTCCATCGCGAGCATGATCGTGCGCTCGGCCATCGGCAGCGTCAGCACGGCGGTGGGCCTCGCCATCGCGAGGATCAGCACCGCCAGCGCCAGCCCCATCAGCGTCGGCGGCAGGTGGCGGCGCCAGCCCGGTCCCTTGCCGGCCGCCTGCCGCGCCACCGCGATGCTCGCCAGGCGCACCGTCTGGCGGCGCCGCCGCGAGAGCAGCCAGAGGTAGGCCAGAACCAGCAGCGGCAGCAGCGCCAGCAGCCAGAGCATCGAAGGCCAGACAAAGCTCATTGCGTGGCATGCCTCGAGGCGTCGGTGTCCGCCGCAGCGGCGGGGGCCGCGCGCCGGAACGCGGCCGGAAACCGCCGCCCGGGCGGCAGACGGGCGCGCTGCTTGCGCAGGTCGGCGAAGCGCATCAGGGCGTCGAGCACATCGTCGTCGGTGGCCAGTTCCAGCACGTCGGTGCCGCAGCGCGCCAGGCTCGCCAGCAGCGCCGCCTCGCGGGCCTGCGCGATCCCGGCATAGCGTTCGCGGAAGCCGGGGTCCGCGAGGTCGACGAAGAGCTGCTCGCCGGTCTCGGCGTCCTCGACCGTGACCAGCCCCAGCCCGGCGTCCGCCGGCAGCGCCATCTCGAGCGCGTCCCACAGGCGGACCGCGACGACGTCATGACGCCGCGCCAGCCGGGCCAGCGCCTGTTCCCAGCCCGGCCGGCTGATGAAGTCCGAGACGACGAGGACGAGCGCGCGCCGATGCATCGCGGCGTCGGCGGCGCGCAGCAGCTCGGCCAAGTCGGTGCCGCCAGGCAGCGTCGTCGCGGCCGTTGGTGGGCGCGGCGCGATCATGCGCTGCAGCAACTCCAGCACGTGCCGGCGCGAGGCGCGCGGCTGCAGCAGGCCTTCGACCCTATTGCCGTAGAACAGCGCGCCGACGCGGTTGCCATGGCGCGTGATGACCCGCGCCAGGGTGGCCACGAAGGCGGCCGAGACGGCGAGCTTGGTCTGGCCGGCGGAGCCGAAGTCCACGCTGCCCGAGACGTCGAGCAGGAACCAGGCATTGAAGTCACGGTCCTCGAGGTACTCGCGGACGTAGGGCTGCTGCAGCCGCGCGGTGACGTTCCAGTCGATCTGGCGCACGTCGTCGTGGTGCTGGTATTCGCGCAGGTCGGCCAGGTCGACGCCGGCGCCGCGCCACAGCGTGCGCCAGTCGCCCTGCAGCAGGCCGTCGAGGCGGCGGATCACCGTCCACTCCAGCCGCCGCAGCAGCGCGTCGGCGTGCGCGGCCGGCCGTTCAGCCATGGGCCGCGGCGCCTCCGGCCGGGGCATGGGCCAGCGGCCTGTCGGGGGCAGGCACCCGGGCCAGGATGCGTTTGACCAGGGCATCGGCATCGACGTTCTCGGCCAGCGCCTCGTAGCTGAGCACGAGGCGGTGGCGCAGCACGTCGGCCACCAGGTCGGCCATGTCCTCGCGCAGCGCATAGCGGCGGCCGCGCAGCATCGCCAGCGCCTTGGCGCCTTCGATCAGGCCGATCGTGGCGCGCGGGCTGGCGCCATAGGTCAGGTAGGGCGCGATCTCGGCCAGGCCGTGGCGCTCGGGCCGCCGCGTGGCGCTGACCAGGCGCACCGCGTACTGCATCAGTGCCGGGTCGCAATACACGGCACGGCAGTCGCGCTGAAGCGCCGCGAGCTGGAAGGTGTCGGCGACCGCGGCCACAGCCACCGGCTCGCCGGTGACGCGCTCGGCGATCACGAACTCCTCCTCCTCGCTCGGGTAGTCCACCAGCACCTTCATCATGAAGCGATCCACCTGCGCCTCCGGCAGCGGGTAGGTGCCCTCGGTCTCGATCGGGTTCTGCGTCGCCATCACCACGAACGGATCCGGTACCTTGTGCGTCTCGCCGGCGATCGTCACCTGGCGCTCCTGCATCACCTCGAGCAGCGCGCTCTGCACCTTGGCCGGCGCGCGGTTGATCTCGTCGGCCAGCAGCAGGTTGGCGAACACGGGCCCGAGCGCGGTGCCGAACTCACCGCTCTTCTGGTTGTAGATGCGGGTGCCGACGAGGTCGGCCGGCACGAGGTCGGGCGTGAACTGGATGCGCTTGAAACTGCCGCGGACCGTGCGCGCCAGGGTCTTGACGGTGAGCGTCTTGGCCAGCCCCGGCACGCCTTCGACCAGCAGGTGGCCTTGCGCGAGCATGGCCACGAGCACGCGCTCGAGGAAGCGGTCCTGGCCAACGACGACGCGCTTGACCTCGTAGAGGATGCGCTCCATCAGGGTGGCGGTAGTTTCGGTGGTCTGGGGCATCGCGGGCTCGGTGGACGCGGCGAAAGGGGGTGGCCTAGAACGGCGGCATGCCGGCGGCCGCCGCGGCGTTCTCGATTGGCACGGCGAACGCGATGCCGATGAAGGTGCGCTGCTCGGACGGATTGAGGATTGCCGTGACGACGCCCACGACTTGGCCGTCCATGGTCACCAGCGGGCCGCCCGAGTTGCCCGGGTTGGCGGCGGCGTCGAACTGGATCAGATTGGTCAGCGTCTGCGTACCCTCGGTGGAGCGGAACTCGCGCTTCAGCCCCGAAATCACCCCATAGCTCACCGAGGGTCCGATGCCGAACGGGTGGCCGACGGCGATCACGTGGTCGCCCGGGCGCAGGTCCGAGGTGCTGCGCATCGTTGCTGCCTCGAGATCGTCGGGCAGGCTGTGTGCTCGCAGCACGGCGAGATCGTTCTCGGGCTGGGCGCCGACCATCGTCGCCTCGCTTTCGTGGCCGTTGAAGAAGATCACGCGGATGCGCCGCGCGCCAGCCACCACGTGCAGGCTGGTCAGGATGGTGCCGTTGTCGATGATGACGACGCCACTGCCCAGGCTGCGCTCCATCGCGCGCTGCTCGACGTTGTCGTCGCCGGTGTCCTTGTCGTCGAGCAGGCCGATCACGCGCACCACCGAGGGCAGGATTGCGTCGTAGGCCTTGGCGGCGTCCGAGGGCAGGGGCTCGTCCTCGAGCGACGCCCGCACCGCGGCATCGATGTCGCCCTGCGTGATCGGATGCGATAGTGAAGGGACGCGAGACAGCACGAGCAATGCCAGGATCGCCAGCGCCGCGCCGGTCAGCAACCACAGCGCCGCGCCGTGCCGGCCGGCGAACGCCACCGCCGGGCGCGGGCGTGGTGGCTCGGTCGTCGCGGCCGCCGGCGCCGCGGGCGGCTCGGCAGCGGGTGCCGGGCTGCGGCGCGGCGATCGGCTGTACAGCGGGGCCTTCTTCATGGGCGCGGGGTTGGGTGCAAGCACGGTATCACGTTGCGCGGCGCGGCGCAGGTTGCGGGGGGTCGGCCGGTCTGGGTCATCATCGCGCCATGTGGATCGATTCGCACTGTCATCTCGACGCCGCCGAGTTCGACGCCGACCGCGACGCCGTGGTCGGCCGCGCGTGCGCCGCAGGGGTGGCGATGATGGTGCTGCCGGCGGTGCAAGCGGCGAATTTCGAGGCCGTGCGCCGGCTCGCCCACCGCCATGGCGCGGCCTATGCACTGGGCATCCATCCGCTGTACGTCGAGGGCGCAGCCGACGACGACCTCGACCGCCTCGCCCAGGCGCTGCGCGCCCATACGGCCGACCCGCGCCTGGTGGCGGTGGGCGAGATCGGGCTCGACCACTTCGTGCCCGACGGCGATGCCAACCGCGCCCGCCAGGAGCGCTTCTACGTCGCGCAGCTGAAGCTGGCGCGGGATGCCGGCCTGCCGGTGATCCTGCACGTGCGGCGGTCGGCCGACGCCCTGCTCAAGGGGTTGCGCCGGGTGGCGGTGGCGGGCGGCATCGCCCACGCGTTCAACGGCAGCGCGGCCCAGGCCGGGCATTTCATCGAGCGCGGGTTCGCGCTCGGATTCGGCGGCGCGATGACCTTCGAGCGCGCCTTGCAGATCCGCGCCCTGGCCGCCGGACTGCCGGCGACGGCGCCGGTGCTCGAGACCGATGCCCCCGACATCCCGCCGCAGTGGCTCTACCGCACCGCCGCCGAGCGCGCGGCCGGCGCGGTGGCGCGCAACGAGCCGGCGGAGCTGCCGC
Organism: Betaproteobacteria bacterium; assembly: GCA_037443665.1. Taxonomy (GTDB): domain Bacteria; phylum Pseudomonadota; class Gammaproteobacteria; order Burkholderiales; family Burkholderiaceae_C; genus Rubrivivax. The sequence continues at coordinate 67,854 of JBBINW010000012.1, forward strand.
GCATCGCCGCCACGCTGGCGGCGTTGCGCGGCTGGCGCCTAGACCAGACCGCCGCCACCACCAGTGCCAACGCCTGTGTCGCGCTGCCCCGGCTGCGCGCCCTGCTGGCCGCCACGGCTGGAGACTCGCGATGACCGGCGCCTCGTCGCCGAGTGCGAGCGTTCGTCTGGTCGGGCTGCCGCCGGTGATCGCCCGCGACACCCGGTTGGTGGTGCTGGGCAGCTTCCCGGGCGAGGCGTCGCTGGCGCGGCAGCAGTACTACGGCCACCCGCGCAACCACTTCTGGCCGCTGCTGGGTGCGATCTGGCAGATCGACCTGGCCGCCTGGCCATACCGCGATCGCCTCGCCGAGCTGCGCCGGCGCGGCGTCGGCCTGTGGGACGTCTATGCCGGCTGCCGGCGCGAAGGCAGCCTGGACCAGGCGATCGAGGACGCCGAGCCTAACGATCTGGCCAGCTTGCGCCGGCGTGCGCCGGGACTGGCCGCGATCGCCCACAACGGTGGCGAGTCGGCGCGTGCGATGCGCGTCACGGCCGCGCTCGGCCTGCCGGTGCACCGGCTGCCCTCGACCAGCCCGGCCAACGCGAGCTGGTCGTTCGAGCGCAAGCTGGAGGCCTGGCGGGCGGTGCTGGTCGGCGCGGGCGTGGCGTGATGGCAGGCGCCGGCATCGCGCTGCCCCCGGTGACGCTGTCGGAGCACGACGGCGTGCGCTACCTGCACCTGGGTTCGCTCTGGATCCAGGGCGCGATGCGCATCGCCAAGCCGCAGAAGGTCGAGCTCGAATACGTCCAGCGCATGCTGGCCAGCCTGCTGTGGCTGCCGACCGAGGCGCTGGGGCAAGGCCACGCGGTGCAACTCGGACTGGGTGCGGGCGCAATCACGCGCTTCACTGCGACGGCGCTGCGCATGTCGACCACCGTGGTCGAGATCAACCCCGAGGTCGTCGCCGTCAACGGCCTGTGGTTCCGCCTGCCGCGCGAGGCCGTGGTTGTGCGCGGCGATGCCGCCGACTGGCTGGCGCAGGCCCCGCCCGCCAGCGTGCGCCTGCTGCACGTGGATCTCTACGACCAGGAGGCGGCAGCGCCGGTGCTCGACAGCGAGACCTTCTACGCCGCATGCCGGGCGGCGCTCGAAGAAGGGGGCGTGATGAGCGTCAATTTGTTCGGCCGCCACGCGAGCTTCCATGACAGCATCGCCCGCGTCGCGGCGGCTTTCGGCGCCGACCAGGTCTGGAGCCTGCGCCCCACGCGCGAAGGAAACACCGTGGTCGTCGCCGGGCGCGCGGTGCCCGTGCCGGGGCGCGAAGTGCTCGAATCGCGCGCAGAGGTGATCGAGGCGCGTTTCGGGGCCCTCGGGCTGCCGGCGCGCAAGTGGCTGCGCATGGTGCGGCCGCATGTCGTCCAGGGAGAAGCTTCAACGTGAGTCGACCGGCGATGGTCAAGACGGCGGGCCCGCAGATGCCGCCGGCGAAGCTCGCCGCCGGCGCCCCGCCCAGGGCGCGGCTCGAATGGCCGCTGCTGCTGGCCTGGCTGCGCGAGGACGGCTGGATCAGCGCCGCAGACGCCGAGCGCGTCGCGGCGCGGTTTCGCGCCGGCCCCTCCAGCCTCCACGCGCTGGTGCGCCTGGGCGGCGCGGGGCTGGTGCGCCAGGGCATCGGCACCGGCGCCGGCACTGTGCTCGACACCGAGGCGCTGACCGAATGGCTGGCGGGCCGCTGCCAGCTGCCGTACCTGCGCATCGACCCGCTGCGCGTCGATGTCGGCCGTGTCGCCGAGGTGATGAGCGTGCAGTACGCCGAGCTGCGCCGCGCGCTGCCGGTGTCGGTCACGCCGTCCGAGGTGGTCGTCGCCACTGCCGAGCCTTTCGACACCGACTGGGTGGCCGAGATCGAGGCCCACACCCGGCGCCCGGTGCGGCTGGTGGTCGCCAACCCCGACGACCTGCGTCGCTACACGACCGAGTTCTACGCCCTGGCGCGCAGCGTGCGGGCGGCGCAGAAGTCGGGCGAGATCGCCGCCAGTGCCAGCTTCGAGCAGCTGGTCGAGCTGGGCCGGACGAACAAGGCACTGGACGCCAACGACCAGGGCGTGGTGCAGGTAGTCGACTGGTTGTGGCAGTACGCGTTCGACCAGCGAGCGAGCGACATCCATCTCGAGCCCAGGCGCGACATGGGCGCGATCCGCTTCCGCATCGACGGCGTCCTGCACACCGTCTACCAGGTGCCGCTGGCGGTGATGAGCGCGATGACGGCGCGCATCAAGCTGCTCGGCCGCATGGACGTGGTCGAGAAGCGCCGGCCGCTGGACGGCCGCATCAAGACCAAGCGTCCCGACGGCGTCGAGGGGGCGGGCAGCGAAGTCGAGATGCGCCTGTCGACCCTGCCCACCGCGTTCGGCGAGAAGATGGTGATGCGCATCTTCGACCCCGAGACCACGGTCAAGGGGCTGGACGCGCTGGGCTTCGGCAGCCACGAGTCGGCGGCATGGCAGCAGCTGATCGCGCGCCCGCACGGCATCGTCCTCGTCACCGGGCCCACCGGCAGCGGCAAGACGACGACGCTGTACGCGACGCTGAAGAGCTTGGCGCGCGAGGAGGTCAACGTCTGCACGATCGAGGACCCGATCGAAATGATCGAGCCTGCCTTCAACCAGACCCAGGTGCAGGCGGCGCTGGACATGGGCTTCGCCGAGGGCCTGCGCGCGCTGATGCGGCAGGACCCGGACATCATCATGGTCGGCGAGATCCGCGACCTGGCCACCGCCGAGATGGCGATCCAGGCCGCGCTGACTGGCCACCTGGTTTTCAGCACCCTGCACACCAATGACGCCGTCGGCGCCGTGACGCGGCTGGCCGACCTCGGCGTGCCGACCTACCTCATCGCCGCCACCGTGATCGGCGTGCTCGCGCAGCGCCTGGCGCGCACGTTGTGCCCGGCGTGCAAGGCACGCGACGACGCCGTCACCCGTGAGATGCTCGACGAAGCGGCGCGGCCCTGGCGGCTGTCCGGCGGCGTGCGCCCGTACAAGGCGGTGGGCTGCCTCGAGTGCCGCCACACCGGCTACCGCGGTCGCGCCGGCCTCTATGAGCTGCTGCTGGTGAACCCCGCCGCGCGCAAGGCTGTCCACCCGGGGCTGGACAGCGAGGCGCTGCGCCGCCAGGCAATCAAGGACGGCCTGCGCCCGCTGCGGCTGGCCGGCGTCATGAAGGTCGCCGAGGGACTGACGACCCTCGAAGAGATCTTGCGCAACACCCCGAGCCCCGATGCGCAGGCGTGACTGATCACACCCGCGGCCGGCTGCGAAGCCTCAATGCGCGGGGCCCGCCTCGAGCTTGTCGACCTCGGCTTCGAGCGCGTTGACGCGGCTCTGCAGCGACGCGATCTTGCCGTTCAGCGCGCCGATGTTGACGAACACCTCTTTGTCGGCCGGCGCCGACAGAACGCCCGCGTAGCCCAGCCATGACTCCTCGTAGACCTTCACCTTGCTGAACCCGATGTCGCGCAGCACGGCGGCCGTTTCCGAGGCCCGCACGCCGCTCTGGCAATAGACGACGGTTTCCTTGTTCGGGTCGAGCTTGGTGTACAGCGCCTTCAACTGGTCTGCGGGCTTCAGCTCCATGCCTTCCTTGTTCGTGACCTGCTTGGCGGCCAGCTTGGCCGGCGTCGCCGGGTCCTTCCAGTTCGTCTCGTATGGGATGTTGACGGCGCCCACGATGTGGCCGCCTCGGATGGCCCGGATGTCGTCACCGCTGTATTCCTTGGGCGTGCGGACATCGAGGAGTTGCGCCCCGCCGCTTCGCACGCGCTCGATCACGTCGTTCGTGAACAACGCTCCCGCACCGGCGGTCGTGAGAGCGAGCGTCACCGGCGGCAGCACCGTTGGCTGCGTGCTCAGCGGCTTGCCGGCCGCCTTCCAGGCGTCGATGCCACCGTGATAAACCTTGCCGAACTTGCCACCGTAGTACTCGAGCATGCGCGCCGCATAGTAGGCAAACGGGTCGCCCTCGCTCGTATAGACGATCACGTCGTGGTGCAGGAAGTCGATGCCCGCATGGCCGAACAGCTGTGCCGCGGCGGCAGGCGACGGCGGATCCTCGCGGTTGGGGTCGCGGAACAGGTCGCCCGCGGCGCCGAAGTTCACGGCGCCCGGAATGTGGCCCGCGGCGTAGTCGTCGCTGTCGCGTGCGTCCCAGACGATGGCCCCGTGCTGCAAGGCGTGTTCCACCACCGCCGTATCGACGATCAGCGATTGAGCGTAGGAGGCATGCAGGCCGAAGGCCAACAGTGCACCGGCAGCGAGCCGGCGGATGTCAAGTCTCATGGAAGAGTCTCCTGTAGAGGTTCGTTGGCCTCGAGATGGGCTCCGAACGCCATGCAGAGCCCTTTGCGCCTCCGCCGGGCCAGGCGCTCCCAGACTGGCGGCGTCTTAGATCTTGGGTCGGAGATGCTTGAAGTGATTCTCCACCTTGGCCAAGCCCACGGCGCCGACCGCCAGGACGATGACGAAGGCGATCGTCCACCAGCCCATGCCGATGCCGGTGAGCGACGGCAAGGTGAGGTCGGGGATGGCGGTGGTCTTGTACCAGACGTCCAACTGGGGTGTCAACTCGGCGTAGGCGTATACCCCCGTCAGCATCCCCAACGCGAACAGCACGCCGTCCTTGCGACCGGTGGCGATGGCCGCCACCGAGGTGCCCGGGCAATATCCGCCGATCAGGAAGCCGGCGCCGAACAGCAGCCCACCGACGCCCTGGGCAATGAAGTTGGTCGGTTCGAGGTAGAGCTGGCTCAGGTCCAGCACGCCGATCGACGACAACACGAACAGCCCGACCATCGCCGTGACCACCGCCGTGAACATGACCTTCACCACGGCCATGTCGTAGAGGTAGAACACTGCGGTCAGCCGCCGCGCGCTGCCGAAGCCGGCGCGCTCGAGTGCGAAGCCGAAGCCCAGGCCGAGCACGAGCGCGATCGACAGATCGGCGGCGACGGAGAAATCGATCGAAGATGACAGCGGCAACATCACAGCCACTCCTTCCTGACGAAATAGGCCAGCCCGAAGGCCGACGCGAACACGGCGAGCATGAAGAACAGGCCGCTCACGTCGAGAACGGCACTGCCGCTGAGCGCCTGCCCGCTCGTGCAGCCCTTGGCGAGCTTGGCACCGAGCGCGGCGATGAAACCGCCGAAGAAGGCCAGGACCAGGCGCTGGCCGTCACTGATGCGCGGCCCGCGCTCGACGCTGAAGCTGAAGCGGTGGGCCTGCCAGCCCGAGATGGCTGCGCCGACGAACGCTCCGATCAGCAGGAACAGGGTCCAGTTCAGCAGCGGCGCGCCGTCGTTCCAGTACTTGGCGTGGACGACGTTGGCCTGGACGTGCGCCGGCGAGATGATGCCCGCCAGCCAAGTGGCCACGCCGGCGAACCCCGCGGTGGCCCCGAGGCCGCGGCCGGTGACCAAGTAGCTCGCGAGCAGGACCAGCCCGAGGATGAAACCGGCCAGGTAGGGATTCACAAAAGCCTTCGCGACTTTCGCGACCGCGGCCCCGGCCACGCGGGGATGGGGGTGGGTGAGGGTGCTCATGATGCGGTTTCCTCCTATACCCCTTATAGTATCTGTTCTGCGGTGCGGCGGAAGCGATCCATGCCGGGTCCGACGCGGTTGCGGGCCGGAGAACGGACCCGAACTCGCGTCTTGCTGATGTGGATCAATCGCTGCCGCCCGCCGATGCCGGAGCATGCGCGCTCGCCGCGCCCGGTTCCCCCGGCCGAGATGCCGCGTCCTGCCCATTTGAACACCTGTCCGGAGTGACCCGATGAAGAAGCTGTTGACGATCCTCGCTGCCACCCTGTTCGCGCTGGCCGCTGCCGCGGCGCACGCCGCCGACGCGCCGAAGAAGCCCGAGCCCGCCACGACAATGAAGTCCGCCTCGGCGGCGTCCGCAGCCTCGGCGGCGTCTGCACCGGCCAAGAAAATGAAGAAGGAAAAGAAGGGCGGCTGCTGAAGCCCGGATCTCCGCATCTCAAGTCAGACGGGGAAGGCGGCGGCCTTCCCCGTCTGACTTGATGCGGCCGGACACGGCCCGGCACGGTCCCGGGAGGTCCTGTCAGGGCCCCAAGCTCGACACAGCGACGATGTGGCTTAACTGCCCGGCATTGACCATCACCCAGCGCAACGTGAAGCTGCCGATGAGCACCAGCGCCGCAGGCCCCACCGTGTGCACGACCCGGTGCGAGAGTTCCAGCGCCTGCCAGACGGCAGGCACCAGCAGCCCCAGCCCGACGACCACGCCCCAGAAGGCGAGCGCGTAGGGCCCGGTCATCAGCAGCGACGCCGCGGCGGCATGCGATGCAGAAGAGGTGTGCAGGTTGATGATCAGCAGGGCGATCAGCACCAACTCGACGACCAGGAAGATCAGGTCGAAGCGGATCAGCGAATCGACCGTCTTCTTCTCCGGCGGCTGCGGGCCGATGGACTGGATCATTGACGCGAGGGCGCCGCCGACCAGGCCGCGGGGCGCCGGGCGCCCGGGCAGCACGACCGATGCGAGGTGCACCATCGCTGCACCCGCCGACAGTCCCGAGAGCAGGAACAGTGGCCCGAGAATGGCGCTGTTCCACAGCGGTCGCGCGACCATCGTGTCGAGCAGGATGCCGGTGTAGATGCCCAGGCCGACGCCCAGGCCGATGTTGGCCCAGGCCAGCACGCGCATCCACAGCGGCCGCGAGACGATCACTTCGGACAGGGTCCCGATCAGCGGCACGGTGCGGCCCAGCCAGGGCCAGGCGTCGGGCAGGCGGATCAGTGCCGAGGCCAGCAGCACGCCGTAGACGACGACCAGCACCCAGGACCCCCAGGCCATCGGCGAGTGGAACTGGAAGGTCGTGAAGATGCGCCAGACGTAGAAGCGGTGCGTGAGGTCCAGCATCAGCGCCAGCATGCCGACGTTGAGCAACATGAAGCCCAGCAGCGGCGTCTGCATCGAGAAGAAGCTGCGGCTATCGTCGCCACGCGCGATGCGCAGCATCGCCACGCCCGCCAGCACCATCATGCCGGCAACGACGCCGCCGACGAACAGGTACAGCGGGATCTGCCAGCTCCACACCTCGAGCAGCGGGTCGACGAGCGGGTTGTGGCGGGTGCTTGTGATTTCGAGCATGACGGACCGCCTCTCTCAGGTCAGGTAGAACACGCGCGGCTTGGTGCCCGCTTCGGGCAGCAGCGTGTGGTGGCTGCGCGTGCGCAGCAGGGTGTTGACCGCGCTCTTGGGATCGTCGAGATCCCCGAAGGTCATGCAGTGGGTCGGGCAGACCGAGACGCACGCCGGGTCCAGCCCGACCTTGACGCGGTGGGTGCAGAAGGTGCACTTGTCGACATAGCCGTCGGGGTGCACGTAGCGCGCGCCGTAGGGACAGGCCGAGATGCAGGCCTTGCAGCCGATGCACTTGTTGGCCGTCACCTGCACCACGTGGCCGAACTCCTCGACGTGGCTGGCACCGGTCGGGCAGCAACTCACGCATGGCGGATCGTCGCAGTGGTTGCAGCGCTCGGAGCGGATTTCCAGGCTGAGGTCGGGGAAGCTGCCGCGGACCTCGGTCGTGATCCAGTCGCGGCAGTAGCCCTGCGGCACATCGTTCTCGGTCTGGCAGGCCACGACGCAGTCCATGCAACCCACGCACTTGCGTGTGTCGATGGCCATTCCGAAGCGGGACATCTCAGGACTCCTTCACGAGGGTGACGAAATTCGCGTGGATGCTCGTACTGCCCATCAGCGGATCGGTCGCGTAACGGGTGTTCAGCCCGGCCGCGCTGGCGCCGTTCAGATAGGCGCCCTTGAGCATCGGGTTGCTCAGGCCGAAGCCGTAGACCATGTACATGCATTCCTCGCGGATGCGCTCGGTAGCCTTGACGCGCACTCGGTTGCTGACGATGCCGTCCTGATTCTTGAGCTTGACGTACTCACGGTTCTTCACGCCCAGCCGCGCGGCGGTCTGGGCGTTGACCCAGACCTCGTTCTCGGGCATCAGGTCGTGCAGCAGCGGGTTGCTCTGCGTGCGGCTAAAGGTGTGCACCGGCGCGCGACCGGTGATGAGGCGGAAGTAACCCGCCGGCGCCTCCGGGTGCGCCGTGTACTTGGGTACCGGGTCGAAACCCGCCTTGGCCAGCTGGTCGGACCAGAACTCGACCTTTCCCGAAGGCGTGGCGAACTCCAGGGCCAAGCCGTCTTCGACCGTGGTCGGCTGCGGGGGGCCCATGATCACGCCGTCTCGCTTCAGCGCGGCCCAGCTGTGGCCCGATTTCTCGATCCGGTACGAGAGGTATTCCTCCATATCCTTGAACGGCATGCAGGCACCGATGCCGAGCTTCTCGGCCAGTTGCTTGGCGATCCACCACGACGGCTTCTGGTCGTGCGGCGCGGCCACCACCGGCTGGCGCAGCGCCGTCCAGCCGGTGCGGCCGAAGCCCACCATCAGGTCGTCGTGGCGCTCGAGGAAGGTCGTGTCGGGCAGGATCACGTCGGCATAGCCGGCGATCTCGCTCGGGATGGTCTCGCAGACGACGAGCAGGTCGAGCTTGTCGATCGCCTTCAGCGTCGCCTCCCGGTTGGGCAGGGTCTGCAACAGGTTGGTCGAGTAGACGAACCAGCTCTTGATCGGGTAGGGCTTGTCCGACAGCGTAGCGTCGCGGATGCTGGTCGTGACGCCTTCGTCGGCATACGGGTACTGCGAACCGTCGGAGCCGTCGGCCTTGGGCTTGTCGGAGGTCGGATACGGCGGCAGCGGGAACGGCGCTATCTTCATGCCGGCCGACACGTACAGCCCGCCCTTGCGGCCCCAGCTGCCCAGCAGCCCCGACAGCAGCGCGACGGCGCGGCTGCGCTGGGTGTCGTCGCCGTACCAGTTGACGCGCCGGCCCGGGTGGACGACGGTGGCCGGCCGGTGGCTGGCGAACTCGCGCGCCGCGGCGACGATCAGCGCGGCCGAGACGCCGGTCTGTTCGGCTGCCCACTCGGGCGTGTAGCCTTTGATCGCGTCGCTGAACTTGTCGAAGCCGTGACCGTAGGTCTCGACGAAGGCCTTGTCGTAGCGGCCTTCCGTGACCAGCAGGTTCATCCACGCCAGCAGCAGCGCGAGATCGGTGCCGGGCTTGATCGGCAGCCAGTACTTGGCCTTGCTCGCCGCCACCGAGAAGCGCGGATCGACGACGATGATCGGCACCCGGCGTTCCACTGCCTTGGCGAACTCCTGCACCTGCGTGTTGTGCATGTTCTCGCCGATGTGAGAGCCGATCAGCACCAGGCAATCGGTCCCCTGGATGTCGGTTGGCTCGGGCGAGCCGACGCCGGTGCCGAAAGTCAGCATGAAGCCGGCGTCGCGCGCGCCGCGGCATTGCGCGAACGAAGGCGCCGCATAGTTGATGACGCCGTAGCTGCGCATCACGTGCTGGACGAATCGCTGGCCCAGCCCGTGGTTGAACAGCGCGATCGACTCGGCGCCATGCTCGGCCTTGATCTTGCCCATGCGCGCGGCGACGAAGCCGAGCGCCTCGTCCCAGCTCACCGCCTTCCACTGCTCCTTGCCGCGCTCGCCGACGCGCAGCAGCGGCTGGCGAAGCCGGTCGGGGTCGTAGTGCGCGCCGACCGCGCCGGTGCCGCGCGGGCACAGGCGGCCATGGCTCGACGGATCCTTCGGGTTGCCTTCGAACTTCCAGAGCTTGCCGTCGCGGACATGGGCAATGCCACCACAGCGCCAGAAGCACATCTCGCAGATCGTGGGGATCGTCACCACGTTGCCTGCCGTGCCCGGTGCCGCGCTCGCCATGCGGACCAGGGGCTCCCACGACGCGGCCGCCGCCGTGGCGCCCAGCGTGGTGACCGAAATCTGCAGGAATCGCCGGCGTGAAAGCTGTTGCATGGCGTGGTTCTTTCCGGGAATGGTCACCGCCGCGCCCTCAGAGGCAACCATCGACGATGAGATTCGAAATCGATACCTTGAAAGGTATGCCAGCGTCCCGCCGATTGGGCTGATGCATGTCAAGCTTGCACCAACGCGCCGATGGGCCGATCGCAGTTGGTGATCGACCTGTCCGCTGCACCCTGCCGTCTTGGCGCGGGTGCTGCCCGCCGGTCAGAAACGCGAGCCGACGGGACGGCGCTCTGCGTGCCCGAAAGCGAGGTCGGTCTGCGCGGCGGCGGCCCGCGCCGCCGTCGGCTGGTGCAGCCGCTGCAGCGCGATCGCCAAGCCGCCGAGCGACCAGCCGTTGGCGGGATAGTGCGCAAGGTCCTCGCGATAGACCTGCTCGGCCTGCCGTGGCTGGCCGGCCGCGAGCAGCGCCATGCCCAGCGCCTGCCGCGTCGGCGCCAGCCAGAGGTGCGGCTCGTCGTAGGCGAGGGCATCCTCGACCCGCGTGGCCTCGCGCAGCGGTGGCACCGCGGCCCGCGTGTCGCCGCGCGCCGCGGCGAGGTCGGCGCGCAGCGTCAGCACCGCGATGCGCGCGACATGGGCCGCCGGGTTGATGTTCTTGATCCTGAAGGTCTGCAGCGCGGGCTGCGCGGCGATCGACTCGAGTTGCTCGAACTCGCCCTGCGCGTCGTCGAGCCGGCCGCCGCGGGCCAGCGCGGTGCCTTGCGCGTAATGCCAGATCGCCAGCGGGTACGGAGCATGCGTGTCCGGCGGCAGGGTGTCGTGCAGCAACCGGTCCCACAGCCCGAAACGGACCAGCGTGAAGTAGGGCAGCACGGCGTACTGCTGCACGATCGCCGTGGCGGGGTCGCGCCGCGCCGGCCCGCAGGCGGCCGGCCACGCGGCCTGCGCCGCTTCGAGGGCCAGTTGCCGCCGGCCCGCCATCGACGCCGCGGCCCACAGGAAATGGAAGTTGTGCGCCACGTAGCCGACGCGGTAGGCGCCCTGGGCATCGACTTCGGCAAGGTAGCGTCGGTCGGCCTCGATCGAGCGCTGGTTGGCGCGGATGGCGTCCTCGTAGCGGCCGACGCGCATGTAGATGTGCGACGGCATGTGCAGCAGGTGGCCCGAGCCGGGCACGGCATGCTCGAGGAACTTGGCGCTTGCCAGCGCGTGTTCGGGGTGTGGCGACGACTCCTGAAGGTGGATCCAGTAGTGGTGCGCACCCGCCAGCCGCGGCTGCAGCGCCATCGCCCGCTGCAGCAGCGCCTCGATCGCGGGTGTCCAGGGCTGCGGTGCGCCCTTGTCGGTCCACCAGTCGTAGGGGTGCAGGTTCATCACCGCCTCGGCCGCCAACAGCGCGACCATCGCCTGTCTTGGTTGGCGCTGTGCCAAGTTCTTCATTCGGGCGGCGTAGGCTTCTTCGTCCAGCACGCCCGGGGCGGGATGGCGTTGGGTCAACGCGTCGATCAGCGCCCGCTGAACCGGTGCGGCGTGCCCGGCATGCCGGCGCGCCTGACGAAGCGCCCGGTCCACCATGGCGGCGGCACCCGGGTCCATGTCGCTGTTGATGTTGGGTCCCAGTGCCCAGGCCAGGCCCCACCAGCAGCTGGCGCAATCGGGGTCAAGGGTCGTCGCCGCCTCGAACGAGCGCGCCGCCTCGGCCGGGTTGAAGCCGAACACCAGCAGCACGCCCTGGTCGAAGTAGCGGCGCGCCAGCGGGCTGACGGAATCGATCGGGAAGTGGTCGCCGTCTAGCCCGCTCAGCAGCGGAGCCATGGGCCCACGGTCCGCGTCGCGGGCGTCGAAGGCACCCGTTTCGGAGGCCGCCGTTGCGGTTTGGGTGGCTGCGCGCGCGGACATCGCCAGCCCGGCTGCGGCGGCCAGCCAGCGGCGACGGGGCAGGGGGCTGGACATGAGCAGACGGGTGACCGGGAGGGGCGCGCAAGGACGCGGCAAGTGTAGTGACCCGCGTCGCCGCGGACAGCGTTCATCATCACGCCCATGAAGATCTTCGGCATCGCCGGTCATTCCGGGATGGGCAAGACCACGCTGCTCGAGAAGCTGGTGCCCGAAATCACGTCGCGCGGCCTCGAGGTCTCGCTTGTCAAGCACAGCCACAAGGCGATCGACATCGACCGCCCGGGCAAGGATTCTTACCGGCTGCGCGAGTCGGGTTGCAAGGAGGTGCTGCTGCTCGGCAATGCGCGCTGGGCGCTGATGCACGAGCTGCGCGGCGCCGCCGAACCGGCGCTGGACGAGCTGCTCGACCGCATGGCGCCGTGCGATCTCGTGCTGATCGAGGGCTTCAAGAGCGGGGGCTTTCCGAAGCTCGAAGTCTGGCGTCCGAGCCCGGGACGTTCCATGCTTCATCCCGACTGGCCCGGCATCGTCGCCATCGCCAGCGACGCCCCGACGGTGCCTACGGCGGGGTTGCCCTGGCTGGCGCTGCACGACACGGCGACCATCGCTTCGTTCGCGCTAGCGCACGCCGCGCCGCGCTGACCGCCCGGGGGCAACCCTGCCCGGCGGCCCTTGGCTGGCCGATGCGAAGAACCTTGCGCCAGGGCAAATCGGCGCCTGCGCGGCAAGCGTCCAATGCGGGCTCAGGACAAGGGGGGTGTGATGCATGCCTTGAAAGACCTGTTCACCACGGACGTCGGGCTGATGAGCGCGGCCGGTATCGCGTTCATGCTCGGCATGGGCGTGTTCTTCGTGCGCTTCTTCCTGAAGCACATCCGCGAAGATGCAGAGCGCGCCGAGCAGGCCAAACCGTAGCTTCGGGGAGCTGCGCCTGGCCGAGCTGCGCCTGTTCGGCATGCGCCGGCGCCGGGTGAGGCATCGGGGGCGGCGCTGATGTGCGAACTGTTCGCGATGTCGGCGCTTCATCCGACCACGGTGCAGATGTCGCTGGAGGAGTTCTCGCGCCGCGGCGGGCTGGGCGGGTCGAACAAGGACGGCTGGGGCATCGCCTGGTACGAGCAGCGTGATGTGCGGCTCGTCAAGGAAGTCCGACCCGCCGCCGGCAGCGCGCAGGTGCGGTTCCTGCAGGACAACCCCTTCGTCAGTCCCTGGGTGCTCAGCCACGTGCGCAAGGCCACGCGCGGCGAAGTGGCGCTGCGCAACTGCCAGCCCCTCGTGCGCGAACTCGGCGGCGCCTGGCACACGTTCGCGCACAACGGTGACCTGCCGGGCATCGAGAGCGAGCCGGGGCTGCATTCGGATGCGTTCCGCGCCGTCGGCGAGACCGACTCCGAGCTTGCGTTCTGCGCCCTGCTCGAGCGCCTGCGACCGCTGTGGCGGGCCGAAGCGCCGCCGGGGCTGGCCGAGCGATTGCGTGCGGTCGAGACCTTCGCGGCCGAATTGCGCGCGCTGGGGCCGGCGAACTTCCTGTACTGCGACGGCGACGCGCTGTTCGCGCATGCCGATCGGCGCCACCAGGCCGACGGCACGATCCGGCCGCCGGGGCTGTGGCAGCTCAGCCGCCACTGCGCCGCGGGCGGCGAGCTCGCCGCCGCCGGTCTGCGGATCGAGGCCCATGGCGAGCAGCAGGAAGTGGTGCTGTTCGCCAGCGTTCCGCTGAGCGCCGAGGGCTGGCTGCCGCTGCAGCGCGGGCAGGTCCGGGTCGCTCGGGCGGGGCATCTTCAGGGCGCGACCCAGGCGCCGACTGCACCGCCGGCTTGACCTGCGTCATGTCCCCCGGGCGCCCGCCTGCACATCATCGGCGGGCGTCGCAGGACAGGCAGCGCCGCCCATCGACGGCGGCGCCGTCCGGCGGTCGGTCCGTCATGCCACCGCATCGCACCGCAACCCGAACCAGGAGGGCCCCCGTGTCCGATCACACCGACAGCTTCCGCGAGATCACCCACACCGTCTCCAGCCGCCTGACCACGCTGCGGGCCAGCGCGCCGGAGGTCATGAAGAGCTTCGGCGAGCTCGGACGGGCGGCGACGACGGACGGCGTGCTCGACAAGAAGACCAAGGAGCTGATCGCGATGGCGCTGAGCGTGGCCGTGCGCTGCGACCCCTGCATCGGCTTCCATGCCCAGACCCTGGTCAGGCTGGGGACGACGCGGCAGGAGCTCGACGAGGCCCTCGGTGTGGCCATCTACATGGGCGGCGGGCCCTCGCTGATGTACGCCGCCAGCGCGATCGCCGCCTACGACGAATTCGCGCGTGGCGCCACGGCCTAGCGACCCGGATCGCCGCCGCAGGTGCATACCCATCACCGTATGCGGTAGGCTAGCTGGGTCATGGCAGGCGCGGTGCCGCAGGCGCCACCGTCAATCAACGAGGACCCCGCGAGGTCCGCATCGAAGGGTGCTGCATGTCCACCTTGGACGACGAGTCACACCGCACCGAGTTGCTAAACCGCCTCAAGCGCGCCGAAGGCCAGCTCCGGGGCGTGCAGCGGATGATCGGCGAGGGCCAGCCCTGCCTGGACATCCTCAACCAGATGGCGGCGGTGCGCAAGGCGCTGGACAGCGCCTGCTCGCGCATGGTGGTGTGCTACATGAGCCAGGAACTGCACAGCCGGCTCGACCTCGGCGCGCGCGACGAAGACCAGCTCGACGCCTTGGCCGAGGACGTGCAGGCCCTGCTGACGAAGTTCACGTGAACCGCGACCGAGGCGACACTGGCGGCCCGTTGCGGGCAGATCCGGCGGTCGTTGCCGCCGACCGGGGCAGCCACGGTGAGGCCGGCACTTCGGCGGCGCGGGCGTCGGCACGACGCGGTGCGGCACTGAGCTTCCTGTTCCCCGGCTGGTACGCGGTGGTGATGGGCCTGGCCGGGCTGTCGCTGGCCTGGTATCGGGCCGTGCCCGCGATGGGCGATGCCGCCGGCGCTGCCGGGCTCGTGATCGGCGTTCTGGCGGCCCTCGTGTTCGGCGCGCTGGCGGTCGCCACCGTCCTGCGCGGCGCCCGCCACCCCGAGGCCTGGTCCGAGGACCGCAGGCACCCGGTGCGCCATGCCTTCGTCGCCACCCTGCCCGTGGCGATCGTGCTGCTGGCCGCAGTGGCCGTCGCGTCCGGCTGGTCCGGGCCCGCGGTCGAGGCCCTGTGGTGGGTCGGCTCCTTGATGCAGCTGTGGGTGACGGTGTGGGTGCTGTCGCGTTGGTGGAAGGGCAACCGGGCCGGCGGCCTTCAATGGGCCAGCGTTACGCCGGTGCTGTTCATCCCGATCGTCGGCAACGTGCTGGTTCCGCTGGCCGGCGTGCCGCTGGGGCGGCCGGAGTGGTCGGCGGCCCAGTTCGGCATCGGGCTGCTGTTCTGGCCGCTGGTGACGACGCTGCTGGTGGTGCGGATCGCGGTGCAGGGCCTGTGGCCGCAGCGCCTGCTGGCGACCAGCTTCATCCTCGTCGCGCCGGCGGCCGTGGTGGGTCTGTCGGCGCTGCAATTCGGCGCGCCGCCGCTGCTGGCCTGGGGCCTGTGGGGCGTCTCCCTGTTCTGCCTACTCTGGGTGCTGCCGCTGGTGCGGCCGATCGCCGACCAACCGTTCAGTATTGCGCACTGGGCGATGAGCTTCCCGCTCGCGGCCTTTGCCGCGCTGACCTTGCGTCTGGCGCCATCGGGCCCGCTGCAGCTCGCGGGTGTGGCCCTTCTCGCGCTGACCTCGTTGCTGGTCGCCGCATTGTCGCTGGCCACCGTGCGCGGCCTGCGCGACGGGCAGCTGCTGGCGCCCGAGCCGGTGGCCCTACTCGCGCCGGCCGCCGCGCCGGTGCCGCCGGCCGGGCACTGAACCGGGTCGCGACCGGACCGCGCCCGAGGCTAGGAGTGTGGGCGGCAAAAATCCGCGAAGCCTACGCGTTCGGTTGGAGCTTGGCGTGACGCGGCCATTTTCG
>JBBINW010000013.1:0-82446 GCA_037443665.1 Betaproteobacteria bacterium
CTTGAAGTCGGGGATGCCGTAACGCAGCAGGCCGCCGATGCGGCTGTTCTTCTCGAACACGGTCACGGCGTGGCCCGCGCGTGCGAGCTGCTGCGCGGCGGCCAGGCCGGCCGGCCCGCTGCCGACGACCGCGACCTTCCTGCCGGTCTGCGCCGCCGCCGGCTGCGGCGCCACCCAGCCCTCGGCCCAGCCGCGGTCGATGATCGCGTGCTCGATGCTCTTGATGCCCACCGGGTCGTCGTTGACGTTGAGCGTGCACGCGGCCTCGCAGGGCGCCGGGCAGACGCGGCCGGTGAACTCGGGGAAGTTGTTCGTCTGGTGCAGCACCTCGAGCGCGCCGCGCCAGTCGCCGCGATAGACCAGGTCGTTGAAGTCCGGAATGATGTTGTTGACCGGGCAGCCGCTGTTGCAGAAGGGCGTGCCGCAGTCCATGCACCGAGCGCCTTGCACCTTGGCCTGTTCCTGGTTGAGGCCGATGACGAACTCCTTCCAGGTCTTCAGCCGCTGCTGCGGCGGCTCGTAGCCTTCTTCGAGGCGTTCGAATTCGAGAAAGCCGGTGACCTTGCCCATGGTGCGTCCCTGTCCTTACTGGCCCGCGACCGCAGCGGCCGCCGACTGTGCCTTGTGGGTGGCAGCGGCCGCCTCGACCTGGGCGGCGCGCGTGGCCAGCACGCGCTTGTACTCGTGCGGGAAGACCTTGACGAACTTGCCCCGCGCCTCGCTCCAGTGGTCGAGCAGTTCGCGTGCGCGCAGCGAGCCGGTCCAGCGGTGGTGGTCCTCGATCAGCCTCTTCAGCAGCACCTCGTCGGGCAGCTCGCGGTGCAGGCCCGCCGCAGGCGACCCAGGACCGGTCTGCTCCTCCCGCGGCAGCACCTTGTCCAACGTCACCATACTGCTGTTGCAGCGGCGCGCGAACTGGCCGTCCTCATCAAACACGTAGGCCACGCCGCCAGACATGCCGGCAGCGAAGTTGCGCCCGGTGCGACCGAGCACGACCACGGTGCCGCCGGTCATGTACTCGCAGCCGTGGTCGCCGGTGCCCTCGACGACGGCGCTCGCCCCCGACAGCCGCACCGCGAAGCGCTCGCCGGCGACGCCGCGAAAGAAGGCCTCGCCGCTGGTCGCGCCGTAGAGCGCGGTGTTACCGATGATGATGTTGCGCGTGGCGTCGCCGCGGAACTCGATGCTCGGCCGCACCGCGATGCGGCCGCCTGACAGCCCCTTGCCGGTGTAGTCGTTGGCGTCGCCGATCAAGTACAGCGTGATGCCGCTGGCCAGGAAGGCGCCGAAGCTCTGGCCACCCACGCCCTCCATCTGCATGAAGATGGTGTGGTCGGGCAGGCCTTCGGGGCGGTGGCGGATCAGCTCGCCCGAGAGCATCGCGCCGACGCTGCGGTTGAGGTTGCGCACGTCCTCCATGAAGTGCACCTTCTCGCCGCGCTCGATCGCCGGCCGGCAGCGCTCGATCAGCTTGACGTCGAGCGCCTTCGCCAGGCCGTGATCCTGGCTCTCGCACTGGAATCGCGGCACCTCGGCGCCAGCCTGCGGATGGTGGAAGATGCGGCTGAAGTCCAGGCCGCGTGCCTTCCAGTGCGCCACGCCCTTGCGGGTGTCGAGCAGGTCGGCGCGGCCGATCAGGTCGTCGAACCTGCGGATACCCAGTTGGGCCATGATCCGCCGCGCCTCTTCGGCGACGAAGAAGAAGAAGTTGACGACATGCTCGGGCTTGCCGGCGAACTTCCTGCGCAGCACCGGGTCCTGCGTGGCCACGCCCACCGGGCAGGTGTTGAGGTGGCACTTGCGCATCATGATGCAGCCCTCGACGACCAGCGGCGCGGTCGCGAAGCCGAACTCGTCGGCGCCCAGCAGCGCGCCGATGACGACGTCGCGCCCGGTCTTTATCTGACCGTCGGCCTGCACGCGGATGCGCCCGCGCAGGCGGTTCAACACCAGCGTCTGCTGAGTCTCGGCCAGACCCAGTTCCCAGGGCGTGCCGGCATGCTTGATCGATGACCAGGGCGACGCGCCGGTGCCGCCGTCGTGGCCGGCGATCACCACGTGGTCGGCCTTGCACTTGGCCACGCCGGCGGCAATCGTTCCGACGCCGACCTCGGACACCAGCTTGACGCTGACGCTGGCCCGCGGGTTGGCGTTCTTCAGGTCGTGGATCAGCTGCGCCAGATCCTCGATCGAATAAATGTCGTGGTGCGGCGGCGGGCTGATCAGGCCCACACCCGGCACGCTGTAGCGCAGCATGCCGATGTACTCGCTGACCTTGCCGCCCGGCAACTGGCCTCCTTCGCCGGGCTTGGCCCCCTGCGCCATCTTGATCTGGATCTGGTCGGCGCTGACCAGGTATTCGGTCGTCACGCCGAAGCGGCCCGAGGCCACCTGCTTGATCTTGCTGCGCAGGCTGTCTCCTTCGTGTAGCGTGTAGTCGGACTCGATCACCGCCTTGCCGATGATGTCGCTGACCTTGGTGCCGGCGGTGACCTGGATGCCCTTGAGTTCGCTGCGGTAGCGCGCCGGGTCCTCGCCGCCTTCGCCGGTGTTGCTCTTGCCGCCGATGCGGTTCATCGCGATGGCCAGCGTGCTGTGGGCCTCGGTGCTGATCGAGCCGAGGCTCATCGCGCCGGTGGCGAAGCGCTTGACGATCTCGCTGGCCGGCTCGACCTCGTCGAGCGGGATCGCCTTGGCCGGGTCGACCCTGAACTCGAACAGGCCGCGCAGCGTCATGTGGCGCTGGCTCTGGTCATTGATGATCTGGGCGTATTCCTTGTAGGTGTCGAACCGGTTCGCACGCGTGCTGTGCTGCAGCTTGGCGATCGCGTCGGGCGTCCACATGTGCTCCTCGCCGCGCACGCGCCAGGCGTACTCGCCGCCGGCGTCGAGCATGTGCGCGAGCACCGGGTCGCTGCCGAAGGCGGCGCGGTGCATGCGCAGCGCCTCCTCGGCGACCTCGAACACGCCGATCCCCCCGACCTGGCTCGCGGTGCCGCGAAAGTACTTGTCGACGAAGCCCTTCTCCAGCCCGATGGCCTCGAAGAGCTGGGCGCCGCAGTAGCTCATGTAGGTGCTCACGCCCATCTTGGACATGATCTTCGACAGTCCCTTGCCGATCGCCTTGACGTAGTTGGTGGTCGCCTTGTCGGCTTCGACGACGCCGGGCAGCGTGCCCTGCAGCTCGACCAGCGTCTCGAGTGCCAGGTACGGGTGCACGGCTTCGGCGCCGTAGCCGGCGAGCACCGCGAAGTGGTGCACCTCGCGCGCCGAGCCGGTCTCCACGACCAGGCCGGCGGTGGTGCGGCGGCCTTCGCGCACGAGATGGTGGTGAACGGCCGACAGCGCCAGCAGGGCCGGGATCGCGACCTGGCTGCGGCTGATGCGGCGGTCGGTGATGATGAGGATGTTGTGGCCGCCCTTGATCGCGTCCACCGCTTCGGCGCACAGCGAGGCCAGCTTGGCCTCGACGCCCTCGTGGCCCCAGGCCAGCGGGTAGGTGATGTCGAGCTCGTAGGTGCGGAACTTGCCGCCGGTGCGCTGCTCGATCGCGCGCAGCCGTGCCATGTCCCGGAAGTCGAGGACGGGCTGCGTGACCTCCAGCCGCATCGGCGGGTTGACGGCGTTGATGTCGAGCAGGTTGGGCTTGGGGCCGATGAAGCTGTTCAGGCTCATCACGATGGCTTCGCGGATCGGGTCGATCGGCGGGTTCGTGACCTGCGCGAACAGCTGCTTGAAGTAGTTGAACAGCGGCTTGTTCTTGTCCGACAGCACCGCCAGCGGACTGTCGTTGCCCATGCTGCCGATGCCTTCCTCGCCGTTGGCGGCCATCGGCGCGAGCAGGAACTTCAGGTCTTCCTGCGTGTAGCCAAAGGCCTGCTGGCGGTCGAGCAGCGTCTCGACGGCGGCCATCGGCTCGGCCGCCGCCTCGATCGCGTCGAGGCGGATGCGCACGTTCTCGATCCACTGCCGGTAGGGCTTGGCGAATGCGAACTGGTGCTTGAGCTCCTCGTCGTCGACGATGCGTCCCTGCTCGAGGTCGATCAGGAACATCTTGCCGGGCTGCAAGCGCCACTTGCGCACGATCTTGCTCTGCGGCACCGGCAGCACGCCCGATTCGCTGGCCATCACGACCAGGTCGTCGTCGGTGACGATGTAGCGCGCCGGGCGCAGGCCGTTGCGGTCGAGGGTGGCACCGATCTGCTTGCCATCGGTGAAGACCATCGCGGCCGGACCGTCCCAGGGCTCCATCATCGCGGCGTGGTACTCGTAGAACGCGCGTCGGCGCTCGTCCATCAGCTCGTGGTTCTCCCAGGCCTCGGGAATCATCATCATCGCCGCGTGGGCCAGTGGGTAGCCGGCCATCGTCAGCAGCTCCAGCGTGTTGTCGAAGGTCGCGGTGTCGCTTTGGCCCTCGAAGCTGATCGGGTACAGCTTGGCCAGGTCGTCGCCCAGCACGGGGGACTTCATCACCCCTTCGCGGGCGCGCATCCAGTTGAAGTTGCCCTTGACGGTGTTGATCTCGCCGTTGTGCGCGACCATCCGGTACGGATGCGACAGCGGCCATTCGGGGAAGGTGTTGGTCGAGAAGCGCTGGTGCACCAGGGCCAGCGCCGAGACCACCCGCGGGTCCTGCAGATCCCGGTAGTACTGGCCGACCTGGTCGGCCAGCAGCAGCCCCTTGTAGATGACCGTGCGGCAACTCATGCTGGGCACGTAGTACTCGCGGCTGTGCGTGAGCTTGAGCGCCTGGATCGCCGCGCTGGCGGTCTTGCGGATGACGTAGAGCTTGCGCTCGAGCGCGTCGGGAACGATCACGTCGGCGCCGCGCCCGATGAAGATCTGGCGGATCACCGGTTCCTTGGCGCGCACCGCCGGGCTCATCGGCATCGCGCGGTCGACAGGCACGTCGCGCCAGCCGAGCAGCACCTGGCCTTCGGCCTTCACCGCGCGCGCCAGCTCCTGCTCGCAGGCCAGGCGCGACGCATGTTCCTTGGGCAGGAAGATCATGCCGACACCGTATTCGCCGGGCGGCGGCAGCGCCACGCCCTGGGCGGCCATCTCGGCGCGGTAGTACTCGTCGGGGATCTGGATCAGGATGCCCGCGCCGTCGCCCATCAGCTTGTCGGCACCGACCGCGCCGCGGTGGTCGAGGTTCTCGAGGATCTTCAGCCCTTGCTCGACGATCGCGTGCGACTTGACGCCCTTGATGTGGGCGACGAAGCCGACGCCGCAGGCGTCGTGCTCGCCGGCCGGGTCGTACAGGCCGTGGCGGCAGAGCGAGGCGATCTCGTCGGCGCCGGCCGGTGAAGTGGCGGCGTCGGAGAGGGCGGCTGCGGCCGCGTCGGGGGTGGGGCTTGCGGGGACGGGCATGGCGCGCTCCTCGGGCGGGGCGGATCGAAGGGCGAAGATTACTGCACCGCAACAATCGCGGCAAGGGAATTAAATGGGGTCAGAGTTCATATCAAGCCAATTAATATTCATCTCGAATAAAACGGGGACATATCAAATTGCGAGCGGACCGCTGACCGCATTCGCGACATGCAGTTGTCATGCCAGGGGTGAGTGTGGTCGGCTGCGCCGGGATCAGGCGGAGCGCGCCCGCGGCCGGCCGCGGGCGCGCGGCTTCGCAGGCCGAGCCATCGCCACCGCCAAGCCGTGGACGAACGGCTCCGATCCCGCGGCCCATCCGCCCAGCGCGGCGCGGCGCAGGGCTTGGGCCGTTGCCGCCGCAAGCCCCTGGGCCAGCAGGCGCCGGTAAGCCGCCTCGCGTTCGAACGGCGTGTTGCCCAGCGCCCAGACTTCCGGCGGGTCCACCAGCCAGCCGTCGGGCGGATTGCCAGTGCGCTGCCCGGCGCTGGAGACGCCGGGCTCGGCCGACTGGCCGTCGACATATTGCAAGGCCGCCAGTCGCGTCGGCCCGGGCTCGACCACGGCGCAACGAAAGCGGCCATCCCAAAGCGTTCCGCGGCGGCCGTGGCGACGGTTGTAGGCGCTCACGTACCGACGCCCCAGCGCCTGCACCATGCGGCCCAGCGCCCCGGCCTCGCTGGGCGTGGCCAGCAACAGCACTTCGTCGTCGCGCAGGGCCCAGGCATGCACCGCGACGCCTTCGGCCGTTGCGGCTTCGCGCAGCGCCGCCAGGTAGGCTGCGCGGTCCTGCGTGTCGGCGAACACCGCCTGCGCGCCGTGGCCGCGCTGGACCACCAGATGTGCCAGGCCCGCCACCACCAGCCTCGGCAGCCGCGCCATTGCAGTTCGTCAGACGTCGAAAAGCCGCCGCCCGGTGAGGCGGTGGTGTTCGCGCAGTGCGAAGCGGTCGGTCATGCCGGCGATGTAGTCGGCCACCGCGCGCGGCAGGTCGGTCGCCTGCGCATAGTCGGCGGGCATCTCGGCGGGCCGGTCGAAGTAGGCGGCGAAGAGCTCGCTGACCGCGGTGCGCGCCAGCGCCGTCGTCTGCGCGACCTGGGGGTGGCGGTAAAGCTCGGCGAACAGGAAGCGTTTGAGCTCGGCGTGACGCTCGCGCTGCGCCTGGCTGAAGCGCGCCAGCGGCGGCAACGCGCGCACGGCGTCGCCATCGGCGGGCGCATGCGCGGCCACGGCGGCCGAAGTCGCCACGACCAGGTCGCCCAGCTGCGCCGCCAACATGCGCCGCAGGGTTTCGAACAGCAGTCGCCGCCCCGGCTGCGCCGAAAGGCCCGGGTGCTCGACGAGAACGGCGTCGCGCCACTGCGCGAACAGCGGCACCTCGCCGATCTGCGCCAGGCTGATCAGGCCCGAGCGAAGCCCGTCGTCGATGTCGTGCGCGTTGTAGGCCAGCTCGTCAGCCAGGTTGACGAGCTGCGCTTCCAGGCTCGGCTGATGGCCGTGCAGGAAACGCACCGCCGGTCCGTCGGGCTCGACCGCCGCGAGCCGCTCGGCATGGCGGCGCGAGCAGCGCTTGAGGATGCCTTCGCGCGTCTCGAAGCTCAGGTTCAGGCCGTCGAACGCCGCGTAGCGCACCTCGAGCTGGTCCACCACCCGCAGGCTCTGCAGGTTGTGCTCGAAGCCGCCGTGCTCGCGCATGCACTCGTGCAGCGCATCCTGGCCGGCGTGGCCGAAGGGCGTGTGGCCGAGGTCGTGCGCAAGCGCGATCGCCTCGACCAGGTCCTCGTTCAGGCGCAGCGCGCGGGCTGCCGAGCGGCCGAGCTGCGCCACCTCGAGCGAATGCGTCAGCCGCGTGCGGAACAGGTCGCCTTCGTGGTTGATGAAGACCTGCGTCTTGTACACGAGGCGCCTGAAGGCCGTGCTGTGGACGATGCGGTCGCGGTCGCGCTGGTGTTCGTTGCGCGGCGGCGGCAGCGGCTCGGAGATGCGCCTGCCGCGCGAGCACCGCGGGTCGCTGGCCCAGGGGGCGAGCGCGTCGAGGTTCACGCCCTGTTCACGCCCGCATGCGGCGCGCGATCACGCGCAACACCGCGTCGTCGGGCGCGGTGCGAACCGCCGCGCGACCGGGCGACTCGATGAGCACGAAGCGCGTCTCGCCGCCCTCGGCCTTCTTGTCCACGCGCATCAGCTCGAGCCAGCGCTCGCCGGCCATCGCCGGCGCCGTCACCGGCAGGCCGGCCGCCGCGATGACGCGCGCCAGGCGCTGGGCAAAGGCCGGCGGCACGAGCCCGAGTTCGACCGACAGGTCGGCGGCCAGCACCATGCCGCAGGCCACCGCCTCGCCGTGCAGCCATTGGCCATAGCCCAGGCCGGTCTCGATCGCGTGGCCGAAGGTGTGGCCGAAATTCAGGATTGCGCGCAGGCCGCTCTCGCGCTCGTCCTGGCCAACCACCCAGGCCTTGATCTCGCACGAGCGCTGCACCGCGTGCAGCAGCGCTTCGCGGTTGCGCGCCAGCAATGCGCCCAGGTTCGACTCGATCCAGCCGAAGAAGGCCATGTCGGCGATCGGGCCGTACTTGATGACCTCGGCCAGGCCCGCGGCCAGTTCGCGCGGCGGGAGGGTGTCCAGCGTGTCGAGGTCGCAGACGACGCGCGCGGGCTGGTAGAAAGCGCCGATCATGTTCTTGCCGCGCGGGTGGTTGATCGCGGTCTTGCCGCCGACCGACGAATCGACCTGCGCCAGCAGTGTCGTCGGCACCTGCACGAAGGGCACACCGCGCATGTAGGTCGCGGCGGCAAAGCCCGTCATGTCGCCGACGACGCCGCCGCCGAGCGCGAACAGAACCGTCTTGCGGTCGCAGCCCTGCGCCAGCAGGTGGTCGAAGATCAGGTTCAGCGTCGCCCAGTCCTTGTGCTGTTCGCCTTCTGGCAGGCGCAGCCGGCTGACCTGCGCGTAATGCGGCGTGAGCGCGGCCTGCAGCGCATCTCCGTAGGCGGCATCGACGACCGGGTTGCTGACGATCACCGCCTGCGCCGCCCCGGGCAGCCCCGACCAGGATTGCAGCGACGTCAGCAGGCCGGCGCCGATGAGGATCTCGTACCGGCTGTCTGGCGTTGCCACCGTGACCTGGCGCGTGGGGGCGGCGTTCATGGCGCCGAGTTTAAGGGTCGCGCACAGGCCAGAGGCACGCTGCCTGCAGCACGCGGCGGCCGCGCTCAGGCGTCGGTGCCGCCGATCGCCGACGGCACCTGCGACGGGTCGACCAGGCCGGCAAGCTCGAGCTGCATCAGCACCATCCCGATCAGCGCCGGCACCGAAGGGCGCGCCGCCTCGACCACGAAATGCGCCGTGCGCCGGTACAGCGGGTCACGCTCGCGGTACAGCTCGCGCAACCGCTGCAACGGGTCGGCCACCTGCAGCAGCGGCCGGTGGGTGTCGTGGCGCAGCCGGCGGTGCAGCTCTTCGGGCGTGTGGCGAAGGTAGAAAACATGGGTGCGCGAATGCAGCGCGTCGCGATTGGACGGCCGCAGCACCGCACCGCCGCCGGTGGCGAGCACGACGCCGGGCAACCCGCTCAGGCGGTCGATGGTGTCTTGCTCAAGGTCGCGAAAGGCATCCTCGCCGCGGGCCGCGAAGTAGTCGCGGATCGACATCCCTGCCGTGCGCTCGATCTCGTGATCGCTGTCGACGAAGTGCAGCCCGAGCTGCCGAGCGAGGTGTCGACCGACCGTGGACTTGCCGCTGCCGGGCATGCCGACGAGCGAGATCGCGAGCGGGCGGGTCGTACTCACTCAGGACCACGCTCGCACGTCGAAAGCCCCCGCCGGCGGCGCCGCAAGCGCATGGCGGTCGAGTCGGCAGGGACTTTGATCGCGGGAGATGGAGGATTCTTGTTGCATTTTTCGGCCTCAAGAATAGCGGAGTCGGTGCCGAGAATCCGTCCAGCGCCAGGCCCGCAGGCGATGCGCTGCACTTGGCCCCGGGGCCGGCAGCGAGGATCCGGAGCCTGAAGCCCGAAGAGTCAGGAGTGAACTTGTTCACGGTCGAGATCGATGTGGGTGCCGTTCGTCTTGGCTCGTCGATCGCTCGTCCAGAAGGCATCGCCAAGCCCGCCAATCCACCACCAGCTTCTGCAACACTTCGCCGGCCGCATGACCACCCGCTCGCCAGCCATCTACTTGGGATCTCTGTCATGACCGAACCTGTCCGTGCCGACTCTCGGCTGAACCGACGAAGCGCCGGGTTCACGCTGATAGAGCTCATGTCGGCCCTGGCCATCTTGGCGATCCTGTCTGCCGTCGCGTTGCCGTCCTACCGGAACTACGTCAAGCGAGGCAAGCTCCCCGAGGCCTTCAACACGCTGAGCGGCGCATCGATGGCGATGGAGCAGTATTACCAGGACAACCGCAGCTACCTGGGCGGGGGCGCCTGCGCCGGGATCGCGGCAACGGCCAACTTCAGCTACAGCAGCACTTGCACGGCGACCGGCTACACGCTGACGGCCACCGGCACCAGCGGCGCGACGACCGGCTTTAAGTTCGGGCTGGACCAGTCGGGGGCACGCACGACGGCCGCGGTGCCCAGCGGCTGGCAACTGCCCAACCCCAACAGCTGCTGGGTGTCGAGCACCTCGGGAGCCTGCCAGTGAGATGCGGCCCCGCAGCCGCCGCGCACGTGGCAGCCGGCTTCACCCTGATCGAACTGATGGTGACGATCTCGATCGTCGCCATCTTGCTCGCGCTGACGGCGCCCTCGATGGTGACCACGGTCAGTAACGCGAGCAACCGCGGCGTGATGGAGAAGTTCTCCCAAGACTACAACTGGCTGCGCAGCAGGGCCGGCTCGGCCACCGTCACCCTGACGCTCAATCCCGACTGCACCTGGACCGGGCTGGTCAACGGCATCCGTGACGCGAGCCATTCACTGGACGCGCAGTCCCCCGCCCAGGCCACGCGCTTCGGTGGCGCCTGCGCGGGCGGCGCCAACACGCCGTTGGCCCTGCCGGCGGTGCTGAGCTTCAACGGCCAGGGCTTCCAGATCGGCCCGACCGGCAGCGTGACCTTCGTCGCCTCGAACGGCCAAATCTGGCCGTTGCAGGTCCTGTACTCGGGTTCGATCATCCGCCTGGCCGGAGCGTCCTGAAATGCCCCGCCACGCTCAGCTCCTTCGCTGCCCGGCGCTGCCATCTCCCGGCCCATGGGCAAACTGCCGTGCCGGGACGCCGGCGCCGCGGTGCTCTCGGCAGCGCCCTGGCCGCGGCTTCACGCTGCTCAGCGTTCTCGTGGCCCTCGTCGTCCTGGCCTTCGGCCTGCTGGCGATGGCCAAGTCCTACGTGGCCATCACTTCGGCCGGCACGCAGAACGAGAACATCTCCAGCCTCGCGTCCTACGGCAATGCGTTCTGGGGGGTGGTTCAGAGCAACCAGACGGCGCTGCTGCCGAACATGGCCGGTGCCTACACCAACGCCAACATCTCGGCTGCGCCGGCCGTGCTGCAGCCGTGGCTGACCCAGGTCCTAGCGCCGCCCCAGGGCCTGCCGCAGGGCGTCGTGACCATCACCACCGGGGTCGACCCGGTGAGCGGTGCGGCCTGCGCACCCTTTGCCTGTCTGGTGACGTTAACGATCCAGTGGCAGGCAAACGCGAACGTGCTGAACGCGACGACCGCGCGCAGCCAGACCTTCACCTACCAGTTCATGGGCACATGATGAGTCGTACCGTGCCCCTGGGTCGCACCGCTGAAAGCGGCGTGACGCTCGTCGAACTGATGGTCGCCCTGGTCATCGGCATGCTTCTGGCATTGGCCGTCATGCTGTTGCAGAAGAACTTGGCGCTGCAGAAGACGCGCGGCAGCGACGTGGCGCTGCGCGACAACGAAACCCGCGCCGCGATGGACCTCATCACCCACGACCTGGGCGGTGCCGGTTTCCTGCTCGGTGGCAACGACCTGCGCTGCGACGAACTGTTCACCTACAACAGTTCGCCGAACGCCGGCTATTACGCTCATATGCCGGTCGACGCTTTCACCGCCACGGCCGGCGCGGTCACGCCCTTCGCACCGACGTTGACCCTGAACTACCCCGCCGCCGGCATCGGCATTCCCTCCCAGGTGCTGGTCATCAGCGGCGCGATCGACGCCACCGGCTTCGGCAATGCTCCCACCGGGCCCGCGCCGTCGGTGCCCTTGTTCCAGAACGCCACCTACGACCCGGTGGGTGCCGGCGTGCTGCCGGTGACAAACATCAACGGGCTGACGACGGGCCACGTCGGGGTGCTGCAGGTGCCGAACCTGGCGCTCGGCATCGCGCTGTCGGGCGCCGCCTACCCCAACCGCCCGGTGCCGAGCGCATGTGTGCGCCTGCCCATCTCCGCCGTCAACGCCGCCAACCGCACGGTGACCAGCAGCCCCGGCAAGCTGATGCCGGGCAGCTTCATCGCCGGGTTCTCTGCCAACCTGATGCTCGCCAACGCCTTCACCACCGGGCTGAGCGACCAGATGATCTACAACGGGGCCTGGCTCGTCGACCTCGGCGCGACGACCCCGACCAACCCCAGCCCGACCCAGCGCACCACCGTCTACTACATCGACAACACGAACCCCTGGCCGACGCTGATGAAGGCCCAGTACAGCCTGCTCGACGACGCGCAGGTGGCGCTGCCGCAGCAGGTGGCCGTGGCCGCGCAGCCGATCGCCGCTGGCGTCGTGTCGCTGCGCGTGCTGTTCGGCGTCGACCCCGGCTCCACCGGCGCGGTGACGGGCTACGAGACGGCGGCCGCGGTCAAGGCCAACCTGCACCAGCATGTCGTGCTGACCGTCCAGGTGCAGCTCATCACGCGCTCGCTCTACCCCGATCCCGACGTGCAGCAGGGGGCGGTGAACACGGTCGTGCCCGCGGCCGGCAGCTTCCCGGCGATGGCCATCCCGGCGGCGTACCAGAAATACCGCTTCACCTCGCAGGTCACCGAGGTCGGTCTGCGCGATCTGACATGGACACCATGATCCCCCCGCTGCAACGCCCGAGCTGGAGCCGGGCACGGACCGCCCCTGCATCCGCGCAGCGCGGCGACGTGCTGCTGCTCGTGATGATCAGCCTGCTGGTCTGCCTGCTCGGCCTGGTCTACGCGATGCGTGACACCATCATCAACACCCAGGTGACGGGCAACAACCTGGCCCGGCAGAAGGACGCGCAGGTCAGCGATGTCGCGCTGCACATCTTCGAGAACACGATCACCAGCGCCTACGGCGGCCAGGTGCTCGAGCTCAGCGCCAGCAGCCAGCCCTGGTGGCGCAGCGTGCCGGCGGGCACGGCACCGCCGGGCGACCCGGCAACGTCGCCGAACTACTGGTCGAACTGCCTGAACAACGCCGATCCGACGCTGCGCTGCAGTCAGGTCGCCTTGCCGGCCAACCTCGGCTACTCGGCCTACGCCGTCGCCCAGCCCACCGGGCACACCGGGGCCGGCGGCAACTGCCAGGGGCTGATCCTGCTGACTCCCTACTACTACGACGTGTTCATCCATGTCGTCGAGACCTCGCGCGACACCAGCGCGACCAGCGAGATGGTGTTCAAGCTGTGCGCGCAATAGCCGAGTCAATCAAATCGGCCCGTCAGCGGCACCCGTGACGGCGTCGCCCGCGCCCACCTCGCCTCAGGACCGCCACCACAGGAACGGTGAAACACCATGAAGAACTCGATCGCCCACCGGGCCCGACGCGCACTGGTCCTGACCGGCGTCGGCACGACGCTGGTCGCCGCGCTGCTGCCCACTGCCCAGGCGGCGGCACCGACCACCGCGCCGCAGGTGCTGCTGACGATCACCAACTCCGAGTCGATGGACGGCACGACCAGCGGCGCCATCATGGTCGGCAGCGGTGGTATCGCGGGGCTGTCGGGCGCCAGTTCGCCGGTGACGTACACCATCCCCAGCGGCTTCACGCCGCCCGTGAACGCCGGCAGCGCAGGCGTGGCCAAGTACACATACGCCTGCGGCTCGAACCTGTGCGACAACGGCCCGAGCCGGCTGAACCTGGCCAAGGCGGCGATGGCCCAGGTCATTGCCAGCTACGCCACGACGATCAACTTCGGGATCTACGACTACAGCACCAGCGGCACGAGCCTGTACAACACCTGGGTCTACCTGATGAGCCGCCCGGGGGGGTTCACGTTCACGAACACCTTCGTCAACGCGACGAACACACCGAACAACCCCTGCTACGGCTACACGAGCTCGCCCAACGCCTACGTCCAAAGTAACTGCGCAGCCCTGGTCACGGCAGGGCTGTACACGAGTGGCACGCTGGGCGGCAGCCTGTACATCAACGCCCTGGACAGCTCCGACGAGGCGATGATCAACGACGTGCTGTACATGTCGGGTGGCACGAGCTACCCGGTGTTCGTGTCGTGGGGCACCGTCACGCCCGCCAACCCCTACACCTACTACTCACTCAACACCTACGAGACCAACATCGGCGGCTACACGTCGAGCTACAGCAAGCTGACGCCGAGCTTCACGAGCTGGGCCACGACGCCGACAAATGCCGGCTACGTGCCTTACTCGCCGCAGGTGATGTACGCGATGCGCGGCTGGGGCTACGGCGGTTCGCAATCGGCCACCACCGGCCACACGGTCGTGACCATGAGCACCGATCCGAACACCTCGACGGCGTTCACGACCGCGCTGGCCCCCGAGACCAACAGCGCGTCGACGGCCGAGATCAAGTCGGTCGCCGGCCAGTCGGCCATCGCCGGCCTGGTGGCGGGCGCGCGGTCCTACCTGGGCAGCATCACGCATGCCAGCTGCCAGAACCAGTACGTGGTACTCCTGACCGACGGTCTGCCGACCATGGACCTGCAGGGCCGCGCCTGGCCGCCGCTGGGCACGGTGACGGCGAATCACTACGGCCTGACGGCCACCTTCAACGCGGACGGCTCCTTCGCGAGCAGCAACTCGCAGGCCGTCACCGACGCGATCGCGTCGATCACGGCCGCCGCCAGTGCCGGCATCAAGACCTACGTGATCGGTCTGGGCGCTGGCGTGAACAGCGCGTCCAACCCGATCGCCGCGCAGGTGCTGCAGGCCATGGCGATCGCCGGCGGCACGAACAGCTTCTTCCCCGCCACCGACGCGAATTCGCTGACATCAGCGTTCAACACCATCGTCTACCAGATCTACACCGACAGCGCGGTGGCCGCGCCGATCGCCCCGATCAGCGTGTCCAGCGGTGGCGCCTTCGAGTACAGCCTGGTTTCTAACCCCGAGTACGGCACCGGTGACGTCAGCGCCTACGCTGTAGCTTCGACCGGCAACGCGGCACAGAACCCGAGTTGGGACGCCGCGACGCTGATGACCACGACACAGCGCAGCACCGGCCTGATGGCGCCGAATGCCAGCGGCACGTCGGTGGGACTGAATGCACTCGACACCGCGGCCTTCAACCTGAGCGCGACGAGCTGCGTGCCGAACACCGCGACCATCGTCAGCTACCTCGTAAACCCCAGCTACAGCTACAACGCCTGCAGCTACCTGGCCGGGCGGCAGCAAGGCGCCTTCCTCGACCTGTTCAGCACCCAGAACACAGGCAAATACGTCGGCCCGCCCGCCGCTGGCGCGCTGGTCCAGCGGTACACCGGCTACACCAGCTACGCGAGCAGCAACGCACTGCGCAGCCCGATGCTCATGTTCAGCAACAACGACGGCTTCATCTATGCCGTCAACCCGACGACCGGCGCTTTGCTCTGGGGCTGGACGACGCGCAACCTGATCGCGAAGATGCAGAACTACAGCACCTTCGCCAGCGGGGGCTATGCAAACGGCAACTTCGTCGTCGTCGATGCGCAGAACGCCAGCGGGCAGTGGGGTTCGTACCTAGTGGGCAGCCTGCAATCGGGCGCCGAGCATTTCTCGGTCCAGCTGAGCAGCCAAACTGGCGCGGCCGCGAGCTACGTGTCCACGCCGACGACCCTGGTCTACGACTACGTCACTGGCGGCACTTCCCCCGGCGATGCGACGGGGGCCACCGGCGCCGTGCCGCTGCGCCAGCCGGTCCTTATCGCCTACGTCGGTTCGTCGGCGTACGCCGTCTACGTCGTCAATAGCGGCGCGACCAGCACGCTGTACGAGGTGAACGTGGCCACCGGTGTCAGCAGCTCCAGCGTGCTGCCTGGCTTCACGCTCAGCAGCGCGCTGTACCTGAACAGCGTCAACAACGAACTGTTCATGGGCGGTGCCGACGGCAGCTTATGGGAGACCTCGATCGTCAGCGGTAACGCCGCGACTGACGTCGGCTACCTTCAGAAGATCGGCACAATGGTCAATCCGGTCTCGGGCGCTACCGTTCACCCGGTGCTCTATGTGGGCTACTCGGTGTCCAACGGGACCCCGTACACGTACGCCGTGAGCGCCGGGCAGGTCACGCTGTTCAACGTCACCGCCAGCGGCTGGACGCCGCTGTGGGCGGCAACGACCTCAGCCGCCTACAGCTACAATGGCAGCGGTTTCACGCTGAAGGCCAACGCGGCGACGCTAACCAGCGGCTCGTCGGTGTCCGACCAGCCCACGGTCGTCGCCGGCGCGCTGGTCGTGCCGGTCGGCATTCCAGGCAGTGCCTGCTCGCCGGGTCAGGGTGCCTACGACTTCTTCAGCCTCGCTACGGGCAGCTTCCCGACGCTGCCGTTCACGCTGAATGGCGTCGTGGTCACCGCGCCCATCATGCTCGGCACGAAATCCAGCGCCGCGCTGAACCCGAGCGTGACGCTGACAGGCCCGGGGCTGGCGATCAACCTCGGCGCCGTCGGAGCGATCAACATCAGCGGCACGACCTGCAACGGCATCTGCAATGCCGGCACGCCCGCACCGCCGCTGTTGAGCAAGAATCTGGCGATCAACAAGCACCTCAGCTGGCTGCAGCGCTGAGCAGCTCGGCTCGCCTCAGCCGCTACCCTTCGGAGTTTCCCAATGCACAAGACCCTGATCCGCAGCGCGATAGGTTTGCTCGCCGCACTGGCCCTGATCTTGCCTGGCCTGGCAGCGCAGGTCGCCGGTGGGTCGATTGGCATGCCGGCAGAGACGAATCCGGCCCTCGCCGCGACCGCGAGGGCGCAGGCGGCAAAGGGGTTGGCCGCGCTGGCCGCGGCATCGGCGCCCCAGGCAGCCGCCCAGGCGCGAGCCCGCAAATCCGCCGGCGCAGCTGCGTCCCAGGCTGGCGCCCGCTAGCCAAAATACTGTCCAGATAGAAAGAAGAGTCTTGCCGACGATCCTATTCCATCGAAACCCCGATGGGCGGAACGGATGGCGAGATCACGCAAGACGCGGCCGGCGGAGGTCGACGTTGCGCATCTGATCAGTGCGGGCGTGCTGGCCAGTGTGTGTTCGCGCGCGCTGATTGAGGAAGTGCTGGCGGACACGGGCAAGGCGAGCCAGCGCGAGCGGTTGCTGCCGGCGCCGGCGGTCGAGTGCTGCGCGACGGCGCTGGTGCCATGGCGAGAGGCGCCACTGGAGGAGGTGCGGCGCGTCGTATGCGAAGGCCTGCTGTGGCTGGCCGGCGGCCAGGTCGGCGTTGTGCAGGCGAGCTTGCCGGTGCAGCGGTGGTTGGCCGACGACTGCTACTTCAGCACCGTCTTCGATAGCGCCGACCGCGCCGGCTGTCAGGGCAAGTCGTGCGGGTGATCGTCTATACGCGGCTGGACTCGGCCGCGCCCGCGCAGGACAGCTATCGGTTGGTGACCAACATCCCCGATCCGCAGGTGGCGCCGGCCCTGGAGCTGGCGGCGGTGTACCACGAGCGCGGGGAGATCGAGGCGTCTTGGATGAGTTCAAGACGCACCTGCGCGCCAACAGCACCGTACTGCGCAGCAAGACAGGACACCGGAGCTGGTCGAGCAGGCGAAGTGGGCCTTGTTGCTGGCCCACTTCGCCATCCGCCAGCTGGTGGCACAGGCGGCATGGCCGCGCGGTCTCGATCCGGATCGTCTGAGCTTCACCCACGCCGTGCGCGCGTGATCAAGCGAAAGATGCCTCAAGCCGCGGCCGTTCCCCCCTGAGCGCCTCGCTTCCTGGCGGGATGCGCTGCTGGAGGAGATCGTCCGAGGGCACTGCCTCGGCAGTCGCGGGCGCTGCAACCCGCGTGGCGCCAGGCGCAAGTTGAGTGACTTCAACGTCCGGCATCGGGGAGTTCCGTTCAATCAGAAGCAACAACCCGCGCCTGTCGTGCGTATCTAAACAGTCAGCCCTGCAAAACTCGTTTTCCTGACCGCCGCGCCAAAGGCGCCCGGTTCAGCCTGATGCCAGACGTGCCGATGCAGCAGGCCCTTCCGAGGTAGAAGGGAGTGAAGTGCGGCGCTCGAGGCGCCTCGATTGAGCTTGGCTGCGCCCGCCGATGTACCGCCGACGCAGACGGCTGGCTCCTCGAATCCCCCGCAAATCAAACCCCAACACGTTTAAAGCCGAGAGAAAACGCCATCCGCAGACGGGCCGCAGGGCAAGCATCCATTTGGGTTCCCGCCGATTTGCAGGCCCGACTAAACCGTATTGGCGAGAGGGCAAAGCCGGCCGAATCCTGTGCCTCGGGCGCGGGCTTCCCGCCGCGGGCCTGCGCGACCACCCTTGGCATGCGCTCTGTCTAGCCTCGGATGGCGTCCAATGCTGGCCGCAGCCGGTCGTTCCCGCTGCCCTGGCTGATGCTCATCGGCGCGGGGCCTATGGCGTCGTCGCCAGTGCATGTCCGCGCTCGCTTCCTACTTCAAGCTTCACCGAACGGGTCGGTGCGTCGAGGGCGCCGGCTGTTCAGGGGCAGGTGTGATAGCCGGACGGGGGATCGGCAGCCTGGATGAACTGGGAGACCGTGGTGGCCACGCCGCCGGGTGATTTGATCGTGACCGTCAACGTGCCGCTGGTGACGCCGCTGGAGAACGAGTAGCTCACCGACGCGCCGCTCGGCGTGCTCGTGCTCGGCACCGGCGATCCGCCGACCAAGGTCGCCGTCAGCCCGGTCGTGCCCGTCACGGTGATTGTGCTGCCGGCCGCGACCGGGTTCAGCGCGTATGGATTCGCGTCGGCAACGAGAAAGGAGATGATGCCGGTGGTGTTTGCGGCGCCCACGTACAGGCCCGCGCCGCCGAACGGGTAGTACGTCTGGGTCTGCGGATGACCCAGCGCGTCATAGGCTGGCGATGCCGGCGGCAGGTTGGGCTGGATCAGGGAAAGGCTTGGGCATGCACTTGCGGGAGTAGCCGACCCCGAAGGCCATGCCGTCCCCCAGACGGGCTGGGCTGCGGAAGTCGAGAAGATCGTCTCGACCGCGCGCCGGACGTAGGCCTTGCCCCAGTTGCCGGTACAGGTGCCCGGCATGCTCGGGATCGAGACATCCAGTTGCAGCGACGATGGCAGCGTCGACGGCGCGGTCGAGTTGCAGGCGCTGGAACCGGCCGGGCTTTGCACCACGTACTGGTTGTTGGGCGAGGAGCCGTACTGGCCGTTGTACAGCGTGTCGAGGTACGGGTTCCCGAGGTCCTGGAACTGTTCGCCGGTGTCGTAGACGTTGTTGCCGTTGGTGTCGACAAACGACTTCTCGCCGAGGGCATAGGCCATCACCGTCACCCGGCCGTCGGGTGGGACCGGCTTGGACGTCTGGAACTGGGCCACGGCGCACGACAGGCCGCTGCCGGAAGCGCTGCTGGCGGCGGTGGCGGCCGGGCAGGGTACGCCGGCGTTCGCGATCGTCGCCGTGAAGGCGGCAGCCTGCACCTGACCGCCTTCGGCGACGAAGTTGATCGCCGTCCCGTTCGGAACCGGGTTGCCGAGCCGGTCCGACGCGATCACGGTGTAGCTGTTGGCGCTGCCCTGCACGTTGTAGCCTTCGACGTTGATCGTGCCCTGTGCCAGCGAGAAGTGCAGTTCGGAAGGCAATCCGACCGCCACCGAGAGGTTGCTCGACACGGTCGTGATCGCGGTGGCGCCGCTCCCCAGAGAGGCGGTCACTCGCACCGGCGTCGGGACGCTGCCGGAATTGACCAGCACGCTGACCTGGCCGTTGCTGTCGGTCGTCTGGGTCACCGGCACCTGGCCGCTGTTGATGGTCAGTCCGCCGGCGAAGGTGTTGAGGCTCATCGTCACGACCTGTCCCGGCAGGGGATTGTTGGCCGCATCGTTGACCTGGAAGATGACTTGCGAAGAGGTCGTCAGGCCGGTGCCCTGCAGGTAGATCGTGGGCGGCGTCGCGCTGACGAAGACGATGTTGTTGGCGGTCGGCGAACTCAGGTAAAGCTGCAGGGCTTGTTGCGAGGTCGTCCCCGAGATCGACGCGGTCAGGGTGTCGGCAAGCAGGGTGGAACCGCAGCCGCCAGTGTCCTGGTAGGTGAACGTCGCCGTGCTCGAAGTGGCCGTTAACGTGGCCGGAGAGATCTTCGCCTTGCCCGCCGCCACGCAGGCGGATGCGATCGAAAGCGTCACCGGCGTTGCCGAGGTCGCTCCTGACAGGTCGACCGTCAAGACCGTCTGCCCGTAGGCGCTCAGCGGCGATGTGGCACTGGCACCGGCCGCCGTGCTGAAGGACGTGATCGATGCGGTGCTGGCCACCAGGCTGAACCCGGCGGAGCCGGTGATCGCAGTGGTGCCGGCGGTCGTGGTCGCGACGACGGTGTCCGCGCCCGCCACGCTCGAGGTCGACGGCGACAACGTGACGGTCGCAACGCCGCTGGCGTTCGTCAGCGCGGTGGTCGAACTGAAGGTCCCCAGGCCGCCGCTGGTCTTGAACGAGACGACCAAACCGGACAGCGGCACGCCGGACGCGTTGGCGGCCGTCGCGGTGACCGTCACCGGGGCCGCGCTGGAGACGGTGGAGTTGGAGAGCGCCACCGTGAGCGCCGCGGTTGCCGTGCCGCCGCTGCCGCCGGAACCGCCCGTGCCGCCGCCGCTGCCCGTTCCTCCGAACGGCTGCGATCCGTTCGAGGTGCCGTTGCCCCCGCCGCAGGCCGCCAGGGCGAGCAGCGCCAGCATCGAGATGAAGGACTTGAAGAAGGTCATGGTCGGCATTCCTGCGGCGGGCTTGCTGGCAGCGTCAACGGGGAAGTGGCGTCGAGGTCAGTTGGAGTTGGCGACGCGCCCGGTCACAATCTTGGGCGTGAGGAAGATCAGCAGTTCGGTCTTGTCCTTGGAGCGCACCGTGTTGCGGAACAGGGCGCCGAGGAACGGGATGTCGCCGAGCAGCGGCACCTTGTTGACGGCGGTGCTCTCGCTCAAGGTGAAGATGCCGCCGATCACCACCGTGCCGCCGTTGTCGACCAGGACCTGGGTCTTGACGTGCTTGGTGTTGATCGCGTACCCGGCGGCGGTGCTGAGCGAGGTGTTGACGGCGTCGTTGTTGACGTCGACGTCCAGGATCACGTTGCCTTCGGGGGTGATCTGCGGCGTTACCTTGAGCGCGAGGTTCGCCTTCGCGAACTGGACCGAGGTTGCGCCGCTGGAGGTCGCGGCCTGGTAGGGCAGCTGGGTGCCCTGCTCGATCAGTGCCTCCTGCTGGTCGGCCGTGATCACGCGCGGACTGGAGACGATCTGGCCCTTGCCTTCGGACTCGAGGGCCGAAAGTTCGAGGTTCAGGAACCGGTTGGCGGCCGCGCTGAACAGCGAAAGTCCGATCGTCGCCGCGGATTGGCCGCCGAAGTCGCTGCCCGAGACGTTGGCGGGCAGGCTGACGAAGTGCGAGTCGGTCCCGAAGTTGGCCGCCGGCCCCTGGCCCGTCTGGGCGCCGATCGCCGCGTAGTTGCCGCCGATCGTGATGCCGCTGCTCGGCAGGCCGCCGTTGGCGATCCGCGTGTCGGTGCCGCCGAGCTTGACGCCCAGCGAGCGTCCGAAGTTGTCGTCGGCTTCGACGATGCGGGCCTCGATCAGCACCTGCCGCACCGGGACGTCGATCTTGGCGATGAGGCCCTGCACTTCCTCGAGCTTGCTCGGGATGTCGTTGACGAAGAGCTGGTTGGTGCGCTGCTCGGCGAAGACGCTGCCGCGCGCGGTCAGGATCCGGCTCGACTGGCCGCCTGCGCTGCCGCCGCCAACGGTGGTGCTGCCGGCGCCTTGGCCCAGCAGTTGTTTGGCGACGTCGCCGGCGCGGGCGTAGTTGAGCTGGAACGACTGCGTGCGCGTTGGCTCGAGGTCGGCCACCTTCTTCTTGGACTCGAGGTCGGCCTGCTCCTTGGCCGCCAGCTCGTCCTTGGGCGCGATCCACAACACGTTGCCGTTCTTGCGCACGCCCAGGCCCTTGCTCTGCAAGATGATGTCAAGGGCCTGATCCCAGGGCACGTCCTTCAGTCGCAGCGTGACGGTGCCGGTGACGCTGTCGCTGGTGACGACGTTGAAGTTGGTGAAGTCAGCGATCACCTGCAGCAGCGCCCGCACCTCGATGTTCTGGAAGTTCAGGCTCAGCTTCTCGCCGTTGAAGCCCTGGCCCTGGGTCAGCTTGTTTGGATCGATCTTGGCCGGACGCACCTCGAGCACGAACTGGTTGTCGCTCTGGTAGGCGCTGTGTTCCCACACGCCGGTGGGCTCGACCACCATGCGAACGTTGTCGCCGTCCTGGTAGGTCGAGATCGTCTTCACCGGTGTGCCGAAGTCGGTCACGTCAAGCTTGCGGCGCAGTGCGTCGGGCAGGGTCGAGCGCTGGAACTGGACGACCAGCGACTGGCCCTGCTGGCTGATGTCGACCCCGACCTGGTTGCTGGGCAGGGTGACGATCACGCGGCCGGCGCCGTCGGGGCCGCGGCGGAAGTCAATGTCGCGCAGCGATTCGCTGACCGCGTTCTGGGCCGGCGCGAACTGCGTCGGCGGCGCGGCGTTGGCCGCCGCGGCGCTGGCGACGTCGAGAACGACGAGCAGCGCCTTGCCTTGCAGCTGCGCGCGGTAGCCCGAGGCCTGCTTGAGGTTGAGCACCAGGCGCGAGCGGTCGCCGGCCTGCGCGATGCTGACCGAGCGCAGGTTGCCCTGGTTGATCTCGACGCTGTTGCGGCCGGTCCCGTTGGCCACGCCCGGCAGGTCGATCGCGATGCGCGGCGGCGCTTGGACCGAGAAGCCGTTGGGGACCGACGTCAGGGGCTCGGACATCTCGATGCGCACGACCTCGGTGCCGGACTGCTGGCTGCTGGTGATCGACTGGATCGCGTTCTGCGCCCATGCCGTGATCGGGCCCATCAGTGC
Organism: Betaproteobacteria bacterium; assembly: GCA_037443665.1. Taxonomy (GTDB): domain Bacteria; phylum Pseudomonadota; class Gammaproteobacteria; order Burkholderiales; family Burkholderiaceae_C; genus Rubrivivax. Next base: position 22,552 of record JBBINW010000013.1, read on the forward strand.
GCCGGCGGCGGCGAGGGCGGCGGCGGCGGCTCGCCAGTGCAACATGGTGCGGGTCTCCTGGGTAACTGGTCTGCCCCCGTGGGCGTGCGAGGCGCCCGCTTCCCGGGGGAGTGCGTGTCGAGGCCCGACGCCGGTTCGCCAGATCATCCTCATCGCGCCTTCTCCTGCAGCTGCAGCGCCGCGGGGCGCTCGATCCATTCGCCCGAAGCATCCTGCACGACCTCGCGCAGATCGACTTCGGTCTCGGCAATCTTGGTCACCCGGCCGTAGTTCTGGCCGAGATAGTCGCCGACCTTGACCTGGTAGAGCAGGTTGTCCACCCTCAGGATGGCGGTGGGCTGCCCGCTCTTGTTCACGCTGCCGACCATCGTCATGCTGTCCAACGGATAGGCCTCCAGGGGCTCCTTGCGTCGGTTGAGCTCGGCCGACAGAAGGGAATTCGGCTGCCGCGACTCTTGCTTGAGGGCGACGGTCAGCTTCTGCGTGCTGAACGGGTCGACCGCCTCTGCCGAGTTGTAGGGCGCCGGGTCGAACTGCTTCGGTGGTTGCAGCGGCGTGACGTTGGGCTTGACCTCGCGCTTCTGCTGCTCCATCCAGGTGCGCAGCTCGTCCTGATCGGCGCTGCAGGCCGCTAGCAGGGCGGCGCAGGCGAACACGGTGGCCGTGGTGCGTGGCAGGCGGCTCATCGGGCGGCTCCCGGCTTCTTCTTCGCCGCGTCGGCAGCCTTGCGCTGCTCTGCGATCTCGTCGGCGTCGAGGTAGCGGTAGGTGCGCGCGGTCGCGTCCATCGCCAGCATCGCGTCGGCGTCCTTGCCTGCCACCGACCCGATGCTCAGGTTCTGCAGCGTGACGATGCGCGACAGGTTCGCGACATCGGCGGCGAAAGCGCCGATGTCGTGGTAGCGCCCGCTCACGCGGAGTGTGATCGGCAACTCGGCGTAGTAGTCCTTGACCTGCACCTGCCCCGGGCGGAAGAGCTCGAACTGCAGGCCACGGCCAAGCCCCGCCTGGTTGATGTCCGACAGCAGGGCATCCATCTCGGCCTTGCCGGGCAGTTGTTTCTCGAGCTGGGTCACGTATTCCTGCACCTGCAGCTTTTGCTTGCGCAATTCGCCCAGGTTGACGGCCTGGGCGAGGCGGTCGCGATAGTCCTGCTTGAGCTTGGGCTCCTGCTGGCGGGCTGCGTCGAGGTCGTCGGCGGCGCCGGACAGCACGAGAAACCAGCCGCCGACGACCACGGCCGCCGCGGTGGCCAGCCAGGTGGCTGCCTTGGGCAGCGTCGGCCACTGGCCCGGCTCGCTCGGATTGAGGCCGCGGAACTGCGATGCCGCCTGGTCGAAGTACGAGCTGACATCGAAAGACGCTGTCGAGGATTTGGCCATGATTGCCTCAGCCCGCCTTGCCGCGCGCCGCGGGTGCCGACGCCGCGCCTGCCGCCACGCCTTGCTGGCGCTTGAGCGTGACGTGCATCGAGAAATCGAACAGCCGGCGTTGGTCGCTCTTGGCCGTGAGGTTGCTCGCCTTGATCTCGATCAGTTCGGGCTTTTCGAGCCAGGTCGAGTTGTAGAGCGTGTTGCGCAGGAATTCGGAGACCCGCTCGTTGGTCTGCGCCACGCCGCTGACGAGCACGACCTGCCCGTTCTGCTTGATCGAGGTCAGATAGATGCCTTCCGGCGTCTGCTTCACGAGCTCGTTGAGCAGGTGGACCGGCGTGTTGCGGTCGGTCTGCAGGTCTTCGACGGCCTTCTGGCGCGCCTTCAGCGCCTCGATCTCGGTGCGCAGGGTGGCGATGTCCTTGATCTGGGTGTCCAGCCGCGCGATCTCCGACTTCAGGTAGGCATTGCGCGATTCCTGGGCCGAGGTCATCTCCTGCAGCACCGAGTACCAGATGCCGACCACCACCACGCCGGCCACCGCGCAGGCGGCCAGGCTGATGAAGAACGCCCGCTTGCGCTGGCGCCGCTTTTCCTCGCGGTGAGGCAGCAGGTTGATGAGGATCACTGCAGGAACCTCCGCATCGCCAGCCCGCAGGCTGTGAGGTACGACGGCGCCTCGCGGCGCACGCGGCTTTCACGCACCGCCGAGCCGAGTTGCATCTGGTCGAACGGGTTGACGACGCTGGAGGCGAATCCGGTCAGGTCGGTGACGCGGTCCTTCAGGCCCGGCAGCGTGGCCGTGCCGCCGGCAAGCATCACGTAGTGCACCTTGTGGTGCGGCGTGCTGGTGAAGAAGTACTGCAGCGCGCGGCCGATCTCCTGCGACAGGCTGTCGACGAAGGGCGCCAGGATCACGCTCTCGTAGTCCTCGGGCAGATCGCCGCTGAGCTTCTTGGCCTCGGCCTCCTCGAACGAGAATCCGTACTGGCGTGAAATCAGCTGCGTGAGTTGCGAGCCGCCGAAGGCCTGGTCGCGGTCGTAGAGCATCTCGTCGTCGCGAAGCACCTTCAGGCTGGTGGTGTCGGCACCGATCTCGAACAGCGCCACCAGTGCGTCGCGGCCTTCGTTGGGAAGGGCTGCGACGACGCGGCTCATCGCCAGGCGCGAGGCATGCGCTTCGATGTCGAGCACCGCGGGCTTCAGCCCGGCGGCCTCGGCGAGGGCCTGCCGGTCCTGCACGCGTTCGCGGCGCGACGCGGCGATCAGCACCTCGACGTCGCCGGCCGAGGTCGGGCTGGGGCCGAGAACGCAGAAATCCAGGCTGACCTCGTCGAGCGAGAAGGGGATGTACTGGTTGGCCTCCGACTCGACCTGGATCTCCATCTCTTCTTCGCGCAGGCCGGCCGGCAGCATGATCTTCTTCGTGATCACCGCCGATTGCGGCATCGCCATCACGACCTGCTTGGTCTTGGTGCCGCTCTTGCTCACCACACGCTTGACGGCGGCGGCCACCTCGTCGAACTTCTCGATCTGGCCGTCGGTGATCCAGCCCTTCTCGAATGGCTCGCTGGCGAAGCGCTCGAGCACGTAGTCGCCGCCCGCGGTTTGGTCCAACTCGACCAACTTGACGCTGGAAGAACTGATGTCCAACCCGATCATGGGTGGGTGCTTGCGGCCCAGCAATGCGTCAAGAAAACCCAAGTTGCACACTCCCCAGCCACGCGGCCTCGAGACCACAAGAATCCGATGGGAACCCGATTCGAATCTCGAAACGACCCCAAGCCTTGTTAAGAAGTTACTTCAATGCTAGCAGCAAAGCCCTTGTGCACCAGAGAAAAAGCCGGCTGTAAACCCCTCTGCTCGTTGCCATTGTCTGACGTCGCAAACAGCAGTTGAAACAACCCGCAAGCCCAGTCCGCAACCCCTTACGCGTACCACCCCGCGGCCGTGGACAATGTCACGGACCACCCGGTGCTGCCCACCGGCGCCGGGGCTTTCGCGGCTGCGAACGCCCCTTCCTATAATCTTTCGGCCCGGACAACGGGATCTTTATGTCCCCTACCGCGCCTGCTGCTTCAGCACCCGACTCGTCGCCCAGTAAGTCATCATCTGGGCCCCGGCGCTGGTTGCGGGCCGCGGTTCGGTTGGCCGGTGGTCTGATCGGGCTGGCAGTTGCCGGCCTCGCCGCGCTGCTGATGGTGGTCGGCCTGGCGCTGGCGGTGGCCTACCCGCACCTGCCCGACATCGGCAGCCTGGCCGAGTACCGGCCCAAGCTGCCGCTACGCGTCTTCTCCACCGACGGCGTGCTCCTCGGCGAGTTCGGCGAGGAACGGCGCAACTTCGTGGCCATCGCCCAGATCCCTCAGGTGATGAAGAACGCGGTGCTCGCCGCCGAGGATGCCCGCTTCTATCAGCATGGGGGCGTGGACTTCAAGGGCGTGGCGCGGGCGGCGCTGGAGAACCTGCGCGATGCGCGCAGCCAGGGTGCCTCGACGATCACGATGCAGGTGGCGCGCAACTTCTACCTGTCCACCGAGAAGACTTTCACGCGCAAGATCTACGAGATCCTGCTGGCCTTGAAGATCGAGAGCCAGCTGTCCAAGGACCAGATCCTCGAGCTCTACATGAACCAGATCTACCTCGGCCAGCGGGCCAGTGGCTTCGCGGCCGCCGCCGAGGTCTATTTCGGCAAGCAGCTCAAGGACGTCACGGTGGCCGAGGCGGCGATGCTGGCCGGCCTGCCGAAGGCACCTTCGGCCTACAACCCGATCGCCAACCCCAAGCGCGCTGCCGCGCGCCAGCACTATGTGCTCGACCGGATGCTCGAGAACGGGTTCATCACCGCGGCCCAGCGCGACCAGGCCCTGGCGCAGACACTGCGCTACCGCACGCCGTCCGACGTGGCCGTGCACGCCGAGTACGCGGCCGAGACCGCGCGCCAGCTCGTCTTCGCGCAGTACGGCGACGAGACCTACACGCGCGGCCTGAACGTCTATCTGACGATCGACGCCGGCGATCAGGAGGTCGCCTACCACGCGTTGCGCCGCGGGCTGATCGACTTCGAGCTGCGCCAGGTCTATCGCGGGCCGGAGGCGTATGTCGATCTGCCGGCCGACGCCGCGCAGATCGACACCCGCGTCGCCGAGGCGCTGGCCGAGCATGCCGACGACGACGACCTGCACGCCGCCGTGGTGCTCGCGGCCTCGCAGCGCAAGGTCACCGCGATGCTGGAGTCGGGCGACACGATCACCGTCACCGGCCGCGGCCTGCAGCCGGTGTGGTCGGGGCTGCAGCCCAACGCCGGACCGAAGATCGAGATCCGTCGCGGTGCCCTGGTGCGTGCCCTGAAAGGTGCCAAGGGCGAGTGGACGCTCACCCAGTTGCCGCAGGTGCAGGGCGCGCTGGTGGCGATGGATCCCCGCGACGGCGAGGTGCGGGCGCTGGTCGGCGGTTTCGACTTCGACCAGAACAAGTTCAACCACGTGACCCAGGCCTGGCGCCAGCCCGGCTCGAGCTTCAAGCCCTTCATCTACTCGGCGGCGCTGGAGAAGGGCTTCACGCCGGCCACCATCGTCAACGACGCGCCGCTGTTCTTCGATGCCGGCAGTACCGGCAGCCAGCCCTGGGAGCCGAAGAACTACGACGGCAAGTTCGAGGGCCCGATGCCGCTGCAGACGGCGCTGGCCAAGTCCAAGAACATGGTCTCGATACGGGTGCTGCAGGCGACCGGCACCGACTTCGCGCAGGACTGGATCCAGCGTTTCGGCTTCGACCCCGCCAAGCACCCACCGTACCTCACGATGGCGCTGGGTGCCGGTTCGGTCACACCGATGCAGATGGCCAGCGCCTACAGCGTCTTCGCCAACGGGGGTTATCTGGTGCCGCCGCTGCTGATCCAGCGCATCACCGACCAGAAGGGCAAGACGCTGCTGCAGGTCGCGCCGCCGGCGCTCAGCGACTCGCTGCGGACGCTTCCTCGCCGCAACGCCTTCGTGATGGGAACGCTGCTCAACGAGGTGGCGCGGTCGGGCACGGCGGCGAGGGCGCAGGCCGAACTCCAGCGTCCGGACATCTACGGCAAGACCGGCACCACGAACGATTCGATGGACGCCTGGTTCGTCGGCTACCAGCCGACACTCGCCGCGGTGGTCTGGATCGGCTACGACACGCCGCGCAAGCTGGGCGACCGCGAGACCGGCGGCGGCCTGGCACTGCCGGTGTGGGTCGAATTCATGCGCCACGGGCTGCGCAACGTCCCCGTGTCGCAGCCGACGCCGCCCGATGGCGTGGTCCAGTCCGGTCCGTACTGGATGTTCGACGAATACGCCGGCAGCGCAGGCATCAAGAGCCTGGGCCTGGAAGACAAGATTCCCGAGCCCGCGAGCAACGAGGAGCGGCGCAGCATCCTCGACCTGTTCCGCCACTGATCGCCGCCGGCGTGGCGCGGCCGTCAGCGGCGCGGCGGTTGCAGCGGGGGTTGCCGATCAGAACGTCAGCGGCTTGCCCGCCTGTGCGCTGGCATGGCGTGACAGCGCAGCCAGGAACTCGCTGCCGTCGCGCGTGTCTAGCCAGCGCCCGGCGACCCAGCGGTAGTGGAAACCGCCGGCCCGCGCGGCCATCCAGAGTTCCTGCAGCGGTGGCTGCGTGTTGACGACGATCCGGCTGCCGTCTGGGAACGCGAGCTCGAGCAGGCCGCCCGTGCGGGCGGTGTCGATGTCGATCACGTCGTCCTGCAACCATCGGTCGGCCGCAGCTTCGATGCGCGCCAGCAGGGCTTGGGTTTCGCGCGAATACTCGGCGTCGGTCAGCGCGGTGGCAGCGGGGCATGCGGGGGCGGTACTCATAGAATCAATCTCGCGCAACATGAATCGTCCTTCGAAACCCAGTCTAACCGTGCGTCGGCTCACCCCCTTGCTGGCAGGGACGTGCGCGTTGCTGCTGGGCGGCTGCGGCCAGAAGGGCCCGCTCGTGTTGCCGGCGCCGAGCGCCCCGTCCGTCGCCAGCGCGCCGTCGACGGCCGCGGCGCCGGCCTCGGCGGCGGCTCGATGAGCCTGCCTGGCGCGCCCTTCCTGGCCCGTGCCGGGGACGATCTGCAACTCGACGGACATTCCCTCGACGAACTCGGCCGCCGTTTCGGCACCCCGCTGTACGTGTATTCGCGGCGAGCGATGCTGGCCGCACTGGCGGCCTACGAAAGCGCCCTCGTCGGCCGGCCGCATCTGCTGTGCTACGCGATGAAGGCCAACTCCAGCCTGGCGGTGCTGCAGACCTTCGCCCAGGCCGGCTGCGGCTTCGACATTGTCTCGGGGGGCGAACTCGCGCGCGTGCTGGCTGCCGGCGGGCGCGCCGATCGCGTCGTCTTCTCCGGTGTCGGCAAGAGCCGCGCCGAGATGCGCCTGGCGCTGCTGGCTGGCGTGCGCTGCTTCAACGTCGAGAGCGAGTCCGAACTCGACTCCCTCAACGAAGAGGCGCTCGCGCTCGGCCGCCGAGCGCCGGTGAGTCTGCGCGTGAACCCCGACGTCGATGCCCTCACCCACCCCTATATCTCGACCGGGCTGAAAGACAACAAGTTCGGCATCGCGCACGCGAGCGCGCTTGACGCCTACCGGCATGCGGCGGCGCTGCCGGGCCTGCAGGTGGTCGGGATCGACTGCCACATCGGCTCGCAGATCACCCAGGTGGCACCCTACCTCGACGCGCTGGACCGCGTGCTCGACCTCGTCGAGTCGGTCGAGGCCGAAGGAATCCCGCTGCACCATGTCGATCTCGGCGGCGGGCTGGGAATCGCCTACGCCGACGAGCAGCCGCCCGACGCCGCAGTGCTGGTCGCCGCGCTGCTGCAGCACCTGGATGTCCGCGGCCACGGCGGGCGCGAGATCCTGCTCGAGCCGGGTCGCTCGCTGGTCGGCAACGCCGGCGTGCTCGTGACCGAGGTGCTGGTGCTCAAGCCAGGCGAACAGAAGAACTTCTGCATTGTCGATGCGGCGATGAACGACCTCGTGCGTCCGGCGATGTACGGGGCCTGGATGGCGATCGAGCCTTGCGTGCAGCGCAGCGGCGCGGCGCTGCGTTGGGACGTGGTCGGCCCGATCTGCGAATCGGGCGACTGGCTGGGGCGCGACCGGGACCTGACGGTTGCACCCGGCGACCGGCTCGCGGTGCTCTCGGCGGGCGCCTACGGCATGGCCATGGCCAGCAACTACAACAGCCGGCCGCGGCCAGCCGAAGTCATGGTCGCTGGCGAACGCGTGCACCGGATCCGCGAACGCGAGCGGGCTGCCGATCTGTACTGGCTCGATCGCCTGATCCCGGACTGATCGCGCCGCTGCGCCTCAACCGGCGTACGCCGCCCTCGCGCGGGGTCGCGCGAGAGAAGCGCAAAAGAAAAAAGGCCACCCGAAGGTGGCCTTGCTGTCGACGCACGCGGCCCGAAGATCGGATCGCGTGCGGCGCAGGATCAGAAGGAGTGACGGACGCCGACGCCGAAGCCTTCCGACTTGTCGTTGAGCGCGGAACCCGTGCCCGTGCCGACCGTGTACGACGCGCCACCCTTGTTCTTGATGTGGCCGTACTGGGTGTAGACCGCGGTGCGCTTGGACAGGTTGTAGATGTACTCGAGGCCGAACTGGTCTGCCTTCTGGCCGTCGTACGACACGGCCTTCGGGTTCGTGCCGGTGCCCTTGTCGTGGGCGTACGAGGCACGGAATTCGCCCGCACCGATGGGCACGCTCAGGCTGACGTCGTAGGTGTCCATCTTCGCGCCGCCCCACTTGTTTTCGTTGTACAGCGCGAAGATCTTGGCGACGCCGAAGTTGAACGAACCACCGAAGTTCATGACCTTGAAGTCGTCGAGGCCGGCGATCTTCGTGACGGCGTAGGCGGCGTTCACGTCCACCGGGCCGGCGCCGTAGCCGATGCGGCCACCCTCGTACTTCTGGCCGCTGAGGCCCTGCCCGGCACCCACCGACACCTGGCCGTACACGCCGCCCAGCGCGGGCAGCAGGTAGCTGACCACGTTGTTGTCGCGCACGGTCGTGATGGCGCCGCTGCCCAGGGTGTTCAGGCCCACGTTGCACTCTTCGCCCATGCCGTTGCAGCCATAGACGTCGTCGTAGGCGTGGTTCCAGAAGGTCGGGACGTAGTCACGGCCGAGACGGATCTCGCCGAAACCGCCCATCAGGCTGACGGTCGAGCGACGATTGAACATCGTGGAGCCGTTCGCGCCGTTGTTGCTCGCCTGGCCGTTGCTGCCACCCACCGAACCGTTCTGGTTGGACATTCCGGCCTCGAGCCAGAAGCCGGCCTGCATGCCGCCGCCGAGATCCTCGATGCCGCGGAAGCCGAGACGGTTGCTGTTCAGCATGTTGCTGTCAACCGTCGTCTCTTTGGTGCTGCCGTTCTTGGTGTAGTCGACGCTCTGGTCGATGATGCCGAACAGGGTGACCGACGACTGGGCCGAGGCCGCGCCTGCGAACGCGGTCATCGCTGCCAGGGCAAGCAGTGATTTTTTCATTGCGACTATCTCCTAGGTTGAACAAGAGGTCCCGATCGAGGGGAGTCACCCAGCGTGGGCTGATCAGGCTAACCTCCTTTGCGGAAGTTGACGCTATTGCACCAGACGCTTGCCGCTGTTGCCAAGGCTTGCCCTCGAAAAGGGTCCCGGATGTTGTCTGCCAACAACGGGCGGCGCGGGCGTCATCAAACCCGTGGATCCGTTATGCTCCTGCGCACATGAACCGTGTAGACGCCGTGATCGTCAGCCTGGACAACGCACTGCGCACCCTCGCTGGCGCAGTCCATGCGGCCCGGCCCAACCCTGCGGTGGCGGTCGGGGCCGACTCGTTGGCGCCCGATGATCGCAGGGCCGCAGGCGCGCTGATGCGCGTCAACCATGTCGGCGAGGTCTGCGCCCAGGCCTTGTACCAGGCGCAGGCGCTGACGGCGCGCACGCCCGAGTTGCGCCTCCAGATGCAGCAGGCCGCGCGCGAGGAAACCGACCACCTGGCCTGGACCCAGCAGCGCCTGGCCGAGCTGGGCGACCGTGCGAGCTGGCTCAACCCGCTATGGTACGCCGGCGCCTTCGGCATCGGCCTGCTGGCCGGGCGCCTGGGCGACGCCGTGAGCCTGGGCTTCGTGGTCGAGACCGAGCGCCAGGTCGAGCAGCATCTGGCGAGCCATCTCGACCGTCTGCCGGCGGCGGATCAGCGCTCGCGCGCGATCGTCGAGGCGATGAAGGATGACGAGCGCCGCCATGCCGACGCCGCCGGTGCCGCCGGCGGCACCGCGCTGCCCTTGCCGGTGCGCTGGCTGATGCGCGGCGCGGCCAAGGTCATGACGACCACCGCCCAGCACCTCTAGCCGCGGCCCTCAGCCTTCGACGATCTCGAAACTGGTGACGATCTCGGCCGTCTTGCCGAGCATGATGCTGGCCGAGCAGTAGCGCTCGTGCGACAACGCGATCGCGCGCTCGACGGCGGCCGGCGGCAGGCCGCGGCCGCTGACGACGAAATGCATCTCGATGCGGGTGAACACCTTGGGGTCGGCGCTGGCGCGTTCGGCGCTCAGGCGCACGCGACAGCCCCGCACGTCGTGGCGGCCCCGCTTGAGGATCAGCACCACGTCGTACGCCGTGCAGCCGCCGGTGCCGGCGAGCACCGTTTCCATCGGCCGTGGCGCGAGGTTGCGTCCGCCGCCGTCGGGCGCGCCGTCCATGGTCAGGAAATGGCCGCTGCCGGTTTCGGCGACGAAGCCCATGCCGGTGCCCGGCAGCCAGTCGATGGTGCATTCCATGGTGCATGTGCCCCTTTCTCAGTGCGCGCGGCATGTGCGGCGCCGGCTCGCGTGGCGTTTTCGAGTCGCTGCCCTAAAACTCTTTGATGAGACCATATTGCACTGCAGCATGGCAGTGCTATATTGATCTCATGGATGGGCATTGACGAATGTCTTTCCGCCGATTGTCTCCTCCACCTCCATCAACGGTGGATTCAGCCCGGGACCCCCAAGGTTCCGGGCTTTTTTTCGCCTGTCGCCTGTCGCCGGCCCGCCGGGTCGCCCGGTCGTGCTGGCCTATGATCCGCGGCCCTGCCCGAAGACGAGATCGCACGATGCCTGCCGGCCCCAGCCCGTCCCCGAAGTCCGCTGCCGGCGCGAAACAGCCGCCGCTGCTGGCGCTGTCGCCCAAGGCGCGGCACATCGCCGCCGGCTACCTGCAGCGCATCCTCACCGCCCGCGTCTACGACGTGGCACGCGAGACCGCACTGGAGCCGGCGCGCGTGCTTTCGCGCCGCCTGGCCAACCAGGTGCTGCTCAAGCGCGAGGACCAGCAGCCGGTGTTCAGCTTCAAGCTGCGCGGCGCCTACAACAAGATGGTGCATCTGGCGCCCGAGGCGCTGGCGCGCGGCGTCATCTGCGCCTCGGCCGGAAACCACGCCCAGGGGGTCGCGCTGGCGGCCCGCCGCCTGGGCTGCCGAGCCGTGATCGTGATGCCGGTGACGACGCCGCGGCTGAAGGTCGACGCCGTGCAGGCGCTCGGCGGCGAGGTCGTGCTGCAGGGCGACAGCTATTCCGATGCGCACGGGCACGCCCTTGCGCTGCAACAGGCGCAGGGGCTGACCTTCGTCCACCCCTTCGATGACCCCGACGTCATCGCCGGCCAGGGCACGGTGGCGATGGAGATCCTGCGCCAGCACCAGGGCCCGCTGGACGCGGTGTTCGTGGCCATCGGCGGTGGCGGGCTGGTCTCGGGCGTGGCCGCCTACATCAAGGCCGTGCGGCCCGAGGTGCGCGTGATCGGCGTGCAGACGGTGGACTCCGACGCCATGCTGCGCTCGGTGCGCCGCGGCCGCCGCGTGCAGCTCGCAGACGTCGGGCTGTTCTCCGACGGCACCGCCGTCAAGCTCGTCGGCGAGGAGACCTTCCGCGTCGCGCGGGCCCTGGTCGATGACTACGTGGTCGTCGACACCGATGCCATCTGCGCCGCGATCAAGGACGTGTTCCAGGACACGCGCAGTGTGCTCGAGCCGGCCGGCGCGCTGGGTGTGGCGGCGGTCAAGCAGTACGTGGCCACGCACAAGCTCAGGGGCCAGACGCTGGTGGCTATCACTTGCGGGGCGAACATGAACTTCGACCGCCTGCGCTTCGTCGCCGAGCGGGCCGAGTTCGGCGAGCAGCGCGAGGCGCTGTTCGCGGTCACCATCCCCGAGGAGCGCGGCTCGTTCAAGCGCTTCTGCGAACTGCTGGGCCCGCGCGCGGTGACCGAGTTCAACTACCGCATCTCCGACGCGCGGGTGGCCCATGTCTTCGTCGGCCTGGCGATCCAGCGCCGCGAGGAGGCCGAGCGCATCGAGCGTCAGTTCGTGCGCCAGCGCTTCGCCACCGTCAACCTCACCGACGACGAGCTGGCCAAGGAGCATGTGCGGCACATGGTCGGCGGGCGCAGCGAGCTGGCGCGCGACGAGCGGCTGTTCCGCTTCCAGTTTCCCGAGCGGCCGGGGGCGCTGATGCGTTTTCTCGCGGCGATGCACCCGGGCTGGAACATCAGTCTGTTCCACTACCGCAACCAGGGCGCCGACTACGGGCGCATCCTGGTCGGCATCCAGGTACCGGCGGGCGACGAGGCCGCGTTCGACGAGTTCCTGCGCTCGCTGGCCTACCCGTTCACCGAAGAGTCGCGCAACCCGGTCGTGGAGCTGTTCCTCAGATAGCGGATTGTCGCCGCGGGCGGCCGCGCCGGCGTGGCTACACTGGCGGCCATGGTCGTCAAACGCTCGCTGGTCAGCCCGACCACCAACCCGCTGCTGGAACGGGCGCTGCGCGAGAAGCTGCAGCGCCGCAACGAGGTCGGCGGCAGCCTGGGGGAGCTCGAGCCGCTGGCGATCCGCCTGGGCCTGATGCAGAACACGCTCAAGCCGCGGCTGCACGATCCGCAACTGCTGGTCTTCGCCGCCGATCACGGACTGGTCGTCGATGGCATCCCCGACGCGCGGGGCCGCCCGACCCACGAGACCGTGCGCATGCTGCTGGCCAACCAGCTGCCGCTGACCGTGTTCGCCCGCACGCAGCAGCTCGAAGTGACGGTGGTGGACTGCGGCATGGCCGAGAACCTGCTGCCGCACGACCGCTTGCTGACGCGCAAGATCGCGCATGCCACGCGCAACGCCCGCGTCTCCTCGGCGATGACGGTGGAGCAGGCGCATGCCGGCATGCGCGCCGGGATGGAGATCGGCGACAAGCTGCGCGGCAATTGCACGGTGCTGGCCGGCGTCGGCGTCGGCTCGCACGAGAGCGCCGCGTTGGTGCTCGCGCGGCTGAGCGACACGCCGGTGCGCGACCTCGTCATCAGCGGCCACGACATGGACACCGACGCGCTGGCCCACCTGATGGTGGTTCTGCAGGGCGCGCAAGGGCGCCACCGCGAGGTGACCGACCCGGTCGAGGTGCTCGCCGCCATGGGCGGCTTCGAGGTCGCGGTGATGGTGGGCGTGATGCTGATGGCGGCCAGCAAGCGTCACCTGCTGATCGTCGACGGGATGCCGGCGTGCGCGGCCCTGATGCTGGCCGCCCGCATCGCGCAACCGGTCACCGACTACTGCGTGTTCTGCCGCAGCCACAGCCATCTGGGGCTGGACCAGGCACTGAACCTGTTCCGCGCGTCGGCCCTGCTCGAACTCGGCATGGAGAGCACCGACGGCACCGGCGCCACGCTGGCCTGGCCCCTGATCCGCAGCGCGGCGGCCCTTCTGACCGAGGTGGCCGAGGGCGAGGATCCCGGTCCGTCGCGACCCGGGGAACTGGGCGAGGGCGGCGCCGGGAGGATGGCCGACGATTCCGCCGCGGCGGCGTTCGATTCGATTCCCGACGCCACGCCGCTCGGCGATACGTTGTACTGATGGCCAGCGGGGCCGGGCCGCCTCCGGCGCGCCCCGGCGGGGTCAAGGAAGGCGGCGAGGCCGCATTTCCTCGAGAGCGCCGCGGCTATTGCGTGGCAGCGCCGTTCTGCTCCGGCTCGCTGGCCGTTGCCGGCCCGTCCGCCGACGGCGCGGCCGTCGGTGGTACGCGCCTGGGCAGCGCTGTGAATGACCTGGCCGGCCGCATTGGCTGCGGCGCGTTGGCGGCAGCTCCCGCGGTGGGCAGGGTGCCGGTGGCGGCGGGCGTCGGCGGCGCCAGCGTCAGCGCAACCGCGGTCGCGCCGTCGCGCGGCCCCAGCGACGCGCCACGGGGGTTGACGGACTGCAGCACGTTGCCGGCGTCCACCGGCGTGCCGACGCGAAAGGCGCGCGCCGGCTTGCCGTCGACCACGATCAGCGCCAGGCCTTGACCCGCCGCCCTCGTGGTCCGTGGGCTGACCACGCCCAGCAACTGGTAGCGCGCGTCTGCCGGTGGTGCGGCGGCCTCCGGCGGCGGCGCGTCGGCGCCGAGAAGGCGACCCAGGTCGGCATGGGCTCCGGGCCCCGGTGCGGCCACCTGGGTCTGTGGCGGAAGCGCTGGCGCCGCGACGAACAGCCTCAGGCCCCAGAACGCCGCACTCGCGGCCACCAGCGCCCACACGACGAGGGTCCAAGCACGCAGCAACATGCGCCGATTATGATTGACGCGACCCTGCCAGCCAGGCCTGCCGATGTGTGCCGCCGCGATGCCATGACACCTGCTGATTCCTTCCGCCGTGCCCGGCATCCCGGGCGCTCCGCAGCCGCAACTCGCGTCCAGGCCCACCGGCCGCGAGGCTTCACGCTGATCGAGCTGATGGTGGTGCTCGTCATCATCGGCGTGCTGGGCGCGCTGATCGTGCCGAACCTGCTCGAACGCGCCGACGACGCGCGCGTCACCGCGGCCAGGACCGACGTCAACAATCTGATGCAGGCGCTCAAGCTGTACAAGCTCGACAACCAGCGCTACCCGAGCGCCGAACAGGGCCTGCAGGCGCTGGTCACCAAGCCCACCACCGGCGTCATCCCGCCGAACTGGAAGCCTTACATCGACAAGCTGCCCACCGACCCCTGGGGCCACCCGTACCAGTACCTGAACCCGGGCGTGAACGGCGAGATCGACGTCTTCAGCTTCGGTGCCGATGGCCAGCCGGGGGGCGAAGGCAAGAATGCGGACATCGGGTCCTGGCAGTAGCGGCAGATCCGGCGCGGCGCGCCGTCGGCGTGGCTTCACCCTGATCGAGTTGCTGATCGTCATCGCAATCGTCGCGATCTCGGTCGGTGTCGTCAGCATCGCCCTGCGCGATGGCCAGTCCGCCAAGCTGGACGAGGAGGGCGAGCGGCTGGCCGCGCTGCTGGAGATGGCGCGCGCCGAGGCCCGCGTCGCTGGCACCACGGTGCGCTGGGTGCCGTACGCGACGCCGGCCGACGACGGCACCCAGTTCCGCTTCGTCGGCCTGTCCGCCGCGCAGCCAATGCCCACACGCTGGCTCGACCCGCAGACCCACGCCGAGATCATCGGGGGCGCCAGCGTCCTGCTGGGGCCGGAGGCGATCTTGCCGCCGCAGCGCATCGTGCTGCTGCTCGGCGACCATCGGCTCGAGCTGGCCACGGACGGCCTCGGCCCCTTCGCGGTGGCCGGCGCGGAAACTTCGACGCAATGAAGGCCCGTGGATTCACGCTGCTCGAGGTGCTGGTGGCACTGGCGATCGTTGCCATCGCGCTCGGTGCCGGGCTGCGCGCCGCCGGCGTGCTCACCGACAACGCCGCAAGGCTCGCCGCGGTGATCGCGGCCGAATGGTGTGCCGACAACGAACTCACCGGCTTGCGGCTGTCGCGCACGTTTCCTGGCGTCGGCGACGCCACGTTCAGCTGCGACGAGCTCGGCCACAGCTACAGCGGCGCCCTGGTGACGCGGCCGACGCCCAATCCGAGCTTCAGGCGCGTCGATGCGATCGTCAGTGACGCGTCGGGCCAGCAGTTGGTGACGCTGTCCACTGTGCTGTCGCGCCAATGAAGCCAGCCTCGCCGGGCCGGCGTGCCGGCCGCTTCCGCGTCGCCGGCTTCACACTCGTCGAGGTCCTGGTCGCACTGCTGATCATGGCCCTCCTGGCCGGACTGGCCTGGCAGGGGCTGGATGGCATCGCGCGCGCCCGCGACGGCAGCAAGGCGGCCATCGAGCGCACGGTGCGACTGAACACCGTGCTCACGCAATGGCAGCAGGACCTGCAGGCGCTGTTCGACACCACCGAGGTGCCGGCGATCAGCTTCGACGGCCAGACCCTGCGTCTGACGCGCCGCGTGGACGACGGCGTGGCGATGGTCGCCTGGTCGGTGCGCGACGGGCAGTGGCGGCGCTGGGCGACACCAGGCGTCACCCGCGCCGGCGACCTGCAGCAGAACTGGCTGCGCAGCCAGCAACTGCTGGGCAACGAGCCGGGCCAGGTGGTGCTCAGCGGCGGCGCGAGCGATTGGCAGATCTACTTCAGTCGTGGCGGCCAGTGGAGCAATGCGCAGTCCACCGGCGATCTGGCGCCGGTCGCGGCCATGCCAGCGGCCTCGGCGGCCTCCGCAAGCTCGGTAAGCTCGGTAGGCTCGGCGCCAGGGACCGCGCTGCGCGAGATTCTTCCCGACGCCGTGCGGCTGTTGATCACGCTCGACGGCCAGACCCTCACGCGCGACATCGCGCTCGGTCCGGCAGGCACGTGACGATGCGACGGCCCGTCCGGACCGCGCAGCGCGGCGCCGCGCTGCTGCTCGCGATGATCATCCTCGCGCTCGTGACCACGCTGGCCGCCGGCATGGTCTGGCAGCAGACCCAAGCCGTCCAGGTCGAGGCCGCGGAGCGCGCGCGCGCGCAGGCCGCCTGGGTGCTTACCGGCGCACTCGACTGGGCCCGCCTGATCCTGCGCGAGGACCTGCGCTCCGCGCAGCGCCGCGGCCCGACCTACACATCGCTGGGCGACAGCTGGGCCACGCCGCTGGAGGAGGCGCGGCTGTCCACCTTTTTGGCTGCCGACCAGGACAACAACGCCGACAGCGGGCCCGAGGCCTTCATCAGCGGCGCCATCGTCGATGCCCAGTCGCGCTACAACCTGCGTGCCATCGTCGATGCCAACGGCGCGGTCGTGCCGGCTCAGCTGGCGGTGCTGCAGCGCTTGGCTGAACTGGCCGGCGCGCCGAGCGAGGCAGCGGCACAGATCGCCGGGGCCCTGTCCGCGGCACTGGCGCCGAACGTCGCCGCCGGCGGCGCCGGCGCCGCCGGAGGCGGTCCGCCGATCGCGCCGGAACGCCTGTCCGACCTGCGCTGGCTGGGCATCGGCGAGGCCACGCTCGAACGGCTGGCGCCCTTCGTCGATCTGCTGCCGACGCCGACGCTGGTCAACGCCAACACCGCCGGCGCCGAGGTACTGGCAGCGGCGATCGATGGCCTCGACCTGGGCAGCGCCGAGCGCCTGGTGCAGGCGCGCCAGCGCAACCCCTTCACGACCCCCGCCGATGTGCAAGCGATGTTGCCGCAGGGCGTGAAGCTCGATACCACCCGCGTCGGCGTGGCCAGTTCCTGGTTCGAGGTCTCGGGCCGCCTGCGACTGGACGAAAGGGTGCTCGAGCAGCGCTCGCTGCTGCAGCGTGACAACGACCGCGTGACGGTACGCCGCAGCGAGCGCCGCAGCTTCGCGGCGGACCTGCGCTGAAGGCCACAATACGCTCCGCCGCCGACTCGCCACCCGCCCGCCACCGATGTCCGTTCTTGCGATCCAGCTTCTCCCGCGCGAGCGCCTGCAGGCCCGCGGTGCGGCGCACGAGGGGCCTGCCACCCTGCGCCTGCCGGCCGAGTGGAGCTATGTCTTCAGTGCCGACGGCCGCGGTGTGACGCAGCAGGGCCGCGCGGCGGCTGCGCTGCTGCCGCGCGCCGACCATGTCGTGGTCGTGCTCGGAGAGGCCGACGTCAGCTGGCACCGCGTCGAGGTGCCGCGCGCCCCGCCGGCCAAGCTGCGCGCCGCGCTGCTCGGCGTGATGGAAGAAGCGCTGCTCGAGGATGACGAGGCGCTGCACTTTGCGCTCGGCCCCGGTGCCGTCGGTGGCCAGGCCGGTTGGGTGGCGGTCACCCACCGGGTCTGGCTGGCCGACGCATTGGCGGCGCTGGAGGACGGCGGCCGCAGCGTCGAGCGCGTGCTCCCGGCCAGCCAGCCCGGCGCGCCGGCACGCGGCCATTTCTTCGTCGCCGAATCGGGCGGCCACGCCGCGCCCTGGCTGGCGTTGGCCGAGCCCGAACGCGCCGTCTGCCTGCCGCTGGCCGGCGGACTGGCGCGCGCGCTGCAGCCGGCTGACCCCGGTGGGGTGCGCTGGACCACCACCCCGGCTGCGGCAGCAGCGGCCGAGAACTGGCTGGGAACCTCGGTGCCTCTGATGTCCGAATCCGAGCGCCTGCTCGAAGCCGCGCGGGGCGGCGCCAACCTGCGCCAGTTCGAGCTGGCGGCGCGCCATCGCGGCCGGCGTGCGATCGGCGCCGCGGCCCAGCGATTCCTGAGTACCGAATGGCGGCCGGTGCGCGCCGGTGTGGCCGCGTTGCTGGTGCTGAACCTGATCGGACTCAACGCCTATGCGTGGCACCAGGACAAGTCCATCGCCGACAGGCGCGCCGCGATGACCGACCTGCTCAGGACCACCTTCCCCGGGGTGCGGGCCGTGCTCGACGCGCCGCTCCAGATGGAGCGCGAGATCGAGCGCCTGCGCGTCGCCGCCGGCCGTCCGGGCGACAACGACCTCGAGGCGCTGCTCGGCGCCGCCGCCACCGCCTGGCCCGACGGTCTGGGTCCGGTGCAGACGCTGCGCTTCGAGGCGGGAACGCTGACTTTGGCCGCCAGCGGCTGGGCGGAACCGCAGGTCACGCAGTTCCGCGACCGGCTTCGCCCGCTGGGTTTTGCCGCCGAACTCGCCGACGGTCGGGTCACGGTCACCCGCAGCGCCGCGAAGGCCGGCGCCGTCTCGAAGGGGCTCGGATGAACGCCGACGTTCCGGGGCGGCCGGTCAGTCCGGCCGCGCTGGCGCCGCTGCGCGGCTGGTGGCGCGAACTGCCGGCGCGCGAGCGCCGGATGCTCTTGCTGGCGGCAGCTGTCCTCGGCGCGTATCTGGTCTGGGCACTGGCGGTACAGCCGGCCTGGCGCACGCTGGCCCGCGCGCCGGCCGAAATCGACGCCCTCGACAGGCAACTGCAGACGATGCGGCGGCTGGCCACCGAGGCAGCCGAACTTCGCGCCGCGCCGCCGGTCAACCGCGACCAGGCCGAGGCCGCGCTGCGCACCGCCACGGCGCGTCTGGGCGACCAGGGGCGCCTGACGCTGAAGGGCGACCGCGCGGTGCTCACCGTCACGGGTGTGGCCACCGGGGCGCTGCGGGACTGGCTCGCCGAAGCGCGCTCCGGCGCGCGCGCCCGGCCGGTGGAAGCCAACCTCTCGCGCGCCGCCAAGGGCTACAACGGCACCCTCGTGCTGGCCATCGGAGCCGCGTCGTGATGCGCTGGGTGCTGGCCGGACTGTTCGTCGGTGCCGGCCTCGCGCTGGTCGCGTTCGCGCCGGCCTCGTGGCTGGCGGCCTCGGTCGGCAGCGCCACAGAAGGCCGCATCCTGCTGGCCGACGCACGCGGCACGGTCTGGCGGGGCAGCGCAGTGATGGTGCTGGCCGGCGGTCCCGGCAGTCTCGACGCCAGCGCCTTGCCCGGCCGGCTGCAATGGACGCTGGCCCTCGACGGCGTCTCGCTGGCGGTGCGTGCCCGCCAGGCCTGCTGCATCGAAGGGACACTGCAGCTGCACCTGGTGCCGGGCTTCGGCCGCACGCGGATCGAGCTCGGCGGCGGAGCGGCACACGGGTCGGCCCTGATCGGCCAGTGGCCGGCCTCGTGGCTGGTCGGCCTGGGCACGCCGTGGAACACGATCCGGCCCGCGGGCACGATGCGGCTGAGCAGTCCGGGGTTGAGCGCGGAGTGGGTGCAGGGGCGCTGGCGCTTCAGTGGTCGGGCCGAACTCACGCTGGACGGCATGGCCTCGCGGCTGTGTTCGCTCGACACGCTGGGCAGCTACCGCCTGGAGCTGCGCGGTGACACTGTCAGCGGCGATGCCGCCGCGATGCAATTGAGCACGCTGCGCGGCCCGCTGCAGCTCAGCGGCCGCGGCCAGTGGGCGGGATCGCGGTTCCGTTTCCAGGGCCTGGCCAGCGCGGACAAGGGGTCCGAGACGGCACTCCTGGGGCTGCTCGGCATCATCGGTCGGCGTCAAGGCGCCAACTCCGTCGTTTCCATAGGATGAGCATGAAACAAGGGCACATCGGCAAGCGCTTCGTCGCCGCCTCGCTGGCCGCGGTGCTGACGCTGGCGCCGGGTTGGGCGCAGACCGCCTCGCAGCGCGCGCGTGCGCCGGTGACGGTGAACTTCATCAACGCCGACATCGAGGCCGTCACGCGCGCGATGGCGGCGATGATCGATCGCTCGATCGTCGTCGATCCGCGCGTGAAGGGCACGATCACGCTGTACAGCGAGCAGCCGCAGAGCGTGAGCCAGGCCTACCAGTCGTACCAGACCGCGTTGCGCGGCCTGGGTTTCGCGGTGGTGGAGAGCGGCGGCCTGCTCAAGGTCGTGCCCGAGGCCGACGCCAAGCTGCAGACAGGCACCGTCTCCATCGGCGAGGTGGGCCCGCACGGCGATCAGATCATCACGCAGATCTTCAACCTGCGCTACGAGAACCCGAACAGCCTGGTGGCCGTGCTGCGCCCCCTGATCAGCGCGAACAACACGATCAATGCCAACCCGGGCAGCAATTCGCTCGTCATCACCGACTACGCCGACAACCTGCAGCGCATCGCGAAGATCATCGCCGCGCTCGACCTGCCGTCGGACACGGGCGTCGAGATCGTGCCGCTGCGCTACGCGGTCGCCGCCGACCTCGCCCCGCTGGCGCAGAAGCTGGTGGCGGGTGCCGTTGGCGCAGGCCTGGTGCCCGGGCAGCCGGTGACGAATCCCGGCCTGGCCGGTAGCTCGACGACCATCATCGCCGACGCGCAGACCAACTCGCTGATCATCAAGGCACCGAACGCGGCGCGGCTGGCCGAAGTGCGGGCCACGATCGCGCGGCTGGACCGGCCCGACAACCTCGCCGGGCCTGGCGGCGGCATGTGGGTGGTACACCTGAAGAACGCCGATGCGGCGCGGCTGGCGACGGTCGTCAGAGCGGCCTTCAGCGCGATCGGCGAAGGCACCGACGGAGCGGCTGGGGGCAGGAGCGGCGCCGTGGTCAGCAACCCCAGCCCCGGCAGTACCACGTCCGCATCGAGCGGCGGTCTCGGGGGCACGACGCCCGGCGGCAACGGCACCCTGGCCACCGCGGCGCAGCCTTCCACTGGTGGCTTCATCCAGGCCGACCCGGCGACGAACTCGCTGGTAATCACGGCGCCCGAGCCACTGTACCGGCAGGTGCGCGCCCTGATCGAGCAGCTCGACACGCGGCGCGCCCAGGTCTACATCGAGAGCCTGATCGTCGAGGTCTCGGGCAGCAACGCCGCCGACGTCGGCTTCCAGTGGCAGGGTTTGCTGGGCCAGGCCGGCGACAAGCTCGGGCTCGTGACCGGCACCAACTACGGCAGCACGGGCAACCTGTTGACGATCGACAGCAGTGGCGTCGCCGCCGGTCTCAACCAGGGCCTGAACGTCGGCGTCGTCACGAAGTTTGCCGGCGTCTACGGGCTGGCCGCCATCGCCAATCTGCTGCAGACCCAGGGGCAGACGAACATCGTCTCGACACCGAACCTGATCACGCTGGACAACGAGGAGGCCAAGATCGTCGTCGGCGAGAACGTGCCCTTCATCACCGGCCAGTACACGCAGACCGGCGGGGCCACGACCAACCCGTTCCAGACCATCGAGCGCAAGGACGTCGGCATCACCCTGCGCATACGGCCGCAGATCGGCGAGGACGGCGCCATCCGCATGACGATCTTCCAGGAGCAGAGCGCGGTCGAGAGCACCACCGCCGCCGGCACCAGCAACGCCGGCCCGTCGACAACAAAGCGCTCGATCGAGGGCACGGTGACGGTCGACGACGGGCAGATCCTGGTCCTGGGAGGCTTGATCCAGGACAACGTGAGCGTCAACCGAAGCAAGGTGCCGCTGCTCGGCGACCTGCCGCTGGTCGGTGGCCTGTTCCGCAGCGAGAGCCGCCAGCGCACGCGCACCAACCTGATGGTCTTCCTGCGGCCAGTGATCATGCGCGACCCCCAGGCGAGCGAGAAGCTCTCGCGCGAGCGCTACGACCAGATACGCGGCGAGCAGCAGCGAGCGCAGCCCGCGCCCAGTGCGGTGATGCCGGTCAATGGCGCGCCGGTGCTGCCCGCCATGGCCGCACCGGCGCCGGCGCCGGCCGCGGCGGCTTCCACGCCTGCGGCGGCGATCCCGGTCGGCTCACCGTTGATCGCGCCGGCGTCGGTCGCGCCCGGTGACCGCTGAAGCGAAGCCCGCGCCATGGCCGTCCGCCACCCCTTGCCCTACGCCTTCGCCAAGGCGAACACCCTGCTGCTCGAGGACGATGGCCAGGCGCTGCGATTGTGGGCCGGCGAGACCACCCCGGCGGCGGCCCTGGCCGAGGTCGCGCGGCTGTTCGAGGTCGCGAGTTTCGAGCGCGAGGCCACGGCCACGCTCGGCCAGCGAATCGCGGTGGCCTACGCCGGCAGCGAGAGCAGCGCTGCGGCGGTGATCGGCGAGGTCGAGAGCGGTGTCGATCTCAGCCGCATGATGCAGGAGCTGCCGGCGGTCGAGGACCTGCTGGAAGCCGCCGACGACGCGCCGATCATCCGCATGCTCAACGCGCTGCTGACGCAGGCGGCCAAGGACGGCGCGAGCGACATCCACATCGAGCCCTACGAGCGCAGCAGCTCGGTGCGCTTTCGTGTCGACGGCACGCTGCGCGAGGTCGTCACGCCGAACAAGGCGCTGCACGCGGCGCTGATCTCGCGCCTGAAGATCATGGCCGAGCTCGACATCGCCGAGAAGCGCCTGCCGCAGGACGGCCGCATCTCCCTGCGCATCGGCGGGCGGGCGATCGACGTGCGTGTCTCGACGCTGCCCAGCGCCCACGGCGAGCGCGCCGTGCTGCGCCTGCTGGACAAGACCGAGAGCCGCTTCACCCTCGAAGGCCTGGGCATGGACGGCGACGTGCTCGCCGCCTTCGCGCGGCTGATCCAGCAGCCGCACGGCATCGTGCTCGTGACCGGGCCCACCGGTTCGGGCAAGACGACCACGCTGTACGCATCGCTGGGCCGCGTCGACACGGCGACGACCAACGTGTTGACGGTGGAGGACCCGATCGAGTACGAACTGCCGGGCATCGGCCAGACCCAGGTCAACCCGAAGATCGAGCTGACGTTCGCGAAGGCGCTGCGCGCGATCCTGCGCCAGGACCCGGACGTGATCATGATCGGCGAGATCCGCGACTACGAGACGGCGCAGATCGCGATCCAGGCCAGCCTTACCGGCCACCTGGTGCTGGCGACGATCCACACCAACGACGCGCCCTCGTCGGTGACGCGGCTGATCGACATGGGGGTGGAACCCTACCTGCTGTCGAGCAGCCTGCTCGGTGCGCTGGCGCAGCGCCTGGTGCGCAAGCTCTGCCCTGCCTGCAAGCGCGAAGGCGCCGACGGCCGCTGGCATCCGGTGGGCTGCGAGCATTGCAGCCGCACCGGCTACAAGGGCCGCACCGGTGTCTACGAGCTGATGGTCGTCGACGAGGCGGTGCAGTCGCTGATCCACAACCGCGCCTCCGAGCACGACGTGGGCTTGGC
The DNA here is from genome assembly GCA_037443665.1 of Betaproteobacteria bacterium. Taxonomy (GTDB): domain Bacteria; phylum Pseudomonadota; class Gammaproteobacteria; order Burkholderiales; family Burkholderiaceae_C; genus Rubrivivax. The sequence goes on from JBBINW010000013.1 coordinate 45,678, forward strand.
CGCACGCGCCGCCGGCCTGCGGCCGATGCGCGACGACGGCGAGCGCCTGGTCGCTAGGGGCGTCACCTCGGCCGAGGAAGTGATTCGTGTCACGCGGGACTGAGATCCGGCGCGGGCTGCATCTCGTGGCTGGCTCGCGGCCGGTGGCCCTGCGCGTCGGGCGCTGAAATGAAGCCCCCACGCTCACGTCGTCCGCTGCCCCCCGAGGGGGCGCTCAGTGCCTTCGGAACGGCCGGGCGGTACTGAAAATGCCGGCCTACCGTTACGAGGCCCTGGACGCCAGCGGCAAGGCCCAGGGCGGCCTGATCGAGGCCGACAACGCCAAGGCCGCGCGGGCGCAGCTGCGAGGCCGCGCGCTGGTGCCGCTGGCGGTGGTGCCGGTCACGATGGCGGCCACCGACTCGGCGGCGGCGCGCTTCACGCGGCGCGTGTTCACCGGGGTCGGGCTGGCGGTGTGGACGCGCCAGCTTGCGGGCCTGGTCGGCTCCGGCCTGCCGCTGGAGCGCGCGCTGACCGCGCTTGCCGACGAGGTCGAGCACCCGCGCCAGCACGAGCTAGTCGCGCACCTGAAGAGCGAGGTCAACGCCGGCAGCAGCTTCGCCCGCGCCTTGAGCACGGCGCCGCGCGAGTTCGACGATGTCTTCCGCGCCGTCGTCGCCGCCGGCGAGCAGAGCGGCGCGCTCGGCCCGGTGCTCGAACGCCTGGCCGACGACCTCGAGCAGCGCCAGGCGCTGCGCGGCCGCGTGCTCGGGGCGATGCTCTACCCGGCGATCGTCTCGGCGGTGGCCTTGGTCATCGTCATCATCCTGCTGACCTACGTCGTGCCGCAGATCGCCGGCGTGTTCACCAGTTCCAAGCATGCACTGCCGGCGATCACCGTGGGCATGCTCGCGATCAGCGCCTTCGTCCGCCACTGGGGCTGGGCGGTGGCACTGCTGGTTGCCGGCGGCATCGTGCTGCTGGCGACGGCGCGCCGCAACGAGGGCTTCCGCGAGCGCAGCGATGCCGCGCTGCTGCGCTTGCCCCTGCTCGGCCGGCTGGCGCGCGGCTACAACGCGGCGCGCTTCGGTGGCACGCTGGCGATGCTGGCCGGCGCCGGCGTGCCGATCCTCAAGGCCTTGCAGGCGGCCGCCGAGACGCTGTCCAACCGCGCGATGCGCGCCGATGCATTGGATGCGCTGGCGCAGGTGCGCGAAGGCGCGCCGCTGGCCAGCGCGCTGGCGGGCAAGAAGCGTTTCCCGGGATTGCTGGCGATGTTTGCCCGCCTGGGCGAGCAGACCGGCCAGCTGCCCGAGATGCTGCTGCGTGCGTCGGGCCAGCTCTCGGCCGAGGTCCAGCGCCGCTCGATGGCCGCGGCGACGATCCTCGAGCCGCTGCTGATCGTCGTGATGGGCATCGTCGTGGTGCTGATCATGCTGGCGGTGATGATGCCGATCATCCAGCTCAATACCTGGGTGAAATAGCGGCCGCCCAGCTCGCTGCGCTCGCTGCCCGGCGCCGGAGTCACCGGGCCTTCGGGCCGTCCGAGTCCGCGCAGGCGGACTCGGAGCCGCGGCCGTCAGCCCCCGCGGGGGAGGCGTTTCGGGGCCGGGGCACCCGGATCCTGAAACGGGCGCTTCGACCTGCTGCGTTTGCCGGCCCGGCAATCGGTGTCGGGAACCCGCCTCAAGCTGCTGGCTTGTCCGCCGGCTCGCTGTCGGGGGCCTGGGTGTGCTTGATGAAGAAGCCGGCGGCCAGGATGCCGATCTCGTAGAGCAGGCACATCGGGATCGCCAGCGACAGCTGCGAGATCACGTCGGGCGGGGTGACCACGGCCGAGACGATGAAGGCGCCGACGACGAAGTAGCCCCGGATCTTCTTCAGCTGCTCGATGCTGACGACGCCGATGCGCGCCAGCACGATGACCGCGATCGGCACCTCGAAGGCGACGCCGAAGACCAGGAACAGCGTCAGCACGAAGCCAAAGTACTGCTCGATGTCGGGAGCGGCGGTGATCGAGGTCGGCGCGAACGCCTGGATGAAGCGCGACATCGCAGGGATGACCAGGAAGTAGCAGAAGCACACGCCGACCATGAACAGCACCGTGCTGGAGACCACCAGCGGCAGCACCAGCTTCTTCTCGTGCGAATACAGCCCCGGCGCGACGAAGGCCCAGACCTGGTAGAGCACGACCGGCAGGGCCAGCAGCAGCGCGGCCATCAGCGTGATCTTCAGCGGTACCAGCACCGGCGAGATGACGTTGGTCGCGATCAGGTGGGCGCCGGCGGGCAGGTGGTGCACGAGCGGCGCGGCCAGCAGGTCGTATAGGCCAGACGGTCCGGGCCAGACGCACAGCACCGCGAAGGCGATGCCGATCGCGATCACCGACCGGATCAGCCGGTCGCGCAGCTCGATCAGATGCGAGACGAACGGAGCCTCGGTGCCTTCGAGCTCGTCGGCCTTGTCCTGCGGGCCGCTCATGGCCTGGACTTCAGGCCCGGCGGCCTGAAGCGCGCCACCCGCGCCGCGCCCGACTGGGCATGGGTGCGCACGCCGTGCTGGCGCTTGTACCACTGCGGCATCGCGCCACGCTTCAGGCGCCAGTTCTTCTTCGGGTGGCGATAGGTCGGCGGTGGCGGCTCCCAGGCCGGCGTCGGCGCGCTACCGTCGAGGACAGCCTGCGTCTCGCGCCATTCGTTGTGGATCGCGCTGCCGGCCTTCTGCACCTCGTTGCGCACCGTCTGCTCGACATTGCGCGCCGCGTCCTCGAACTCGGTCTTCATCTTCTTCAGTTCGTCGAGTTCGATCGAGCGGTTGACCTCGGCCTTGACGTCGGCGACGTAGCGTTGCGCCTTGCCGAACAGATGGCCGACGGTGCGCGCCACCTTGGGCAGCTTCTCGGGGCCGATCACGATCAGGGCGACCGCGCCGATCAGCGCGATCTTGTCGAAGCCGAAGTCGAGCACCGCGGATCAGGACTTCGTCTTGGCTTCGACGTCGACCGTGTTGCTGTCGCTCGCGCGCTGCGCGGTGACCTGCTGCTGCGGCGGCAGGGGGCCGGCCTCGGGCTCGCTGCCGCCCTTGACGCCTTCCTTGAAGCCCCTGACCGCCTCGCCGAGGTCGGTGCCGATGTTCTTGAGCTTCTTGGTGCCGAAGATCAGCACCACAACCAACAGCACGATCATCCAATGCCAGATGCTGAAACCACCCATGATCCATCTCCAGTAGGCCAATCTCCCATTCTAGGTGAGCCGCGTCGTGGCGACTGCCTTCACCCGCGCGCCCAGGGCCGCGGGCCGCCCATCACGTGCATGTGCAGGTGATACACCTCCTGCCCCCCGTCGCGCCCGGTGTTGACGAGGGTGCGAAAGCCGTTGCTCACGCCGAGCTCGCGCATCAGGCGCGGCGCCAGGCCGAGCATGCGGCCGAGCAGCGCGTCGTGCTCGGGGCCCACGTCGGCCAGGGTCGCGATGTGCGTCTTCGGGATGATCAGCACGTGCACCGGCGCCCAGGGGTGGACGTCGTGGAAGGCCAGGAGTTCCTCGTCCTCGTACGCTTTTCGGGCCGGGATCTGTCCGGCGACGATCTTGCAGAAGACGCAGTCGGGATCGGTGTGCATGGCAACCGTTGTCGATGGGGTGGGGGGTCGATCCGCGCCGGCATCAGGGCATCGGCACCGGCATCGGCCGGCGATCGTTGAAGGCGACCCAGCCGCGGATGAAGCGATACAGATACCACAGGCCGACCACGAACCACGCCGCGGCGCCCGGAAACCAGAAGAACAGGAACATCGGCGAGCTCAGCGCCAGCCACAGCAGCGTGAACCAGAAGCTGCGCGCCTGCCAGCGGAAATGGCTGCGGTAGAAGTCGTCGGGCAGGTCGGGCCGCTTGACGTAGTTGATGATGATTGCGACGACCGAGAAGATGCCGCCCGAGAACCACGACAGCGTGTGCAGTCCGTACAGGACATGGGTCAGCAGCCGCAGGTCCGAATGGGCTTGACTGCCGGGAATCACGACCTCGCTCATGGCCCCTCTCCTTCGCGTTGGCGCACCTTGCGCAGTGCAAATTCTTCCAGACCCGACAGACCCTCGCGGCGCCGAAGTTCGGCCAGCACGTCGGCCGGCGAGAGCTCGAAAGCGGCCAGCGCGATCAGCGTGTGGAACCACAGGTCGGCCACCTCGGCGACGATGCGATCGCGGTTACCGTCCTTGGCCGCCATGACGACCTCGGTCGCCTCCTCGCCGACCTTCTTCAGGATCGCGTCGACGCCCTTCGAGAACAGGCGCGCGACATAGCTGCTGTCGACGTCGCCGCCGGCCTCGGGCTTGCGCGATTCGATGACGGCCGCCAGCCGGCCCAGCGTGTCGTCGTCGGCGGCGCTCATCGGTAGATCGCCTCGGGGTCCTTCAGCACCGGCTCGACGGCGTGCCAGGCGCCGTTGTCGTAACGCTGGAAGAAGCAGCTGTGGCGGCCGGTGTGGCAGGCGATCGACGTATCGCCGGCCGGCTGGCCGAGCTGGCTGACCTTCAGCAGCACGACGTCGTTGTCGCAGTCCAGCCGCAGCTCGTTCACCTTCTGGACGTGACCCGATTCCTCGCCCTTGTGCCACAGCCGCCCGCGCGAGCGGCTCCAGTACACGGCCTCGCCGCGGCGCGCGGTCTCGGCCAAGGCCTCGCGGTTCATCCACGCGAACATCAGCACGTCGCCGCTGGACTGTTCCTGCGCGATCACGGGCACGAGCCCGTCGCGGTCCCACCTGATGCTGTCGAGCCAGTCCATCGGTCAAGTTTAGTTCGCTCGCCCCCTCGCTGCGCGACGGGCGGCGGCGCCGCAGCGCTACGGGCCTCGGTGGGTGGCCCCGGCGAAGCCGCGTTCGACGGCGAACCACCCCAGCACGGGGAGGGTCCCCAGCAGCACCGGCGTCACCTGCACCGGCAGCGTCTGCCAGGCCATCTGCTGGCCCTCGCGCATCTCGAAGTCACCCTGCCAGTCGAACACCTTGCAGAAGTGCAGCCGCACGAGGGCGTGCGGGTAGTCCACGATCTCGATCTGCCAGGGCTGGACGGTGCCGATCGCGATGCCGAGCTCCTCGTGCAACTCGCGCCGGAGCGCCTGCTCGACCGACTCGCCGGACTCGAGCTTGCCGCCCGGGAATTCCCAGTAGCCGGCGTAGGGTTTGCCGGCGGGCCGCGAGGTGAGCAGGAACTGGCCGTCGGCGTCGATCAGCACGCCGACCGCGACGTCCAGCGGGCGCCGCGAGGGGCGATCTCCGGCGGCCTCGACGGCTGCGCGCTCAGCCGCCGGCATGGCGCCCGGCATAGTCGCGCGCGAACTGCTGCGCCACGCGGCCCGAGCGCGAGCCGCGCTCCAGCGCCCAGACCAGCGACTCCTGGCGTGCCGCCGCGATCGCCGCCTCCCCGACGCCGAAGGCGCGCAGCCACTGCGCCGCGATCGCCAGGTACTCGTCCTGCGTGAACGGGTAGAAGCTGATCCACAGGCCGAAGCGCTCGGACAGCGAGATCTTCTCCTCGACCACCTCGCCCGGGTGGACCTCGCCGTCCTCGGTGTGCTGGTAGCTGAGGTTGTCCCGCATGTACTCGGGCAGCAGGTGGCGGCGGTTGCTGGTGGCGTAGATCAGCAGGTTGTCGCTGGCCTGCGCGACCGAACCGTCGAGCACGCTCTTGAGCGCCTTGTAGCCGGCCTCGCCTTCGTCGAAGCTGAGGTCGTCGCAGAAGACGACGAAGCGCTCGGGCCGCGCGGCGACCAGATCGACGAGGTCCGGCAGGTCCACCAGGTCGGCCTTGTCGACCTCGATCAGGCGCAGGCCGCGCGGCGCGTACTCATTGAGGCAGGCCTTGATCAGCGAGCTCTTGCCGGTGCCGCGGGCGCCGGTGAGCAGCACGTTGTTGGCGCCCTGGCCGGAGACGAACTGCATCGTGTTGCGCAGCAGCCGTTCCTTCTGCGGCTCGACTTCCCTCAGGTCGGCCAGGCGGATCGTGGCCACGTGGCGCACCGGCTCCACGGTGCCGGTGTGGCCGCGTCGGCGGTAGCGGAAAGCCACCGAGGCACCCCAGTCCGGCGCCTCGGGCGCATGCGGCAGCACGTGCTCGAGCCGCGCCAGCAGGCCTTCGGCGCGGGCCAGGAATCCTTCGGTTCGCGCCATCAGCGCATCGAGAGCGGTCGTCATGGCGTCGAGTTTAGGGCGCGCACGCTGTCGTCAGCGACGACAAAGACGCGGTCGCCGGGACCGTGCCGCAGCACGTGCATGCCGGTGAAGGCGCCGAAGGCCGGCAGCACGCCGACCGCCGGGCCGAAGTGGAAGCAGGGCAGGCGCAGGCGGTCGCGGGCGCGGCCGCCGACGACCGCCGCCGGGTGCAGGTGACCCGCAAGCACGTAGGCGCCCGGGAGGGTGTCGGGGTGGTGCGCCAGCGCCAGTCGCTGCAGCCGCAGCGGGCCGTCGACGCAGGCGACGCCCCAATTGGGGGGCGGATCGCCAGCCCGGCTGTCGTGGTTGCCGCGCACCAGCGTCAGCTCGAGCCGCGGATGCGATGTGCGCCAGCGCGCCACCGCGTCCAGCGTCGTCGCGGCGCGGCCCCGCGCCGCGTGCAGCAGGTCGCCCAGGAAGACGATGCCGCGGGCCCCGGTGGTGGCCAGCGCTGCGTCCAGCCGCGCCAGTGTCTCGCCGGTCGTGCCGCCGGGCACCGGCACGCCCAGGCGGCGGAACGACACCGCCTTGCCGATGTGTGCGTCGGCCACCAGCAGCAGGCCGTGCGCGGGCAGGAAGGCCGCGCGCTGCGGCAACAGGCGCAGCGTGACGCCGCCGGCTTGCAGCTCGACCATCTCCACCGCGCCGCCCTCAGGCGGTCAGGCGCTGCAGCGCAGGCTCGAGGTGCTCGGTGGGCAGGCGCTTGAAGCCCGAGCGCGCGTAGCGCTGCATCCGACCCACGACGAGCGCGGTCAGCGCCGAAGCCAGCGCCTGCGCATCGACCGTCGGCGTGGCCGAGCCGGTGGCCTCGGCCGCGCTGCGCAGGCTCTGGCGCAGTTGGGACTCGACGCGGTCGAAGAACTGGTTCATGCGCGCGATCAGCCGCTCGTGCTCGAAAACCAGCGCGTCGCCGACCATGACCCGCGTCATGCCGGGGTTCTTCTCGCCGAACTGCAGCAGCATGACGACGATCTTCTGTGCCTGAACCGCACCCAGCGGCTCGCGCTCGGTGATCTGGTTGACGAGGGTGAAGACGCTGGACTCGATGAACTCGATCAGGCCCTCGAACATCTGCGCCTTGCTCGCGAAGTGGCGGTACAGCGCGGCTTCGCTGACGTCGAGCTTGGCGGCCAGCGCGGCGGTGGTGATGCGCTCGGCGCCCGGCTGCTCGAGCATCGACGCCAGGGTCTGCAGGATCTGGACCCGGCGTTCACCCGGACGGGGCCGCTTGCGCACCGGCTCGGCATGGGCGGCTGGCGTCGTCTGCGCGGTGCCGACCAGGGGCGATGCTTCGGGCAGGGCGGACATCGAGGCGGCGGTCAGGGCGGCGAAGTGGACGGTTCACGGTCATTCTGGCACAGCGTCCATGGGCGATTGCTTGCAGGTAAACACCGACATCGCGGCGTCGCGGCGCCCGCCGAGGCCGGGCGGCGGCGGTCAGCGCAGGTCGCGCAGCCGACGCACGCGGCGGTCCACGTAGGCCGGGCGACGCCGCAGGCGCTGCGGCGCCGGGCCGCCGCCGAGCCAGCGTTGCATCCACACCGTGCCCATCCCGACGCGGCGGGCCGACTTCTGGTGCACCAGCGTGTCCTCGACCAGCACGCAGCGAGCCGGCGGCACGCCCAGCCGAGCCGCCAGCGCGCGCAGCATCCGCGCATCGGGCTTGGGGCGCAGGTCGCCGAACATCCGCATGTCCTCGATCGAGCAGATGCGCTCGAAGACGTGGCCGACGCCGAGCACGCCCAGCACCCGCGCGGCATACGCGGCTGGCGCATTGGTCAGCAGGATCTTGCGTCCGCGCAGGCGGGCCAGCGCCGCGAGGTCGTGCGGGTGGCCGCGCACACGCTGCTCGAGCCCGGGAAGGGCATGCGTCTGATGCAGGAAATGGGCGGCATTGACGCCGTGGTGGCGCACCAGGCCGAGCAGCGTGGCGCCGTAGCGCAGCCAGTAGCGGCGGCGCAGCGCATCGGACTCGGGCGGCGTCAGGTGCAGGTGCTGCTCGATGTAGGCGCCCATCGCCTCGCGCAGCTCGCGCATGCTCGCACCGCTGGCGTCGTGCAGCGTGTCGTCGAGGTCGAGGAGCCAGATCGTGGGCCCCCGGGGTTGTCGCTGCGCTGCTTCGCCGCCCCCACGGGCTTCGACGAAACCCGCCTTCGCGGGCCTCGGGGCCGCGGCCGGCTCGGGGCGGCCGGGTGCCGGCCTGCCGGCGCGGCGTCGCGGGCCCACGATCAGTGCGACCGGATCATCGTGGGGAATCGGTGGGCGTCACGCCGATCCGGTCCGAATGCCCTAATGCGACCGGATCATCGTGCCGTAGGCCTGGTCGGTCAGGATCTCCAGCAGCATCGCGTGCGGCACCCGACCGTCGATGATGTGCACCGCGTTGACCCCGCTCTTGGCGGCGTCCAGTGCGCCGCTGATCTTGGGCAGCATGCCGCCGCTGATGGTGCCGTCGGCGAACAGCTCATCGATCTCGCGCGCGGAGAGGTTGGTCAGCAGCTCGCCGGCCTTGTTCAGCACGCCCGGCGTGTTGGTCAGCAGCAGGAGTTTCTCGGCCTTGAGCACGGTGGCCAGCTTGGCCGCCACGAGGTCGGCGTTGATGTTGTAGCTCTCGTTGTGCTCGCCGAAGCCGATCGGGCTGATGACCGGGATGAACTGGTCGTCCTGCAGCGCCTGCACGACGCTCGGATCGATGGCGGTGATCTCGCCGACTTGGCCGATGTCGAGCTCTTTGGTCGGGTCGTCCTTGTCGATCATCTTCAGCTTGCGCGCCCGGATCAGCCCGCCGTCGCGCCCGGTCAGGCCCACCGCCTTGCCGCCGGCGGCGTTGATCAGGCCGACGATGTCCTGCTGCACCTCGCCGCCGAGTACCCACTCGACGACCTCCATCGTCTCCTCGTCGGTCACGCGCATGCCCTGGATGAAGGTGCCCTTCTTGCCCAGCCGCGACAAGGCCTCGTCGATCTGCGGTCCTCCGCCGTGGACGACGATCGGGTTCATGCCCACCAGCTTGAGCAGCACCACGTCCTCGGCGAAGTCCTGCTGCAGCGCAGGATCGGTCATTGCGTTGCCGCCGTACTTGATGACCAGCGTCTTGCCGTGGAAGCGCCGGATGTAGGGCAGGGCCTGGGCCAGGATCTCGGCCTGGTCGCGCGGCGTGATGTGGGCAAGGTCAGGGTTGGCGGAGGTGCTCATGGCGCGATGCCTTCGGCTGTGGCGTGGCGCGGATTGTAGGAACGCCGCCGGCGTCGTCGCCTCCAGCGGCCAGGCGGCACGATGGCCAGCACGGCCTTGCGGCACACTGGGGTGTCGCGCCCGTGGCCGGCCCCGAAGGGCGCCGACCGTACCGACGCACCCGCGAAGGAGAATCCTCGATGGACAGACGCCAGGCCATGTTCGCCGTCGCGGCCGTCGCCGTGCCGCTGCTGCGGCCACGGCAGGTGCGCGCCCAGGGCACGATGGCCGCCGGCGAGGTCGTCAAGCTCGACAAGGCCGGGGGCCGGATCACGATCAAGCACGACGGTGTGCCCAACCTGGACATGCCGCCGATGATCATGGTCTTCCACGTCCGCGACTCGCACATGCTCGACGACCTGGCCGTGGGCGACCGGGTGCGATTCGCGGCCGCACGTATCGGTGGCCGCTACACGATCACCGCGCTGAGCAAGGCGCCGACCAGCTGAAACCGCAACCTGCCCACCGCCGCGCCGGCGGGCGCCAGACGCCGCCGCTACGATCGGCCGGCGCGCCGCGCTGGCGCGACGATCCACGGAGATGACCATGACCGCAGTGCTCGCATCGCTCGTGAACCACCAGGTGCGCCTTGCCGCCCGCCCGGCCGGACTGCCCAGGCCGACCGACTGGCAGTTCACCGAAGAGCCCGTCGTCGCGCCCGACGAGGGCGGGGTCCTCATCAAGGTGCTGGCGCTGTCGCTGGACCCGGCGATGCGCGGTTGGATGAACGAAGGCAAGAGCTATATCGCGCCGGTGCGCCTCGGCGAGGTGATGCGCGCGGGAGGCGTCGGCGTGGTCGTCGCGTCGAGGAATCCGGCCTTTGCCGCCGGCGACCATGTCAGCGGCGGACCGGGCGTGCAGGAATACTGGCGCGTGCCGGGCGACCAGGTCGCGCGCTCGGGCATCGCCAAGATCGACCTGCGTGCGGGCACGCTCACGCAATGGCTCAACGTGCTGGGCATGCCGGGCATGACCGGCTACTTCGGGCTCATCGACGTCGGCCAACCCAGGCCCGGCGAGACGGTGGTGGTCTCGGGTGCCGCCGGTGCGGTGGGCCAGACGGTAGGCCAGCTCGCGAAGATCAAGGGTTGCCGCGTCGTCGGCATCGCCGGTGGGCTGGCGAAGTGCGAATGGGTCGTGAAGGAGCTGGGCTTCGACGCCTGCATCGACTACAAGGCGCCGGGCCCGCAGGGCGCCGAGCGCTGGGACGCAGTGCGCGAAGGCCTGAAGCAGCACTGCCCGGCCGGCGTGGACATCTACTTCGACAACGTCGGCGGCGACATCCTCGACGCTGTGCTTGCGCGCATCAACCGCAAGGCGCGGATCGTCATCTGCGGCGCGATCAGCCAGTACAACGCGACCGGGCCCGTGCAAGGGCCTAAGAATTACCTCTCGCTGCTGGTGAACCGCGCGCGCATGGAAGGCATCGTCGTCTTCGACTATGCCGAGCGCTATCACCTGGCGGTGGCCGAGCTGGCCGGTTACCTGAAGGACGGCCGCATGAAGAGCAAGGAAGACGTGGTCGAGGGCGGCGTGCCGGCGTTCCCGGCGGCACTGCTCAAGCTGTTCAGCGGCGAGAACTTCGGCAAGCTCGTGCTCGAGATCGGCAAGCCCTGATCCCGGCGCCCCGGGCGCCGGCCCGGTTCAGAAGTGGATGCCGCGCATCAGCTGTTGCAAGGCAACCGCCTCGGCGCTGAGTTGCGGCCTCGCATCCTTGCCGCCTTCCTTGGCGCCCTTGGCCGCCGTCGAATCCGGGAACATCCTGAAGCTCGTGTTCATGCCGATCTGCGCGATCCGCGGCATGGCCGCGTGCAGCAGCTCGCCGGCAATGCCCAGCCGGGTCGCGATGCGCACCGGCTTGGCGATGCAGGCCTGCGCGATCATGTCGGCGGCCTCCTCGGGTGCCAGCGTCGGCACGTTGTTGTAGAGCTTGGTCGGCGCGATCATCGGCGTGCGCACCAGCGGCATGTTGATGGTCGTGAAGGTCACGCCGACATCGGCGAACTCGGACGAGGCGCAGCGCGTCCAGGCGTCCAGCGCCGCTTTGCTGGCCACGTAGGCGGAGAAGCGCGGCGCGTTGGTCAGCACGCCGATCGAACTGATGTTGACCACGTGGCCCTTCTTCTTCGCCACCATGCCCGGCAGGAAGCCCATCGTCAGGCGCAGGGCGCCGAAGTAGTTGAGCTGCATCGTGCGCTCGAAGTCGTGGAAGCGGTCGTAGCTGCTCTCGATCGCGCGCCGGATGCTGCGGCCGGCGTTGTTGACCAGGAAATCGACGCCACCGTGGTTGGCGATCACCAGCTGCACGAAGCGATCGCAATCGGCCATGTCGGCGATGTCGGCGGGGTAGGCGACGAAAGCGTAGCCTCGCGCCGTCGCTTCGGCGCAGGCGGCGTCGAGCTTGTCGGCGTCGCGACCGCAGATGATCGTGATCGCACCAGCCTCGGCGAACTTGTGCGCCGCGGCCAGTCCGATGCCCGAGCTGCCGCCGGTGACGAGCACGACCTTGCCCCGCACCGCGCCTTTCAGGCTGCGGTCGATGAACAGGTCGGGGTCGAGGTGGCGCTCCCAGTAGTCCCACAGCACCCAGGCGTAGTCGCGCAGGTTCGGGCACTCGATGCCACTGCCGGCAAGCGCCGCGTCGAGCTCGCGGCGGTCGTAGCGGGTTGGGAAATTGATGAAGGTGAAGATGTCGTCGGGCAGACCGAGGTCCTTCATCACGGCGCTGCGGATGCGCCGCACCGGGGCCAGGGCCATCAGGCTCTTGCGCACGCCGCGCGGCACGAAGCCGAACAGCGCGGCGTTGACGAACAGGTTCATCTTCGGCGCGTGCGCTGCCTGGCTCAGGATGTCGAGCAGGTCGCCGACGCGGTAGCCCACCGCGTCGACGAGGTGGAAGCACTTGCCGCTGTAGTCGACCCTGGCGTGGCTGAGGTGGTCGATGCATCGCACGACGAAGTCCACCGGCACGAGATTGATGCGCCCGCCCTCGATGCCCACGCTGGGCAGCCACGGCGGCAGGATCTGGCGCAGGCGCTGGATGATCTTGAAGAAGTAGTACGGGCCGTCGATCTTGTCCATCTCGCCGGTGCGGCTGTCACCGACCACCAGCGCCGGGCGATAGACGGTCCACGGCAGCTTGCACTCCCGGCGCACGATCTTCTCGCTCTCGTGCTTGGTCATGAAGTACGGGTGCTCGAGCCCGTCGGCCTCGTCGAACATGTCCTCGCGGAACACGCCCTCGTACAGGCCGGCGGCGGCGATGCTGCTGACGTGGTGCAGGTGGCCGGCGCCGATCGCCATTGCGAACTCGACCAGGTTGCGCGTGCCCTCGACGTTGACCTCGACCTGGCTGTCGGCGTCGGCGCTGAGGTCGTAGACGGCGGCCAGGTGATAGACGGCATCGATCTGGCCCTTCAGCGACTTGATCGTCGCCGCGGACGCTCCCAGTTTCTTCGTCGTCAGATCGCCGACGACCGGGATCGCCCGGGTCTTGTTCGCGCCCCAGTACTCGTACAGCGCCGCCAGCTTGCCCTCGCTGCCTGGCCGAACCAGGAAGTGCACCACCGCGCCGCGGCGGGCGAGCAGGGCCTTGACGAGTCTCTTGCCGATAAAGCCGGTGGCGCCGGTGACGAAGTACCGCATGCATTGCTCCAGTGGAAACGCGTGTCGTTGCGGTACAAAGCATAGAGCCGCCTCTCTAGCGAATTAGGGTGTACGCCCCAGGGGTGAACCCTATATTTCAGACTCAGCTTTGCGAAAGAAGCATCGCTGGTGCTTGCAACAACAACCCGGACAACCAATCCCGAAGGAGTCGCGATGGTCAAGAAAATCACTCCCACCGCTGGCAAGCATGCGGGTGCCAAGGTGCACCCGAGCCAACTGGCCAACTCGGTCAAGGAATCGGCGCAGCAGATCTGGCTGGCCGGGATGGGCGCGTTCTCCAAGGCCCAGGAAGAGGGCACCAAGGTCTTCGAGGCGCTGGTCAAGGAAGGCCTGAGCCTGCAGAGGAAGACGCAGGCCGTGGCCGAGGAGAAGCTCGGCGATGTCACCGACCGCATGAGCGCGATGGCCGGCACGGTCAGCGCGAAGGCGGGCCAGAACTGGGACAAGCTGGAAAGCATCTTCGAGCAGCGCACCGCTAAGGCGCTGTCGCGGCTGGGCGTGCCGACGGCCAAGCAGGTGGCCGCGCTGAGCAAGCGTGTGGACGAGCTGGCCGCCGCCGTGGGCAAGATGTCGAAACCGGCGCCGGTCAAGCGGGTCGTCAAGGCGGAAGCCAAGCCCGCGGCCAAGCGCGCGCGCAAGGCGGCGCCTATCGCCTGAGGCGTTTGCGGCCGCATCTCGCGGCGGCGCTCAAGCTGCGCGCGGCGCGGTCGATATCCGGGTTTGAGACATCCATCGCCCCTTTCGATGCCGACCCCCCCCGCACCCGCACCGCTCGCGCCCCGCAATGGCGCCGACCTCGTGCGCGGTCGGCTGATGCAGCAGTCGTTGAGCGCGTTGCTTGATCGCGTCCACGGCTCGCGTGACGTGCTGCCGCATCTGGCGGCGCTGGAGCAGGCGCTCGGGCGCCTGGGCTGCGCCGCGGTGGACAAGGTGCCGGCGCATTGGCTGGCGAAGGTTTGCTCGCAGCTGTCGAGTCTGCCGTTGCCCGAAGACGATCCGCCTTTGCAGGATCTCCTGAGTCGCCTGCTCGATGCGCTGGAGGCGCACCGCGCCAAGGATGACGGGTTCGACCCCGAGCGGACGATGGTGATCCGCGAGATCACGCACTCCGAGTTCGATGCCGCGACGAAAGAGCAGGCGACGACCCAGCTCGGCGAGCCTTAGGCAGGGACGGCGAGGCGGTGAAGATCCTGTCGACCTCGCGGGCGGACGTCGCGCAGTCGCTCACGGGCCGTCGATCCACGCCTGCCGGAGCTCGCGCTTGAGCACCTTGCCGATTGGGCTGCGTGGCAGTTCGGTCACGCAGCGCAGCGCCGTGATGCGCTGGGTCTTGCCGACCTGCGCGTTGACCCAGCCGCGCAGGGCCTCGGGGGTTTCCTCACGTCCGTCGCGCAGCACGACGAAGGCCGCCGGCGTCTCGCCCCATTCGGCCGAGGGCACGCCGACCACCGCGGCGTCGGCCACCGACGGGTGGCGCCGCAGCACGGCCTCGAGATCGCTCGGGTAGATGTTGAACCCGCCGCTGATGATCATGTCCTTGCGCCGGTCGTGCAGGATCAGGAAGCCGTCCTCGTCGAAGCGCCCGACGTCGCCGGTGCGGATGTAGCGCCGGCCCCGGTCGTCGTACCACTCGGCGGCAGCCGTCAGCGCGGGCTGGTTGTGGTAGCCGGTCATCATCGCCGGTGAGCGGCCGACGACCTCGCCGCTGCCCGCGCTGGCGCCGACGGGCGCGCGTGGTATCTCGCGGCCGTCCTCGTCGATCAGGCGGATGTCGTGTCCCTCGGCCGGCTGGCCCACGGTGTGCAGCTTGGTCGGGTGCAGGTGCGCGTGCAGGATGCAGGTGCCGCCGCCTTCGGTCATGCCGTAGTACTCGATGAGCCCACCGGGCCAGCGCGCGAGAACGTCGGCCTTGAGCTCGGCGTGGAACGGCGCGCTGGTGCTGAATTTGAAGCGGAACGACGACAGGTCGTGCCGGCCGAAGTCGGGCAGCGCCATCAAGCGCTGGTACTGCACCGGCACCAGCATCGTGTGCGTGGCGCGGTGCCGCTGGGCGAGTTGCAGGTAGCCCCTGGCGTCGAACTTCGGCATCAGCACGACGCAGCCGCCGTGGGCCAGCGTCGGGATCACCGACACCAGGGTCGTGTTGCTGTAAAGCGGCGTGGCGATCAGCGTGACCGCGTCGCTCGCATAACCCGACATCGCCGCACGCTGGATGTGGCCCCAACGCATGCCGTGCGGCTGCACGATGCCCTTGGGCGTGCCGGTGGTGCCCGACGAGTAAATGACGTTGAAGGGCCAGTCAGGGTCTATCGCCACGGCGGCGGGCCGGGCGCCGCCTGGCGCCAGCCAGTCCGACAGTGCCGCGGCAGCAGCGCTGTCGTCGAGCGCGATGCGCCGCGCCGCGGCGGGCCAGGGCACGCCCAGATCAGCGACGCCGGCATCGACGAAGACGAGTTTCGCCCCCGCGTCCTCGGCCATTGCGGCCAGCTGCGCGGACGTGGCGCTCGGTGCGAGCGGCGCCACCGTCACGCCGGCCCGCAGCGCGCCGAGGAACACGGCCAGGTAGGCCAGGCTGGCCGTCGCGCAGATCGCGACCGTGTCGACTGGCGCCAGGCCGTCGCGCTGCAGGCTGGCGGCCACGCGGCCCATCAGCATGTCGAGCATGGCGTAGCGCAGCGTGACCTCGCCCGCGACCAGGGCCGCGGCGTCGGGGCGTTGCTGAGCATGTTCGGCGATCAGGGACGGCAGGTCGCGGAAGCCGTCGCCCAGGGGCAGGTTCATTCGAAGGTCTCCCCCATGCTTGCGCGGCGCCGGGGCGCGGAGGCCACAATTGCCCCCATGCCGGATGCCAGCCAAATCGTCGTACCGCGCTCATTCGTCGATCTTTTCGTCACCCCGGGGCGCATCAAGCCCCATTCGCCGCGCGAGTACGTCCTCGCGCGGTACGAGCTGTGCGAGGACATGGCGACCATGCTCGTCGAGCCGGCGCAGACGCGGCTGTGGGAGCTGGGCATCACCGAAGAGGACGTGCTCGAGCGCATCCACCGCGGCCTGGCCGGCGGCGCGGCCGGGCTGAACGCCGCCGAGGCCGTCTGGGTCACGCGCCGCCTGGCCGAACTGCTCGGCTGGCCCTGTCCGCCCTTGCCCACCGCAGACCTACCGGCCGGCTAGTGCAGGGTCGAAGGTCCGGCGGGCGGCACGCCGCTGCCGAGCACGCTGACCGGCGCGGCGCCGACGCTGCGCGCTGAAGTCTCGTCTTCGGTGGCCTCGCGCACGGCGCGCACCTTCAGGTTCAGCCGCAGCGACATGCCGGCCAGCGGATGATTGGCGTCGAGGACCACGTGCGATGCGTAGACCTCGGTCACGATGTAGATCGCGTCGGCCGGCATGTCGGCCGTGGCGTGGCCGGCCGGCAGGCCCTCGAAGGCCATGCCCGCCTCCAGGTTCTCGGGGAACAGCTTGCGTTCCTCAAAGCACACCAGTTCGGCGCGGTAGTCGCCGAACGCCTGCTCGGGCTCGAGGTGCAGTTGAAGCTCGTCGCCTTCGGCATGGCCGGCCAGCGCCTCCTCGACCTTGGCCAGCAGGTCGTCCCCGCCATAGAAGAACTCCACGGGGTCGGCGAGCTCGTCGATCGGGCGGTTCTGGCCATCGCTGAGCGTCCAGGTCAGGCTCACCACGCAGGGGGCGGAAATCAGCATCCGTTCATGATGGCACAAGGTGCGGCCGGCAGCGGACTCCCGTGGGTGGTCGCGCCCAGGCCATGGGCCAGAATGCCGGCATGGATATCGACGCCGCAACGCCCCTGCTCGGCGGCCTGTCGCCGGCGCGCTTCATGGCCCGGCACTGGCAGAAGAAGCCGCTGCTCGTGCGCCAGGCTTGGCCCGGCGTGCAGCCGCCGCTGGCGCGGGCAGCACTGTTCGACCTTGCCGGCCGCGACGACGTCGAATCGCGCCTGATCGTCAAGCTCGACCCGGGCTGGCGCGTGCGGCCCGGACCGCTGCCGCGGCGTGCGCTGCCGCCCGTCGGACGACCGGGCTGGACCCTGCTCGTGCAGGGGTTGGACGGGCACGTTGCTGCGGCGCACGAGATGCTCTCCCGGTTCCGCTTCGTGCCCGACGCGCGGCTCGACGACCTGATGGTGTCCTGGGCCAGCGATGGCGGTGGCGTCGGACCGCACATCGACTCCTACGATGTCTTCCTGCTCCAGGTCCAGGGTCGCCGCCGCTGGCGCATCGGCCGCGTGCGCGACGACAGCTTCGTGCCCGGCGTGCCCTTGAAGTTGCTGCGCCATTTCGAGCCGACGCAGGAGTGGGTGCTGGCGCCGGGCGACATGCTCTACCTGCCGCCGCGCTGGGGCCACGACGGTAGCGCCGAGGGCGGCGACTGCATGACCTGCTCGATCGGCTTTCGCGCGCCCGCTGCGGGCGAACTCGCGCGCGAACTGCTGCTGCGCCTGGCCGACGAGATCGACGAGTCGGGGGCGCTGTACCGCGATCCGCGCCAGCCGGCCACCGTCCACCCGGGCGCGTTGCCGGCGGACCTGCTGGTCTTCGCGCACGCGGCATTGGCGCGCCGGCTGGCCGATCCGCAAGCGCTGTTGCGTGCCCTCGGCGAGGTGCTCACCGAGCCCAAGCCGCGCGTGTGGTTCGAAGGTCGCGGGCGTTCGCAGCGCGCAGACCTGGTGCTCGACCCGCGGACGCGGATGATGTACGCGAGCGGGCACGTGTTCATCAACGGCGAGGCCTACGCGGCGGCCGGGCGCGACGCCGTCCTGCTGCAACGGCTGGCCGACGCGCGGCAGCTTGCCGGCCGCGACTGCGCCCGCTTCAGCGCCCCGGCACGCGCGCTGCTCGACGAATGGGTGAACGCCGGCTGGTTGCATGGAGAAGAGGCATGAGCGCGCCCGGCCGTTCCGAAGCGATCATCCCGCAGCGCGCAGAGCGGAGGGTAGTGCAGTGAGCGACGAGGCGACACCCGTCATCGATTCACGCGGCGGCTTCGTCGCCGCGCTGCGCTGGGGGCTGCGGCGGGCGATCGCGCTGGATGCGCGTCTGATCGGCTTCGTCGACCCCGCGTTCAGCGACTGGCCGCTGGACGACGCAGAGATGAGCCAGGCGCTGACCGGCTGGTTGCGACTCCCTGGGCGCCGCCTTTGCCTGCTGGCCGCCGGCTACGACGAGGTGCCTCGCCGCTGGCCGCGATTCACGGCCTGGCGCCGCGACTGGGCCCATGCAATCGACGCCTGGCAGGCACCGCCGGAACTGGCGTCGGCCTTGCCGACGCTGCTGATGGCCGACCGCGACGTCACCGTGCAGCTGATCGACGTCGTCCACTGGCGCGGTCGGGCCGCGGTGGACCAGCGGCGAGCAGTGATGTGGCGGGAGCAGATTGATGCGGTTTTGCAACGTTCGGAGCGCGCGTTTGCCGTGAATACGCTCGGCCTCTAGGGATTGCCCTAGCCCAGGCTATACTCTCGCGCTGGGTTGAAGAGGGAACTCCTCGGCCCTGTGGATCTTTCTGAAACGGGTCTCTGAGCGTTGGCAAAGAGTGCCCTAAAGAAGCTGCTCACCGCGACCTAACACTCCTGAGGACACCTATGAAGAAGTCGATTGCTCTGGCCACCCTGGCTGCCGTTGTCGCCCTCGCCGCTTGCGGCAAGAAGGAAGAAGCGCCGGCGCCCGCGCCCGCTCCTGCGGAGGCCCCCGCTGCTGCCGCCAGCGCCGTGATGGACGCTGCCTCGGCCACCATGGGCGCCGCTTCGGCCGCGATGGACGCTGCCTCTGCCACCGTGGGCGCCGCTTCTGCCGCGATGGAAGCCGCTTCGGCGGCGACCAAGTAATCCCAAGCGCGCTGACCGCGTGCCGGATTGACGAGGCCGCCTTCGGGCGGCTTTTTCGTGGCCGCTGGGTGGGGTTAGCAAGCGGATGGCGCCCACGCCGGGCTCTGGGGAGGCGACGAGCCTGCTCGTGACCCGGGCACGGGCCTAGTGCGAGTGCGGTGCGACGCGGTAGCCGACGTTAAGGCGTTCGACGAGCGTCAGCAGTTTCCTATCGCGGGTCCACAACAACGCACCGGGGGTCATCAACGTCGATGCCAGCAACGTCATGTCGACCAATCCGCAGCCAAGGCCGTTCAGCCGTTCGCGTTCAACGAGCGCCGTGACCTCCTGCATACTCGCTTGAATCGGTTGCTGCTGCTGTGCAAGCCACTGCAGCGTGCGCTCTCGTGCCGGGGGCGTGCCGCAAGCAATTTCTCCCAGCACCATCGGATGGACCAGGACCTGGTCGGCTTGGAGCATGTCCGTCAACGCGGGCTCGCCATGCCGGAAGTGGTGGACCCACACCGACGTGTCCACCAGAATGCTCACTGCGCGGACCTCGATTCACGCCGACGCGGCACGTCCTTCATGTTGGGGGCCGTGCCACCCAGAGCGGCCAGACGCTTGGCCGCTTGAACACGCACGAACGTCTTGACCGCCTCACGAAAGAGGTCACCCTTGTCCATCGTCGGGTCTGCCAGTTCGAGGGCTCTGGCATAGAGCTCGTCATCAATAGTCACCGTGGTTCGCATGAATGGTCTCGCCCGCATCTTTTATGATGCTACTCGGCATCAAATATAGCACCACCAGGCGTCGAGCTAGCCGCAAGCCCAACCAAGGTGTCAGGAGCCCCAGCGCATTGGCGGCAAGGCCGCTTCGCATTCGCGGCCCGGCGCTGACGCGGCGGGCCGCCGGGATCAGGCTGCGGCTTCGAGGCCGCTGTCGAAATGCGCCTTCATCAGCCGTGCCGCGGTGGCCGCGTCGCGGGCGGCGATGGCCTGCATCAGCGCGCGGTGCTCGGCCAACGACTGCGCCAGCCGACCCTGCTTGAACAGCGAGTGGTGGCGGTTGAGCTTCATCACCTTGCGCAGGTCGGTGACGATCTGCGTCGCCCAGCGGTTGCCGGCGATGCGCAGCAAGGCCATGTGGAACTGCTCGTTGGTGCCGAAGAAGGCGTCGCGCCGACGCGCCTGCGCCTCCAGCCGGGTATGGAGCCGGGCCAGCTCGGCGCGGTCGGCATCGCTGGCGTGGGCCGCCACCGTGGCCGCGGCATCGCTTTCCAGCAAGCCCAGCAGGTGATAGACCTGGGCCACGTCGTCACGCGACATCTCGGTGACGTAGGCGCCGCGGCGCAGGCGCATCGTCACCAGCCCCTCCACCGCGAGGACCTTGAGCGCCTCGCGCAGCGGCGTGCGGCTGATGCCGTACTCGGCAGCGAGCTTCATCTCGTCGATCCAGCTGCCCGGCTCGAGCTCGCGCGCGAAAATCTGCTGGCGCAAGCGCTCGGCAACGTCCTGGTACAGGGCGCGGCGGGCAAGCGTCGGCGGCGGGATGCTGGCTTGGGCGGCCGTCACGGCGGGGTGCTTGTCAGCTTCGGGTCGGTTTCGAATTCATAATTATGCATAATGAGAGCCCCAGGGCAACCGGCGGCGAACCCGCGCCGGCAGCCCGGTAGCGGTCGGTGGCGTCGTCGCATGCCGTGCGCCGCGGCGGGCATGGCTGCGCCGACGGACCCCGGCCTCGGACCAGGAGAGACAGCAATGAGCAGCCGCAGCGGCACCCCTGAATTCGAACCCGCCAGCCTGGAGCAATGGGCGCGCGCCGCGGCCAAGTCGGCGCCCGCCGGCAGTCTCTCGGCGCTGGAGTGGCGCACGCCTGAAGGCATCACGGTCAAGCCGCTGTACACCGCGGCCGACACGGCCGAGCTGCCCTACGCCGACACGCTGCCCGGCTTCGCGCCTTTCGTGCGCGGCCCGCAGGCGACGATGTACGCGGTGCGGCCGTGGACCATCCGCCAGTACGCGGGCTTCTCCACCGCCGAGCACAGCAATGCCTTCTACCGCCAGGCCCTGGCCGCCGGCGGCCAGGGCGTGAGCGTCGCCTTCGACCTCGCGACCCATCGCGGCTACGACAGCGACCACCCGCGCGTGACAGGCGACGTCGGCAAGGCCGGCGTCGCGATCGACTCGGTCGAGGACATGAAGATCCTGTTCGACGGCATCCCGCTGGACAAGGTCAGCGTGAGCATGACGATGAATGGCGCCGTGCTGCCGGTGCTGGCCGGCTACGTGGTCGCGGCCGAAGAGCAGGGCGTGACGCAGGACCAGTTGAGCGGCACGATCCAGAACGACATCCTCAAGGAGTTCATGGTCCGCAACACCTACATCTATCCGCCGGGCCCGAGCATGCGGATCGTCGGCGACATCATCGAGCACACGGCGCGCGCGATGCCGAAGTTCAACTCGATCAGCATCTCCGGCTACCACATGCAGGAGGCCGGCGCGAACCAGGCGCTGGAACTGGCCTTCACGCTGGCCGACGGCATGGAGTACGTGAAGACGGCGCTGGCCAAGGGCCTCGATGTCGACGACTTCGCCGGCCGCCTGAGCTTCTTCTGGGCGATCGGGATGAACTTCTATCTCGAGATCGCGAAGATGCGCGCGGCGCGGCTGCTGTGGTGCCGGATCATGCAGGGCTTCGGCGCGAAGAAGCCGAAGAGCCTGATGCTGCGCACGCATTGCCAGACCAGCGGCTGGAGCCTGGCCGCGCAGGACCCGTACAACAACATCGTGCGGACCACGATCGAGGCCATGGCCGCCGTCTTCGGCGGCACGCAGAGCCTGCACACCAACAGCTTCGACGAGGCGATCGCGCTGCCCACCGAATTCAGCGCCCGGATCGCGCGCAACACCCAGCTCATCATCCAGGAGGAGACGCACATCACAAGCGTCGTCGATCCCTGGGCCGGCAGCTACATGATGGAGAAGCTGACCCAGGACATGGCCGACCAGGCCTGGGCGATCGTCGAGGAAGTGCAGGCGATGGGCGGCATGACGCGGGCCGTGGACTCCGGCTGGGCCAAGCTGAAGATCGAGGCCAGCGCGGCCGAGAAGCAGGCGCGCATCGACGCCGGCGCCGACGTCATCGTCGGCGTCAACAAGTACACGCTGGCGCAGCAGGACGCCATCGAGATCCGCGAGGTCGACAACGTCAAGGTGCGCGAAGGCCAGATCGCGCGCCTGGCGCAGGTCCGCGCCGGCCGCGACGGTGCGCGCGTGCAGGCCGCGCTGGCGGCGCTGAGCGAATGCGCGAAGAATGGACAGGGCAACCTGCTGGCGCTGAGCATCGAGGCAATGCGCGCCCGCGCCACCGTCGGCGAGCTCAGCGATGCGCTGGAGCAGGTCTTCGGGCGCCACCGCGCCGACATCCAGAAGGTGACCGGTGTGTACGCAGCCGCCTACGACAGCGCCGAGGGTTGGGACAAGCTCAAGAGCGAGATCGCCGCCTTCGGCGAGCAGCAGGGCCGCCGGCCGCGGGTGATGATCGCCAAGCTCGGCCAGGACGGCCACGACCGCGGCGCCAAGGTGGTGGCCACGGCCTTTGCCGATCTCGGCTTCGATGTCGACATCGGCCCGCTGTTCCAGACCCCCGAGGAATGCGCGCGCCAGGCGATCGAGAACGACGTCCACGCGGTCGGCGTCAGCACGCTGGCTGCCGGCCACAAGACCCTGGTGCCGGCGATCATCGAGGCACTGAAGGCGCAGGGCGGCGGCGACATCATCGTCTTCGTCGGCGGGGTGGTGCCGCAGCAGGACCACGGCTTCCTCTACCGCGCCGGCGTGAAGGGCATCTACGGCCCGGGCACGCCGATCCCGGTGAGCGCGAAGGACGTGCTCGAGCAGATCCGAAAGGCGGTGGCTTGAACTCCACCGTGCCGCCCGCCTACACGCTGGAAGGCGCGCGTGCGGATGACTTCGAAGCGCTGCACGCGCTGCGGCTGCGGGCGCTGCGTGCCAGCCTGGAGCGCCTCGGCCGCTACGACGAGCAGCGCGCCCGCGAGCGCCTGGCCGAGGGCTTCGTGCCAGAGCACACGCAGCACATCGTGGTGCAGGGCCGGCGCGTCGGGTTCCTGGTGTTCAAGCGGCTGTCGCACGCCCTGCGCCTGGACCACCTGTACATCGACCCGCCGCACGACGGGCTGGGCATAGGCCACCAGGTGATGGCCGCACTGTGCGAACAGGCGGACCGGGATCAGCTGCCGATCGAGTTGTGCGCCCTCAAGGGCAGCGACGCCAACCGCTTCTACCTCCGCCACGGCTTCGTGATGACCGGCGAGGGGGCGTGGGACGTCGACTACCTGCGCATGCCCCAGCTGCCCAGCGTGCGGGCGGTGCGCGGCTTGTGGGCAGCCCTCCAGGCGCGCGACTGGACGCGCGCGCGAGCCCTGCTGCACCGGGACCTGCAGACCCACTGGTGGACGAGCGGCGAGCGCTTCGCCGGTGCCGACGCCTTCGTCGAGGTCAACGCGCGCTGTCCGGAAGGCTGGGCGATCCATGTCATCGAGGTGGCGCACATGGACGACGGGCGCGCGATGTCCGTCGTCCGCGTCGACCAGGCGCCGGACACCTTCTTCGCAACTTCGTTCTTCCGCGTCGACGATGGCCTGATCACCGGCATCGACGAATACTGGGCCACGGTCAAGGCGCCGCCGGCATGGCGTGGGGCGGATGCGCTGGCCGGGCGGTCCTGCTTCGACCCGCGCGACGACCCGCGCGCGCAGGTGCCGTGAAAGAGCTGCCGCGCCTGTCCGAGGTCGACCGGAGGCTGGTCGATGGCCTGCTCGGCGCGCACGGCCCGACGCAGCGCCGCGCGCTGGCCAAGGCGATCACCCTGCTCGAGTCGACGCGCGCCGACCACCGCGCGCGCGCCGACGCGCTGCTGGGCGAACTGCTGCCACGCAGCGGACATTCGTTCCGTCTGGGCATCAGCGGCGTGCCCGGTGTGGGCAAGAGCACCTTCATCGAGGCCGTGGGGCTGGCGCTGATCGACCAGGGGCATCGCGTGGCGGTGCTCGCCGTCGATCCCTCGTCGAGCCTGTCGGGCGGATCGATCCTCGGCGACAAGACCCGCATGGAGCGGCTGTCGGTCGACGACCGGGCCTACATCCGCCCCAGCCCCGCCAGCGGCACGCTGGGCGGCGTCGCCGAGAAGACGCGCGAGGCGATGCTGGTGTGCGAGGCCGCCGGCCACGACCTCGTGATCGTCGAGACCGTGGGCGTGGGCCAGAGCGAGACGGCGGTGGCCGGGATGACCGACATCTTCGTGCTGCTGCAGCTGCCCAACGCCGGCGACGACCTGCAGGCGATCAAGAAGGGCGTGATGGAGCTGGCCGACCTGGTCGTCATCAACAAGGCCGACCTCGACGAGGCTGCCGCCACGCGGGCGCGGGCGCAGATCACCAGCGCGCTGCGCTGGCTGGGGCCGCACGATCACGCCGGCACGCAGGTGCTGCAGTTGAGCGCGCTCAAGGGCACGGGGCTGGCGGCGTTCTGGCAGGCGGTGAGCGACTTCCGCGACCGCCAGCAGGCCAGCGGCCGCTTCGCAGCGCGCCGCCACGCACAGGACGAGTCCTGGATGTGGGAACGCATCGAGGCCGGCCTGCGCGAGCGTTTCAGGAACCACCCGGCCGTGCGTGCGGCGCTGCCGCAAATCCGCGACGACGTGCGCGCCGGCCGGCTGGCGGCGTCGGTGGCGGCGCGCCGCCTGCTCGATCTGAGCGAATGACCGAGGAGAGAGAAGACATGCACGACATCAACGAACAGCTGGAGGACAAGCGCGCCGCGGCGCGCCTGGGCGGCGGCGAGAGGCGCATCGCGGCCCAGCACGCCAAGGGCAAGCTGACTGCACGCGAACGGCTCGAGCTGCTGCTCGACGAAGGCACGTTCGAGGAATGGGACATGTTCGTCGAGCACCGCTGCGCCGACTTCGGCATGCAGGACAACAAGATCCCGGGCGACGGCGTCGTCACCGGCTACGGGATGATCAACGGCCGGCTGGTCTTTGTCTTCAGCCAGGACTTCACGGTCTTCGGCGGCGCGCTGAGCGAAGCCCACGCCGAGAAGATCTGCAAGGTGATGGACCAGGCGATGAAGGTGGGCGCGCCGGTCATCGGACTCAACGATTCCGGCGGGGCGCGGATTCAGGAAGGCGTGGCCTCGCTCGGCGGCTACGCCGACGTGTTCCAGCGCAACGTGATGGCCAGCGGCGTGATCCCGCAGATCAGCCTGATCATGGGTCCCTGCGCCGGCGGTGCGGTCTATTCGCCGGCGATGACCGACTTCATCTTCATGGTCAAGGACAGCTCGTACATGTTCGTCACCGGTCCTGAGGTGGTCAAGACGGTCACGCACGAGGAGGTCACGGCCGAGGAACTGGGCGGCGCGACGACGCACACCACGAAGAGCGGCGTGGCTGACCTCGCGTTCGAGAACGACGTCGAGGCGATCCTGATGCTGCGCCGCTTCTTCAACTACCTGCCGCTGTCGAACAAGGAGAGACCGCCGGTGCGCCCCAGCGGCGACCCGGCCGAGCGGCTCGACATGTCGCTGGACACGCTGGTGCCGGACCACCCGAACAAGCCCTACGAGATCAAGGAACTGATCTACAAGGTCGTCGACGACGGCGACTTCTTCGAATTGCAGCGCGAGCACGCGAAGAACATCGTCATCGGTTTCGGCCGGCTCGACGGCCAGAGCGTGGGCATCGTGGCCAACAACCCGCAGGTGCTGGCCGGATGCCTTGACATCCGGAGCAGCATCAAGGCGGCGCGCTTCGTGCGCTTCTGTGACGCCTTCAACATCCCGGTGGTCACCTTTGTCGACGTGCCGGGATTCATGCCAGGCACGAGCCAGGAGTACGGCGGCATCATCAAGCACGGCGCCAAGCTGCTGTACGCCTATGCCGAATGCACGGTGCCCAAGGTGACGGTGATCACGCGCAAGGCCTACGGCGGCGCCTACGACGTGATGTCGTCCAAGCATCTGCGCGGCGACGTCAACTTCGCCTGGCCGAATGCCGAGATCGCAGTGATGGGGGCCAAGGGCGCGGTCGAAATCATCTTCCGCGAGGACAAGGGCGACCCGGCGAAGCTGGCCGCACGCGAGGCCGAGTACAAGGCCCGCTTCGCCAATCCCTTCGTCGCCGGCGCGCGCGGCTTCATCGACGACGTGATCCAGCCGCACGAGACGCGCAAGCGGCTGTGCCGCTCACTGGCGATGCTGCGCGACAAGAAGCTCGACAACCCGTGGCGCAAGCACGGCAACATTCCGTTGTGAGGGGGCAGGGCATGTTCAGCAAGATCCTGATCGCCAACCGCGGGGAGATCGCCTGTCGGGTCATCAAGACGGCAAAGAGGATGGGCATCGCCACGGTGGCCGTTTATTCCGAGGCCGATCGCGACGCGCTGCACGTCGAGCTTGCCGACGAGTCGGTCTGCATCGGCCCGGCGCCGAGCCGCGAGAGCTACCTCGTGGCGCAGAAGATCATCGACGCCTGCAAGGCCACCGGCGCGCAGGCCGTCCACCCGGGCTATGGCTTCCTGAGCGAGAACGAGGACTTCGCGCGCCGCGTCGAGCAGGGGGGCATCGTCTTCATCGGCCCGAAGCATGCGAGCATCGCGGCGATGGGCGACAAGATCGCGTCGAAGAAGCTGGCGCAGGAAGCCAAGGTCAACACGATCCCTGGCTGGAACGCGACCATCGAATCGCCGGAGCAGGCGGTGCAGATCGCGCGCGACATCGGCTACCCGGTGATGATCAAGGCCAGCGCCGGCGGTGGGGGCAAGGGCCTGCGCGTGGCCCTCGACGACAGGGAGGCGTTCGAGGGCTTCACCTCGTGCCGCAACGAGGCGCGCAACAGCTTCGGCGACGACCGCGTGTTCATCGAGAAGTATGTCGAGGAGCCGCGCCACATCGAGATCCAGGTGCTCGGCGACGCCCATGGCAACGTCGTCTACCTGCACGAACGCGAATGCTCGATCCAGCGCCGCCACCAGAAGGTCATCGAGGAGGCGCCATCGCCCTTCATCAGCGAGGCCACGCGCGCCGCGATGGGTGCCCAGGCCGTGCAGTTGGCTCGTGCGGTGAACTACCAGAGCGCCGGCACGGTGGAGTTCGTGGTCGGCAAGGACCAGCGCTTTTACTTCCTGGAGATGAACACCCGGCTGCAGGTCGAGCACCCGGTGACCGAGAGCATTACCGGCATCGACATCGTCGAGCAGATGATCCGCGTCGCGGCCGGCGAGAAGCTGCCGTTCGCGCAGGCCGACATTCCGCGCCACGGCTGGGCCATCGAATGCCGCATCAACGCCGAGGACCCGTTCAGGGGCTTCCTGCCTTCCACCGGCCGCCTGGTGCGCTACCTGCCCCCGCCGCAGACGATGGCTGCGAGCCTGCCAGTGCCGCACGGCGGCGGCGTGCGCGTGGACACGGGTGTCTACGAAGGCGGCGAGATCCCGATGCACTACGACTCGATGATCGCCAAGCTCGTCGTCCACGGCCTGGACCGCGACGATGCGATCGCGAAGATGCGCGAGGCGCTCAACGGCTTCGTGATCCGCGGCGTGTCGAGCAACATCCCGTTCCAGGCCGCCTTGCTGGCGCACCCGAAGTTCGTCGCCGGCGACTTCAACACCGGTTTCATCGCCGAGCATTACAGCCACGGCTTCCACGCCGAGGACGTGCCGCACGACGACCCCGACTTCCTGGTCGCGCTGGCAGCCGCGGCGTACCGCCGCTACCGCGACCGTGCCGCCGGCATCAGCGGCCAACTCGCCGGGCACGGCGTGGTCATCGGCAGCGAGTTCGTGGCCGTCGTGCGAGGCGAGGGCGGCCAGTTCACGCACGTGCCGGTTCGCATCGAGGTCGATGGCGGCACGGCCAAGGTCGCGGTGCGCGGCCGGGCGTACGCGATCGACAGCGACTGGCGCTTCGGCGGCATCCGCGCCCAGGGGCGCTGCAACGGCCGGCCCTTCACGGCCCAGGTCGAGCGCCACGGCCTGTGGCTGCGCGTGGAGCACAACGGCCTGCGCATCGACGTCCAGCTGATGAGCGCGCGCGCGGCCGAACTGCTGCGCGTGATGCCGTTCAAAGCGCCGGCCGACATGAGCAAGTTCCTGCTCTCGCCGATGCCGGGGCTGCTCGTCGATGTCGCGGTCGCGCCGGGGCAGTCCGTGCAGGCGGGCGAGCGGCTGGCCGTGATCGAGGCGATGAAGATGGAGAACATCCTCGTCGCCGCGCACGACGGCACCGTGAGCGAACTGCTCGCCGACAAGGGCGAGAGCCTGGCCGTCGACCAACCCATCCTGCGCTTTGCCTGAGCCTGCAAAATGATGAATCCCAAGCCCTTCCGCATCCTCGGCATCCAGCAGATCGCCATTGGCGGGACCGACAAGCAGCGCCTGAAGTCGCTGTGGGTCGACATGCTGGGCCTGACCGTGAGGAGCACGTTCGTCAGCGAGCGCGAGAACGTCGACGAGGACATCTGCACGCTCGGGCAGGGCGCGCATGCGGTCGAGGTCGACCTGATGCAGCCGCTCGACCCGGACAGGAAGCCTGCGGTCCACGCCACGCCGCTGAACCACGTCGGGCTGTGGGTCGACGACCTGCCCCGCGCCGTCGAATGGATGACGGCGCACGGCGTGCGCTTCGCCCCCGGCGGCATCCGCAAGGGCGCCGCCGGCCACGACATCTGCTTCATCCACCCCAAGGGCAACGACGAGTTCCCGCTCGGCGGCGAGGGAGTGCTGATCGAGCTGGTGCAGGCGCCACCCGAGCTCGTCTCCGCGCTCGCCTGAACCGTTGCCAGCCGATGTGCGGGAAAATGCGGGCATGAGCGCACGCACCCTCTACGACAAGCTGTGGGACGAGCACGTCGTCCACACCGAGGAGGACGGCACCGCCGTTCTCTACATCGACCGCCACCTCGTCCACGAGGTGACCAGCCCGCAGGCCTTCGAGGGCCTGCGGCTGGCGGCTCGCAAGGTCTGGCGCACGAGCTCGATCGTCGCCACCGCCGACCACAACACGCCGACCACCGGCTGGGCTGACGGCTACGACGGCATCCGCGACCCGATCAGCCGCCAGCAGGTGGTCACGCTGGACGCCAACATCCGTGCCTTCGGTGCTGCCGCCTATTACCCGTTCCTCGACCGGCGGCAAGGCATCGTCCACGTGATCGGGCCCGAGAACGGCGCGACGCTGCCGGGCATGACGGTGGTCTGCGGCGACAGCCACACCAGCACCCACGGCGCCTTCGGCGCCCTGGCGCACGGCATCGGCACCAGCGAGGTCGAGCACGTGCTGGCCACGCAGACCCTGCTGGCGAAGAAGGCCAAGAACCTGCTGATCAACGTCGAGGGCCCGATCGGCACCGGCGTCACGGCCAAGGACATCGTGCTCGCGATCATCGGCAGGATTGGCACCGCCGGCGGTACCGGGCACACGATCGAGTTCGGCGGCTCGGCGATCCGCGCGCTGAGCATGGAAGGCCGGATGACGGTGTGCAACATGGCAATCGAGGCTGGCGCGCGGGCCGGGCTGGTGGCGGTGGACGAGAAGACGATCGCCTACGTCAAGGGCCGGCCGTTCGCGCCCAGGGGCGTCGAATGGGACCACGCCGTGGCCTACTGGCGCACGCTGCGGTCGGACCCCGATGCGGCGTGGGACGAGGTGGTCGAACTCGACGCGGCGCAGATCCAGCCGCAGGTGACCTGGGGCACGAGCCCGGAGATGGTGCTGCCGGTGGACGGTCGCGTGCCCGACCCCGACAAGGAACGGGACGCGGTCAAGCGCGGCGCCATCGAGCGCGCGCTGACCTACATGGGGCTGCAGCCGAACAAGGCGATCACCGACATCCGCATCGACAAGGTCTTCATCGGCTCGTGCACCAACAGCCGCATCGAGGACCTGCGCGACGCGGCGGCGGTGGTGCGCCGGGTCGGCGGCACGGTGGCCGGCAACGTGAGGCTGGCGATGGTCGTGCCGGGCTCGGGCCAGGTCAAGGCGCAGGCCGAGGCCGAGGGGCTGCACGAGGTCTTCAAGGCTGCCGGCTTCGAGTGGCGCGAACCGGGCTGCAGCATGTGCCTGGCGATGAACGCCGACCGGCTCGACCCCGGCGAACGCTGTGCCAGCACCAGCAACCGCAACTTCGAAGGCCGCCAGGGCGCCGGCGGCCGCACCCATCTCGTCAGCCCGGCGATGGCGGCAGCGGCGGCGCTCAAAGGGCACTTCGTCGACGTGCGCAGAATCGCCTGAGGAGCACCATCTTGGAAGCCTTCACCGTTCACAAGGGCCTGGTCGCGCCGATGGACCGCGACAACGTCGACACCGACGCGATCATCCCCAAGCAGTTCCTGAAGTCGATCGCCCGATCCGGCTTCGGCCCCAACCTGTTCGACGCCTGGCGCTATCTCGACCCGGGCGAGCCTGGGCAGGACCCGGCCGCGCGCAAGCCCAATCCCGACTTCGTGCTCAACCAGCCGCGCTACCGGGGCGCCTCGATCCTGCTCGCGCGCAGCAACTTCGGTTGCGGCTCCAGCCGCGAGCACGCGCCGTGGGCCCTGCAGCAATACGGTTTCCGGACCCTGATCGCGCCGAGCTACGCCGACATCTTCTTCAACAACTGCTACAAGAACGGCATTCTGCCCATCGTGCTGCCGGCATCGCAGGTGGCTCAGTTGTTCGACGAGGTCTTCGCGTTCCCCGGCTACGAGCTGACGATCGACCTGCCCCGCCAGGTGGTGGTCAAGCCCGACGGCGCCGAGCTGCCTTTCGACGTGCAGCCCTTCCGCAAGTACTGTCTGGTTGGTGGCTTCGACGACATCGGCCTGACGCTGCGCCATGCCGACAAGATCCGCGCCTTCGAGGCCGAGCGCCTGGCGCGCATGCCCTGGCTTGCCCAGACCCAGATCGGTTGAGACACCCCATGAAGATCGCCATCCTGCCGGGCGACGGCATCGGCACCGAGATTGTCGAGCAGGCCGTGCGCGTGCTGAACGCGCTCGACCTGAAGTTCGAGACCGAGACCGCGCTCGTGGGCGGTGCGGCCTACGAGGCGCACGGGCATCCGCTTCCCGAATCCACGCTGAGCCTCGCCAAGGCCGCCGACGCGATCCTGTTCGGCGCCGTCGGCGACTGGAAGTACGACAAGCTCGAGCGATCGCTGCGTCCCGAGCAGGCGATCCTCGGGCTGCGCAAGCAGCTGGGCCTGTTCGCCAACTTCCGCCCGGCACTGTGCTACCCGGAGCTCACGCATGCCAGCAGCCTGAAGCCCGAGCTGGTGGCGGGGCTGGACATCCTGATCATCCGCGAGCTCACCGGTGACATCTACTTCGGCCAGCCGCGTGGTCGCCGCATCGCCACCGACGGTCATTTCCCGGGCGCCGAGGAGGCCTTCGACACGATGCGCTATAGCCGGCCCGAGATCGAGCGCATCGCGCACGTCGCGTTCCAGGCCGCGCGCAAGCGCAGCAGGAAGGTCACCAGCGTGGACAAGGCCAACGTGCTGGAGACCTTCCAGTTCTGGCGCGACGTCGTCACCGAGGTCCACGCCCAGTACCCGGACGTCGAACTGCAGCACATGTACGTGGACAACGCCGCGATGCAGCTGGTGAAGGCGCCAAAGGCCTTCGACGTTGTCGTCACCGGCAACATGTTCGGCGACATCCTGTCGGACGAGGCGGCGATGCTCACCGGCTCGATCGGCATGCTGCCCAGCGCCTCGCTCGACAAGCACAACAAGGGGCTGTACGAGCCCAGCCACGGCAGCGCGCCCGACATTGCCGGCCGGGGCGTGGCCAACCCGCTGGCTACAATCCTGTCGGCTGCCATGATGCTCCGCTTCTCGCTCGACCAACCCGCCGCCGCCGAACGCATCGAGCGCGCGGTGCAAGCCGTGCTTTCGGCCGGCCTGCGCACGGCCGACATCTGGAGCGAGGGCACGCACAAGGTCGGCACGCGCGAGATGGGTGACGCGGTGGTGGCGGCCCTCACCGGCAAGACGTTTGCCAAGACCATCACCAAGAGCTAGCGCTCGCGGATCGTCTCGCCCCACCTTCTCGGACCCCGGCGACACGAACCGCGGGGAAGCAGGGGTCCGGATCCACGGAAAGGCGAAACCGAAATGGCACTCGTAGGACTCGTAGGCTGGCGCGGCATGGTCGGTTCGGTGCTGATGGACCGCATGCGCACCGAGGGCGACTTCGCGCTCATCGAGCCGCTGTTCTTCTCCACCTCGAACGCCGGTGGGCCGGCGCCTGGCGACGCGAAGAACGAGACCCGGCTCCAGGACGCGAACGACATCTCGGCGCTGAAGCGCTGCGACATCGTCATCACCTGCCAGGGCGGTGAGTACACCAAGCAGGTCCATCCGCAACTGCGCGCTGCCGGCTGGAAGGGCACCTGGATCGATGCCGCCAAGACGCTGCGCATGAACGACGACGCGGTGATCATCCTCGACCCGGTGAACCTGCCGGTGATCCAGGACGCGCTGGCACGCGGCGTGAAGGACTTCATCGGCGGCAACTGCACCGTCAGCTGCATGCTGATGGGCCTGGGAGCGCTGTTCAAGGCCGACCTGGTCGAGTGGATGACGGCCACGACGTACCAGGCCGCCAGCGGCGGTGGCGCCCAGCACATGCGCGAACTCCTCACGCAGTTCGGCAGCCTCAACGCGGCGGTGCGGCCGCTGCTCGACGACCCGACGAGCGCGATCCTCGAGATCGACCGCCAGGTCGCCGCCACCCAGCGCGGCCTGCCGCCCGAGGCGACGCAGAACTTCATGGTGCCGCTGGCTGGCAGCCTGATCCCCTGGATCGACGCCGATCGCGGCGACGGCACCAGCCTGGAAGAGTGGAAGGGCGGCGCCGAGACGAACAAGATCCTGGGCCGCGGCCCAGGCTTCGGTACGCCCGCGACGCCGATCGACTCGATCTGCGTTCGCGTGGGCGCGATGCGCTGCCATAGCCAGGCGCTGACGATCAAGCTCAAGAAAGACGTTCCGCTTGCCGATGTGGAGAACATGATCCGCAGCGACAACGAATGGGTCCGCCTGGTGCCCAATACGCGCGCGGCGACCGTACAGGGCCTGACGCCGGTGGCGGTGACGGGCACCCTCGGCATCGCCGTCGGTCGCCTGCGCAAACTGGCGCTGGGCGACCGCTACCTCGGAGCGTTCACCATCGGGGACCAACTGCTATGGGGTGCTGCCGAGCCGCTGCGCCGCATGCTGCGGATCCTGCTCGCGCAATGAGGTATTTTTCCCGTTGTCGGCCGGCAACAAAGCGTTGATGCGCCAGAAACAAGCCATTTCCCGCCCATTCATCAGCTTTAGCGTGAGCTTGTGCTCCTATATGCTTGATACTGCTGCGTTTTCCGGCGGCGGCGGTCCTTGGCTCGCGGCCCGGCGATGGTTCACTCGGAGAGACGGCGGCGGGCGCCTTGCATAGCACCGCGCGATCGAATGGGGGATTTGCCTTGAACAAGCGCTCGACCAACCCAACCCGCTTTGCCCTTCACGGCGTGGCGCTGGCAGCCGCCTGGCTGTTCAGTTCGCATGCGGTGGCCCTCGGCCTCGGGCGACTGACCGTGCAGTCCGCGCTCGGCGAAAACCTCAAGGCCGAGATCGACGTCACCAGCCTGTCGGCGGAAGAGGTTTCGACGCTGAAACTGCGGGTGGCCGCGCCGGACGCGTACCGCGCCGCCGGCGTCGACTACAACGCCGTGCTTAGCGGCACCCACCTGGAGATCGTCAAGCGGCCCGACGGCCGTTCCGTGCTGAAGGTGACCAGCGATCGCGCCGTGCTCGAGCCTTTCATCGACGTGATCGTCGAGGCCAACTGGTCCAGCGGGCGTCTGGTACGCGAGTACACGATGCTGTTCGACCCCCCCACCGCGCATGCCGTGCAGGCGGCGCCGCCTGCCGCCGCCCCGGTGATCGGGGCCGCCGCGCCGCAGCCGACGATGGCCGCACCCGCGGTGGCGGTCGCGCCCAAGCCGGAGGCCACGGCCCGCCCGGCTGCGACCGCGGCGCCACGCATGACGCCTGCGCCGTCGCCGATCGGCGCGGCCGGCGAGACCAACGAGATCCGGGTGCGTGACGGCGACACGCTCACACGCATCGCGTCGCGCACCCAGCAGCCGGGAATCTCGCTCGACCAGATGCTGGTCTCGCTGTTTCGCGGCAATCCGCAGGCCTTCATCGGCGAGAACATGAACCGGCTCAAGGCCGGCGCCGTGCTCACGGTGCCGTCTGCTGACGAGGCGGGCAAGGTGTCGACCCCGCAGGCGCGCGAGATCATCGTCGCCCAGAGCGCCGACTTCGCCGCCTACCGCCAGCGCCTGGCGGGCGGCGCCACCGCGGCGGCCGAAGAGTCGCCGGCGCGCCAAGCCAAGGGCGAGGTGCAGGCGCAGGTCAACGATCGCAAGCAGACCGCTGCCGCGACGCCCGATCGCCTGAAGCTCTCGCAAGGGGGCGCTAAGGCTTCAGCGCCCGAGGCGCGCGTGTCCAAGGAGACCGAGAGCAAGGACACCAAGACGCGGCTGGCCGAACTGGCGCGCAACGTCGATGAATTGAAAAAGCTGCAGAACGCGGCGACCCCCGCGGCCGGGCTGGCCCCGGCCGCCGCACCGGCCACCCCGCCGACAGGCGCTGCGCCGACGGTGGTGGCTGCCGCGCCGCCCGCGCCGACCCCTGCGCCGGTGCAGGCCCCGCCGGCGCCTGCGCCCAAGCCGGCTCCGCCCAAGCCGGTCGCGACGGCGCCCGCACCCGAACAGCCGGGCTTCCTCGACAGCCTCCTCGACAACGCGCTGCTGCTGCCGGCCGCTGGCGTGCTGGTGGCGTTACTCGCGGGGCTGGGCCTGTACAAGCTGCGCAGCCGCATGCGCCGCCCGGCGGGCGAGACCTCGTTCCTCGAAAGCCGGCTCCAGCCCGACTCGTTCTTCGGCGCCAGCGGCGGCCAGCGCATCGACACCCGCGAAGCGCCGAGCAGCACCAACAGCTCGTCATCGATGAGTTATTCGCTGTCGCAGCTCGATGCGATCGGCGACGTCGACCCGGTGGCCGAGGCCGACGTCTACCTGGCCTACGGCCGGGACCTGCAGGCCGAGGAGATCCTCAAGGAGGCGATGCGTGCGACGCCCGATCGCATGGCGATCCGCTCCAAGCTGCTCGAGGTCTATGCCAAGCGGCGCGACACCAAGGCGTTCGAACTGCTGGCCACGCAGCTGTTCAATCTGACCCGCGGCGAGGGCGAGGACTGGTCCAAGGCACAGGCGCTGGGCCTGACGATCGACCCCGAGAACGCGCTGTACCAGCCGGGCTCCCACCCCGCGGTCGTGCTGGGCGCTGGCGGTCAGGTGTTCGAGCCGCTGGGTGCCTCCACGGTGCCGCACACGGTGCAGGCCAGCTCGCCGAAGTTCGAGCCGGCCGCCGACGCGACGCTGGACGAGGGCCCGGACAGCGGCGTGGACCTCGACCTCGGGCTCG
The DNA here is from genome assembly GCA_037443665.1 of Betaproteobacteria bacterium. Taxonomy (GTDB): domain Bacteria; phylum Pseudomonadota; class Gammaproteobacteria; order Burkholderiales; family Burkholderiaceae_C; genus Rubrivivax. The sequence goes on from JBBINW010000013.1 coordinate 81,125, forward strand.
ACGCGCCGGCGGTAACGGAAGCTTCACTGCCGCCGCCCACGCCGGCCGAGACCACGTATCCGTTCTCGACCGCCGCGCAGATGCACGCCGACGAGCCGACCCTGGACCTGAGGCACGGCGAAGCCGACACGAAGACGCTGCCGCTCAGCCAGCCGCATTCGGCGCGCGACGACGGCTCGCTTGACTTCGACATCGGGGCCGTGACCGAAGAACCACCGTCCGCGGCCCACCAGGCGCCGGCACCCCAAGCGGGCCTGGACTTCGGCGATTTCTCGATCGGCGGCGAGGTCCTGGCGCCCGCCGGGGCCGAGGCCGAAGATGCAGCACCGCTGGCGCGCAAGATCGAACTGGCCGAGGAGTTCCGTCAGATCGGCGATCTGGAAGGTGCGCGCGACCTGCTCGAGGAAGTGGTGGCCAAGGCCGACGGCATGTTGAAGCAAAAGGCCCAGGGCATGCTGGACAAGCTTGCCTGAACAGCCGACCCGGCGCCTCGCACTGGGGCTGAGCTACCGCGGCCAGGCCTACCACGGCTGGCAGTCGCAGCCCGACGGCCGCACCGTGCAGGACCGACTGGAGCAGGCCCTGGCGGCCTTCGCCGCCGAACCGGTGGCCACCGTCTGCGCTGGCCGCACCGACGCCGGCGTGCACGCCGTCAACCAGGTCGTGCACGTCGACACTGCCCTCGTACGCGAGCCGTTCTCGTGGGTTCGCGGTACCAACCGTTACCTGCCCGGCGACATCGCCGTGCAATGGTGCCGGCCGGTCGACAGCGTCTTCCACGCCCGCAACAGCGCGCGCGGCCGCCGTTATCGACACGTGATCCTCGAGTCGCCGGTACGGCCGGCGCTGGAGCAGGGCCTGGTGGGCTGGGTGTTCAGGCCTCTGGACCTGCACGCGATGCAGCAGGCCGCGGCGCTGCTCGTCGGCGAGCACGACTTCAGTTCGTTCCGCGCCGCCGACTGTCAGTCGCCGACGCCGGTCAAGACCCTGCGCAGCATCGCGATCGGCCGCCGCGGCGCCTACTGGCGCTTCGATTTCGATGCCAGCGCGTTCCTGTACCACATGGTTCGCAACATCGTCGGCTGCCTGTTGGCCGTGGGCACCGGCCAGCAGCCGCCGGACTGGCTGGGCGAAGTCCTGGCCGCACGCGCGCGCGAGGCTGCAGCCCCCACTTTCCCCGCCGCGGGGCTGTACTTCCTGGGCCCATACTACGACGAGGTATGGGGCCTGCCGGCCCAAGTGCCGGCCAGCGACTGGCTTCCTTAATCTGAAGTTCCTCCGCCGCCGGCCCGAGTTGCCCTTTCCCATCAACCACTTGCGAT
>JBBINW010000014.1:0-81198 GCA_037443665.1 Betaproteobacteria bacterium
TGGTTCTGCACCCGGCCTTCGGGCCGCTTAAGGAACCAACGTCTACCAATGCCCTACTGGCACCTGCTCACGCGCCTGGGCGAGGCGGAGATCCTGCTGCCTGCCGCGCTGCTCGCCGGCTTGCTGCTGCTGCGCCGGCCCGGCGGCCGGCCGCTGGTCGCGTGGTGGCTCGGGCTGCTGTCGGTGGCCGCGGTGCTGACCACGGTGAGCAAGGTGGCCTTCATCGGTTGGGGCCTCGGGTGGGCGGCGATCGACTTCACCGGCGTCTCCGGGCACGCGATGTTTGCCGCCTCGATCTACCCCGTGCTGCTGGGTGCGCTCGCCCCGCCCGAGCCGCGCGGCGGGCGCTGGCTGGCGATGGCCAGTGGGGCCGCGCTGGCCCTGGCGGTCGGCATCTCGCGCCTGGTCGTCCACGCCCACTCGGTCTCCGAGGTGATCGCCGGCCTCGGCCTGGGCGCGCTGGTCAGCAGCGCGGCATTGGTGCGCTGCCGGTTGACGGCCTTGCACCTGCGACCCTGGGTGCCGGCGCTGGTGGCGCTCTGGCTGGCAGCCATGCCCGCCTATGCGCCACCCTCGCAGACGCATCCGATGGTGACGCGGCTGGCGCTGGCGCTGTCGGGCCACGAGGCACCCCACAGGCGGGCCGAATTCCGCGGCCTGCGGCCACGGTGAAGACGCTTGCCGGCGGCGCTGGGGCGCAGCGGCGCTAGTCCGCCAGGGTCTCGACCACCGGCCAGGCGACGGTCATCGCCGCGGGCGCGTTGGCCTCGGTGACGCCCATCGCCGCGACGACGACCTGCGCCGCAGCGCGGGCAGTGATGTCGTCGGCGGCGTGCACGCGTGCGAGCGCCTGGCCGACCTGCACCGCGGTGCCCAACCCGAGCACGCGGTCCAGCCCCACCCGCGGGTCGATGGCCTGTCCCGGGTGCTGGCGGCCGCCGCCGAGCGCGACCACCGCCAAGCCGAGCGCGCGCACGTCGATCTGCGTCAGCAGGCCGCCGCGCGGTGCCGGCACGTCAAGGCACAGCGGCGCCCGCGGCAGCCCTGCGGCGTGCAGCACGTCGCGCGGCCCGCCGAGGGCGGCCACCATGCGCCCGAAGCGCTCGGCGGCGGCGCCGCCGGCCAGCGCGCGCTCGGCCAGGCGCCATGCTTCGGCGCTGTCCGCTGCCAGCCGGGCCAGCTGAAGCAGCTCGGCCGCCAGCGCCAGCGTCACGGCGTGCAGCCGCGGCTCGCGGTGCGCGCCGGTCAGGAAGTCGAGCGCCTCGCGCACCTCGAGCGCGTTGCCGGCGCTGCAGCCCAGCACCTGGTTCATGTCGGTGATCAGGGCGCGCGTCGGCAGCCCGGCGCTGCGCGCCACTCCCACCAGGCTCGCGGCCAGCGTTCGGGCTTCGGCCAGCGTCGGCGCGAAGGCGCCGCTGCCGACCTTGACGTCGAGGACCAGGCCCTGCAAGCCGGCGGCGAGCTTCTTGGACAGGATGCTGGCCGTGATCAGCGGCACGCTCTCGACGGTGGCCGTGACATCGCGGATCGCGTACAGGCGCCGGTCTGCCGGCGCCAGGTCGGCCGAGGCGCCGACGATCGCGCAGCCTGCGTCCCGCAGCGTGCTCAGCAGCCGCTGCCGTGGCGGATTCACGTCGTAGCCGGGCAGCGCCTCGAGCTTGTCCAGCGTGCCGCCGGTGTGGCCGAGGCCCCGGCCGCTGATCATCGGCACCATGCCGCCGCAGGCGGCGACGATCGGGGCCAGGATCAGGCTGACCTTGTCGCCGACGCCGCCGGTCGAATGCTTGTCGAGCACCGGCCCGCCGAGCCCTTCGTCGGTCCACGACAGGCGGCTGCCCGAGTCGGCCATGGCCAGCGTCAGTGCCACTGTCTCGGCCTCGTCCATGCCACGCAGCAGGATCGCCATCGCCATCGCCGCGGCCTGGCCTTCGCTCCAGGCCGGCGGTCCTTCGCCGGCCACCAGGCCCCGCACGAAGGCCCGGATCTGCGCTTCGGCGAGGCGGCCGCCGTCGCGCTTGGTGCGGATGATCTCGGGAGCGAGCATCGGCGGTGCCATGGCCCGTCCAATGCTCAGTCGAGCCGCGTGATGCGGTCCGGCGGCCCCGGCACCAGGCCCGGATGCTGGACCAGGTACTGCTCGAAGGCTTCGAGGTCGAGCACGCCGACGCGGCGGTCGCGACCCTGGCGCAAGACGCTCAAGCTGTCGCCGCCATCGGACATGAACGCGTTGACCGTGACGCGGTAGTCGGCCGCGAGGTCGATCGGCCGCTCGTCGAGCTTCACGCTGCCGGGCACGACGCTCTGGCCCGGCGGGCGCCTGTCGTCGAAGCTGTAGCTGAAGCCGCGACTGACCTGCATCACGTGGTCGCTCTCGTGGCCCAGCCACTGGCGCTGAAGCAGGGCGACGATCTGGGCGCCACTGAGCGTCATCGTGACCAGCGCGTTGCTGAAGGGCTGGACGGTGAAGATGTCTTCGAAGCGGACGCGGCCGTCGGCGGGCATCGGCAGCGCGGCGCGGATGCCGCCCATTTTCATGAAGGCGATCTGCGCCCCGGCGTCGCGCGCGGCGCCGAGCTGCGAATCGGCGATAACCTCGCCGAGCGCGCATTCGCCGGCGCGGTTGTAGTCGCGCTCGAGCGCGGCGCCGATCTTGCCGACCACACGCCGGGCGAGCGGCCCTTCGCGGTCGACGTACTGCTGGATCAACGCCACCTCGCGCGGGTCGGCAGGAAACTCCTCGACGCGCACGACGAGGTTGCGCGCGCTGTCGCCGATCACGTCGTGGGTCACCGGGTCGAGCGTGACGTCGATGTCGGTGACGACCTTGCCGTACCTGTCGGCGCTGGTGACCAGCCGGCCATCGATGCGGCAGTTGTAGGGCCGGTGCGTGTGGCCGCTGACGACGATGTCGACCGCCTTGTCGAAGCGCTTGACGACATCGACGATCGGCCCCTCGATCCCCTGGCAGGCGTCGTGGTCGCCGACGTTGTAGCCGCCCGTCTGGGTGCCGCCCTGGAGGATGAGCACGACGATCGCCCGGACGCCCCGCGCCTGCAGCTCGGGGACGAGGCGGTTGACGGTCTGCGCCTCGTCCTCGAAACGCAGCCCCGCGACGCCGGACGGCACGACCATGTCCGGCGTCTGTTTCAGCGTCAGGCCGATGAAGGCCATCGGGATACCCTGGAAGGTCTTCACCTCGTACGCCGGCAGCAGCGTCTTGCCGGTCTTCAGGTCGACCGTGCTCGCCGCCAGGTAGCGGTAGCGCGCGCCCTCGAAGGGATGCGGACCCTCGCAGCCGTTGGCCGGATGGCAGCCGCCGTTCTGGATCCGCAGCAGCTCGGCCGCGCCCTTGTCGAACTCGTGGTTGCCGACCGAACTCACCTCCAGACCCGCGATCCCCATCGCCTCGACCGTCGGGTCGTCATGGAACAGGGCCGACAGCAATGGGCTGGCGCCGGCGAGGTCGCCGGCGGCGACGAAGATGTGGTTCGGGTTCTCGGCTTCGAGCTGGGCGACCGCGGGGGCCAGATGCGCCACGCCGCCGGCCGGCATGTTGATGGCGACGATCTTGACCTTCACCGGGCCGGTTGCTGCCGGCGCCGCGGTCGGCGTGGTCGGTGACGTGGCGCAGCCGGCAAGGAACGCGGCGGCCAGGCCAAGGACGAAGGCAAATGGGCGCAAGCGGCGCTGCATGGCGGATCTCGCAGGATGAAGTGAACGGGGTCAGTAGCGGCTGCCGGCGGCCGGCTCACCCGCCGCGCCGCCGAGCACCGCTTCGATGGCGTCGAGCAGGCCGCTGGCACCGATACGAAAGCGCGCCGGCACGACCGCCGCGGGACCGAGGATCTCGGCCACGAGCGCGACGTACACGCCCGCGTCGGCCACCGTGCGGATGCCGCCGGCGGGCTTGAAGCCGACGCGGCCGCGCGCGGCCGCGTCGCCGGCGATAGCGCCGAGCATCACGCGCGCGGCCTCGGGGCTGGCGCTGCGCGGTGTCTTGCCTGTGCTGGTCTTGAGGAAGTCGGCGCCGGCATCGAGCGCGATGCGGCTGGCCTGCGCGATCAGCGCCGGAGCCAGCAGCTCGCCGGTCTCGAGGATCACCTTCAGCCGCAGGCCGTCGCAGGCGCGGCGCACCGTGGCGAGCAGGGCCGGCGCTGCGGCGAGGTCGCGGTAAGGCATCACGACATCGACCTCCTGCGCGCCGGACTGCACGATCTCGCCGGTGTCGCGCACGGCGCGCTCGGCGTCGGTACTGCCGTCGGGGAAGTTGGCGACCGCGGCCACCGCGATGCCGGCCGGCAGCAGTGCCCGCGCCCGGGCCGCGAAGCGCGGCCAGACGCATACCGCCGCGGTGTGGCCGAAGCGGCCTTGCGCGCGCGCACACAGGGCCTCGATGTCGGCCGCCGTGTCGGCGTCGTTCAGGCGGGTCAGGTCCAGGCACGCCAGCGCGGTGCGGGCGATGGCCTGCGTATCGTCGCGGTTCACGGCCTCACGCCTCCAGCGCCTGCACCACCGCGGCCAGCAGCGCCACCGCGCGCTCGCTGGCCGCGCCCGCGGTGGCCAGCGTCCCCGCGTGGCTCAAGGTCTCGGCCTGCATGCCGGCGGCCATGTTCGTCATCAGCGACAACGCCAGCACGCGCAGCCCGGCATGGCGCGCGAGGATCGTCTCGGGCACCGTGCTCATTCCCACCGCCTGCGCGCCGAAGCCGCGGAACATGCGGATCTCGGCCGGCGTCTCGAACTGCGGGCCCAGGAACCAGGCATAGACGCCCTCGTGCAGCGGCGTGCCGGCGCGCCGCGCCGCGGCACGGGCCTGCGCGCGCAGCGTGGCATCGTAGGCGTTGCTCATGTCGATGAAGCGGCCGTCGCCAGCCTCGCCGAACAGCGGCGAGCGCTGCGACAGGTTCAGGTGATCGCTGATCAGCATCAGGTCGCCCGGCCGCATCGAAGGGTCCATGCAGCCCGCGGCGTTGGTCTGCAGCAGTACCTTCACGCCCCAGGCGGCGAGGCAGCGGATCGCGCCCTTCATGCCGTCGGCCTCGCCCGTTTCGTATGCGTGCTTGCGGCCGCTCAGCACCAGCACCGGCGTGCCGCCGATCCGGCCGGCCTTCACGACGCCGCGGTGGCCCCCGACGCCGAGCGCCGGAAACGCCGGCAGCTCGGCGTAGTGCACGGCGACCGGGTCCCGTACCTGATCGGCGAAGGCTGCCCAGCCCGTGCCCAGCAGCACGGCGACGCGCGGCGGCTGCGGCCCGACGCGCTGCTGCAGCGTGGCGACGGAGGCGGCGATCGGATCGTTCATGCGCGGGGCAGGTGGTGGGGGCCGAAGCTGGCCGGCAACAGGCCGCCCACAGTGTGCTCGGCGACGATGTCGAGCGGGTTACCGCACCACACCGGGCAGTCGTCGGCGGCGAATTCGCGCAGTTTCTGGCGGCAGCCGCCGCAGGGCGTGATCGGCGGTTCGACCACCGCGCACACGGCCACCGCGAGCACGCGCCGCCCGCCGGCGCCCACCATCGCCGCGAGCGCCGAGGCCTCGGCACACCAGCCCTGCGGGTAGGCGGCGTTCTCGACGTTGCAGCCGGCATGGATGCGGCCCTGTTCGTCGAGCACCGCGGCGCCGACGGCGAAGCGCGAGTAGGGTGCGTAGGCGCTTTCTCGTGCCCGGCGGGCAGCCTTCAGCAGCGGCTCGCGCATCGCGTCGAGGTTCGTTTCAGCGGTCCTTGACATAGGGTCTCCCGAGTGCGGCTGGCGCGACGGCGCTGCCGATGAAGCCGGCCAGCAGCACCACCGTCAACAGGTACGGCAGGGCCTGGATCGCCTGCACCGGCAGCGCGCCGACGAAGGGCAGCGTCGCATCCTGCAGCCGGATCGAGACCGCGTCGAGGAAGCCGAACAGCAGGCAGGCCGCCAGCGCGCCGCCGGGACGCCACTTGCCGAAGATCAGCGCCGCCAGCGCCATGTAGCCGCGACCGGCGGTCATGTTGGGGATGAAGCTCGGGCTCTGCGCCAGCACGAGGTAGGCGCCGGCCAGCGCGCTGAGCACGCCGTTGAGCGCCAGGGCCTGGTAGCGCAGCGCCTTGACCGAGACGCCGGCGGCATCGACCATCGCCGGGTTCTCGCCCGCCGCGCGCAGGCGCAGGCCGAAGCGCGTGCGGTACAGCAGCCAGCTCACTGCGGCCACGAGCATCGGCGCGCCATAGACCATCAGGTTGTGGCCGAAGAACGCCAGCGCCAGCGCGCGGCCGACCCAGGGGATCCGGCGCACGACCTGGCCGGCGCCGCCGAACCAGGCCGACAGGCGCACCGCCTCGGGCACCGGCGGTGTCTGCCCGCCCTGCGCGAACCAGGCGACGCCCAGCACCACGGTCAGGCCGGCGGCGGTCATCGTGATCGCCATGCCGAGCACGACCTGGTCGCCGCTATGGCTGACGCAGGCCCAGCCGTGCAGCATCGACAGCAGCACACCGACCGCGACTGCGGCCAGCAGGGCCAGCGCGAGCGAGCCGGTGGCCACTCCCGCGCTCGCGGTGGCGAAGGCGGTGAGCAGCATCTTGCCTTCCAGCCCGAGGTCGATCACCCCCGAGCGCTCGCAAAGCACGCCGGCCAGTGCGCACAGGATCAGCGGCACCGACACGCGCAGCGTGCTCGCCGCCAGGGTGCCGATCAGCACTTCATTCATCGCCATCCCTGGCGGCCCGGCCGCCGCCGGACGCACGCCACAGCCAGTGAAGCGCTGGCGCGGCCACCTGCGCCATCGCGCCGGCGAAAAGCACGATCAGGCCCTGCAGCATGAACACCATGTCGCGGCTGAAGCCGCTGATGTCGAAGGACAGCTCCGAGCCGCCCTGGTACAGCGCGCCGAACAGCAGCGACGCCAGCACGATGCCCAGCGGGTGGTTGCGCCCGATCAGGCACACCGCGATGCCGGCGAAGCCGGCGCCGCTGACGAAGTCGGGCAGCAGCCGGCCCTGCACGCCGGCGATCTCGTTGACGCCCACCAGCCCGGCCAGCGCGCCCGAGGCCGCCATCGACAGCACCACCAGCCGGCCCGGCCGGATGCCGGCGTACAGCGCCGCCGACGGTGCGAAGCCGACCGTGCGCAGCGCGTAGCCGCCCTGCGACTTCCACAGCGCCAGCCAAACCGCCAGCGCCGCCACCAGTGCGATGGCCAGCGTCAGGTTCAGCGGTGTGCGTGGCCAGTCGACCCCGAGCCAGCCCAGCACCGCGTGCATCCCCGGCATGTGCGCCGAATCGGCGAAGGCACGGCTCTCGGGCGACATGTCGCCGGCCGCCTTCAGCGGGCCCACCAGCAGGTAGCCCAGCAGCGCCGAGGCGATGAAGTTGAACATGATGGTCGTGATCACGACATGGCTGCCGCGCCAGGCGTGCAGCGCGCCCGGGATCGCGCCCCAGACCATGCCGAGGGCGGCCGCGGCCAGCACGATCACGGGCAGCATCGCCCAGGCCGGCAGCTGGGCGTCGAAGGCCAGCGCGGCCAGGCCAGCGCCCAGCCCGCCCATGACCGCCTGGCCTTCGCCGCCGATGTTGAACTGGCCGCCGTGGAAGGCCACCGCCACCGCCAGGCCGGTGCAGATGAAAGTGGTGGCGTAGTACAGCGTGTAGCTGATGCCGGTGCGCGTGCCGAACGCACCCCGCACCAGCAGCGAGAGCACCTCGCCCGGCTTGAAGCCGACCAGCGTGACGACGATGCCGGCGACGATCAGCGCCAGCGCCAGGTTGACCAGCGGAAGCAGCCCGATGTCGATCCAGCGCGGCAGCTCGACCGGCTGCGTCACGCCGCACCCCCCATCAGTCGGCCGAGCGCGCTTTCGCTGCAGTCGCGGATCGGCAGTTCGCCGGCGATGCGGCCGGCGTTCATCACCAGCACGCGGTCGGCGAGGGCCAGGATCTCGTCGAGCTCGGACGACACCACCAGCACCGCGCCGCCGGCGGCGCGCAGCGCGCGCAGGCGGCCGTGGATGAACTCGATGGCCCCGATGTCCACGCCGCGCGTCGGCTGGCCGACCAGCAGTACCCTGGGTTCGTGCGCGGCTTCGCGCGCCAGCACCAGTTTCTGCTGGTTGCCGCCGCTGAACTTGGACGTTATCAGCAGCGGCTCGCGCGGGCGCACGTCGTAGCGCTCCATCATCGCAGCGCAGTCGTCGCGCATGCGGCGCTGGCGCATCCAGCCACGGCGGTTGTAGCGCGCGCTGCGCTGGTAGCCGAGCACGGCGGATTCCCAGGCGCCAAAGGGCAGCACCAGGCCGCGCCGCTGGCGGTCCTCGGGAACGTGGGCCAGGCCGAGGTCGCGTGCACGGCGGGCGTCGAGCCAGCGGTCGGGGGCGAAGTTCTCGCCGCACAGCGACAGGTGGCCCTGCGCCGGCGCGAGAAGCCCGGCCAGCACGTCGAGCAGCTCGCTCTGGCCGTTGCCCGAGACGCCGGCCACGCCGACGATCTCGCCTGCGCGCAGCGTCAGCGACACGTCGGCCAGCCGCGGCACGCCCAGCGCGTCGGTCCACGTCAGGCCTTCGGCCCGCAGCAGCGGCGCGCCGGGCGCCGCTGCCGCACCGCCGCGGCCGAGGTGGACCCGGCGCCCGACCATCGCCTCGGCCAGTGCATCGACACCGGTCTGGCCGATCGCGCAGTCGAGCACCACCTGACCGCTGCGCATCACGGTGACGGCGTCGCACAGGGCCATGATCTCCTTGAGCTTGTGTGTGATCAGCAGCACCGTCGCGCCGCGGTCGCGCAGGCCGCGCAGGGTGGTGAAGAGGGTTTCGGTCTCCTGCGGCGTGAGCACTGCGGTCGGCTCGTCGAGGATCAGGATGCGTGCGCCGCGGAACAGCGCCTTGAGGATCTCCAGCCGCTGCCGCTCGCCCACCGGCAGCTCGGCCACCGGCGCGTCGAGATCGACGGCCATGCCGGTCTCGCGCATCAGCGCCTCGAGCCGGGGCCGCACCTCGGCGCGCGCCGGCCGCAGCCGCCACTGTGGCTCGGCGCCCAGCATCACGTTGTCCAGCGCCGAGAGCGTCTCGACGAGCATGAAGTGCTGGTGGACCATGCCGATGCCCAGTGCGATCGCGTCGCGCGAGCCGGCGATGCGCACCGGCCGGCCGTCGATCGCGATCTCGCCGGCGTCGGCCCGGTACAGGCCGTAGAGGATCGACATCAGCGTGCTCTTGCCGGCGCCGTTCTCGCCGACGATGCCGTGCACGCTGCCGGCGGCGACACTGAGGTGCACGTCACGGTTGGCGTGCACGGCGCCGAAGCGCTTTGCGATGTGGCGCATCGCCACCGCCGGTGCGCTGCAGGCGCCGGAGACCGCACCGGCAGGCGGCGTCCCGACCGTCACTGGCAGCTGCCGCGGGCCATGTAGTCGATGACCTTGATCTTGCCGCTGACGATGTCGGCCCTGGCCGCCTGCACGCGCTTGAGCATCGCCGGGGTCACGAGCCTGGCGTTGTATTCGTCCAGCGCGATGTCGACACCGCCCTCCTTCAGGCCGAGCGACGTCACGCCCGGGGTCACGCCCTTGAAGGCGTTGTACACGGCGACGTCGACCCGCTTGACCATGCTCGTGAGCATGGTGCCGGGCTGCAGATGGTTCTGGTTGCTGTCGACCCCGATCGCCAACCGGCCGGCGTCCCGGGCCGCCTGATAGACGCCGACGCCGGTGGCCCCGGCGGCAGCGAAGACCACGTCGACGCCGGCGGCGAACTGCGCCTTGGCCAGCTCGGCCCCGCGCGCCGGGTCGTTCCAGGCCTGCGGCGTGGTGCCGGTCATGCTCACGCTGACCGTGACCTTCGGGTCGGCGAACTTCGCACCCTGCTCGTAGCCGCACGAGAACTTGCGGATCAGCGGGATGTCCATGCCGCCGACGAAGCCGACCTTGCCGGTCTTGCTCGCCATCGCGGCCATGATGCCGACCAGGAAGCTGCCCTCCTGCTCCTTGAACACGATGCTCTGCACGTTGGGCGCCTTGACCATCGCGTCGATGAGCACGAAATGCTGCCTCGGGAAGTCGCGCGCCACCTTCTCCATGCTGCTGCCCTGCGAGAAGCCGATGCCGACGATGGGGTCGGCGCCGTGCTCGGCCATCCGGCGCTGGGCCTGCTCGCGCTGCGCGGGGTTGGAGATCTCGAATTCCAGGTAGGGCTTGCCGGTCTCCTGCTTCCAGCGCTCGGCGCCGCGGTAGCCGGCCTCGTTGAACGACTTGTCGAATTTGCCACCCATGTCGTAGATGACGGCGGGCTCGGCGCGCGCGGCCGTGGTCGCCGCGACGGCGGCCACGGCGAGCAGGAGAGGCTTGAGCAGCATGGGAAGCAGGGCCGGGCGGTCTGGGGTGTGCGGCAGGATAGCAAGAGCAGCGCGGAAGGCTTCGGTCATGCGTTGCGCAGCGCGCCGCGCCCAGGGCGTCGGCTTTCGTGGCATCGTTGCCCCCCATGGTGCATTCCCTGCGCTGGCTTCGTCGCCTGGCCGCCTCGCTGGCATTGCTGCTGCTGTGGGTCTCGTCGGCGCTGCCGGCGGCGGCCACGACCTGCCCGCCGACGGTGCCTGCGGCGTCGCCGGTGGTCAAGGACCGCGGTTTCCTTTGGCGCATCACGCGCGACGGCCACAGCAGCTGGCTGTTCGGCACCCTGCACGTGGGCAAACCGGCCTGGCGCGGCTTCGGGCCGCACGTCGTCGCGGCGCTGAAAGCCAGCGACGTGCTGGCGCTGGAGATCGACCCCAACGACCCGACGCTGATCGCTGCCCTGGCCGACACCGGCCAGGGGCCCGACCTGCCCGCGGCGCTGCAGGCGCGACTGCAACGGGCCTTCGCCGAAGCCTGCGTCGCGCCCGAGGCGATGGGCGCGCTGCACCCGGTGCTGAAGGCGACGACGCTGACCGTGCTCGACGCGCGCTGGCTCGGGATGGATGCCAACGACGCGCAGGAACAGTTGCTGCTGGCGCGCATGCGTGCGCTCGGGCATGGCGTGGTCTCGCTGGAGACGCCCGAGCAGCAGAAGGATGCGCTGGTGCCGGCCGACCCGGCCGAGGCGCTGTCGATGCTCGACCAGACCCTGGCGCAGCTCGAGGACGGCAGCGGGCGCCGCGTGCTCGCGCGCATGGCGCGGGCCTGGGAGGCGGGCGACCTGAAGACGCTGGAAGACTACGACAGCTGGTGCGAATGCGCCAGCAACGCCGAGGAGCGCGCCTTCATGCGCCGCCTCAACGACGAACGCAACCCGGCGCTGGCCGACGGGATCGCGGCCCTGCACGCGAGGGGCCGGCGGGTCTTCGCGGCCGTCGGCGCGCTGCACATGACCGGTCCGCAGTCGCTGCCGCGGCTGATGCGCGAGCGGGGTTTCACGGTCGAGCGGATCGTGTTCGTGCGCTGATCCGCATTGGCCGCCAAGCGGCGCGACCCCTGCGTGCGCCGATCGGGTTCACCGGCCATGGCGCTCGACGATCACCAGCGCCGAGCATCGCGGTCCCGGGGAAGCGCTCGCTGCGGGCGACGGCGGTCGCGGCCACGACCGATCGAGCGGGGCCGATCTATGACGCCGCGCCGCGGCGACCGAACGTGGGGTCGATGCGCACCAACGCCGCGGCCGCGAACGACGGCAGCGTCGCCAGGCAGCTCCAGACGAAGAATCCCGCATAGCCCAGCTGCGACTGCAGCCAGCCGGCCCACAGCCCGGGCAGCATCATCCCCAGCGCCATGAAGCCGGTGCACAGCGCGTAGTGCGCGGTCTTGTGGACGTTGTCGCCCGCCGGTCCGCCGGCCACCATCAGCATGAACACCATGTAGGCGGTGAAGCCGAAGCCATAACCGAACTGCTCGACGCCGATCGCCGCGCTCACCAGCGCGAGGGACGGGGGCTGCCACCAGGCCAGGGCGACGAAGACCAGGTTGGGCAGATGCATCGCCACCAGCAGTGGCCACAACAGCTTCTTCAGCCCCCCCTGGGCGACGACCCAGCCGCCGAGCAGGCCGCCGAGCGTCAGCGCGGCCACGCCGACGGTGCCGTAGGCGATGCCCACGTCCTGCGTCCGCAGGCCCAGCCCGCCGGCAGCGCGCGGGTCGAGCATGAACGGCACCACCAGCTTGAGCAGCTGCGCCTCCGCGAAGCGGTACAGAAGCAGGAAGGCCAGGATGCGGCCGATCTCGGGCTGGCGGAAGAAGGCCGCGAAGACGCGCATGAAGTCGGCCCAGAACTGCGGGCCGCGTGGCGCTGCGCGGTCGGCGGCCGGTCGCGGCAGGACCCAGAAGTGATAGGCCGAGACGCCGACGAAGAATGCCGCCAGCAGCGCGAACACGCCGGCCCAGGCGGCGTGGAAGTCGCCGGCGCGCGCGGCCAGCTCGCCGGCGAGCACCACCAGCCCGCCCTGGCCGGCGATCATCGCCAGCCGGTAGAAGGTGCTGCGCACGCCGACGAAGGCGGCCTGCGTGGGTGCCGGCAGGGCGAGCATGTAAAAGCCGTCGGCGGCGATGTCGTGGGTGGCCGAGGCCAGCGCCAGCAGCCACAGCACGGCCAGCGTCCAGCCCAGGAAGTGCGGCCCGGGCAGCGCCAGCGCGACGCCGGCCAGCGCCAGGCCGAGCACGAACTGCAAGGCCACGATCCAGCGCCGCTTGCTGCCCAGCAGGTCCACCAGCGGCCCCCACAGCGGCTTGACGACCCAGGGCAGGTACAGGCCGCTGGTGACGAGCGCGATCTCGGTGTTCGAGACGCCCAGGTTCTTGTACATCACCACCGCCAGCGTCATCACCACCACGTAGGGCAGGCCCTCGCCGAAGTACAGGCTTGGGATCCAGCGCCACGGGCGGCCCGGCGATCGGACGGACTCGCGGGCGGCAGCGGCGGTCGTGGCGGGCATCGGGCGGGGCGTCCTCGGATTGCGGCAGCCCGATGTTCACATGGAAGGCAGGCGAGGCCTACGGCGCGCCGATATGGCGCCGCTGCCGGCCGGCTGGCCCGCCGGCCATCGCATGCCGAACCGGCCGCTGCCGTCGGAGCTGCAGGTGCGGCTCGAAGCCGACGTGGCCTGCATCGAGGCGCTGCAGGACCTGTGGCCGGGCGACGCAAAATAGCGGCACCCGAATCCCTGCGCCAGCGGCGCCACGGACCTGCGCCATGAGCGAATCGAAACCCACCCCCACCATCGCCGACCTCGGCCCGGCCGTGCAGACCACGCAGCTGCATTCGCTGCCGTTGATCGCGCGCGGCAAGGTGCGCGACCTCTACGCCGTCGGCGCCGATCGCATGCTGATGGTCGCCAGCGACCGGCTCAGCGCCTTCGACGTGGTGTTGAAGGCGCCGGTGCCGGGCAAGGGCCGGCTGCTGACGCAGATGGCGTTGTTCTGGTTCGACAAGTTGCGCGGGGTCTGCCCCAACCATCTCAGCGGCGACGCGCCCGAGAGCGTCGTCGCGCCCGACGAGGTGGCCCAGGTCGAAGGCCGTGCGATGCTCGTCAAGCGGCTGACGCCGCTGCCCTGCGAGGCCGTCGTGCGAGGCTACGTGGCCGGCTCGGGCTGGAAGGAGTACCAGGCCAAGGGCACCGTCTGCGGCATCGTGCTGCCGCCGGGGCTGGGGATGACGCAGCCGCTGGCGGCGCCGATCTTCACCCCGGCGACCAAGGCCATGGTGGGCGACCACGACGAGAACATTTCCTTCGCGCAGCTCGAGTCGGTGCTCGGTGCGGCCCGCGCCGCCGAGGTGCGAGATGTCGCGGTCCGCATCTTCCAGGCCGCCAGCGCCTACGCGCTGACCCGCGGCATCGTGATCGCCGACACCAAGTTCGAGTTCGGCCTCGACGAGGCCGGGCGGCTGACGCTGATGGACGAGGTGCTGACGCCCGACTCGTCGCGCTTCTGGCTCGCCGACGAGCTCGCGCAAGGGCGGATCGTCGCGCTCGACAAACAGCCGCTGCGCGATTGGCTGAGCCGCACCGGGGTGACTGGCGGTGCCGAACAGGCGGCGCTGGAGCTGCCCGACGCGGTGATCCTGGGCGTGCACGAGCGCTACGCCACCGCATACCGGCTGCTGTGCGGGAGCGGGGCATGAGCGGCATCGAATCGCCCACGGGTGCGGGCGGTGCGCGGGTCTCGACGCGCAGCTTGCGCGCCCACCGCTTCGCCGGACTCGACGGCGGTGCGCGCGGGCCGCGGCTGATCGTCACCGGCGCCGTGCACGGCAACGAGACTGCCGGCACCCGCGGCATCGAGCGCGTGCTGGCCGAGATCGACCGTGGCGAGGTCGAGATCGTTCGCGGCACCGTCACCTTCGTGCCGGTGTGCAACCCCCTGGCCTACGTCCATGCGCGCCGGATGGGCGAGCGCAACCTCAACCGCCGGCTGCAGCCGACTGCGACGCCGCAGGACAACGAGGATCGGATCGCGAACGTGCTGTGCCGCTGGCTGGCCGAGCACGAGGTGCTGCTCGACCTGCACAGCTTCCGCAGCCCGGGCCGGCCGTTCGTGATGCGTGGCCCGGCCGACAATCGCGGCGTGCTCGAGCCCTTCGCCCACGCCGAGGCCGAGGCGCGGCTGGCCGCGCACGTGGGCCCGAGCCGCATCGTCGATGGCTGGATGGATGCCTACGCGACCGGCGTCGCGAAGCGCCGCGCGCGCGGACTGACGCCCGGCGCGGTGCACGAGGACCCGAGCTACGGCGTCGGCACCACCGAGTACATGCGCGCGGTGGGCGGCTACGGCATCACGCTCGAATGCGGCCAGCACGACGACCCGGCCGCGCCCCAGGCCGCGTACCGCGCGATCCGGCAGGCACTCGCGCTGCTGGGCATCGCCGACCTGCCGCTGGCCCCGCCGGCCTCGCCCTTCGAATGCCTGACCCTGTCGGCGGTGATCGACCGCCTCGACGCCGCCGACAGCTTCGTCAGGCCCTGGACCAGCTTCGAGCCGCTGGCCGACGGGGAGTTGATCGCGTTGCGCGCCGACGGCAGCGAATTGCGGGCGCCGCAGGCCGGCTACATCGTGTTCCCCGACAGCAGCGCGCTGCCGGGGCACGAATGGTTCTACCTCGCGCAGAAGAGCCCGCGGCCGTTGTAGCGCCGGCGGCGCCGCGCGCCCGCGCCGACGTGCCCGTCAATAGGCCCGTCAATGGGCCCGTCAATGGGCCCGTCAATGGGCCCGTCAATGGGCCCGTCAATGGGCCATCAGCACCGGAAGCGTCATCGACGCCAGCACCGTACGGGTGGCGCCACCCAGCACCAGCTCGCGCATGCGGCTGTGGCCGTAGCAGCCCATCACCAGCAGGTCGGCGCGGGTGTCGGCGGCCAGCGACAGCAGGGCCTCGCCGACCTCGCCTTCCACCACGGTGGCGTGGCTGACCGCCGCGCCGACACCGTGAAGTCGCAGCCACTGGTCGAGCGCGGCGGCCTCGGCGTCGGCTTGCGCCTGGGCGTCGGGCCCCGCGGGCGCCGGGCGCGCGATATGCACCCGAGCGGCCTTGCTGAGCCAGGGCAGGGCCGCGCTGAGCGCGCGCGCCGACTCGCGGGTGGACTTCCAGGCCACCAGCATCTCGCGCCCGATGGTGTCGAACTCGCCCGCGTACGGCAGCACCAGGGCCGGCTTGCCGCTTTGCAGGATCAGCGTGGGCACCAGGTCGACCGGCACCGCGCCCGACTTCGTGTCTTTGGCGTCGGCCTGGCCCAGCACCAGCAGGTCGGCGAACAGCGCCTGCTGGCCGAGCGCCATCTCCATCGGGCCGTCGCCGGCGTCGACCCAGCTCATCGCCGGGTCGCCCGCGGCCTCGCGGTCGAACATCGCGCGCGCCCGCTGCCGCTGCTCGCGGTCGAGGTCGGCGAAGAGATCCACCGCCGCGGACATCGCTTCGCTGGCCACCCACGCGGTGGCCAGCAGGGTGGGCATCACGGCGTACATCGCGGTGAGCCGGGCCGCGTGTTCACGGGCCAGGCGGTGAGCGACCGCCAAGCGCAGTGCCGAGCGCGGCGAGGCGTCGAGGTGGACGAGGAGGGTCTTCATGAGGTGCTCCCGGGCGCAGATCGGGTTCGAAGCGTGCGCTGCATCGACCTGCGGTGCAAGCGATCGCGTCGCCCGGCCACGACGGATCGATTGAACGCCCGCGGCCGCCATGTCGGCTTGACGCCGGTCAACGCCGGGACGGCGCAGGGGCGCCCGCTCAGCGGCCGGGCCCCAGCCGCGGCCGCGGACCGAAGTCGGGCCGCGCGACACCGACGCGTGCGGTGCCGGCGATCGCCTCGGCCAGCGCCGCGGCCAGCTGGCGGTCGCGTGCCGGGGCGTTCAACGCATCGTCCTGCGGCGTGTTGACCACCTCGACCTGCGGGTCGGTGCCGTGGTTCTCGACCGCCCAGCCGACGTCCTTGAACCAGAACGAATACTCGGGCTGCGTCGTCTCGGTGCCGTCGATCAGCCGGTGGCGCGGCCAGATGCCGATCACGCCGCCCCAGGTGCGCTGGCCGACGAGGGTGCCGATGCCCATCAGCTTGAAGACGTGCGAGAAGATGTCGCCGTCCGAGCCAGCGTGCTCGTTGGTGAGGGCCACCACCGCGCCGGCCGGCGCCTCGTCGGGATAGCAGCTGGGCCGGCCCCAGCGCTGCACGTTCCAGGCCACACGCTTGCGCGCCACCTTCTCGAGCAGCAGCTGCGAGACATGGCCGCCGCGGTTGTAGCGCACGTCGACGATCAGCGCGTCGCGGTCGCATTCGGCGGCGAAGTAGCGATGGAACTCGGCGAAGCCGGCACTCATCATGTCGGGCAGGTGGAAGTACCCCACGCGGCCGTTGCTGGTCTCGTGCACCCAGGCGCGGTTGCGCTCGACCCACTCGCGGTAGCGCGCCGGCGTCTCGTCGGCGAGCGCCGTCACGAGCACCTCACGCCGCGTGCCGTCGGCGGCGGCCAGCGTGAGCCCGACCTTGGCGCCTGCGTGGTGGACGAGCAGCGCCTGCGGCGGCAGCGCCGCGCTCACCGGCTGGCCGCCGACGGCCACGATGCGCTCGCCGACCCGGGCCTGCACGCCGATCGCGTTGAGCGGCGAGTCGGCGCTGGCGTCCCAGGTGTCGCCCTGGACGATGGCGGCGATCTCCCAGCCGGGATCGTCGGCGCCCGCGGTGGCGGCCGCGGGTCGCAGTTCGGCCGCCAGGTGACCCAGCGCCACCGCCGGCGGGCGGCGATGATCGCCGCCCATCTCGTAGGCGTGCGAGGTGCCGAGTTCTCCCTGGAGCTCCCAGATCAGGTCCGACAGCTCGCCGCGCGTGGACACGCGTGGCAGCAGGGCGGCGTAGCGTTCGTACATCGCCGGCCAGTCGACGCCCGACATGTCGGCGACCCAGAAGTGGTCGCGCTGCAGCCGCCAGACCTCGCGCAGCATCTGCCCCCATTCCTGCGGCGGGCTCACCGCCACCCGCAGGCGGCCGAGGTCGATCAGCCCGCTGCGGCGCGACGGCTTGTCGTCGGTCGGCGCAGCCGGCTTGTCGTCCGGCGGTTTCGCCGCGTCGATGACCTTGAGCCGGGTCGCGGCCTGCTCGCCGCTGCGCATGAGCAAGGTGTGGCCGTCGTCCGCGAGCGTGAAGCTGTCGGCCTGCGCGGCCAGCGTCTTGACCTCGCCGCTGGCGAAGTCGAAGACCTCGAGCCGGCCCGGCGCGTCCTTGTGGCCGCCGCGGCCGTGCGCGCCGGCAATCGGCAGTGCCGTCCAGACGACCTTGCCCTCGGCGACGCCGGCGATCTGCCCGAAGCGCCCCTCGGCGACCGGAAATGCCGCCACGCGTCGCGCCAGGCCTTCGACCTCGATCGCCGGCAAGGGCAGCGGCTCGGCCGCGCGTCTGCGCTCCTCGGCCCGCGCGCCGCGAGGCGCCGGCTCGAACGGCGGCGGCCCCCCGGCCTGCAGCGCGATCAGGTAGGGCCGTGCGGCGCGCGGGAAGCTCAGCTCGAACTGCACGCTGTCGTAGACCGGGTCGAAGGTGCGCAGCGACAGGAAATACAGGTAGCGCCCGGCGGGGTCGAAGGCGCCGCCGTAGTCGCGGAACTCGGGCTGCGTGGCCAGCAGCGTGCGGCCGCTGGCCAGCTCGAACAGCTTGATCGCGGTGTGCCGCGGGCTGGTGGCAAAGGTGTAGGCGAGCCAGCCGCCGCAGGGCGACCAGGCCGGATCCTCGATGCGCGCGCAGTCGCTGCGGTCGGCCAGTCGCAACCCGCCGCCGGCGACGTCGCCGACCCAGAGCTCGTTGCGGTGGTTGGCGATCGCCAGCTGCTGGCCTCGCGGTGCCGCGCGCAGCGCGGTCACGCGGCCGAGCTGCTCGGGGCTCCAGGGCAGCACGCGCATGCGGTGGTCATCGAACACCTCGATGCGCTCCTCGCCCGAGGCGTCGCTCGCCGCGACCAGGGTCGCGCCGTCGGCCAGCCATTGGCCGAGGCGGCGCCGCGCCGGCGTGCTGCCATGCTGGCGCACCGCCCCCTCCCACAGGGCCATCGTGAACAGCTGCCCACGCACTTCGAGCGCCAGGCTGTGCCCGTTCGGATGGAGCCGGACACCCTGGAACTGCTCCGGCACCGGCACGAAGCGGCGCGCGGCCTTCGTTCGCGCGCTGGGCACGTCGATGGCCAGCCGCTCGCTGCGGTCCCGCGCCGGGTCGTACAGCCACAATTCGGCCGCGCATTGATAGACGATGCGCCGGCCGTCGCTGCTGGCGTGGCGAACGTAGTACTCGGCGTGGTCGGTGTGGCGGCGCAGCTCGCTGCCATTGGCAGTGCAGGAGTACAGATTGCCGATGCCCTCGCCGTCGCCGACGAAGAACAGCCGCTCGCCGATCCACATCGGGCAGCTCGGGTTGCCGGGCAGCGCGGCCAGGCGCGTGAATCGGCCACCGGTCGCGGCGTCCTCGACCCACAACTGGCCGACGCGGCCACCGCGGTAGCGCTTCCAGCGCGCCGGATCGGCGGTGTTGCGGCCGATCGCGCGCCGCCCGGCGGCGTCGAAGGCGAGGTGGTCGATCTGCCCCAGCGGCACGCGCTCGGGCGCGCCGCCGGCGGGCGCGACGGTCCAGGCGTGCGCGTTGCGGAAGAAGGGCTGGCCGTGGTTGCTGCAGAAGACGATGCGGCCGTCGGGTGTCCAGCCGCGCACCGCCAGTTCGCTGCCGAGCCAGGTCAGGCGCCGTGCCGGGCCGCCGGCAGCGGGCATCAGCCAGACCTCGGCGTGCTGCTCGTCGCGGCCGGCATAGGCCAGCCAGCGGCCATCGGGTGACAGGCTGGGCGTGGCCGGCTCCGACAGCCCTGCGCTCAGGCGCAGCGCCGCGCCGCCGCTGGTGCTTACACGCCAGAGATCGTCGTCGGCGACGAAGACGACGCTGTCGCCACACAGGGTCGGTTGGCGCAGATAGGCCGGTGGTGGCGAGTCGTGACGCATGGACGGCCAAAGGTGTGACAGTTCCGATCGGCCATCGTCCCACGCAGCAGGTGCGGGCCGGCCTGCGGCTTTCCCCCTCAAGTTGGGCACCCTCCCACGAGGGATGCGCCATCCCGCAGGCCAGACCATCATCGCGACCGCCGTGCCATCCGTTAGAGACAAGGAAACAGCCATGCGATTCGAAGAGGCCCGTGAAGGCGACGACCGCATCTTCGTCGGCGCGCTGGAGGCGCCGCGCGGCGACGGCTACATCGCGGCGCTGAACTGTCAACCTCGTCCAGGGCGCCAAGGGTCGCCACGTCGAGGCCTTTCGCGACGACAGCCTGGCCTGCGGTCACCGCTGGCGCTCGCCTGAAGAGGCCATGCGCTACGCGATGAACCGGGCGCGCGAACTGATCCGCGGCCGCTCTGAAATGCTGGCCTGCTAGCTTCGGCGCGCGCCGCGCCGGCGGGATAATCCGCCGGATGACGAAGCAGCGCGTGGTCGTGGGCCTGAGCGGCGGGGTGGACTCTGCGGTCAGCGCCTGGCTGCTCAAGCAGCAGGGCTTCGAGGTTGTCGGCCTGTTCATGAAGAACTGGGAAGGCGACGACGATGGCGAACACTGCCCGGCGAACATCGATTTCGTCGATGCCGCCGCGGTGGCCGACGTGATCGGGATCGAGATCGAGCACGTGAACTTCGCGGCCGAGTACAAGGACCGCGTGTTCGCCGAATTCCTGCACGAGTACGCGGCCGGCCGTACGCCCAACCCCGATGTCCTGTGCAACGCCGAGATCAAGTTCAAGGCCTTTCTCGACCACGCCCTGCGGCTGGGCGCCGAGCGGATCGCCACCGGGCATTACGCTCGCGTGCGCCGGCGTGCCGGCCGCTTCGAGCTTCTCAAGGGCCTGGACCCGGCCAAGGACCAGAGCTACTTCCTGCACCGGCTGAACCAGGCGCAGCTCGCGCGCACGCTGTTCCCTGTGGGCGAACTGAAGAAGACCGAAGTCCGGCGCATCGCCGCCGAGATCGGCCTGCCGAACGCGCAGAAGAAGGACTCCACCGGCATCTGCTTCATCGGCGAGCGGCCGTTCCGCGCCTTCCTCAACCGCTACCTCAGTCACCAGCCCGGGCCGATGCTCGACGAGCAGGGCCGCGAGCTCGGCCGCCATCTCGGCCTGTCGTTCTACACGCTGGGACAGCGCCAGGGGCTGGGCATCGGCGGTGTGCGCGAAGGCGGCGGCACGCATGCGCCCTGGTACGTGGCGCACAAGGACCTGCCGCGAAACGCGCTGTACGTGGTCCAGGGGCACGACCATCCCTGGCTGCGGTCGTCCTGGCTGGAGGCCGAGGACGCAAGCTGGATCGCGGGCTCCGCGCCGCCGTCCGGCGCGCTGGCGGCCAAGGCCCGCTACCGGCAGGCCGACGCAGCCTGCCGGTTCAGCCCCGGGGATGGCGGCTTCCGACTCGACTTCGACGCCGCGCAGTGGGCTGTCACGCCGGGGCAGAGCGCCGTGCTCTACGACGGCGAGGTGTGCCTGGGTGGCGGCGTGATCGCGCACGCCGAAGTCCCGCGGCTGCCGGCAGCGGCCCTCCAAGCGCCCGGCGCGCGTCGCCCGCCCGCCGCCCGCGTGACCGACGCCGCGACGGTGCGCTAGATCTCGGTGCGCGCGCGCCGTCCGCCGGGGGCGGCGCGCCGATCCGAGGGTATGCACTGAGCCGAAAACCCGACCACGGGCGGGTTTCGGGGCGACTGCGCCGGCGCTGCGGCCACTAAACTCGAAAGCCCCGCAAGCAGCCCCGAACCTTCGCCCTGCATGACCGACGACATCATTCTGGAGACCCGCGCGCTGACGAAGGAGTTCAAGGGTTTCGTCGCCGTCAGCCAGGTCGATCTGAAGGTGCGGCGCGGCACGATCCACGCGCTGATCGGCCCCAATGGCGCCGGCAAGACGACCTGCTTCAACCTGCTGACGAAGTTCCTGACCCCGACCAGCGGGCAGATCCTGTTCGAGGGCCTGGACATCACCGCCGAGACGCCGGCGCGCGTGGCGCGGCGCGGCATCATCCGCTCGTTCCAGATCTCCTCGGTCTTCCCGCACCTGTCGGTGCTGGAGAACGTGCGCGTGGCGTTGCAGCGCACGCTGCGCACCTCGTTCCATTTCTGGCGCGCCGAGCGCAGCCTGGACGGCCTCAACGAGCGCGCCCTGGCCCTGTTGCGCGAGGTCGATCTCGAGGCCTACGCGCAGCTCACCGCCGTCGAACTCAGCTACGGCCGCAAGCGCGCGCTGGAGATCGCGACCACGCTGGCGATGAACCCCAAGCTGATGCTGCTCGACGAGCCGACCCAGGGGATGGGCCTGGAAGACGTGGACCGCACGCGCTCGCTGATCAAGAAGGTCGCCGCCGACCGCACGGTGCTGATGGTCGAGCACAACATGAGCGTGGTGTCGAGCATCGCCGACACGATCACCGTGCTGCAGCGCGGCGCCACGCTCGCCGAGGGCCCGTACGAGGATGTCAGCCGCAATCCCGAGGTCATCGAGGCCTACATGGGTACCGCGCAGACCGAGTTGCAAGGGGCGCATTGATGGCCGGCGCCCCGTATCTCGAAGTGAACGACCTCCAAGGCTGGTACGGCGAGTCGCACGTGCTGCACGGCATGAACTTCCACGTCGCCGACGGCGAGGTGGTCACCCTGCTCGGCCGCAACGGCGCCGGGCGCACGAGCACGCTGCGCGCGATCATGGGCCTGATCGGCTCGCGCAAGGGCAGCGTCAAGGTCCATGGCCAGGAGACCATCGCGATGGCCACGCACCGCATCGCGCGCCTGGGCATCGGCTACTGCCCCGAGGAGCGGGGCATCTTCGCCAGCCTGTCGGCCGAGGAGAACCTGCTGCTGCCGCCGGTGCTGGCCCCGGGTGGCATGGGGGTCGACGCGATCTACGCGATGTTCCCCAACCTGCGCGAGCGCTCGCACAGCCAGGGCACGCGGCTGTCGGGCGGCGAGCAGCAGATGCTGGCCGTGGCGCGCATCCTGCGCACGGGCGCGCGGCTGCTGCTGCTCGACGAGATCTCCGAGGGCCTGGCGCCGGTGATCGTGCAGAAGCTGGCCGAGATGGTCACCGCGCTGCGCGGCCAGGGCTACACGATCCTGATGGTGGAGCAGAACTTCCGCTTCGCCGCGCCGCTGGCCGACCGCTTCCTGGTCGTCGAGCACGGCCAGGTCATCCAGCAGTTCACGCAGGCCGAGTTGCCGGCGCGCATGGACAACCTGCACGAATACCTCGGCGTGTGAGCGCGCCGGAAACAAGAACACACTTGCTGCCTTCCACACCACCCGCTTTGTCCAACCAGGAGACCCGCATGAAACTCAAGAAGATCGCTGCAGCCTGCGCCATGGCGCTGACCGCCACCCTGGCCGCGTCGGCCGCCCACGCGGCCGCCAATCAAGTCGTCATCGGCGACATCGACGACATGTCCGGGCTGTACGCCGACGTGATCGGCCCCGGCGGTGTCGAGGCGGCCAAGATGGCGATCGCCGATTTCGGCGGCACCGTGCTCGGCAAGAAGATCGTGCTGCTGACCACCGACCATCAGAACAAGCCCGACATCGGCGCGTCCAAGTTCCGCGAGTGGGCCGACCAGGACGGGGTCAACATGATCCTTGGCGGCTCGAACACCGGCGTGTCGATCGCGATGTCGAAGGTGGCGGCGCTCAAGAAGGTGCCGTTCATCGCCATCGGCGCCGCCGGCGCTTCGCTGACGAATCAGGACTGCACGCCCTACACCGTCCACTACGCCTACGACACCACGGCGCTCGCGAACGGCACGGCCAGCACGATCGTCAAGCAGGGTGGCAAGAACTGGTACTTCCTGACGGCCGATTACGCCTTCGGCACCCAGCTGCGCGACGCCGCGACCAAGGTCGTCGAGGCCAATGGCGGCAAGTCCTTGGGCGAGGTGCGGGTGCCGCTGTCGACCTCGGACTTCTCTTCGTTCCTGCTCCAGGCGCAGGGATCGGGGGCCCAGGTCCTGGGCCTGGCCAACGCCGGCGGCGACTTCGTCAATTCGCTCAAGGCGGCGCAGGAGTTCGGCCTCACGAAGACGATGAAGCCGGCGGCGCTGCTGGCCTTCCTCTCCGACATCCATGGACTGGGACTGAAGAGTGCGCAGGGCCTGGTCCTGACCGCCGCCTGGTACTGGGACCTGAACCCGGAAACGCGGGCCTTCTCGAAGCGCTACTTCGAGATCATGAAGAAGGAGCCGACGTTCAATCAGGCCGCGTACTACTCGGCGATCATGCATTACCTGCAAGCGGTCAAGGCGGCGGGGACGACCGACGCCGACAAGGTGATGGCCGAGATGAAGAAGGCCAAGATCAACGACTTCTTCGCCAAGGGCGGCTACATCCGCTCCGACGGCCTGATGGTGCACGACATGTACGTGATGCAGGTGAAGACGCCGGCCGAGTCCAAGTACCCCTGGGACTACTACAAGCTCGTCAAGAAGATTTCGGGCGAGGAGGCGTTCGGCCCGGAAACCGGCCTGTGCAAGAACCCCAAGTAGAGTGACCGGCACCCGGTGGGCGCATGCCGCGCTCGCCGGGGTTGCCAGCTGCGGCCATCCGACATGATTCAAGTCTTCGGCTATCCCTTGCCGGTGATCCTCGGCCAGCTGATGCTCGGGCTCGTCAACGGCTCGTTCTACGCCATGCTCAGCCTGGGGCTGGCGGTGATCTTCGGTCTGCTGGGCGTGGTCAACTTCGCGCATGGCGCGTTCTACATGCTCGGCGCCTACGCGGCCTACGTGGGTCTCGATGCGCTGGGCATCAACTACTGGCTCGCGCTCGTGCTCTCGCCGCTGGTCGTGGGCGCCCTGGGCATCGTGCTCGAGCGGCTGCTGCTGCGCCACCTGTACCAGCTCGACCCCCTGTACGGGCTGCTGCTTACCTTCGGCCTGGCGCTGATCGCCGAGGGGGTCATGCGCGATCGCTACGGTTCGTCGGGCCAGGACTACCCGGTGCCCGCTTCGCTGCAGGGCGTCTTCAACCTCGGCTTCATGATCCTGCCGATCTACCGCGCCTGGGTCATCGTGGCATCGCTCGCCGTCTGCTTCACGACCTGGTTCCTGATCGAGCACACGCGGCTGGGCTCCACCCTGCGCGCGGCCACCGAGAACCCGCGCCTGGTGCAGGCCTTCGGCACCAACGTCCCGCTGATCGTGATGTCGACCTTCGGTGTCGGCGTCGGGCTGGCAGCACTCGCCGGGGTGCTCGCCGCACCCGTGATCCAGATCACGCCGCTGATGGGCTCGTCGCTGGTGGTCGTCGTCTTCGCGGTCGTCGTCATCGGCGGCATGGGCTCGATCTTCGGCTCCATCGTCAGCGGCCTCGTGCTGGGCATGGTCGAAGGGCTGACCAAGGTCGTCTACCCGGAGGCGTCGTCGGTGGTCGTCTTCCTCATCATGGCCGTGGTGCTGATCTGGCGCCCGGCCGGCCTTTTCGGCAAGGCTTGATCGATGCGCCCGACGACGATTGGCTATGGCGCGTTCCTGCTGCTGGCGCTGGCGGTGCCGCTGCTGGGCGTCTACCCGGTGCTGGCGATGCAGCTGCTGTGCTTCGCGATGTTCGCCTGCGCCTTCAACCTGCTGCTCGGCTTTGCCGGCATGCTCTCGTTCGGGCACGCCGCGTTCTTCGGCTTCGCCTCGTATGTCACCAGCTGGCTCGTCACCGTGCATCAATGGAATGCGATCGAGAGCATCCTCGCAGGTGTCGTCGTCGCTGCCGCGATGGGCCTGGTGATCGGAGCCATCGCGATCCGCCGCCAGGGCATCTACTTCGCGATGATCACGCTCGCGCTGGCCCAGCTCGTCTACTTCGTGTGCCTGCAGGCACCCTTCACCGGCGGCGAGAACGGCATCCAGGGTGTCAAGCGCGGAAGCCTGCTGGGGCTGATGTCGCTGCGGCCCGACGTCAACATGTACTACTTCGTGCTGGCGGTCTTCGTCTCGGTGTTCCTGTTCATCCGGCGCATCGTTCATTCGCCGTACGGCCAGGTGCTCAAGGCGATCCGCGAGAACGAGCCGCGCGCGATCTCGCTGGGCTACGAAGTGGACCGCTACAAGCTGCTGGCCTTCGTGCTGTCGGCCGGCATTGCCGGGCTGGCCGGCTCGCTGAAGGCGCTCACGCTCGGGCTGGCGAGCCTCACCGACGTGCTGCAAGGCACCTCGGGCGAGGTGATCCTGATGACCCTGCTCGGAGGCACCGGCACCTTCTTCGGCCCGGTGCTCGGCGCCTTCACCGTGGCCGGCCTGCAGAACGTGCTGGCCGACCGCGTCGGCTCCTGGGTCAACGTGATCCTGGGCGCGATCTTCGTCGTCTGCGTGATCGGGTTCCGCCGCGGCTTCGTCGGCGAACTGCTCGCCTGGCAGAAGCGGCGCAAGAGCGCCGGTTGACGCCGCGCGGGGCCGCCGGCGCCGCTGCGCTTCGACGGCTCTTCCAAGGGTCCGTGACGACGGCTGG
Organism: Betaproteobacteria bacterium; assembly: GCA_037443665.1. Classification (GTDB taxonomy): domain Bacteria; phylum Pseudomonadota; class Gammaproteobacteria; order Burkholderiales; family Burkholderiaceae_C; genus Rubrivivax. The sequence goes on from JBBINW010000014.1 coordinate 25,889, forward strand.
CCGCGGCCGGCGCGGGTAGCATCGATCACCCGCATCCCGACCGTCCGCCATGCCAGCGATCCCCGTGCCCCGCTTCGACCAGTTCTACCGCTACGCCGAGCTGACCCGACTGCTGCAGGACTACGCCGAGGCCCTGCCCCGGCTCGTGCAGCTGTCGTCGCTGGGCAAGAGCTTCGAGGGTCGCGACATCTGGCTGCTGACGATCACCAACACCGACACCGGTGCCGACACCGACAAGCCGGCGTTCTGGGTCGACGGCAACATCCACGCCGCCGAACTCACCGCTTGCACAGCCTGCCTGTACTGGCTGCACCAGCTCGTCTCGGGCCACGCCGGCGACGGTGCGGTGCGCGAGCTGCTCGACACGCGCGTGGTCTACATGGTGCCGCGGCTGAACCCCGACGGCGCCGAACTCGCGCTGGCCGACCGGCCGCGGCACATCCGCAGCTCGACCCGCGTCTATCCCTTCGACGAGGAGCCGGTCGATGGCCTGACGATCGAGGACGTCGATGGCGATGGCCGGATGCTGCAGATGCGCATCGCCGACCCGCACGGCCCATACAAGAAGCACCCGGCCGAGCCGCGGCTGATGGTGGCGCGCGAGCCGGGCGAGTTCGGCGGCGAGTACTACCGGCTGATCCCCGAAGGCACGCTGAAGAACTTCGATGGCATCCGGATCACGGCCAACCCCGACCGTGAAGGCTTGGACCTGAATCGCAACTTCCCCGCCTACTGGCGCCAGGAGTACGAGCAGAAGGGCGCTGGCCCCTACCCGACCAGCGAGCCCGAGGTGCGGGCGATGGTGGACTTCGTCACCCGCCACCCGAACATCGGCGCCGCCGTCAGCTTCCACACCCACAGCGGCGTGATCCTGCGGCCGATGGGCACGCAGAGCGACGACGACATGACGCCCGAGGACCTGTGGATGTACAAGCGGCTGTCGGACCTGGGCGCCAAGCTCACCGGCTATCCCGCGATCAGCATCTGGCACGACTTCAAGTACCACCCCAAGGAGATCATCACCGGCACCCAGGACTGGATCTACGAGCACCTGGGCGCGCTGTTCTGGACCGTGGAGATCTGGGCCCCGAACAAGGAGGCCGGCATCACCGACTACAAGTGGATCGAATGGTACCGCGAGCACGCGCCGGAGGACGACCTCAAGCTGCTGAAGTGGAGCGACGACCAGTGTGCGGGCCTGGCGCATGTCGATTGGTACCCGTTCCGCCATCCGCAGCTGGGCATGGTCGAACTCGGCGGCTGGGACAAGATGAACTTCTGGCGCAACCCGCCGCCACACCTGCGCGAGCGCGAGGCGGCGCGTTTCCCCGGCTGGCTGCAGCAGCTGGCGCTGTCGCTGCCGCGGCTCGAACTGCTGCGCGCCGAGGTGCGCGCGCTCGGCCCCGAGACCTGGCGCGTGCGTTTCGCGGTGGCCAACAGCGGCTACCTGCCGGCCTACGTGAGCAAGCGTGCGATCGACCGCAAGACCGTGCGCGGCACCGTCTTCCAGATCCACCTGCCGCCCGGCGTGAGCCTGGCCAGCGGCCGCGAGCGGGTCGAGGCCGGCCACCTCGAAGGCCATGCGCCGAAGGCCTCGCTGCAGGCCTTCCTGCCCAGCCGCGAGATCACCGCCGATCGCGCGGTGGTCGAATGGGTCGTGCGCGGTCCGCGCGGTACGGCGGTGGCACTCACCGCCACCGCCGACCGCGCCGGCACCGTGCGCACCGAGGTCACGCTCGACTGATCTCAGCCGGGGTCGCTGGCTCGCCTTCCGCGGCCGGCGGCCTTGGCCTGCAGCAGTCTCGCGTCGGCGCGCCCCAGCAGGCCCTGCCAGTCGGCTTGCGGCCTGGCATTGTGGGCGACGCCGAGGCTGGCACCGATCTGCAGCAGCAGCGGCCCGACGTGGAACGGCGCCTTGGCGGCAGACAACACCTTGTCGGCCACGACCTCCGCGTTGGCGATCTCGCGCACGCCGCCCAGCGCGATCGCAAATTCATCGCCGCCCAGCCGGGCCACCGCGTCGGTGGGCCGCACCAGGTTGAGCAGCCGGCGGCCGAAGATCTGCAACACCTGGTCGCCGACCGCGTGGCCATGGCGGTCGTTGACCGGTTTGAAGTGGTCGAGGTCGATGTACAAGGCGGCCATCTCGGCGCCTCCACTATCCTGTTGCATGCGATCCAGCGCCTGCTCGAAGCCGGCGCGGTTGAGCAGCCCGGTCAGCGGGTCGTGCTGCGCGAGTTGCCGCAGCCGCGACGCCTCGCGCCGATGGCTGCTGATGTCCTGCGCTACGACGACCATGCCTTCGACCTGACCCTGCTCCACCCGCAGCGGGATGTAGCTGATGGCCAGGTGCCGTTCGCCTGCCGGCTCCGTGTAAGCGATTTCGAAGCTCACGGGCTCGCCGGCCCGCGCACGCTCGATCCACGGGCGGCGGCGCTCGAACTCGGCTTCGCCCAGGACTTCGCGCACGCCGCGGCCGAGGATGCGCTCGCGCGGCATGCCGAGCTGTTGCTCGAACGCCCGATTGACGAAGCGGTAGCGGCCCGCCGTGTCGGTCACCGCCACCGTGGCGGGGATCGCGTCGGCCACCGAGCGCAGGGTCGCCGACTGCCGCAGGATCTCCTGCTGCGCTTCGACCGCCGCCGAGACATCGCGCATCACGGCGGAGTAGCGCTCGACCCGGCCCTGCGCGTCGCGGTGGCCGATGACCATGTGGCTGACCGCCACCTCGCGCCGGTTGGCCAGATAGACCGTGGTCTGGCCGACCCAGACCTCGCCGCGCTTGACTGCGGGCACGATGACCGCGGCGAACAGCTGATTCGTGGCCGACGTGTTGAACTCCGAGAAGTTGCGCTGACCGATCGGTTCGTCGGTGGCGAAGCCGAGTGCCCGCCGCGCCGACGGGTTCAGGTACAGCAGCCGGCCAGCCCAGTCGGTCTGCACCACGTAGTCGGTCGTGTTCTCGAAGATCGCGGCCAGCTCGCGCAAGGCCTTCTCGGCAATGCTGCGATCGGTGGTGTCGATGCCGGCGACGAAGAAGCCGCGCACCTCGCCCGACGCCGAGCGATCGGGGACGAGGCGGTTCTCGAAGCGCCGCACTTCGCCGTTCACGCGCTCCTCGAATTCGAACTGCTGCGGGATCCCGGCCAGCACGGCGCGCGCGCGCTCGGCCACGGCTGCGTCGTCGGCGGCCGACAGCAGCTCCGCTCGCGTGCGGCCGATGACCTCGGTGCTGTCGCGCCCGAAACGACGCAGCAGTTCCTGATTGACGAAACGGTAGCGTCGCTGCCGATCGAGATAGGCGATGCGCAGCGGCAGGCTGTCCGCCAGCTGGCGGAGGAAGCGCTCGCTGTCGACCACCTGCTGCTCGGCGCGTCTGCGCTCGGTGATGTCGCGCCCCACCGAGTGCAGCAGGCGTTGCCCGGCAAGCCCGTGACCCGGCGCATCGGATGCGTCGGCCGCGCTTCGCCCGGCCGGCGCAGCGCCGCCCCGCGTCTCCTCGAGACCGGTGTCCAGGTGCACGCTGTTGGTCCAGGCCACCCAGCGCTGGCTGCCGTCGGCCGCCGTCATCCGGTTCTCGCTCGTGTGGACGGCGCCTGTGCGCACGATCTCGCCAAGCAGGGCGCGAACCGTCTCGCGGTCCTGCGGCTCGACGTGGTCGAACAGCGACGTGCCGATCATCGCCTGTGGCGTCCGGCCGAAGTGTCGCGCGTAGGCCGGGTTGACGTAGACCAGCGTGCCGTCGGCGCGCGCCAGCGAGACCATCTCGGCCTGGTCCTCGACGATCGCACGGTAGCGCGCCTCGGCCCGGCGGAGTTCCTGCTCGTAGCTGCTGCGTGCGGCGAGCGTCTTGGCGATGAGGTCGCGCCGCATCGCGAGCGCATCGCTGGCGACGGCAGCCAGCTCGCGCAGGGCCCGCGTCTGGTCGGCGCTGAGACGGCGCGGCTGACGGTCGATCACGCAGAGCGAGCCGACGCGGGCACCGCCTTCCAGGCGCAGCGGTGCGCCGGCGTACCAACGTATGTTCGGCGCGCCGGTGACGAGCGGGTTGTCGGCGAATCGCGGATCGGCGGCGGCGTCCGTCACTTCGAAGATCGCGTCGCCGGTGATCGTCCAGGCGCAGAATGCCTGGTCGCGCGGCGTCTGCTGCACGCCGGCGAGGCCGACATTGGCCTTGAACCACTGGCGCTCCTCATCGACCAGGCTCAGCAAGGCGATCGGCGCTCCGCACAAGGCCGCCGCCTGCCGCGCCAGGCGGTCGAACAAGGGCTCGGGCGCGCTGTCCAGCACGAACAGCTCGCGCAGGCGGTCCAGGCGGTCGCGCTCTTCGGCGGGCGTCGGACGCGGCGGGTTCATGGGGTCATTTCGGTGGCGGCTCCGGGCGGACGCGGGCGCCATCATGCACCGGTCGGCCGCCGTCATCGGCCCACGACGGGCAGCGATTGCCTTCGTTCTCGCCGTTCAACGGTCGGTGTCGCGAGCCCGGCATCAAGCCAGCTCGAAGCGGAACACCGCCACGCTGGCGAGCAGGTTGGGCCAGCGGCGCACGATGCGCCCGCCCTGCAGGCCGAAGCTGTCGGTCACCGCCAGGCCGTTCCTGCGCGCCAGCACCTCGAAGTCGGCGAAGGTGCCGACGCGGATGTTGGGCGTGTCGAACCACTGGTACGGCAGCGCCCGCGTGACGGGCATGCGGCCGGTCAGCACCTGCAGCCGGTTCGGCCAGTGGGCGAAGTTCGGGAAGCTGACGATGCCGATGCGGCCCACGCGCGCGGTCTCGCGCAGCATGCGCTCGGTGTGGCGCAGGTGCTGCAGCGTGTCGAGCTGCAGCACGACGTCGAAGCTGCGGTCGTCGAACAGTGCCAGCCCGTCCTCGAGGTTGAGCTGGATGACGTCGATGCCACGCTGCACGCAGGCCAGCACGTTGGCGTCGGCGATCTCGATCCCGTAGCCGCTGCAGCCCCTGCGGTCGCGCAGGTGCGCCAGCAACTCGCCGTTGCCGCAACCGAGGTCGAGCACGCGGCTGCCCGGCGGCACGAGCTCGGCGATGAGCTCGAGGTCCTTGCGCTCGCTCACGCGGGGCCTCCGCCCGACGGCATGCCTGCCGGCCCGGTGGCGGCCCGGCGCGCGGCGCCGGCGGCCTCGGCGGCGATGCGCTCGAAATAGGCGCGCAGCACGCCGTGGTAGCGTGGGTCCTCGAGCAGGAAGGCGTCGTGCCCGTGCGGGGCGTCGATCTCGGCGTAGCTGACGGCGATGCGGTTGTCCACCAGCGCCTTGACGATCTCCCGCGAGCGCGCCGGCGAGAAGCGCCAGTCGGTGGCGAAGCTGACGAGCAGGAAGCGGTTGTCGCGCGCGGCGGCGAAGGCGCGTGCCAGGTCGCCGCCATGGTCGGCGGCGGGGTCGAAGTAGTCGAGCACGCGCGTGATCAGCAGGTAGCTGTTGGCGTCGAAGTAGGCACTGAACTTTTCGCCCTGGTGGCGCAGGTAGCTCTCGATCTGGAACTCCACCTCCTGCGTGCTGTAGGCCAGTGCATCGGCCTTCAGTGCGCGGCCGAAGCGGCTGTCCATCGCGTCCTCCGCCAGGTAGGTGATGTGGCCGATCATCCGCGCCACGCGCAGGCCGCGCCCGGGCACCACGCCATGCTCGTAGAAATGGCCGCCGTGGAAGTCGGGGTCGGTGACGATCGCGCGTCGCGCGACCTCGTTGAAGGCGATGTTCTGCGCCGACAGCTTCGGCGCGGTGGCGATGGCGATGCAATGGCCCACCCGCGCCGGGTGGCGCAGCGCCCACGCCAGCGCCTGCATGCCGCCCAGGCTGCCGCCGATGGCCGCGGCGAGTCGCTCGATGCCCAGGCGCGTCAGCAGGCGCGCCTGGGCATCGACCCAGTCTTCTACCGTCTGCACCGGAAAGTCCGCTCCCCAGGCGCGCCCGGTGGCCGGGTTGGCATGCATCGGGCCGGTGGAGCCGAAGCACGAGCCCGGGTTGTTGACGCCGATGACGAAGAAGTGGTCGGTGTCCAGCGGCTTGCCCGGGCCGACCAGGTTGTCCCACCAGCCTTTCGCGCCGGCTGCATCGACGCCGGCCACGTGGTGGCTGGCGTTGAGCGCGTGGCACACCAGCACGGCGTTGCTGCTGGCGGCGTTCAGCGTGCCGTAGGTCTCGTAGGCGAGCGAATAGTCGGCCAGCACGGCGCCGCTGCGCAGCGGCAGGGGCTCGCTGAAATGCATCTGCTGCGCGCTGACCAGACCGAGGGAAGGCATCGGACGACGGACCCGGTGCCGCTTCTCAGGCGGGCACCGGACGGGCGGTGTCCCCCTTAGCGGCATTTGTTGAGAGCGCCCGCAAGTCGGACAAATCGGCGCCGAGGGCGCGCAGTATAGCCAGCGCCGGTGCGGCGACGCGCCCGCGCTATGCTGCGCCTGATGAGCAGCCCGGCGTCCTGGTTCGACGGTTTCGAGGTGCGCGATCTCGACCTCGGCGGCATCCGCGTCCGTGCGCGCATCGGTGGCCCCGTCGACGCGCCGCCGCTGCTGCTGGTGCATGGATTCCCGCAGACGCACGCGATGTGGCAGCGGGTGGCGCGGCGGCTCGCACCTCACTTCCGCCTCGTGCTGCCCGACCTGCGCGGCTACGGCGACAGCGCCAAGCCCGTCGGCGCGGCCAACCATGCCGAGTACAGCAAGCGGGCGATGGCACTGGACCTGGTGCGCCTGATGGCCGCGCTCGGCCATGCGCGCTTCGGTGTCGCCGGCCATGACCGCGGTGGCCGCGTCGCGCACCGGCTGGCGCTGGACCATCCGGAATCGGTGGGTCGGCTGTGCGTGATCGACATCGCGCCGACGCTGGACATGTACGCGGCCACCGATTTCGACTTCGCCAGGGCGTACTACCACTGGTTCCACCTGATCCAGCCCTTCCCGTTGCCCGAGAAGATGATCGAAGGCTGCGCGAGGGACTACCTGCACGCCAAGCTCGGCGGCTGGGGCAGCGCGGGGCTCGGGCACGTCGAACCCGACGCCCTGGCCGATTACGAGCGCTGCTTCTGCACCCCCGAGGCGATCCACGGCGCGTGCGAGGACTACCGCGCCAGCGCCGGCATCGACCTCGAGCACGACAGCGTCTCGCGCGCCGCCGGTGACAGGATCGCCTGCGACCTGCTCGTGGTGTGGGGCGAGCGCGGCGTGGTCCACCGGCTGTTCGACCCGCTGGCGCTGTGGCGCGCGCAATGCGCCGGTCCCGTGAGCGGGCGCCTGCTGCCGGCGGGACATTTCATCCCTGAGGAACTGCCGGCCGAGACGGCTGCGGCGCTGCACGCGTTCTTCGGCTGAGGCACGGTCCGGGCGGGCAAACACCGGGTTGTTCGCGGCACCGCGCCCGCAGGGCGATGGCTACCATGCGCCGGGGCAACGCGAGGGGAGCCGACATGTTCGAATGGCTGCGCAGGATCGACCGCCACTTCCCGGTGCGCTACACGGCCTGGCTGGCCAGCGGCATCGGCCTGCTGCTGCTCGGATTCACCTACGTGGCCTTCGGCCGCGGCGGGCCGGGCGCGCTCGTGTGCCTGTTCCTGGTCGCGCTGGGCTGGCGCGACACCCAGCAGCAGCGCCACTCGGTGCTGCGCAACTACCCGGTGATCGGGCACATCCGGTTCCTGTTCGAGTTCGTGCGGGTCGAGATCCGGCAGTACCTCATCGAGAGCGATACCGAGGCGATGCCGTTCTCTCGCGCGCAGCGCAGCCTGGTCTATCAGCGCGCCAAGGGCGACGCCGACAACCGACCCTTCGGCACCCAGCTCGACGTGCAGGGCAGTGGCTACGAGTGGATCAACCATTCGATGGCGCCGAGCCAGGTCGCCAGCCACGACTTCCGCGTCACGATCGGCAACGGCGGCACCTCGTGCACCCAGCCCTACAGCGCCAGCGTGTTCAACATCTCGGCGATGAGCTTCGGTGCCCTGAGCGCCAATGCGATCCTGGCCCTCAACGGCGGCGCGCGGCGGGGCAACTTCGCCCACGACACCGGCGAGGGCTCGATCAGCGCCCACCACCGCGTCCACGGCGGCGACCTGATCTGGGAGATCGGCAGCGGCTACTTCGGTTGCCGCAACCCCGATGGCAGCTTCAGCGAGGAGCGCTTCACCGCCCATGCGCGCGAGCCGCAGGTGAAGATGATCGAGATCAAGCTCAGCCAGGGTGCCAAGCCGGGCCACGGCGGTGTGCTACCGGGGCCGAAGGTGACGGCCGAGATCGCCGCCGCACGCGGCGTGCCGGTGGGCGTGGACTGCATCAGCCCGGCGCGCCACGGCGCCTTCGCCACGCCAGTGGAACTGCTGCAGTTCGTCGAGCGGCTGCGAACGCTCTCCGGCGGCAAGCCCACCGGTTTCAAGCTGTGCATCGGCCACCCGTGGGAATGGTTCGCGATCGCCAAGGCGATGCTGGAGACCGGGCTGCTGCCCGACTTCATCGTCGTCGATGGCGCCGAGGGCGGCACCGGGGCGGCGCCGCTGGAGTTCACCGACCATGTCGGTGCGCCGCTGCAGGAAGGGCTGATGCTGGTCCACAACACGCTGGTGGGCCTGAACCTGCGCGAGCGGATCAGGGTCGGCTGTGCCGGCAAGGTCGTCAGCGCCTTCGACATCGCGCGCAACGTGGCGCTGGGCGCGGACTGGTGCAATGCCGCGCGCGGCTTCATGTTCGCGCTCGGCTGCATCCAGTCGCAGAGCTGCCACACGGGCAGCTGCCCGGTCGGCGTGACGACGCAGGACGCCCAGCGCCAGCAGGCGCTGGTGGTGCCCGACAAGACCGAGCGCGTCTGGCGCTTCCACCAGAACACGCTGCACGCGCTGAAGGAGCTGGTGCAGGCCGCTGGGCTGGAACACCCGTCGCAGATCAGCGCCAGCCACATCGTGCGCCGGCTGGACACCCATGACGTGCGGCTGCTGGCCAACGTCCTGCCTTTCGTCGAGGCGGGCTCGCTGCTGGCGGCCAGCCAGGGCCGCGGTGCGTGGCCATACAAGGTCTTCGAGCTGTACTGGCCTCTGGCGCGCAGCAACAGCTTCCAGGCCGCGCGCAGCGACAGCCCGCGGGCTGCCGCCTGATGCTTCAGGCCACCGGCGGCGCCGTGTCGATGAAGCTCTGCCGCGCCGCGAGCTTGTCGTACAGGCGTTTCAGGTTCGGGTATTCGCCGCGCCAGTCGATCTGCGCGAAGCGGAAATCGAGGTAGCCCAAGGCGCAGCCGGTGGCCACGTCGGCGAGCGTGAAATGGTTGCCGGCGCAGAAGGGCTTGTCGCCCAGACCCTGGGCGAAGGCCTTGACCACCGCGCTGACGCGGCTCATCTGGCGGTCGATCCAGGCCTGGGAGCGCTGCTGGTCCGTGCGGCCTTTCCAGGTGGCTTCCAGGCGCGCCAGGATGCTGGCGTCGAGCAGGCCGTCGGCCAGCGCTTCCCAGGTGCGAACCTCGGTCCGCTCGCGGCCGGAGGGCGGGATCAGCTTGCCCACCGGCGAGAGGGTGTCGAGGTACTCGACGATGACCCGCGAGTCGAATACCGCCTCGCCGCCCTCCATCACCAGGCACGGCACCTTGCCCAGCGGGTTGCTCTTGAGGATGGCGTCGCTCTCCCAGACGTCCTCGAGCAAGAGTTCGAAGTCGAGCTTCTTCTCGGCCATCACGACGCGTACCTTGCGCACGTAAGGGCTGGTGAGTGAACCGACGAGTTTCATTGTTGAGGCAATCTTGTGAGGGTCTTCCCTGGGGCGAATCGATTCTAGCCAGCGGGCCTGCCCGGCGTGGGCCAGACCTGTCGCGTGAAATCCACGTGAAAGGCCCGGCCATCGCCGCGTCCCGGCAGGCTCAGTTCGGCGGTGGCCGGCGCCATGCGCGACACGACGGTGCCGCCGCGCACCACCAGCAGGCGCTGGGCCCGCAGCCGGATCGCATCTGTGGGCGATCGCGCCTGCAGCAGCACGAAATCGGCGCGGCAGCCCGGCGCCAGGCCGTAACCCTGCAGCCCGAGGATCGCGGCGTTGTTGACGGTGACGGCTTCGAAGCACTGGCGCTGCGCCGTCATCGAGGTCATCTGTGCCACGTGCAGACCCATCGCCGCGACCTCGAGCATGTCGGCCGACCCCAGCGCGTACCAGGGGTCCATCACGCAGTCGTGGCCGAAGCCGACGGTGACGCCGGCGGCCATCAGCTCGGGCACGCGGGTCATGCCGCGGCGCTTCGGGTAGCTGTCGTGGCGACCCTGCAGCGTGATGTTGATCAGCGGGTTGGCCACCGCATGGACCTGGCTCTCGGCGATCAGCGGTATCAGCTTGCTCGCGTGGTAGTTGTCCATCGAGTGCATCGACGTCAGATGCGAGCCGGTGACGCGGCCCTGCAGACCCAGGCGCCGGGTGTGGAAGGCCAGGGTTTCGATGTGGCGCGACTGCGGGTCGTCACTCTCGTCGCAATGCATGTCCACGCGCAGTCCGCGCTCGGCCGCCAGTTCGCACAGCAGCCGCACGCTCTCGCTGCCTTGCTCGTACGTGCGCTCGAAGTGCGGGATGCCGCCGACGATCTCGACGCCCAGGTCGAGCGCGCGCTTCAGGTTGGCCCAGGCTCCGGGCGTGCGCAGCACGCCGTCCTGCGGGAAGGCCACCAGCTGCAGGTCGAGGTAGGGTGCGACCCGGCGCCGGACCTCCAGCAAGGCCCGCACCGCCAGCAGCCGGTCGTCGCAGACATCGACGTGCGAGCGGATCGCCAGCAGACCGCGCGCGACCGCCCAGTCGCAGTACCGCAGTGCGCGCTCGGCGATCGCCTCCTCGGTCAGCAGCGGCTTGAGCTCGCCCCACAGCGCGATGCCTTCGAGCAGCGTTCCGCTGGCGTTCACGCGCGGCAGGCCGTGGCTGAGCGTGGCGTCGAGGTGGAAATGGGCATCGACGAAGGGCGGGCTGAGCAGCCATCCCTGCGCGTCGATGGCCGCCGCGCCGGCCGGCGCCGGCAGCGCCGGGCCGATGGCGGCGATGCGGCCCTCGACCGCCAGCAGGTCGACGTCGTTGCGGCCGTCGGGCAGCGTGGCATGGCGGATCAAGAGCGGTGGGTGGGCATCCATGGTGCGCAGCAGCAAAGCGGATGGCGTGCCAGCATAAGCCGATGACCGCGAAAGGGGGGGGTGAATGCGACCGGTGGGCCCGCTTGTCAGCGAAGGGCAACGGGTGCACACTGGCCCGCACGGCGTCTGGCCGAATCGCACCCTTGCCTCGCTCGCGCCTCTGCGTTCCGATCCCCCTCCCCCCTTCCTTCCCCTTCCACTCCTGCCGGCGGCATGTGCGCCGGCTTATCGGCCCCACCCCTCGCAAAGGAGGTTCTGATGAACTTGACGATCAGCGGACATCACCTGGAAGTCACCCCCGCTTTGCATGAGTACGTGCTCACAAAGCTGGATCGCGTGACCCGGCACTTCGACCAGGTCGTCGACGTCACCGTGCTGCTGACGATCGAAAAGCTCAAGGAGAAGGAACGAAGGCAGAAGGCCGAGGTCACGCTGCATGTCAAGGGCCGCGACATCTTCGTCGAGCAGGCGCACGAGGATCTGTATGCCGCGATCGACCAGTTGATGGACAAGCTCGACCGCCAAGTCGTACGCCACAAGGACCGCCTGCAGAACCACCACCACGAGTCGCCCAAGCGCATCGACGCCGGCGTGGCCTAGCTGCCCCAAGCCCCTGCAAGTTGCACCACGGCCCTTCGGGGCCGTTCTCCATTCTGCGCGGTGTTGCTGCGGCGCCGCAATCCGGGCGAATCCCACGCGTTTCGGGGTCCTGCGCTATCCCGGGCGGCGCGACACGGGGACTATCATCGACCGCTTCAGTAACGCCCTCGTTCGCCGCGCGGCCCGCAGTCTGCGGCGGGAAGGACTGGCCCGATGAATCGACTTGCCGCGATCTTGCCTGCCGCCAACGTGCTGGTGGACGTCGATGCCACAAGCAAGAAGCGTGTCTTCGAGCAGGCCGGGCTGCTGTTCGAGAACCAGCATTCGATCGCCCGCAGCATCGTCACCGACAACCTCTTCGCGCGCGAACGCCTGGGCTCCACCGGGCTGGGCCACGCAGTGGCGATCCCGCACGGCCGGATCAAGGGCTTGAAGAATCCGCTGGCAGCGGTGTTGCGTGTGCTGCAGCCGATCCCGTTCGACGCCCCCGACGACGAGCCGGTCTCGCTGCTGATCTTCCTGCTCGTGCCCGAGGCGGCCACCCAGCGCCACCTGGAGATCCTCTCCGAGATCGCCGAGATGCTTTCCGACCGGTCTTTGCGCGAACGCCTGAAGACCGAGCCCGACGCCGCCGGCGTGCACAAGCTGATCTCCGACTGGGAACCGCTCAAATCGGTGGCCTGAGCCGGCCGCCGGCGGCCCGATGAAACCCACGTCGATCAGCGCCGAAGGGCTCTTCGAGGCCCACCGCGAGGCACTGCACTGGGAGTGGATCGCCGGCCACGCCCACCCCGAGCGCCGCTTCGACGACGCCGCGGTGCGCGAGGCGCGGTCGGCGGCCGACCTGGTCGGCTACCTGAACTACATCCACCCCTACCGCGTGCAGATCGTCGGCCGGCGCGAGGTGGCGTACCTGTCGGTCGCGGTGCCCGAGGACCAGGAGCGCCGCATCTCGCGCATCGTGGCGCTGGAGCCGCCGGTCCTGATCGTCGCCGACGGCGAGACGCCGCCCGATCGCCTGGTGGCCATGTGCGAGCGCGCCGAGATCCCGCTGTTCGTCACCGGCGAGTCGGCCGGCCACGTGATCGACGTCGTGCGCGGCTACCTTGGGCAGCATTTCGCCGAGCGGCTGACGCGCCACGGCGTGTTCATGGACATCCTCGGCCTGGGCGTGCTGCTGACCGGCGAATCGGGCCTCGGCAAGAGCGAACTCGGGCTGGAGCTGATCTCGCGCGGCCACGGCCTCGTCGCCGACGACGCGGTCGACATCTACCGCATCTCGCAGACCTCGCTCGAGGGCCGCTGCCCCGACCTGCTGCAAAACCTGCTCGAGGTGCGCGGCATCGGCCTGCTCGACATCAAGGCCATCTTCGGCGAGACCGCGGTGCGAAGGAAGATGAAGGTGCACCTGCTCGTGCACCTGGTGCGCAAGGAGACGATGGAACGCGAGTTCGAGCGTCTGCCCTACGAGCCGCTGTACGAGGAGATCCTGGGCCTGCCGGTGCGCAAGGTGGTGATCGCGGTCGATGCCGGCCGCAACCTGGCCGTGCTGGTCGAGGCCGCAGTTCGCAACACCGTGCTGCAACTGCGCGGCATCGACACCTACCAGGAGTTCATCCGCCGCCACCAGGCGGCCATGGAGCGGAGCGACCCAGCCTGAGGATCGCGCGCCGCGATTCGGCTCGTGGGGGCGGCGCGGCGACGGCGGCGGATCAGGCAGGCCCGTGCTTTTGCCGGTGCATGCAATCGGTCTTCGTGCAGCGTGCGTACAGCGCCAGCGAATGCGCCTGCAACTCAAAGCCGCGCGCCACCGCGATGCCACGTTGGCGTTGCTCGATCTCGGCGTCGAAGAATTCCTCGACGCGGCCGCAGTCCAGGCAGACCAAGTGGTCGTGGTGGTGGCCTTCGTTGAGCTCGAAGACCGACTTTCCCGACTCGAAGTTGCTTCGCGTCAGCAGCCCGGCCTGTTCGAACTGCATCAGCACCCGATAGACGGTGGCCAGCCCGATGTCGGCGCCTTCGGCGAGCAGCGCCTTGAAGACATCCTCGGCCGTCATGTGGCGGCGCTCGGTGCGCTGGAAGACCTCGAGGATCTTGATCCGTGGCAAGGTGGCCTTCAGGCCGCTGCTCTTGAGTTCATCCACCTGCGTCATGGCGCGCCCTTGTCTGGCTGGTCGTTCCTGCCCTGGCGCCGGCCGGCACCCGCGCCCTCGGTAGAATGGATCGATCATAGCCAGCTGGACACGACCCGTGTACCGCCAGCCCTGCCGACCGCCGAGCCGATGCGACGAACCCTTCCTAACCTGGTGACCCTGGCGGCCGCTGCGGCGCTGTCCGGCTGCGCGTCCTTGCAGAGCACCGACAGCTTCATCGGCCTGATCACGCCGTACCGGATCGACATCGTGCAGGGCAACGTGGTGACCCAGGAGCAGGCGGCGCTGCTCAAGCCCGGCTTGTCGCGGGTGCAGGTGCGCGACATCCTCGGCACCCCGATGCTCGCCGACCCCTTCCATGCCGACCGCTGGGATTACATCTTCACGCTGCGCCGCCCCGGCGCCGCCCTGCAGCGGCGCAGCGTGATCGTCTATTTCGACGGCAACGTCGTGAAGAAGGTCGAGGCGCCCGAGCTGCCCTCCGAGCGCGATTTCGTCGCCTCGATCAGCCGCTTCAAGGATCGGCGCACGCCCAAGCTCGAGTTGAGCGAGGAAGAGCGCGCCGCCCTGCCGGCGCCGCCCAAGCAACCGCCGCCGCCGCCGGAGCCCGCGGGCCCGGTGCGCGACTACCCGCCGCTCGAGCAGGGATGAGCGGCAGCGCTGGCCGGCAGGCGGCCGAGTCGAAGATGGCCACTGCGCGCGGATCGTTATGCTGAATGTCGCCGTGGCCGGCGCCGGGGGCCGCATGGGCCGGATGCTGATCGAGGCCGTCCTCGCCAGCAGCGACTGCCGGCTCTCGGGCGCGCTCGACGTCGAAGCCAGCCCGGTCCTCGGCCACGACGCCGGCGCTTTCGCCGGCCGCGCGAGCGGGGTGGCGATCACCGCCGACCTGCGACGCGGTCTGGCGGCTGCCGACGTGCTGATCGACTTCACCCGCCCCGAGGGGACGCTGGCGCACCTGGCGCAGTGCCGAGAACTCGGCGTGCGCATGGTCATCGGCACCACCGGCTTCACGCCCGCGCAGAAGGCCGAGATAGCGGCCGCCGCCCTGCAGATCGCGATCGTCTTCGCGCCCAACATGAGCGTCGGCGTCAACGTGATGTTGCGCCTGCTCGAGATGGCGGCGCGCTCGCTCGGCGAGGGCTACGACATCGAGGTGCTCGAGGCACATCACCGGCACAAGGTCGATGCGCCCAGCGGCACCGCGCTGGCGATGGGCGAGGTGCTGGCGCGGGCGCGCGGGGTCGATCTGGCCACCCACGGCGTGTTTGCGCGCCACGGACACACCGGCGAGCGCCCGCGTGGCAGCATCGGTTTCGCCACGCTGCGTGGCGGCGACATCGTCGGCGAGCACACGGTCATGTTCGCCGGCACCGGCGAGCGCATCGAGATCAGCCACAAGAGCGGCAGCCGCGCCAACTACGCCGACGGCAGCCTGCGCGCGGCGCGCTTCCTGGCCGGGCGCCTGCCGGGCCTGTACGGCATGGACGACGTGCTTGGCCTGAAGACATGAGACGGGGGGGCGCGCGCGCGACCGCCGTCGCGCGGGCCGCGGCGACCGTCCGGCGTTCGCGGGGTTGCGTTGCAGGGCCTGTCTGAGTTCTGGGGCGGCAGCGATGGCGTCGGCCGCGCCGTCGTGCTGCTGCTGCTGGCGATGTCGGTCGCGGCCTGGGTGCTGATCCTGTGGAAGGGCTGGCTGCTGCGCCGCGCTGCGGGCGACATCGCACGCGCGGTGCCGGCGTTCTGGGATGCCGCCGGCTTGGACGAAGGACGCGCCAGGCTGGCCACGCTCGACCGCGAGCGTGTGTTGCTGCCGCTGCTGGAAGCGGCTGCGGCGCTGCCGCAGGCCGGCACGCTGCAAACCGCGGGCCAGACGGCGTCGCAACTCACGCGGCGCCTGCGCGACGCGCTTCATCGCGGCCTGGCGCACCTGCAGTTCGGCCAGGTGCTGCTGGCCTCGATCGGCAGCACCGCGCCCTTCGTCGGGCTGTTCGGCACCGTCTGGGGGATCTACCACGCGCTGGCGGGGATCGCCGCGGCCGGCAACGTCGGCATCGACAAGGTCGCCGGCCCGATCGGCGAGGCGCTGATCATGACGGCCACGGGCATCGCCGTTGCGGTGCCCGCGGTGCTGGCCTACAACGTGTTCGGCAAGTGGGTCGCGGCCTGCGAGGCCGAACTCGAGGGGTTCGCCCACGACCTGCGCGAGATGATGCTCGATGTCGGCGCCCCGAGCCCGCTGCGCTCGCTGCCTCCAGAGGGGCCGCATTGCGGACCCGGAGGCGGGGCAGCGGAACCCCGCCGAGGCTGACCGTGGCCTTCGGACGCCTGGAGCGCAACCCCGGCGCGCAGCCGATGAGCGAGATCAACATGACGCCGCTGATCGACGTCATGCTCGTGCTGCTCGTGATCTTCATCGTCACCGCACCGCTGCTGGGCACCAGCCTGAAGCTTGACCTGCCCAAGGCCGAGAGCGCGGCGGCCTCAGATGCCCCGGCATTCATCGCCCTGGCCATCGACGGTCAGGGCCGGGTCTACATCGGTGACAGGCCGCTCGATGGTGCCGGCGCGCGCGAGCAGGTCATGCAGCGTGCGCGCGAGGCCGCTCAGCGCGACCCTGCCACCGAGGTGCAGCTCCGCGCCGACAGCCGCGTACCCTATGGCCGCGTGGCCGAGTTGATCGGCTGGGTGCAGGAGGCCGGGCTCAGCCGCGTCGGCCTGGTCACGGAAGCGCCGCCGGCGAGGTAGGCGCTCCGTAGAATCCGGCGGATGAACGAAAAGTACGTACCCGCCGAAGTCGAAGCTGCCGCGCAGGCGCATTGGGCCGCGACCGACGCCTACCGCGTCACCGAGGACAACCCGGCGCCGAAGTTCTACGCCTGCTCGATGCTGCCATACCCCAGCGGCAGGCTGCACATGGGCCATGCGCGCAACTACACCATCAACGACATGTTGGCGCGCTACCTTCGCATGAAGGGCATGAACGTGTTGATGCCGATGGGCTGGGACGCCTTCGGCCTGCCGGCCGAGAACGCGGCGATCGACAACGGCGTGCCGCCGGCGCAGTGGACGCGCGCCAACATCGCCGAGATGAAGGCGCAGATGCAGCCGCTGGGTCTGTCCTTCGACTGGAGCCGCGAGCTCGCCACCTGCGACCCCGACTACTACCGCTGGAACCAGTGGTTCTTCCTCAAGATGCTCGAGAAGGGCATCGCCTACAAGAAGACGCAGGTCGTCAACTGGGACCCGGTGGACCAGACCGTGCTCGCCAACGAGCAGGTCGTCGACGGCCGCGGCTGGCGCAGCGGCGCCGTCGTCGAGAAGCGCGAGATCCCCGGCTACTACCTCGCAATCACGCAGTACGCCGAGGAACTGCTGGCCGGCGTCAACGACAGCACGCACCCGCATTACCTCGAAGGCTGGCCCGAACGCGTGCGCCTGATGCAGGAGCACTGGATCGGCAAGAGCGAGGGTGTGCGTTTCGCCTTCACGCACGACATCCGGGGCGACGATGGCGTGCCGATACAGGAGGGCCGGATGTACGTGTTCACGACGCGCGCGGACACGATCATGGGCGTGACCTTCTGCGCCGTGGCACCCGAGCACCCGCTGGCCACGCATGCCGCGCTGCGCGACCCCGACGTCGCCGCCTTCATCGAGGAATGCAAGAAGGGCGGCACCACCGAGGCCGAACTGGCGCTGAAGGAAAAGGAAGGCCGGCCGCTGGGCCTGTCGGTGATCCACCCGCTGACCGAGCAGCCGGTGCCGGTGTGGGTCGGCAACTACGTGCTGATGGGCTACGGCGACGGCGCCGTGATGGGCGTGCCGGCGCACGACGAGCGCGACTTCGCTTTCGCCCGCAAGTACGGCCTGGACATGCTGCAGGTGGTGCATGTCGACGGCGAGCACTACAGCTACGACCGCTGGCAGGACTGGTACGCCGACAAGGCGCTCGGGATCACCGTCAACTCGGGCAACTACAGCGGCCTGCGCTACCAGCCGGCGGTCGATGCGATCGCCGCCGCGCTGGCCGAGCTCGGGCTGGGCGAGAAGAAGACCACCTGGCGCCTGCGCGACTGGGGCATCAGCCGCCAGCGCTACTGGGGCACGCCGATCCCGATCATCCACTGCGAAGCCTGCGGCAGCGTGCCGGTGCCCGAGCGCGACCTGCCGGTGCTGCTGCCCGAGGACCTGGTGCCCGACGGCAGCGGCAACCCGCTGAACAAGTGTGCGTCGTTCGTCAACGTCGCCTGCCCGCAATGCGGCAAGCCGGCACGGCGCGAGACCGACACGATGGACACGTTCGTCGACAGCGCCTGGTACGTCATGCGCTACTGCTGCCCCGGCAGCCCGGCCATGGTCGATTCGCGGGTCGAGGCCTGGATGCCGATGGACCAGTACATCGGTGGCATCGAGCATGCGGTGCTGCACCTGCTGTACGCGCGCTTCTGGACCAAGGCGATGCGCGACCTCGGCCTGATCACGTTCGGCGAGCCGTTCCGCAAGCTGTTCACGCAGGGCATGCTGCTCAACGAGAGCTACTACCGGGAGGACGAGACTGGCAAGAGGCGCTGGTTCTACCCGAGCGAGGTCGAGGTCGCTCACGATGACCGCGGCCAAGCCGTGGGCGCCACGGCCAAGGTCGACGGCCTGCCGGTGCATCTCGGCGGCATCGAGAAGATGTCCAAGAGCAAGAACAATGTCGTCGAGCCGCGCGACATCATCGCCCGCTTCGGTGCCGACACGGCGCGCGTGTTCACCATGTTCGCCGGCCCGCCCGACCAGAGCGCCGCGTGGAGCGACAGCGGTGCCGAGGGCTCGTTCCGCTTCCTGCGCCGGCTGTGGGCCACGGGCGTCAAGCTGGCGCCGAGCGTGGCCGCGGCGCCGGCCACGGTGGCCGGCGCAAGTGCTGCCGCAGTGGCGCTGCGGCGCGAGATCCACCTGCTGCTGCGCCAGGTCAGCAACGACTACGAACGGATTCAGTACAACACCGTGATCTCCGGCGCGATGAAGATGCTCAACGCGATCGAGGGCGCCCGGCTGGCCGACAGCGCGGCCGCCGCGGCCGTGGATCCGGCGGCGGCTGCCGACGCGGCCGTGAATCAGGCGGCGGCCGCCGACGCGGCCGTGAATCAGGCGGCGGCCGCCGACGCGGCCGTTTTGGCCGAGGCCTTCGGCATCCTGCTGCGCAGCCTGTTCCCGGCGGCGCCGCACATCACGCATGGGCTGTGGCGCGCGATGGGCTTCGAGTCGCGGCACGGCGAGATCGCGCGGGCGCCCTGGCCCGCGGTCGACGAGGCGGCGCTGGTGTGCGACGAGATCGAGCTCGTGCTGCAGGTGGGCGGCAAGCTGCGCGGGACGATCCGCGTGCCGGCCGATGCCACCCATGCGGTCATCGAGGCCGCTGCGCTGGCGGCGCCCGAGTTCATCCGTTTCGCGCAGGGCAAGCCCGCGCGCAAGGTGATCGTGGTGCCGGGCCGGCTGGTGAACGTCGTTGTCTGATCGCCGACGCGTCCTGGCCGCGTTGGGGGGCCTGGCCACCGTCGGGTCCTGGGTGCTGGCCGGCTGTGGCTTCGAGCTGCGGCGAGCGCCGAAGCTGCACTTCGTGAGCATCGCATTGCAGGGGTTCGAGCCGCGCTCGCCGCTGGCCGAGGCGCTGCGGCGGCAGCTCGTACTGCAGGTGCACGTGCTCGAGGCGCCCGACCGTGCCGACGTGATCCTCCGGGCCCTGGCCGACCGCCGCGACAAGAGCGTCGTCGCCTCCACCGCCGCGGCACAGGTCACCGAATTCACGCTGCGACTGAACTTCAGCTTCCGCGCCGCCACACCCGGCGGCCGCGAGCTGATCCCCAAGACCGAGCTGATGCTGTCGCGCGACATGAGCTACAGCGAGACCTTCGCGCTGGCCAAGGAACAGGAAGAGGCTGCGCTGTACGAGGACATGCAGTCCGACGTCGTGCTCCAGGTGCTGCGGCGGCTGGCCGCGATCACGCTCTGAGCCGGGCGATGCAGCTGCGCCCCGAAAACCTCGCAGCCCACTTGGCGCGCGGCCTGAAGCCGCTCTACACCATTCATGGCGACGAACCGCTGCTGGCGCAGGAAGCGGCCGACGCGATCCGCGCCGCCGCGCGCGCGGCCGGCTGCAGCGAGCGCAAGGTGTTCACCGTCAGCGGCACGCACTTCGACTGGAGTGGCGTGCTCGGCGCGGCGCAGGCGATGAGCCTGTTCGCTGCGGCGCAGCTGATCGAGATCCGCATTCCCTCGGGCAAGCCGGGCAAGGACGGATCCGAGGCCTTGCAGCGCTACTGCAAACAGATTGCTCCAGGGTCCGAGGGCGTGTTCACGCTCGTGCAGCTGCCCCGTCTGGACTACCAGCAGAGCAAGGCGGCGTGGTTCGCCGCGCTCGACGACGCGGGCGTGACCCTGCGCGTGGAGACGCTGGAGCGCAAGGCACTGCCGGCATGGCTCGCCCAGCGCCTGGCGCGCCAGGGCCAGCGCGTGCAGGCCGGCGCCGATGGCGAGCGTGCGCTGGCCTTCTTCGCCGACCGTGTTGAGGGCAACCTGCTGGCGGCGCACCAGGAGCTGCAGAAGCTGGCGCTGCTGCACCCGGCCGGCGAGCTGAGCTTCGAGCAGATCGAGGCCGCTGTGCTCGACGTCGCGCGCTACGACACGCCCAAGCTTGCCGAAGCGGTGTGGGGCGGCCAGGTCGCGCGCGCGCTGCGCGTGCTCGGTGCGCTGCAGGACGAGGGCGAGTCGCCGGTCTTCGTGCATTGGTCGCTGGCCGAGGATCTGCGTGCGCTGGCCCGTGCCCGTGCGGCGCTCGACGAAGGCAGGCCCTTGCCGCTGGCGCTGCGCGAGGCGCGTGTGTGGGGCCTGAAGGAGCGCTTGTTCGAGCGCGTGCTGCCGGCGCTGGCCGACCACCGGCTCGCGCACCTGCTGGCGGCCGCCAGCATCTGCGACGGCATCGTCAAGGGTCTGCGGCATCCGGACTGGCCGCACGAGCCGTGGGACGCGCTGCGCCGGCTGGTGCTGATGGCGCTGCAGGCGCCGTCGCTCGCGCCGGCGGCGGTGCGCCGGGTGCTCGCGCTGCAGTGACCGGCGCGGCGACCGGCACCGGCGGCCGGTCGCCGGCGACGCACGCTTCGATCAGGCGCCGGCGGCCTGCACCAGGCGCTGCAGTGCGAGGCGCACGCTCGCACTGCGGACCGCGGCGCGGTCGCCGCCGAGTTGCAGCCGCTCGGCCTGGATGCGCTGCGCCGTGCCCCAGGCCAGCCACACGGTGCCCACTGGCTTGCCGGGCACGGCGCCACCGGGCCCGGCGATGCCGGTCACGGCCACCGCGAGCTGCACCGGCGCGCGCTGGAGCGCGCCGGCGGCCATCGCGCGCGCCACCTCCTCGCTGACGGCACCATGTGCGGTGATGAGCGCCGCCGGCACGCCCAGCATGTCGGTCTTGGCGGCGTTGCTGTAGGTGACGAAGCCGCGCTCGAACCAGTCGCTGGAGCCGGCCACCGACGTGCACGCGGCGGCGATCAGCCCCCCGGTGCAGCTTTCGGCGGTGGCCAGATGCCAGCCGCGGGCGCGCAAGGCGTCGGCAAGCTGCGGCACCAAAGGCTCCGTGCTCACGGGGTCCACAGGCGACTCCACAAGGCCATCGCCAGCAGCGTACAGCCGGCCGCCACCAGATCGTCGAAGAGGATGCCCCAGCCCTGGCGCCAGCCTATCGCTTCGCCCGGCTGCAGCTTGTAGCGGCGATCGGCCCAACCCACCGGCCCGGGCTTGGCGGCGTCGAAGAAGCGGAACAGCGCAAACGCCACCCCCTGCGTCAGCCAGGACGCGGGCGTCACGAGCCAGAGCACGATCCAGAATGCGACCACCTCGTCCCAGACCACGGCGGCCGGATCCGCCACGCCCATCTCGCGTGCGGTGCGTGTGCAGGCCCACAGGCCCAGCGGCAGCGAAGCGCCGATGACCAGCGCCCAGCCGACGGCGTTCAGCCAATGCCCGAGCACCAGAAACGCCAGCCAGGCCCACAGCGTGCCCACCGTGCCCGGCGCACGCGGCGCCAGGCCGCTGCCGAAGCCGAGCGCGATCCAGCGCGCCGGATGGCCCAGCATGAAGCCGGCGCCGGGGCGGGCAGGGTTCATGGCGCGAAATGGTCGAAGCCCGGGTAGCGACCCGGCAGGTCGTTGCCTTCGGCGTCGCGCAGGCGCAGGCCGCGCCCGCTTTCGATCCATCCGCAGCGCGTGACCGCCACGCCGCTGCGCGCGCCTGCGGCAGCGACCGCATCGCGCCGCTCGCGCGGCGCGGTGAACAGCAGCTCGTAATCGTCGCCCCCGGCAAGCAGGCATTCATATCGCAGCGCGCGCGGCTGGGCGGCGAGCACGGCGCTGCAGGGCAGGGCATCGACCTCGACCACCGCGGCCGCGCCCGAGCGCTGCAGCACGTGGCCGAGATCGCCGACGAGACCGTCGCTGAGGTCGATCGCGCTCGTCGCCAGCCCGCGCAGCGACAGGCCCAGCGCGACCCGCGGTTGTGGCTGCTCCATCGCGATGCGGACGGCCTCGAAATCCGAGCCTGTCAGCGCCGCGCGGCCGCGGAATACCTCCAGCGCCAGCCGCGCGTCGCCCAGGCGGCCGCTGACCCACAGATCGTCGCCGGGCCGCGCACCGCTGCGCAGCAAGGCCTGGCCGGGTGCGACCTGGCCGAGCACGGTGATGCAGACGTTCAGCGGGCCGGCGGTGGTGTCGCCGCCGACGAGCTCGATGCCCTGCGCATCGGCCAGCGCATACATGCCTTGCGCGAACCGGGCCAGGAACGCATCGTCGGCGCGCGGCAAGGCCAGCGCCAGCGTGAAGGCCAGGGGTTCGGCGCCGCAGGCGGCAAGGTCGCTCAGGTTCACCGCCAGCGCCTTGTGGCCCAGGTGCTCGGGCGCCACCGTGGACAGGAAGTGCCGGCCCTCGACGAGCATGTCGCAGGACACGGCGAGTTGCATGCCCGGCGCCGGCTGCAGCAGCGCGCAGTCGTCTCCCGGGCCCAGCACGGCGCGGCGGACCGGGCGCGAGAAGTGGCGCGCGATGAGGTCGAATTCGCCGTTCATCGGCGGCAGGGCGGCGCTGGCGATGCGCCGCCGCGGCGGGACGGGATCGACGAGGCGGGGATGCTGCACATGACGAAGGTGAAGTGTCGCCGCTTTCGGCCAAGGGGCGGGGCGACCGGCACCGCCGCACCGGCGCCTAGAATCCGCGCCCGCCCGCCGCGGCGGTGCTAGGGTACGAGACCAAGCCCGAAGCCGGGCCCGTTCAGACCAGGAGACGCGTGCGATGCCCACCGCCCAAGAGAAAGCCGCCGAGCTCAGGAAGGCCGCGCTCGAATACCACGAGTTTCCGACCCCGGGCAAGATCGCCATCGCTGCGACCAAGCAGATGGTCAACCAGCGCGACCTCGCGCTGGCCTACAGCCCCGGCGTGGCCGCAGCCTGCGAGGAGATCGCCGCCGACCCGGCCAACGCTTTCCGCTACACCGCCCGCGGCAACCTCGTCGGTGTGGTCACCAACGGCACCGCGGTACTGGGGCTCGGCGACATCGGGCCGCTGGCGGCCAAGCCGGTGATGGAAGGCAAGGCGGTGCTGTTCAAGAAGTTCGCCGGCATCGACGTCTTCGACATCGAGCTGGCCGAGCGCAACCTCGACAAGCTGGTCGAGGTGATCGCCGCCCTCGAGCCCACCTTCGGCGGCATCAACCTCGAGGACATCAAGGCGCCCGACTGCTTCTACGTCGAACGCAAGCTGCGCGAGCGGATGAAGATCCCGGTCTTCCACGATGACCAGCACGGCACCGCGATCGTCGTCGGCGCGGCCGTCCTCAACGCGCTGAAGGTCGTCGGCAAGTCGTTCAGCGAGGTCAAGCTCGTGGCCAGCGGCGCCGGCGCCGCGGCGCTGGCCTGCCTGGGTCTGCTGATGAAGCTGGGCCTGAAGCGCGAGAACGTCTGGGTCACCGACCTCGCCGGCGTGGTCTACGAAGGCCGCACTGAACTGATGGACGCCGACAAGGCGGTCTTCGCGCAGAAGACTCCGCTGCGCACCCTGGCCGAGGTGATGCCGGGGGCCGACATCTTCCTCGGCCTGAGTGCCGGCGGCGTGCTCAAGCCCGAGATGGTGGCCACGATGGCGCCGCAGCCGCTGATCTTTGCGCTGGCCAACCCGACGCCCGAGATCGCGCCCGATCTGGCGAAGGCCGTGCGCCCCGACGCGATCATCGCGACCGGCCGCACCGACTATCCGAACCAGGTCAACAACGTCCTGTGCTTCCCGTACATCTTCCGCGGGGCCCTGGACTGTGGCGCGACGACGATCACCGACGCGATGGAGATCGCGGCGGTGCAAGCGATCGCCGAACTTGCCCAGGCCGAGCAGAGCGAGGTCGTGGCCGCGGCCTATGCCGGCGCGACCCTGTCGTTCGGGCCCGAGTACCTGATCCCCAAGCCCTTCGACCACCGGCTGATGATGATGATCGCGCCGGCGGTGGCACGCGCCGCGGCGGAGTCGGGCGTGGCCCTGCGGCCGATCGCCGACCTCGACGCCTACCGCGAGAAGCTGCAGAGCTTCGTCTATGCCTCGGGCACGACGATGAAGCCGATCTTCACCCAGGCCAAGCAGGCGCTGAACAAGCGCGTGGCTTACGCCGAAGGCGAGGAGGAGCGCGTGCTGCGCGCGGTGCAGGTGGTGGTCGATGAAGGGCTGGCGCGGCCGACGCTGATTGGACGGCCGGCGGTCATCGCCGCCCGCGTCGAGAAGTTCGGCCTGCGGCTGACGGAAGGGGTGGACTACGACGTCGTCAACGTCGAGGACGACCACCGCTACCGCGACTTCTGGATGACCTACCACCGCATGACCGAGCGCAAGGGTGTCACCGCGCAGGTGGCGAAGATCGAGATGCGCCGCCGCCTGACGCTGATCGGCTCGATGCTGCTGAAGAAGGGCGAGGTCGATGGCATGTTGTGCGGCACCTGGGGCACGACGGCGCAGCACCTGCACTACATTGACCAGGTCATCGGCAAGCGCCAGGGCGGCAGCCCGCGCACGCGGCAGAACGTGCAGGTCTATGCCTGCATGAATGGCCTGATGTTGCCCGGCCGGCAGGTGTTCCTGGTGGACACGCACGTCAACGCCGACCCGAGCGCCGAGGAACTGTGCGAGATCACGGTGATGGCCGCCGAGGAGATGCTGCGCTTCGGCGTCTCGCCCAAGGTGGCGCTGTTGTCGCATTCCAACTTCGGCACCAGCGACCATCCCAGCGCGCTCAAGATGCGACACACGCTGGCCCTGCTGCGCGAGCAGGCGCCCTGGCTGGAGGTCGATGGTGAGATGCACGGCGACATCGCCCTCGATGCCGAGCAGCGGCGCAAGCTGATGCCCGGGAGTACCCTGCAAGGCGAGGCCAACCTGCTCGTGCTGCCCAACATCGACGCCGCCAACATCGCCTACAACCTGCTCAAGACGGCGGCCGGTGGAGGCATCGCGATCGGGCCGGTGCTGCTGGGCGCCGACAAACCGGTGCATGTGCTCACATCGTCGGCCACCGTGCGTCGGATCGTCAACATGACGGCCCTGACGGTCGCCGATGCCGAGGCCGGGCGCACAGCAAGCCCTGCGGCTTGATGTGCGCCGGCCGAAGAGCAAGCGTCTGCAGGCGAGAGCGGGCTCGGCAACGGGAGGCGGGCTGCACGTCGGGCCCTGCGGCCTGACCTTCGACCGCCAGACCGGCCGCCCCCTTCCCGGCTCGGGGCGTGGCGCACCGAAAGTGGCGGCTCAACGCCAGGGCAATGGCGTGTGAGCGCCAACTGATGAAAGGAGCCATTGCCCCATTCTTGGGCAACTACTTGAGTTTTTAGGGGGTCTCGGGTAACATTACCGTTTGATTTTTCAGGGTTAACCCGTGTTCTGGACCGGTAAGGCCTCGTCGGGCGCCGCGCTGCGGCAGGCGATGCGCCAGTGGTGCGCTGCGGTGGTGGTGGCATCCGGCTTGGCCGCCGGTGTCGCGGTTGTCCCGTCCGCCGAAGCCCGTCCGGCGCAGTCGCTGGCAGCGCAGTCGACGGTGACCCTGGCGGCCTTGCCGCCGCAGGCGCAGAGCACCTACAGGCTGATCCTGAGCGGCGGGCCCTTTCCATATGAGAAGGACGGTTCGGTGTTTGGCAACCGCGAACGGCTGCTGCCGCGTGCACCACGTGGGTATTACCAGGAATACACCGTCAAGACACCGCATGCCCGGGATCGGGGCGCACGCCGCATCATCTGCGGCGGCCACGCTCCGACCCGGCCTGCAAGCTGTTTCTACACCGACGACCACTACGCGAGCTTCCGTCGCATCGAACCATGACCGTCGGTCCACAGAGTTCTGAGTCTTTTCGTTCCCCCAGGAGGATCGCGACCATGGAGTTGCAGACCATCCGACCCAACCTCGTCCAGGCCATCCGGGCCTACCGCGTCGAAGACCTGATGCAGGCGGCGGCCAGCGCCGGCCAGCATTTCCTGTACGCCAACCTGTCGGCCGCGCAGTCCAAGCAGGAAGTGCTGGAGGGAATCGCCCAGGCCTTCCTGTTCCCGCCGCACTTCGGCAAGAACCTGGATGCGCTGTACGACTGCATGACCGACCTCGTGCACAAGGCCGGCCAGCAGCCGGGCTTCGTGGTCGTGCTCGAGCAGTTGCCCGACAACCCGCGCTTCGATCGCGAGGCGCGCGAGCAGTTGCTCGAGGTCTTTCGCGACGCTGCCGAGTACTGGGGGGAACGACGAATACCGTTCAGGTGTTTCTATTCTTTTCAGTAGCCCGCTCCCAGGAAATCGGGTCATGGGAGCGGGCGACGGAAGTGGCCCAGACGACCGCAGCGAAGCCGGCGGTCAAGGTCGTGCCCAAGAACGGCACCAACCCCAACTTCGGCATGAACATGCCGTTGATGAGCAGTGCGTTCGACACCGCCGCCTGGCTGAACGCCGCCTGAAGGCGCGCTGAAGGTCACCGCCAGGCACGGCGGAGGCGATGACACCGGGCCCTCGCTTGCGAGGGCTTCGGTCTTTCTAGGGCCTCCGCCGCGCCAGCGCCAGGTATTCGGCCACCGGCACCTCCTCGGCACGGCGCTGCAGATCGAAGTCGCCGCCCGGGCCGTGCAGCTCGAGCCAGCGACCGAGCGTGTGGCGAAGCAGCTTGCGGCGCTGCGAGAACGCCACCGTGACGAGCTCGCCCAGGCGCCGTGCGTCGACCGCCGGGTCCGGCGGCAGGGGCTCCATGCGCACGACGGCCGAATCCACCCGCGGCGGCGGATCGAAGGCTGCCGGCGGCACGTCGAGCACCGCCTCGATCCTGTAGCGCCACTGCAGCATCACGCTCAGGCGCCCGTAGTCCCTGCCGCCCGGCGTCGCGGCCATGCGGGCGACGACTTCCTTCTGCAGCATGAAGTGCTGGTCTTGCACGCGTTCGGCGAAGCGCAGCAGATGGAACAGGATTGGGGTCGAGATGTTGTACGGCAGGTTGCCGACGACGCGCAGTCGGGCACCGGCGCTATCGGCCAGCGCGCCGAAGTCCACCGTCAGCACGTCGGCCTCGATCACCGTCAGCCCGGCCTGGCGGCGCAAGCGGGCAGCCAGGTCGCGGTCGAGCTCGATCACGGTGAGTGCACCGCAGCGCTCCAGCAGCGGGCCGGTCAACGCGCCCAGGCCGGGGCCGATCTCGACCAGCGTCTGGCCGCGCTGCGGCGCGATGGCGCCGACGATGCGGTCGATGACGGCGTGATCGGCCAGGAAATGCTGTCCGAAGCGCTTGCGAGCGCGATGACCGAAGCCACCCGCTCTGCCGGCGTCGCCTTGGGCCCCGTCGGGCGGGCGACGCGTCACTGTGGCGGCTCGCGGTACTCGACGTAAGCCTGCGCGCGCAGCTCCTTGGTCCAGTCGAGGTACGCCTGCTCGAACTTCTGCTCGCGCAGCACGTTGCGCGCCTGCTCGCGCAATTGGCGCGGCTCCAGCGCCACGTCGCGCCGGTCCAGCACCTGGATCAGGTGGACGCCGAAGCGGGAGACCACCGGCTGCGACAGCCCGCCCACCGGCAGTGCGTCCATCGCGCTCTCGAACTCGGGCACCATGAGCCCCGGCGAAGCCCAGCCGAGGTCGCCCCCCGCGGCCGCCGACCCATCCTCGCTGTACTTGCGGGCGATCTCCTCGAAGGTTCGCTGGCCGCTTTCGATCTGCTGGCGGTACTCGGCCAGGCGCCGTTCGGCGACGGCTGCGCTGAGTTCGGGCGAGGTCCGCAGCAGCACGTGGCGCACATGCGTCTGCGTGATGTGGCCGACTTGCGCGACCTTGCGCTCGATCAGCTTGAGCACATGGAAGCCCGCGCCGGTGCGCAGCAGATGCGGCGCAATTTCGCCGTCCTTCAGATCCTTGGTGGCCTCGATGAAGACATCGGGCAGGCGCGAAGCCGGACGCAGGCCGATCTCGCCGCCGGCCTTGCGGTTGCCATCTTCGGACACCTCGCGCGCCACGTCGGCGAACGGCTCGCCCCTGCGCACGCGCGCCAGCGCGGCCTCGGCCAGCGCGCGGCGCGCAGCCACGGTGGCGGCGTCGGCGCCTTCGGGCACCGTGATCAGGATCTGCGCCATGTCGGTGGGCACATCGCCGGTCGTCGCTGCGCGCTGCTGCGCGAGGTACTTGTCGATGTCCTCGTCGGAGATCTTGATGCGCTGGTAGACCTCGCGCTCGCGCAGCCGCTCGATCATGATCTGGTCGCGCACGTTGGCGCGGAACCGAGTGTAGTCGGTGCCTTCGGCGATCAGCCGCTGGCGCAGGGTCTCCAGCGAGATCTGGTTCTGCGCCGCGATGCTCTGCACCGCCCGATCGACCTCGGCGTCGTCCACCCGCATGCCGCTGTCGCGGGCGTTGCTGATCATCACCCGCTCGTCGATCAGCGCGTCGGTGGCCTGGCGCCGCAACTCGGCCATCGGCGGCAGCTTGGCGTCGGGCCCGGCAGCGGCGATCGCGCGCTGCACGCGACGGTCGATCTCGCCTGCGGTGACCACTTCCTGGTTGACGACGACCGCGATGTAGTCGCCATTGCGGGCGTCGGCGCGATCGCGCGTCGCGGCCGGCGCACCGCCGCCCAGCAGGCCGGCCAGCAAGGCGACCAGTGCGAAGCGCGACCAGCCAAGGCGGATGTCAGTCATGAGGGAGAGCGGTCTGCGAGTCATCGGTGGTCGAGCCGGCGCCGCGGTCGTCGTTCAGCAGGCGGTAACCGGGGATATTGTCCTTCAAGACCTGGAGCGGGTTGGAGCCCAGGCGCGACAGGCCGACCAGCTCGAGCTGGAACATCAGCCGTGTGGTCGATTCGCTGGTGCCGGTGGACAGGCGCTCGGCGACGACGCGGGCGATCCAGCAGCCGGCGTCGTACTCGGTGCCGATCACCGAGTCGGTGACGCGGCTGTCGAGCATGCTGTAGTTCACGCGGCCCACCGCATACCAGGTGCCGCCGCAGCTGGCGCGGGCGCTGCTGCGGCTCGCGGCCCGCGTGATCGGCGCCCCGGGGCGCGACCAGATCGGCCATTGCCAACCGAGCTCGACCTGCTCGGTCAGTCCGCGCGTGTAGCGGTAGGTGGCGCTCAGCGTGCGGAACGGCCCCGGCGCGTAGCGCACGCCGACGATCGAGCGCTGCCACTGCCTCTGGTCGGGGCTGTACTGCAGCGTCGAATCCAGCGTCCAGTGCGGCAACAGGCTGGTCGAGCCGAGCAGCAGCACGTCCGACAGCCGCTGATCGGTCGGCGGCCCGTCGGGGCTGCCGTCGGCCTGCGCCGTCTCGCGCTGCGTGCCGAAGAGATAGCGCTGCACGAGCCCCAGCCGCAGGGCCTCGGCGCCGCTGGCGGCGTCGACGAAGCGGGTCGTGAAGCCGGCCGTCAGCGTGTTGCCGTCGGAGACCCGGTCGACGCCCGAGAACTGGTTGACGCTGTAGATCGAGCTGAAGTTGAAGTCCTTGGCCGCTGCGTCGTAGTCGGGCAGCTGGCTCTGCGCGCGGTAGGGCGTCAGCGCATACAGCACACGCGGCTCCAGCGTCTGGCCGAACGCGCGGCCGAAGGCCTCGGTCTGGCGTTCGAACTCGAGCCCGGTGTCGACGCTGAACGACGGGATCGCGCGGCTGCTGCGATCGCCTCCGGGCAGCAGGCCGGCGCCGTAGTAGGTGGCGGCGTTGACGTTGAGCCGGGGCACGACGAACCAACCCGGCTCGCGCCAGGGATAGCTCAGCTCGCCCAGCAGATGCCAGCGTGCGCCGCCTTGACGGCCGGCGCGTGCGGCGTCCCCGCCGGGCAGCGTGAAGCGGTTGAACTCGCTCTGGACGTCGTAGTGCCAGCCGATTGCCTCGCCACCCAGCCGCACCCCGATCTGCGGGCTGCGCTGGTAAGGCGCCACGACCACGGCGTCGGTCGGCAGGCCCTGCAGCACCTGCCAGCCCTCGGAGCGGGCATAGACCAGGCCCTCGCCGCCGTCGAAGCTGAAGGGCCGCTCGAGTGCCGCGCGCTGGGACAGCAAGCGCGGCGTGAGGCCGCGGGTGGCGTCCGGGAAGTCCTTCCACCAGCCGTCGTCCGAGACATGCACGGCGTCCATGCTGAAGCGCAGACCGGGGCCGAACTGGCCGTCGTGGGTCCAATGGACCGCGTCGCGCGAAGTCCCGGTGAGGCGGTCGAACGGGAGCCACTCGATTGACGCCGCCCCGTGCGTCCCCGGCTGCAGGTAACGGAACTCGGTGTCCAAGCCGAAGCCGCGGCGGGTGATCACGCGCGGCGTGAAGGTGGCGTCGCGGTTTGGCGCGATGTCCCAGTAGTAGGGCAGCGCGATCTCGACGCCGCTGCGGTTGTCGGTATCGATCGACGGCGGCAGCCAGCCCGAGCGTCGGGCGTCCGACAGCGGGAAGCTCAGCGTCGGCAGGGCCAGGATCGGCACGCCCAGGAAGTGCAGCACCGCACCCCGGGCCACGCCTTCGCTGGCCGCCAGGTCCAGCTCGACGCTGTCGGCGTGCAGCAGCCAGTCCGGCTCGGCGCTGCCCTCACGCGGGCAGCTGGTGTATTCGGCCTGGGTGGCGCGCGACCGTGTGCCGCCGAGGAAGTCGATGCGCTCGGCGCTGCCGCCGGCGCCGAGTTGCGGGAAATCGAACTCCGGGTGCAGGAAGAAGCCCTCGAAGCGCTGCACCTGCAGCTGCATCTCGGGCCCGCTGTAGATCGCGCCGTCGCGGCTGACGCGGACCTTGCCGCGGGCGGTCGCCAAGTCCCTTGCACCGTCGTAGGCGAGGTGGTCGGCGCCGATCACGAGGCCACCGCGCCTGAACTCGGCATCGCCGTCGGCACGGGTCAGGAAATCGGGCTGGCTGAGGATGCTCCTGGCCTGCAGCACGCTGGGCAGCAGCCGGGCGGCGTCGCCACGCGGTGGCGGCTGCAGGGACGGACTTGCTTGCAGCTCGACGGTGCCGCTCGACGGTGTCGCGGCAGCGCTTGCCGCCGGTGCGGGCGGCGCCGCGATGGGTTCGCCGCAGGCGATGCCGCCGCCGACGAACAGGCCCGCCGCCAGGGCCAGCGAAGTGAATCGCATCGGGGACGGGAAGCGCGCGAGCGCGGTGGAGGGCACGGCCGGGTTCGTAGAATCGATTATCCATGACGGTCCACCGCACACCGATCACCTGGGCCGATGCTCGGCGCCAGGCCGCTTTCGCGCGCTGGATCGACGCGATCGCGCCCCAACAGGGCCTCGACCCGGCCAGCCTCGCGCCGGCGTCGGCCGACGCCAGCTTCCGCCGCTACCTGCGCGTGCGGGGTGAGCGCGGCAGCTTCATCGTCATGGACGCACCGCCGCCGCACGAGGACGTGCGGCCTTTCGTGAAGATGGCGGGGCTGATCGCGGCTGCCGGCCTGCGGGTGCCGCAAGTGCTGCACGCCGATGTGGCGCAAGGCTTCCTGCTTCTGTCCGACCTCGGCGAGCTGGTCTACCTTGACGCGCTGCAGGCGGGCCCCCCGGCCGAGGCCGAGCGCCTGATGCGTGAGGCGCTCGACGCCCTGGTTCGCTGGCAGCGTGGGGTGCCGGCAGCGGCCCTGCCGCCGTTCGACGCCTCGTTGCTGGCGAGCGAGCTGGCGCTGTTCCCCGTCTGGTGCGTCGAGCGCGAGTTCGGTCTGCACTGGAACGCGGCCCAGCAGGCGCTGTGGCAACGCGTGTGCGGGCAGCTCATTGCCAGCGCCCTGGCCCAGCCGGTGGTGGCCGTGCACGCCGACTGGATGGCGCGCAACCTGATGGTGCTGCCGGGCGGCAGCGGGCCGGGCATCCTCGACTTTCAGGATGCAGTCGGCGGCCCCGTCACCTACGACCTGGCCAGCCTGCTGCGCGATGCGTTCGTCTCGTGGGACGAAGAGCAGGAACTCGACTGGGCCGTGCGCTGGTGGGAGGCCGCGCGCCGCGCGGGTCTGCCGGTGGACGCCGATTTCGGCGAGTTCTGGCGTGCGCTCGAATGGATGGGCCTGCAGCGCCACCTGAAGGTGATGGGCATCTTCTGCCGCCTCAAGCACCGCGATGGCAAGCCGCGCTACGCCGCCGACCTCCCGCGCTTCTTCGCCTACGCGAACAAGGTCGCGCTGCGCTACGCGCCGCTGAAGCCCCTGCTGCGCCTGCTCGAGCCGATGTCCGGCCACCGCGTCGCGGCCGGCTTCACGTTCTGACGGTCGTCGCGCAGCCGGCGGCGGCCAGCCAGGGGTCGACGTCCTCGCCGCCGAAGATCTCGAGCAGGAAATCGACGAAGGCCCGCGTCCTCGCGGGCAGGTGGCGCCGCGATGGCATGCCCGCCCACAGCGTGACGTCGAACAGCCTCCAGGCCGGCAGCACGCGTTCCAGCGCACGCTCGGCCAGCGCGTCCTCGATCACGTACGACGGCAGCCCGGCCACGCCCAGCCCGGCCAGCGCGGCGGCGTACATCGTGTCGATGTGGGTCGTAGCCAGCGCCGGGTGGCGCGACCGCGGCAGCGTGTAGGCCTCGGCTCTGGCGTCACCGGGCTCGCCGCTGAAGAACGTCAGTCCACCCTGCATCG
Organism: Betaproteobacteria bacterium; assembly: GCA_037443665.1. Taxonomy (GTDB): domain Bacteria; phylum Pseudomonadota; class Gammaproteobacteria; order Burkholderiales; family Burkholderiaceae_C; genus Rubrivivax. Next base: position 58,830 of record JBBINW010000014.1, read on the forward strand.
ATGCGAGCGGCGGCACCACGGCCTCGTGGTCGGCGAGTTCGCTCGGATGCGTCGGCCGGCCACGGCGGTCGAGGTAGTCGGGCGCGGCGCAGATCACGACCTCGGTGCGCGCCAGCCGGCGGGCGATGAAGTCGCCGTCGGGCGCGTCGCGGCGTGCGAAGACGGTCACGTCGTAGGCCTCATCCACCGTGTCCACCGAGCCCGGCGAAGCGATCTCCAGCGTCACCTCGCAGTAGCGGGCCTGGAACTGCGGCATGTGCTTGGCGAGCTGGTGCACGGCCACCGCTGGCGGGCACAGCACGCGCAGGTGGCCGCGCGGCAGCTTGGTCGATTCGCTGGCCAGGGCCTCGGATTCCGCGACGTCGATCAGGATCGCCCGCACCTTGTCGAGGTACTGCTCGCCGGTCTCGGTGAGCGCGATGCTGCGCGTGGTTCGGTTGAGCAGCCGCGCGCCGAGATGGTTCTCGAGCTCGGCCACGATGCGCGTGACCACCGGCGGCGCCAGGTCGAGCGCACGCGCCGCCTTGGCAAAGCCGCCCTCGTCGACGACGCGGGCGAAGACGCGCATCGCGCGCAGTTGGTCCATCTTTCTTCCTCGATTCGCAACAGTGCATTCGCGAGCGTCTCATTTATCCGGAGACGTTGCCTGCCTACAGTGCAATCCATCGATGAGACGCCAACGCAAGACGACTCACCGAGGCTGAGGCACCCAGGTTCGTGTCAGCCACGACCGCCTCAGATCTTCGTCATCGCTCGAAAGGAAAGAATCTCATGAACACCAAGCAAGTCATCGCCCTCGCCGCCCTCACCGTCGCCGGCTCCGCGGCCATGGCGCAGCAGGCGGGCGCCGCAGTCGCCCCGCTTCAGGCCAGTCTGGCCGGCACGCCGACCGCCGCCGTCGCGAGCCGAGGCCAGACCGACACGCAGGTCGTCACGGTCCGCGCCACGCCCTACCGCAACACCTTCGCCGAAATCGAAGGGCTGGTTCCCAGCTACGTGGCTCCCGCAAGCACGCTCACGCGTGCCGAAGTGCGGGCCGAGGTCGTGGCGGCGCAGAAGGCAGGCCAGACGCCGTTCGTGGACGAGGCCCAGGGCTACCGCCTGCCGGTCGTCACCGCGAAGAGCTCCTTGACCCGGACCCAGGTGCAGGCCGAAGTGCTGAATCAGGATTGGCGCAAGGCCTTCGCCAGCGAATATCTGGCTGGCTGATCGAGCGCCTGGCGCCGGTCGCGCGATCCCGCGTGGCAGCGCGGGTAGCCCCGGCCTGCGACAATCCCAGGCTTCCGTCTGCCCTGACCGCCCGGCGCCTCCTGCAGGCGCCGGGCGGTCTGCCTTTGCCATGTTCGCCTTCTTCGAAAGCCGCATCCGCCCGACCGCGCGGCCGGGCACCGCGCCGCCGCCGCAGCTCTTGGCGTTCTACTGGCATTACGTGCGTCAGGCCAAGGGCCTGTTCGGCGCGATGTTCGTCACCGGCGTCGTCGTCGCGCTCGTGGACACCTTGATCCCGCAGTTCATCGGTCGCTTGGTGACGCTGATGCAGGCGAGCGACCGCGCCAGCGCGTTCGCGCAGGCGTTGCCGATGCTGCTGGGCATGGCAGCCACGGTGATGGTGCTGCGGCCGCTGGCGCTGGTGGGCGACAGCCTGGTGCGCAACAACGCCGTGGTCCCGGGCGTCACCAACCTGATCCGCTGGCAGAGCCACTGGCACGTGGTGCGCCAGAGCTGGCCGTTCTTCCAGAACGACTTCGCCGGCCGCATCGCCAACCGCGTGATGCAGACCAGCAACGCGGTGCGCGAGTCGGTGGTCAGCAGCATCCGCGCGATCTGGTACATCGTGGTCTTCGGCATCACCACGCTGGCCCTGCTGGCCCACGCCGACTGGCGCCTCGCGGTGCCCACCGCACTGTGGTTCGTCGGCTACGTCGTCTTCCTGCGCCGCTTCGTGCCGCGGATGCGCGGCCTGTCGAAGGCGAGTTCGGAGCTGCGCTCGGCGGTGATGGGCCGGGTCGTCGACAGCTACACCAACATCCTCACCGTCAAGCTGTTCGCGCGTTCGCGCGACGAGGATGCGTACGTGCGCGAAGTGGTGGACGAGCACACCGCCGCGATTGCCGCCCACATGCGGCTGACCACCCGCTTCATGGCCACGCTGTCGGTGATGAACGCGGCGCTGCTGACCGGCACCGCGGCGATCGGCATCACGCTGTGGGGCGAGGGCCGGATCTCGGCGGGCCTGGTGGCCACCGCGCTGCCGTTGGCCTGGCAGATCGTCAACGTCGCCGGCTGGGTGAGCTGGGAGGTCACCGGCATCTTCGAGAACATCGGCGTCGTGCAGGAAGGGATGCAGACGATCGCGGTGCCGCACGGCATGACCGACCGCCCGGGGGCGCGCGAGCTCGCGGTGCGCCGGCCGCCGCTGGGCGGCGAGATCCGCTTCGAGCATGTCGGCTTCACCTATGGTCGCGACGATGGCAGGAAGGTACTCGACGACCTCAACCTGGTGATCCGCCCTGGCGAGCGCGTCGGCGTGGTCGGGCGCTCGGGTGCCGGCAAGAGCACGCTGGTCAACCTGCTGCTGCGCTTCCACGACCTCGAGCAGGGCAGCCTGCGCATCGACGGCCACGACATCCGCGAGCTCTCGCAGGAGAGCCTGCGGGCGGCCATCGGCATGGTCACGCAGGACACCTCGCTGCTGCACCGCTCGATCGCCGCCAACATCGGCTACGGCCGGCCCGAGGCGACGCAGGCCGAGATAGAGGCCGCGGCGCGCAAGGCGCAGGCGCACGAGTTCATCCTCGGCCTGCAGGACTGGCAGGGCCGCACCGGCTACGACGCCCATGTCGGCGAGCGCGGCGTCAAGCTCAGCGGCGGCCAGCGCCAGCGCATCGCGATCGCCCGCGTGGTGCTCAAGGACGCGCCGATCCTGGTGCTGGACGAGGCGACCTCGGCGCTGGACAGCGAGGTCGAACTCGCGATCCAGAGCCAGCTGCTGGGCCTGATGGAAGGCAAGACCGTGATCGCGATCGCGCACCGGCTGAGCACGATCGCTCGCATGGACCGGCTGATCGTGCTCGAGCAGGGCCGAATCGTCGAGCAGGGCACGCATGCCGAGCTGCTGGCCAGGGGACCGGCGCGCGGCCACTACGCCAAGCTGTGGACGCACCAGAGCGGGGGTTTCCTGGCCGAGGACATCGGCGATACGGTGATCGATCCGCTGCCGGCCTGAAATCCGCGGCGCCACGCGGTGCGCCCACAATCGCGGCTGACGCCGACCTGCATCCGCCATGGAACACATCGCCTTCCTGATCGACTTCGTGCTTCACGTCGATCGGCACCTGACCGACTTCGTGCAGGCCTACGGTGGCTGGGTCTATGCGCTGCTGTTCGCGATCATCTTCATCGAGACCGGGTTCGTCGTGATGCCCTTCCTGCCCGGCGACTCGATGCTGTTCGTGGTCGGCGCGCTGTGCGGCCTGGGGCTGATGAGCCTGCCGCTGACGCTGGCCCTTCTGACCGCGGCGGCGGTGCTCGGCAACCAGACCAACTACACGATCGGCCGGCGGATCGGGCCGCGCGTGTTCGCCTGGCCCGACTCGCACTGGTTCAACCGCGCCGCCTTCGACCGCATGCACGCGTTCTACGAGCGCTATGGCGGCGTGACCATCGTCGCCGCGCGCTTCATGCCGTTCCTGCGCACCTTCGCGCCCTTCGTCGCCGGCGTGGCGCAGATGACGCGGCGCCGCTTCACGGCCTACGACGTCAGCGGCGGCGCGCTGTGGGTGTGCGGCATCACGCTGGCCGGGTACCTGTTCGGCAACCTGCCATGGGTGCAGGAGAACCTCGGCCACATCATCTGGGCGACGATCGGCATCCCCGGCGCGATCGTGCTCTTCGGCGCCTGGCGCTCGCGGCGCAAGGCCCATGCTGCCGCGTGACGGTCAGCCACCGCGCTTGGCAGGGCTCCAGGCGGCCCTCGCCCTGCGAATAGGATCCGTGCGGACCCGAATGGCGCAACTCAGGGGCAGGCCGCGATCACCTGCGCCACCGCGGCGGTGAGCTTCTTGCCATAGGGCACGTGCAGGAACTCGTTCGGCCCGTGGGCATTGCTCTTCGGGCCAAGCACGCCGCAGACCATCATCTGCGCGGCCGGGAATCCCGCCGCCAGCATGCTCATCAGCGGGATCGTGCCGCCCTGTCCGATGTAGCCCACCGGCGCTCCAAAATGGGTGCTCGATGCCGCGTCGAGTGCCTGCTCGAGCCAGGGCGCGAGGTCGGGCGCGTTCCAGCCGGTGGCGCCCAAGGCGCCGGCGCGGCCGTCGGGATGGAACGTGACCTTGGCGTTGTAGGGCGCGTTGTCCTGGAGGAGCGCCTTGAGCTTCAGGCTCGCCTGATGGCCGTCGACCAGCGGGGGCAGCCGCAACGACAGCTTGAATGCCGTGTAAGGTCGCAGGACGTTGCCGGCGCTGCCGAGATCGGGCAGTCCCTCTGCGCCGGTCACGCTGAGCGTCGGGCGCCAGGTGCGGTTGAGCAGGCCCTCGACCGGGTCGGTGGTCGTCGGCAGCGTCGGGCCGCCGTCGGCGCCGCAGGCCCAGGGCATGGGCTTCCAGACCGCGTCCTTCAGGATCGCCGCCGTGGCCCGGGCCTGCGCCAGGCGCGGGCCCGGCACTTCGCAATGGAAGCTCTCGGGCAGCAACCGTCCGGTGCGGCTGTCCTCGAGCCGGTCGAGGACGTGGCGCAGGATGCGGAAGCTCGACGGCACGAGGCCGCTGGCATCGCCCGAGTGCACGCCCTCGGTGAGGACCTCGACCCTGAGCGTGCCGCTGACGACGCCGCGCAGACTGGTCGTCAGCCACAACTGGTCGTAGTTGCCGGCGCCGCTGTCCAGGCAGACGACGAGGCCGACCCGGCCCAGCCGCGGCTTCAGCGCGTCCAGGTACGCCGGCAGGTCGGGCGAGCCGCTTTCCTCGCAGGTCTCGATCAGGCCCACGCAGCGCGGGCGAGCGAGGCCCTGGCGGTCGAGGGCCTCGATCGCGGTCAGCGCGGCATAGACCGCGTAGCCGTCGTCGGCGCCGCCGCGGCCATAGAGCAGGCCGTTCTCGTACTTGGGCGTCCAGGGACCGAGATCCTTGCGCCAGCCATTGAACTCGGGCTGCTTGTCGAGGTGGCCGTAGAGCAGGACGGTGTCGTCGGCGCCGGGCCGCGTGCCGGCGATCTCGAAGAAGATCACCGGCGTGCGTCCTTCGATGCGAACCACCTCGAGCTTCAGACCCGGCAGCCTGCGGCCCTCGACCCAGGCCGCGGCGTCGCGCACCACGCGCTCGATCAGGCCATGCCGCTCCCAGTCGGGGTCGAACATCGGGCTCTTGGCGGGCACGGCGATGTACTCGGTCAGGGCGGGCACGATGCGCTGGTCCCAGGCCTCGTCGGCGAAGGCGGCCAGCGCGCTGGCTTCGGCGGGGCGCAGCGGGGCGTTCATGGTGGGCGGACTCCGGTACAGGGGTGCAAGGGCGCGATCACGAAGTGTAGAACCGGGTCAGCCAGACCGTCAGCGCGGCGATGACCTGCTCGCGTTCGGGCTCGTTGAAGATCTCGTGGAACAGGTCCGGGAAGACCTGCGCCGTGACCACTGCGGGCGGCGCGGCGGCGGCGAAGGCGGCGCTGCCGGCCGGCGCGACACAGCGGTCGGCACCGGCCCACAGCAGCAGCGTCGGCGTGCGCCAGCGGACGGCACGCGCGCGTACCAGTCGCCCGGCATCGACCATGAAGCGCACCAGCCGCGGCGTGATGCGGTCGTGGACCAGCGGGTCGGCGCTGTAACGACCAACGACCCCGGCGTCGCGGCTGATCCATCCCGGTTGCAGACCGTTGCCCAGGCGCAGGCCGGGCGCCAGACGCGAGAGCAGCGCGAGCAGCGCGCGCTGGCCGGTCCCCAGGCCGATGTCCAGCGCCGGTGACGACAGCACCAGACCATCGACGTCGCGCACCCAGCGTGGGGCATGGCCATTCAGCGACTCGGCCACGAAGCGCGCCGCGATCAGCCCGCCCATGCTGTGGCCGAACAGCACGTGCCGGCCGCCGTTGCGCAGATGGTCGGTGACCGCGGCCAGATCGAGCAGCAGGGTCTGGCTGCCGGGAACGCTGCCTCGGGGCCCCTGGCTGCGGCCGTGGCCGCGGTGGTCGTGCCCCGCCACGTGCCAGCCCCGGGCGTTGAGCGCCGCGGCGAGCGCCTCGTAGCGCCCGATGTGCTCGCCCAGGCCATGCACGATCTGCACCGTGCCGTGGGCCCGCCCGGACGCCGGCCAGCGCTGCAAATGAAGCTTCAGGCCGTCGCCCGTCCTCAGGGTTTCCATGGGCGATTGGAGCACGCACGCCCGCCAGAGTTCGGCGCGCCCCTGCCGCCGCGGCCGATCGGCATCACGGCGGCTACAGCTTGAAGTCGTACTCGATGGTCAGCGGCGCATGGTCGGAGAAACGCTGCGCCAGGTAGATCGATTCGCGCATCGCCTTCGCGGCGATGCCCGGCGTGGCAAGGTGGTAGTCCAGCCGCCACCCGACGTTCTTCGCCCACGCCTGGCCGCGGTTGCTCCACCAGGTGTATTGCTCCGGCCGCGGATTGAGGGTGCGGAAGACATCGACCAAGCCGCCCGCGGTGAGCAGCCGCGTCATCCAGGCGCGCTCCTCGGGCAGGAAGCCGCTGTTCTTCTGGTTGCCCTTCCAGTTCTTGAGGTCGATCTCCTGGTGCGCGATGTTGACGTCGCCGACGAGGATGAACTCGCGCTCGGCCTTGAGCTTCATCAGGTGCGGGAACATCCGCGCCAGGAAGCGGAACTTGGCCGCCTGCCGCTCCTCGCCACTGGAGCCGCTGGGGAAGTAGCAGCTGATGATGCTGAGCTTGCGCCGCGCGGTGTCGAAGCGGGTCTCGACCCAGCGCCCTTCGGGGTCGAATTCACGGCTGCCCCAGCCAGTGATCACCGCGCTCGGGACGCGTCTGGTAAACAGGCCCACGCCCGAGTAGCCTTTCTTCTGCGCCAGATGAAAGTGACCGCCCATCCCGGCCACGGTGTCCAAGCGGCCGGCGAGGTCCTCGGCCTGGGCCTTGACTTCCTGCACCCCCATACAATCCGCGTCTTCGTTTTCGGCCCACTCGACGAAGCCCTTGTTCGCCGCCGCTCGAATGCCATTCAGATTGAGTGTGACGAGCCGAAAACCCAAGACAACCCCCGTCGCCGAAAGATGAGCACCGCCGCCGATCCGACGCTGGCACGCGAGTTCGTGAAATTCGCCGTGGATGCCGGCGCGCTGCGTTTCGGCGAGTTCCGCACGAAGGCCGGCCGCCTGTCGCCCTACTTCTTCGACGCCGGCGCCTTCGACGATGGCGCCAGGCTCGGGCGGCTGGCGGAATTCTATGCACGGCGGCTGCTGGCCCATGACGCGCCGCCGTTCGACATGATCTTCGGCCCGGCCTACAAGGGCATCACGCTGGCGGCCGCGGTGGCGGTGGAACTGGCGCGGCGCGGCCGCAACGTGCCCTTCGCCTACAACCGCAAGGAAGCCAAGGACCACGGCGAGGGCGGCAATCTGGTCGGCGCGCAGGTCCGTGGGCGGGTGCTGATCATCGACGACGTGATCTCCGCCGGCACCTCGGTGCGCGAGTCCATCGCGATGATCGAAGCTGCCGGCGGCCGCGCCAGCGGCGTGGCCATCGCGCTCGACCGCCAGGAGCGCGCCGGCGCCGCCGATGCGGCCGAGAGCGCCGTGCAATTCGTTACCCGCGAATTGCAACTGGACGTTGCCGCGATCGCCACCCTGGCCGATCTGCTGCAGTACCTGCGCGATGGCGACGACCCCGACGTGGTGGCGTTCGCGGCCCCGGTGCAGGCCTACCGCGAGCGCTACGGCGCCTGACCTGCCATGCTTTACCGCTGGCACGACCCGGCTCGCCTGGCCGCCTTCGCCGCTGCTGCGGCGCTGTCCGGCTTGGCCGCGGGGCAGGCGCCGACCAAGGCGCCTGGCGGAATCTTCACCTGCATCGACGACCAGGGTCGGCGCCTGACCTCCGACCGCCCGATCCCCGAGTGCGCGGCCAAGGAGCAGCAGGTGCTCAACCACGATGGCTCGCTCAAGTACATCCACCCGCCGACTCTGACGGCCGAGGAGCTTGCCGCCAAGGAGGCGCGCGACCGCGCCGCGGCCGAGGCCCGCGCGGTGCAGGCCGATGCCGTGCGGCGCGATCGCAACCTCGTCATGCGCTACCCCGACGAGGAATCCCACAACCGCGCCCGCCAGGCCGCGCTCGACACCGTGCGCCTCGCGATGAAGTCCACCGAGATCCGCCTGCGCGAACTCGCCGCCGAGCGCAAGCCGCTGAACGACGAGGCCGAGTTCTACGTCGGCAAGCCGCTGCCAGCCAGGCTCAAGGCGGCCATCGACGCCAACGACGCGGCGACCGACGCCCAGCGCACCGCGGCCGCCAACCAGCAGTCCGAGGTCGAGCGCATCAACAAGCTCTACGACGCCGAACTCGAGCGCCTGCGCAAGCTGTGGGCCGGTGCCACGCCCGGCTCGCTCGGCCCGCTGCCGGTGGCGGCCCGCAGCTCGCCCCGAGCGTCACATCGAGCCGGGTCTGAGCCTGGCGGGCCGACCGGCCGCTGAATCTCAGCTCGGCGCGCCCGCGGCCAGACGCTGGCGCAGCAGTTCGCTGGCCTGTGCCGGGTTGGCCTTGCCGCGGCTGGCCTTCATCACCTGGCCGACCAGGGCGTTGAACGCACGGTCCTTGCCGGCGCGGAATTCGGCCACCGATTTCGGATTGGCGGCGATCACCGCGTCGACGATCACCTCCAGCGCGCCGGCGTCGTCCATCTGACGCAGGCCCAGCGTCTCGATCAGCGCATCGACCTCGCCCTGCGGCGTGGCCCACAGCGCGTCGAAGACCTGACGCGCACCGTTGTGCGAGACGGTGCCGTCGGCGACGCGCCGGATCAACGTGGCCAGCGCGGCTGGCGTCAGCGGCATCGCCGAGATCTCCAGCCCGTCGGCGTTCAGCCGCCTGGAGACCTCGCCCATGAGCCAGTTCGCAGCCGGCCGCGGTGCGCCGCAACCGTCGCGCACCGCCTCGTAGCAGCGGGCGAAGGCCAGGCTCTGCGTCATCATCGCCGCCGCGTCGGCGCTCAGGCCGTCGTCGCGCTCGAAGCGCTCGGCCATCGCCGCGGGCAGTTCGGGCATCAAAGCCCTCACGCGATCGATCCAGTCGGGCGCGATCACCAGCGGCGGCAGGTCGGGGTCGGGGAAGTAGCGGTAGTCGTGCGCGTCTTCCTTGCTGCGCATAGCCCGTGTCTCGCCGCTGTCGGGGTCGAACAGCACGGTGGCCTGCTCGACCGTCAGGCCGTCCTCGACGCGGTCGATCTGCCACTGGATCTCGAAGTCAATCGCCTGCTGCAGGAAGCGGAAGCTGTTCAGGTTCTTGATCTCGCGCCGTGTGCCGTAGGGCGCGCCGGGCTTGCGCACCGAGACGTTGGCGTCGCAGCGGAAGCTGCCTTCCTGCATGTTGCCATCGCAGATGCCCAGCCACACCACCAGCGCGTGCAGCGCCTTGGCGTACGCCACCGCCTCGGCCGACGAACGCATGTCGGGCTCGGAGACGATTTCCAGCAGCGGCGTGCCGGCGCGATTGAGGTCGATGCCGGTGGCGCCGGCGAAGTCCTCGTGCAGGCTCTTGCCGGCATCTTCCTCGAGGTGGGCGCGGGTCAGGCGCACGGCCCTCTTTGCGCCGTCGAGCACGACCTCGACGCGCCCGCCCTGGACCACCGGGATCTCGTACTGGCTGATCTGGTAGCCCTTGGGCAGGTCGGGGTAGAAGTAGTTCTTGCGCGCGAAGATCGACAGCGGCGCCACCTTCGCGCCCACGGCGAGACCGAAGCGGATCGCGCGCTCGACCGCGCCGCGGTTGAGCACCGGCAGCGTGCCCGGCAGCGCCAGATCCACCGCGCAGGCCTGCGTGTTGGGCGCGGCGCCGAAGGCGGTGGCCGCGCCGCTGAAGATCTTGCTGGCGGTGGAGAGCTGGGCGTGCGTCTCCAGGCCGATGACGACCTCATAACCGCGAACCAGGGGGCTGCTGGGCATGGTCGTCAGGCCTCCTGCGGGGCCGCCCCACCCGGTGGCGCCAGGATGGCCGCAGGCGCGCGGGTGTGGAAATCGGTGGCCTGCTGCAGCGCATGCGCCGTCTGCAGCAGCGTGCCCTCGTCGAAGTAGTTGCCGATCAGCTGCAGCCCCACCGGCATGCCATGCGCGCCGAAGCCGGCGGGCACGCTCATTCCGGGCAGCCCGGCCAGGCTGGCCGGCAGCGTGAAGATGTCGGCGAGGTAGTTCTTCACCGGATCGTCGCCCTGCTCGCCGATCTTCCACGCCACCGTCGGCGCCACCGGCCCGGCGATCAGGTCGCAGGCCTTGAAGCAGGCCTGGAAATCGTCGGCGATCATGCGGCGAAGCTTCTGCGCCTGCAGGTAGTAGGCGTCGTAGTAGCCGTGCGAGAGGACGTAGGTGCCGATCATGATGCGGCGCTTGACCTCGGGCCCGAAGCCTTCGCTGCGCGACTTCTTGTACATGTCCAGCAGGTCGTCGTAGTGCGCCGCGCGATGGCCGTAGCGCACGCCGTCGAAGCGGCCGAGGTTGGAGCTGGCCTCGGCCGGCGCGATGATGTAGTAGACGGGGATCGACAGTTCGGTGCGCGGCAGGCTCACGTCGACCAGCGTGGCGCCGAGCTTCTCCAGTTCGGCCAGCGCCGCGCGCACGGCGGCGGCAACGTCGGCCGCCAGGCCGGCGGGGAAGAACTCCTGCGGCAGCCCGATGCGCAGCCCCTGCAGCGCTCGCGCGGCGGTGGCGCCCTGGCGCCGCTGCAGCATCTGCGCGTGGTAGTCCTGCGGCGGGCGCTCGGCACTGGTGGCGTCGCGGGCGTCGAAGCCGCTCATCGCCGACAGCAGCAGCGCACAGTCCTCGGCCGAGCGCGCCATCGGACCGGCCTGGTCGAGGCTGCTGGCGAAGGCGACCATGCCGTAGCGCGAGCACACGCCGTAGGTCGGCTTGATGCCGGTGATGCCCGAGAAGCTCGCCGGCTGGCGGATCGATCCGCCGGTGTCGGTGCCGGTGGCCGCCGGCACCAGGCGGGCCGCCACCGCGGCGGCCGAGCCGCCGGACGAGCCGCCGGGCACGCGCGTGCGGTCCCAGGGGTTGCGCACCGGGGCGTAGGCCGAGTTCTCGTTCGACGAGCCCATCGCGAACTCGTCGCAGTTCAGCTTGCCCAGCATGATCATGCCCGCGCCCGCGCCGGCGCCGGGCTCGCCGGCACCGAGGCGGGCGACGACGGTGGCGTCGAACGGGCTCGCATAGCCGGCCAGCATCTTCGAGCCGGCGGTCGAGGCCAGTCCGGAGCGCGCGTGGTCGGTGACGAAGATGTCCTTGTGCGCGATCGGCACGCCGGCGAGCGGGCCGGCCCGGCCGGCGGCGATCTCGGCGTCGGCGGCCGCGGCTGCAGCGAGCGTGCGCTCACTATCGACGGCCAGGAAGGCACCCAGGTCGCGGTGCTGGTCGATCGCCGCCAGCAGCGCGCGCGTGACTTCCGTGCTCGACACCCGGCGCGCGGCCAGGGCTCGCGCCAGTTCGGCCACGCCCATCGTCCGCAGAGCGCTCATTCGATGACCTTCGGCACCAGGAACAGCCCGTCCTCGACCGACGGCGCGCTCTTCTGGTTGGCCTCGCGTTCGTCGCCCTCGGTCACCACGTCGTCGCGCAGCCGCAGGCTGCCGGCCTGCACGGCCGACAGTGGCGTGTACAGCGGCTCGACGCCGCGCGTGTCCACCGCCCGCATGCGCTCGACGATGCCGAAGAAGCCGTTGAGCTGGTCGAGCATCAGCGCCTGTTCGGCGGCGGAGAGTTCCAGCCGCGCGAGGTGGGCGATGCGGCTCACGTCGTGCAGGGTCAGGGTCATCGTGGCAGCGGGTTGGTGAGGGGCCGGCAAGGGGTCGGCAAGGGGTCGGCGACAGGCCCTCGAGGGTCGGCGGACCTGCTGAAAAAAGCAGCGCCCCGCCTCGGTGGCGACAAGGGGATACGTTATTATCTCCGGTTACCCGCAAGTTCTAGGGACTGCGGCCGTGGCAGGGTATCGTTGCGGCTGTCCAGCCCCGTGACGAACGACCCATACGGACCCCAAAGCCCCCCCATTCACGCGCACCGCGGCCCATCGCTCATCGCCCGTCGCCCCGACCCTGCCCGCGAACAAAGCCATCGCCCGCAGCGCCGCCGACCCCCCCCTGCCGCGCGCCCAGCCTTTCCGCCCTCCATGTTCGCTGCATCCCTGCGCCGCTACTTCTCCACCGACCTGGCCATCGACCTCGGCACCGCCAACACGCTGATCTACGTGCGCGGCAAGGGCATCGTGCTCGACGAACCCTCTGTCGTCGCGATCCGCCACGAGGGTGGCCCCCAGGGCAAGAAGACGATCCAGGCCGTCGGCAAGGAGGCCAAGGCGATGCTCGGCAAGGTGCCGGGCAACATCGAGGCGATCCGGCCGATGAAGGATGGCGTGATCGCCGACTTCACGGTCACCGAGCAGATGCTCAAGCAGTTCATCAAGATGGTCCACCCGCGCTCGGTGCTGCGTCCGAGCCCGCGCATCATCATCTGCGTGCCCTGCGGCAGCACCCAGGTCGAGCGTCGCGCGATTCGCGAGAGCGCCCTGGGCGCCGGCGCGAGCGACGTCTACCTGATCGAGGAACCGATGGCCGCGGCCATCGGCGCCGGCCTGCCGGTCTCCGAGGCCTCGGGATCGATGGTCGTCGACATCGGTGGCGGCACGACCGAGGTCGGCGTGATCAGCCTGGGCGGCATGGTCTACAAGGGCAGCATCCGGGTCGGCGGCGACAAGTTCGACGAGAGCATCATCAACTACATCCGCCGCAACTACGGCATGCTGATCGGCGAACCCACCGCCGAGAGCATCAAGAAGCAGATCGGCAGCGCCTTCCCCGGCTCCGAGGTCAAGGAGATGGAGGTCAAGGGACGCAACCTCTCCGAAGGCGTGCCGCGCAGCTTCACGATCTCGTCCAACGAGATCCTGGAAGCGCTCACCGATCCGCTCAACCAGATGGTCAGCGCGGTCAAGAACGCGCTCGAGCAGACCCCGCCCGAACTCGGTGCCGACATCGCCGAGCGCGGCATGATGCTCACCGGAGGCGGCGCCCTGCTGCGCGACCTCGACCGCCTGCTGGCCGAAGAGACCGGCCTGCCGGTGCTGGTGGCCGAAGACCCGCTGACCTGCGTCGTGCGCGGCTGCGGCATGGCGCTGGAGCGGATGGAGCGCCTGGGGTCGATCTTCACGTCCGAGTGACCGTCGCCTGAGGCCGGGAGCGCGCACCCATGCCGCTGGGCACGCTCGACCGCACCCCGCCGCCCTTCTTCCGTCAGGGCCCGTCGGCGCTGACCAAGCTCGTCTTCTTCTCGGCACTGGCGCTGTTCCTGATGGTCGCCGACGCGCGCTTCAAGCTCGTCGGGCCGGTGCGCCAGGTGCTCGCGGTGGCCCTGCTGCCGGTGCAGCAGGCGCTGGCGGTGCCGATCGAGATGTGGGAAGGAGGCGGGGCCTACCTGCAAGGCCTGCGAGCGGCGCTGGCCGGCGAGCGGGTGGCACGCGAGCGGCTCGCGGCGCAGTCGGTGCTCGCGCAGCGTACCGAGCAACTGGCGCGGGAGAACGCCCGCCTGCGCCAGCTGCTCGGCCTGCGCCCGGCCCTGGCCGTGCGCTCGCAGCCGGCCGAGGTGCTGTACGAAGCCGCCGATCCGTACTCGCGCAAGGTGTTCATCGACCGCGGCGGCGCCGCCAGCGTGGCCCTGGGCGCGCCGGTGATCGACGCGGCCGGCGTGCTCGGTCAGGTCACGCGCGTCTATCCGCGCATCTCCGAAGTCACCTTGCTCGCCGACAAGGACGCCGCGATCCCGGTGCTCAATACCCGAACCCAGCAGCGCGGCGCGGCCTTCGGCGGATTCGCGGGCGGCATGGAGTTGCGCTTCACCTCGGCCAACGCCGACATCCAGGTTGGCGACAGCCTGACCACCAGCGGCCTGGACGGTGTCTATCCGCCCGGTCTGGCGGTGGCGCGGGTGACGAGCGTCGAGCGCCGCGTGGCCACCGGCTTTGCGCGCGTGCTGCTCGCGCCGGCAGCCGATCCCGACGGGGTGAGGCAGGTGCTGGTGCTGGAGCCGGTGGCGGCGCAACTGCCGGCTCGCCCGCCCACCGCCGAGGTGGCCCCGGCGCCGCCGGTGCCCGACGCACCCGGGCAACGCGCGAGGCCGGCGAAATGACCGTCCGCGCAGCGGGGGCGATGGCGTGAGCAACATCATGCCGCGTGGTGCCGACCAGCTGCTGCTGCCGGTCAACCCCCTGTTCATCGCCGCGACGCTGGCGCTGGCGTTCGCGTTCGAGCTGCTGCCGCTGGGGCGGCAGCCGGCGATGCCCGACCTGCTTGCGGTGGGGCTCGTGTTCTGGAACGTGCACCAGCCGCGGCGTGTGGGCGTGGGGGCTGCCTTCGTTTTCGGCCTGCTGATCGACGTCCACCAGGGTGCGCTGCTGGGCCAGCATGCGCTGGCCTACACCTTGCTGAGCTTCGCGGCGATCACCATCCACCGCCGGCTGCTGTGGTTCGGCGTCGTCGAGCAGGCGCTGCAGGTGCTGCCCGTGTTCCTCGCCGCGCACGTGGTGTCGTTGCTCGTGCGCATGCTGGCCGGCGGCATGTTCCCCGGCTGGTGGCTGCTGGCGGCACCGGTGATCGAGGCGCTGCTGTGGCCCTTGACCACGCTGCTGCTGCTGGCGCCGCAGCGCCGCGCGCCCGATCCGGACCAGAATCGTCCGCTATGAGCATGGTTGTGCCGCGGGCCCGAGCGCCGGGCCGCCCCAAGCCGAGCCGGGGGCTCCGGTGACGGAACTCAAGGACCTGGACCGCGAGATCGGCCGCTTCCGTGGCCGGCTGCTGGCGGCCGCCGGGTTCGTGCTGCTGGCCTTTGCCCTGCTGATCGCCCGCCTGGTCTATCTGCAGATCGTCCGCCACGACGACCTCGCCACCCAGGCCGAGAACAACCGCATCGCGGTGGTGCCGATCGTGCCCAACCGCGGCCAGATCGTCGATCGCAACGGCGTCGTGCTGGCGACCAACTACTCGGCCTACACGCTGGAGATCTCGGCCCAGCGCATGCGCGACGGCGCGGGCCTGGATGCGCTGATCGACCAGCTCTCGACCGTGGTGCCGATCGAGCCGCGCGACCGCCGCCGGTTCAAGCAGCTTCAGGAAGAGCTCAAGGGCGCCGATTCGCTGCCCATCCGCACCAAGCTCGGCGACGAGGAGGTTGCGCGCTTCCTGGCCCAGCGTTTCCGTTTCCCCGGTGTCGACGTCAAGGCGCGGCTGTTCCGCAACTATCCGCTCGGCGAAACCGGCAGCCACCTGCTGGGCTACATCGGCCGCATCAATCAGGCCGAGAAGGAGGCGATGGAAGACTGGGACGAGGCCGACCAGGGCAACTACAAGGGCACCGAGTACATCGGCAAGCTCGGCCTCGAGCAGAGCTACGAGCGGCTGCTGCACGGCACCGCGGGCTTCGAGGAGGTCGAGACCAGCGCCGGCGGGCGCGCGGTGCGGCGCCTGAGCAGCCACCCGCCGACGCCGGGCGACACGCTGGTGCTGTCAATCGACATCCGGCTGCAGGCACTGGTCGAGCAGTTGTTCGGCGACCGCCGCGGCGCGCTGGTGGCGCTGGACCCGCGCAACGGCGAGGTGCTGGCCTTCGTCAGCAAGCCCACCTTCGACCCCAACCTGTTCGTCGACGGCATCGACGCGGACAGCTGGCGCGCGTTGAATGACTCGCCCGACAAGCCGCTGCTGAACCGGGCCCTGCGCGGCACCTACCCGCCGGGCTCCACCTACAAGCCCTACATGGCGCTGGCGGCGCTGGCCACCGGCACGCGCACGCCGGAGCAGACGACGTTCGACCCCGGCTACTTCATGTTCGGCAACCACAAGTTCCGCGACGACAAGGAGGGCGGCCACGGCACCGTCAACATGTACCGCTCGATCGTCGAATCGTGCGACACCTACTACTTCAAGCTCGCCGGCGACCTCGGCGTGGACACGATCGCCGCGCACATGAAGCCGTTCGGCTTCGGCGAGTTGACCGGCATCGACATCCAGGGCGAGGTGCGCGGCACGCTGCCCTCGGTGGCCTGGAAGCAGCACGCCTACCGCAAGCCCGACCAGCAGCGCTGGTACGCCGGCGAGACCATCTCGCTGGGCATCGGCCAGGGCTACAACAACTTCACCGTGCTGCAGTTGGCGCAGGCCGTGGCCACGCTGGCCGACGGCGGCCAGCACTTTCGGCCGCGACTGGTGCACGAGATCGTCGACCCCGTGACCGGCCAGCGCCAGGTCGTCGCGCCGCTGCCCCTGCCCCCGGTGCCGATCAAGGCCGAGGACCTGTCGGTGGTCCGCACGGCGATGGTGGGCGTGACCCAGGACAGGGAAGGCACCGCGGCGGCCGCCTTCCGCGACGTCGGCTACAGCGCGGCCGGCAAGACCGGCACGGCGCAGGTCGTCGGCATCAAGGCGAACGAGAAGTACAACGCCAAGCTGCTCAACGAGCGCCAGCTCGACCATGCGCTGTTCATCGCCTACGCGCCGGCCGAGGAGCCGCACATCGCGGTGGCGCTGGTGGTCGAGAACGGCGGTTTCGGCGCCCAGTCCGCAGCGCCGATCGCGCGCCGCGTGTTCGACTACGTTCTGCTCGGCCAGTACCCGAGCGAGGAGGACATGGCCGCCACGCGCGAGGGCAAGACGACGGCGCCGATCGGCACGCCGCGGCGCGCCGCCGACATCGCGCTGCCAGGTCAGGCGCTGGGGCCGACCGCGGCGGCACCGGTGCCGGCGAGCCCGGCGAACCCGGTCGCCTCGACGCCGCCCGAGCGGCTGGCCGCGGCGGCGGCGCGATGAACGCAGTTTTCGCGCGCCCGTCGCCGTGGCTCTGGATCCGGCGCGTCTTCGGCGGCTTCGACGTGCCGCTGCTGGTCGCAGTGGCGCTGCTGGCGGCGATCGGCCTGGTCGCGATGTACTCGGCCGGCTACGACCAGGGCACGCGCTTCCCCGATCACGCGCGCAACATGCTGCTGGCGCTGGCGGTGCTGTTCCTGGCCGCCCAGGTGCCGCCGCAGAAGCTGCAGCAGCTCGCGGTGCCGCTGTACGTCGTTGGCGTGCTGCTGGTGGTGATGACGGCCGTGCCGGGCCTGGGCATCACGAAGAAGGGCGCCACGCGCTGGCTCAACCTGGGCGTGGTGATCCAGCCCAGCGAGATCCTGAAGATCGCGATGCCGCTGATGCTGGCCTGGTGGTTCCAGAAGCGCGAAGGCCAGCTGCGCGTGCCCGACTTCCTCGTTGCCGCCGTGCTGCTGCTGGCGCCGGTGGCGGTGGTCGTCAAGCAGCCCGACCTCGGAACCGCGCTGCTGATCTTGGCCAGCGGCGTCTACGTGATCTTCTTCGCCGGCCTGTCGTGGAAACTGGTGGTGCCGGTGCTGGTGATCGGTGCGGTCGCGGTCGGCGCCGTGATCCTGAGCGAGAACCGCATCTGCGCCCCTGGCGTCAACTGGCCGCTGCTGCGCGACTACCAGCAGCACCGCATCTGCACCCTGCTCGACCCCACCACCGACCCGCTGGGCAAGGGCTTCCACATCATCCAGGGCATGATCGCCATCGGCTCCGGCGGCATCTCTGGCAAGGGCTTCATGCAGGGCACGCAGACGCACCTGGAGTTCATCCCCGAGCGCACCACCGACTTCATCTTCGCCGCTTTTTGCGAGGAGTTCGGGCTGGCCGGCGTGCTGGTGCTGCTGGTCTGCTTCACCTTCCTGATCTTCCGCGGCCTCATGATCGCGGCCGAGGCGCCCACCGTGTTCACGCGGCTGCTCGCCGGCGCGGTGACGCTGAGCTTCTTTACCTACGCCTTCGTCAACATGGGCATGGTCAGCGGCATCCTGCCGGTGGTCGGTGTGCCGCTGCCCTTCGTCAGCTACGGCGGCACCGCGATGGTCTCGCTCGGGCTGGGCCTGGGCATCCTGATGTCGATCGCACGCAGCCGCAGGCTGATGCAGAGCTGACGCCGCCGACGGGCCCGCTCAGGCCACCGGGCTCGGGGGCCGGGCGAGCGGGAAGCGCACCGTGAAGATCGCGCCCGGCGACACCCCTGGGCCGCGTGGCCGCGCGTCGGTCACCGTAACTTCGGCGCCATGCCGCTCGGCCACCTCGCGCACGATCGCCAGTCCCAGGCCGCTGCCTTCCACCGGGTTGTCCGGGGCGCGGTAGAAGGAACGGAAGATCGCCTCCCGGTCTTCTGGGGCTATGCCGGGGCCGGTGTCCTCGACCTGCAGCACCACGCCCCGGCCGAGCCGGTCGGGCGCGACGCGCGCCGTGACGGTGCCGCCGGCCGGCGTGTAGTGCAGCGCGTTGTCCACCAGGTTGCGCACGAGTTCGCCAAGCAGCACGGGCTCGGCCTGCAGCCGGGTGCTGGACGACGCCTCGGGGCCCTCGAAGCCGAGGTCGATGCGCCGCTCGATGGCGCGCGGCACGAAGTCGCGCACGACGGCGCGGGTGACCGCGGTCAGGTCCACCGGCTGGCGGCGCAGCGCCTGGCCGGCGTCTTCGGCGCGCGCCAGCGCGAGCAACTGGTTGACCATGTGCGAGGCACGCTGGGTCGAATGCGCGATCTGGCGCAGCGCATGCTTCATCGAGGCCGGGTCGTTGCGCCCGCTGTCGATCTCGCGCGCCGCCAGCTCGGCCTGCATGCGCAACCCGGCCAGCGGGGTCTTGAGCTGGTGCGCGGCGTCGGCCAGGAAATGGCGCTGGGCGGCGATGCCATGGTCCAGCCGCTGCAGCAGGTCGTTGATGGCGCGCACCAGCGGCGCCACCTCGTCGGGCACGTCGCCCTCGGCGATCGCCGACAGGTCCGTGCTCTCGCGCTGCCGGATGCGCTGCTGCAACTGGGCCAGCGGGCGGATCCCCCGCGCCAGCGCGAACCACACCAGCAGCACTGCCAGCGGCAGGATCACGAACTGCGGCAGGATCACGCCCTTGATGATCTCGGTGGCCAGGCGGGACCGCTTGCCCAGCGTCTCTGCGACCTGCACCAGCGCCTTGCCGTGCGCGCCCGGCGGCGCGGCGTCGTCGGGCAGCCACAGGTAGGCCACGCGCACCGGCTCGTCGCCGATCGCGTCGTCGCGGAATCGCACCTCGGTGCCGCCCGGTGCGGCGTTGTCGCCGGGCACGTCCAGGCCCGCGGCGCCGGCGACGAGTTCGCCGCGCCGGCCCAGCACCTGGTAGTAGCTGCGATCCTCGTCGTCGTCGCGGGTCAGCAGGGCGACCGTGCGTTCGATCTCGGTGCGGCGCAGGAGCGCCAACGGCGTCGTCGACGTGTCCTGAACCTCGGATTGCTGCGCCAGCGCGCGCACCACGTTGGCCAGTTCGCGGTCGTACGGACGGTTGGCAATGGTCTGGGCCACGACCCAGGTCAGGCCCAGGCTCATCGGCCACAGCAGCAGCAGCGGCGCAAGCATCCAGTCGAGGATTTCACCGAACAGCGATCGCTGTTCGTGTTCGGCAGCGGACATCAGCGGAGGGCGCCCTCGCGCGGCAGCCGCCGCGCGCTAGGCTGCAATCTTTTCCAGACAGTATCCCAGCCCGCGGACGGTGGCGATGCGCACCGGCCCCTGCTCTATCTTCTTGCGCAGGCGGTGGATGTAGACCTCGATCGCGTTGTTGCTGACTTCCTCGCCCCATTCGCACAGCCGCTCGACCAGCTGGTCCTTGCTCACCAGCCGCCCGGCACGCTGCAGCAACACCTCGAGCAGGCTCAGCTCGCGCGCCGAGAGTTCGACCATCTGGTCGTTGAGGTAGGCCACGCGTCCGGTGGCGTCGAAGGTCAGCGGCCCGTGCTTGAGCAGGTTCGATGCCGTGCCCAGCCCGCGGCGGGTCAGCGCGCGCACGCGGGCCTCGAGTTCCTGCAGCGCGAAGGGCTTGGCCATGTAGTCGTCGGCGCCCAGGTCCAGACCCTTGACGCGCTGCTCGACGCTGTCGGCAGCGGTGAGGATCAGCACCGGCACGCTGCTGCCGCGGCTGCGCAGCTTGCGCAGCACCTCGAAGCCGTGCATGCGCGGCAGGCCGAGGTCGAGGATCAGCAGGTCGAACTCGTGCGACGACAGGGCGGCGTCGGCCTCGCTGCCGTTGCCCACCTGGTCGACGGCGTAGCCGGCAGCGCGCAGCGAGCGTAACAGCCCGTCTGCCAGGACCTGGTCGTCTTCGGCGATGAGGATCCGCATCGGCTTGTCTCCTCTTGGCCGGCGCAGCGACCGCGGCCGGTTCTCGGTTTGGGCCGATTCTAGGCAGGGCGCTTGCGCCACGGTCTTGATGGCGGTCAAGCGGCCGAGCGCTTGCCATTTACCGTGGGCGCAGCCCCCGGGATGACCGGACCGCTGCCCTGTCATTGCGCCCGATCAAGGTCGGGCCCGGCGTCGGCGGGCAGGCTTGCGGCGTCCGAATCGCAGGAGTGCGGGGATGGTCATGTGGGACGCAATCGTGATCGGCTCCGGCATCGGCGGTCTGGCGGCCGCCGCCGCGCTGGCCAAGCGACAGCGCCGGGTGCTGGTTCTGGAGCAGCACGCCGTCGCCGGCGGCCTGACGCAGACGTTCCGCCGGCACGACTGGGCCTTCGCGCCCGGCGTGCATTACCTCGGCGGCGTCGGGCCCGACCCCGGACCCGCGGGCCAGTTCGGCCGCCTGCTGGCTTGGCTGACTGGCGATGCGCTGCGCTTCGCGCCTTGCGCCAACCCCTACGACATCGTCCGCCTGCCGGGCTTCGAGTTCGGCATCGAGCATCCCGAGAGCGCGTACCGCGCGGCGCTGGAGCAGCGCTTCCCGCGATCGGGCCCGGCCATCGCCGGCTGGTTCGAGGCCTGCGCAGCGGCGCGCCACAGCGCGACCGCGCTGTTCGCGCTGCACGCCATGCCGTCGTGGCTGGCGTGGGGGCTGCGCCTGTGGGGCGGCGCCGAAGCGAAGCGCTGGGCGCGGCACACGCTCGGTGACGAACTCGCGAAGATCGATGACCCGGCACTGCGTGCCGTGCTCGGCGCGCGCTGGCTCGACTACGGCGCACCACCCGCCCAGGCGCCGTGGGTCGAGCACGCGCTGGTCACCGGGGTCTACAACGGCGGCTCCTACTATCCGGTGGGCGGACCCGGGCGCTTCGCGCAGGCGCTGGTGCCGGTGATCGAGGCCGCGGGCGGCGAGCTGCGGCTGCAGGCCGACGTGAAACGCATCCTGACCGATCATGGCCGGGCCGTCGGCGTCGAGTTCGAACACCGCGGGCAGCGATCGCGCGAGCCGACGCGGCACGTGATCTCGGCCATGGGCGTGGCCAACACCGTCGCCTGCCTCGACGCCGCCGCGGCAGCCCCCTGGCAGCAGACGATCCACGGCCTCAAGCCCGGCCTGTCCAGCGTCTCGCTGTTCGTCGGACTCGAGGGCGACATCTCGGCGGCCGGTGCGGGCAGCGCCAACCACTGGATCTTCGAGAGCGAGGAGATCGGCGCCGTCTGGCGGCGGCCCGCCGACGAGGATGCGCCCGGCATCTTCGTGTCCTTCCCGTCGTTGAAGGATCCGGCCGAGCGCGGCAAGCCGACCGCCGAAGTGGTGGCCGCCGTCGATGCCGCAGCATTCGAGCCCTGGCTTGCTTCGGCGGACGACGAGCGGCCGGAAGCCTACCTGGCGCTGAAGGCCTGGGTGGAGGAGCGGTTGCTGGCCCAGTTCCTGCGCCACTTTCCGGCGTTGCTGCCGCTGGTGCGCTTCCACGAGCTCGCGACGCCGCTGACGCAGCACCGCTACGTTCGCTCGCCCGACGGCGCGATGTACGGCATCGAGATGAGCCCCGAGCGCCTGACCAGCCCCGCGCTGCGGGTGCGCACGCCGCTGCCCGGGCTGCTGCTGGCGGGACAGGACGTCACGAGTCCCGGGGTTCCGGGCGCTTTCATGGGCGGGCTGCTTGCCGCCGCGGCGCTCGAGCCTTCGCTGTGGTCCGGCTTGCGCGGCTGAAGCGCCGACTCGCGAATGTCGCGAATGTCGCGCCCGCCACCGAAGTCCGGCGCGAGTGCCCTCGCGTCGCGAAGACGGCCCACCGACGGCATCGGGCCGTCACGCAACGGCCACAATCCCGACCTAAGTTCGGGGCCCCGCAATGCGCTGCCTGATCAGTTGCCCCCATGAAACCCCTTGACGAAGAACTGATCCGCCGCATCCACGAGGACCTG
>JBBINW010000015.1:0-79454 GCA_037443665.1 Betaproteobacteria bacterium
CTAGGCCACGACCCGGTCAGCGTCGCCGTCTCGTAGCCACGGCCGGCGCCAGCGTAGGCGCTCCAGGCGTCCAAGGGCTGCCATCGCAGCGCAAGCACCGGCAGCGTGTACGCATACATTGTCCAGGGTGCCCGAGCTGTCGCCGTTGTCCGGCAACTTGTCGCTCGAGGTGATAGACAACTCGCCGTGGCTCAGCCCGGCGGTCGCGCTCAAGGTCGGCGCGAGGTCGACTTCGGCCTGGGCGCAGACGTCGCGCGTGCCGGCGCGGTCGTCCTCGTCTTTTCGCAAGGCGCCGGTCACGCCCAGCGGCTGCGAGCTGACTGTGCCTGTGCAGTTGTTCAAGCCATAGCGGTTGTCGCGCTGGTCGTTCTCGGCGAAGCCGGTGACCAGGCGCGGGGCGTCCCAGCGCCAGAACAGCCGCGCGTCGATGCCGCCGTGGAAGCGGTCGAACTGGATCACGCCTCAAGGGCTGGTGGCGGAGGCCTGCGACGAGACCGGCTTCGCCTGCCACAGGCCCAAGCTGCGCCGGCCGCCGTAGAGCATGACGGCGCTGCGCTGCAGCGGGCCCAGGCCGTCGAACCGGTGCTCCCATTGCACGCCACCCTGGCTTTGCCAGAGGTTCTCGCAGGTGTCGTACTGGACAGCCTGCGGGGCGGTCTGGCGAGGGTCGGCGTTGAACTGCGCGCGGCTCAGGCCCGGCGGATCCTGCGCCGGCTGGTTCAGGCTGTTGAGCATGACAAGATGTGGTCGGCGCCCTCGCCTTCCCAGCCCAGGCGCACGTTGCCGAAACTGCGCTCGGCCTCACTGTGCAGGCGGAAGCCCCGGACCGAGAACTGGCTGGCCTCGGCGCGCAGGCTGAAGCCGCCCTCGAAGGGCGATTCGATGCCCAGCCGCCATTGCTGCAGGTCGAAGCTGCCGCGGTCGACGGCGATGCTGTACTCGCGCATCGTCGGTGACTTGCTGACGAGGTTGATCACATCGCCAGAGCTGCTGCCGTACAGCGCCGAGAACGGCCCGCGCAGGACCTCGACGCGAGCGGCGCCGGCAGGGTCGGGTGCGACACCTGCCCCTGGCCGTCGGCGCCGGCGGCAGGAATGCCATCGGAGAAGAGGCGGATGCCACGGACGCCGGAGCTGGCCCGTGCGCCGAAGCCGCGCGAGCCGATCTGCAGGTCCTGCGCATAGTTGTTGCGCATGTTGACGACCAACCCGGGCACCCGGTCCAGCGCCTCGGACAGGTTGACCATCGGTCCGGCAGCTTGCAATGCCTCGGCATCGACGACGTTGACCGAGCAGGGAGCGTCGAACGTGCGCTGACCGACCACGCTGCCGGTGACGACAACGCTCTCGGTCGCCGTCGGCGCGGCCGCTGGCGGCGCGACCGACTGGGCGGCGGCGGGCAGACCCACCAGCAGGGCGAGCACGGCGGCCCCGGCCGTGGTGCGCAACGCCGCCGTCGCATTCAGGCTCGTCGTCCGGGTCATGGAGGCCTCTGGCGCCCTCCCGACCGGCGGGGGCGGGTTCCGGTCGACGGGGCGTCGCGCCTGCGACCGGATTTGCCTGGCAAGCCCGCGCAGCAGGGTTTCATGGTCCCGGAATCTTGCCGACGCTGACTTCGATGGCCGAGTAGTAAGCGGCCAGATCCTCGATGTCCTGCGGCGAGAGTGCCTGGACGATGACCGACATCTGTTCGTTCCTACGCTGCCCCGACCGGAAGGCGCCCAACTGGGCGGCGATGTAGCCCTCGACCTGACCCGCCAGGTTCGGGGCTTCGGGCATCTTCGAGCGCCCGTCCAGCCCGTGGCAGGCCTCGCACATGCGGGCCTTTTCGCGGCCCGCGTTGACGCTGCCGCCGGCGTGTGCGACGGGAGCGGCGACGAGCGCCAGGAAGGACAGAACGCAAAGCGACCGCTTGACCAAGTGCACGGGTATTGATTCCACCGGCTGCCCATCGGGCGGTGAAGGGTCAGCGACCCCCGCGCTCGCAGGGGTCGCCGGACAGGGGAAAGGCGCGGATCTACTTGCCGTCGTACCAGATCCGATAGATGGCCCCGACCAGATCGTCGGAAACGAGCAGCGAGCCATCCCAGTACTGTTCGACGTCGACCGGCCGACCCAGGTAATGGCCGTTGTCGTTCCAGCCCTCGGCGAAGGGAATCGACGGCCCTGCGACATGCCCATCGGCCTTCAGGAAGGTGACCATGACCCGAGCGCCGACCGGCACCGTGCGGTTCCAAGAGCCATGCTGGGCGGAAAAGATCGCGCCCCTGTACTTCTCCGGGAACATATTGCCCGTGTAGAACATCAGGCCGAGGTCGGCGGCGTGCGCGACTTGCTCGACTTCAGGGAATACGACGTCTGCAGGCGGCTTTTCATCCTTGTATTCGTTGGTCCGCGTGTGCCCGCCGCCGTACCAGGGGAAGCCGAAGTTCTGCCCCATCTTCGTGATGTGATTCATCTCGCCGGGCGGAATGTCGTCGCCCATGCCGTCGACCTGGTTGTCGTTGCTCCACAGCGTCTTGTCCTTCGGATTGAAGTCCATGCCGACCGGGTTGCGCATGCCGATGGCATAGACCTCGCGATGCGAACCGTCCTGGTTCATGCGGATGATGCCGCCGATACCCAGCCTTCGGTACATGTCCATCTTCTCTTTGGGCGGCACGTTGTAGGGCTGGCCCAGTTGGACGTAGAGTTTGCCGTCGGGCCCGATGCGGCATTCGCGCGCCGTGTGGTTGAAACTCTCTTCGGACGGCGGGATCAGTTGCCCTTTGGGCACGACCACGCCGACCGCCACGTCGGGGCTCTCGTAGAAGAACTCGGCGGCCGGATATTGGAGGATGCGGTTCTGTTCGACGATGTAGAGGAAACCGTCGGGAGACCAGCAGGGTCCGTTCGGGAGGTCCTTCGGAATCGACGGCGCGAACTCCTTGACGTCGTCGGCAACCCCGCTGCGTGAACGGTCGGTCACTGCATAGGCCTTGGTTTTGCGCGTCCCGACGATGGTCACCACGCCCTGCGGGCCGACAGCCATGTGGCGCGCATCGGGCACGAGTGCATACAGGCCGATGTGGAAGCCTGGCGGCAGCTTGATCTTTTCCAGGTTCTGCTTCACTTGATCAGCCTTCGGCCCGCCTTGGGGAACGGTCGGCCAGTCAATCGGCGCCGTCTTGTGCATCGCCTCTAGCGTTTCGACAGCATCGTCGGCCTGCGCGGCGATGGGGCCGATGGCAAGGGCAGCGAATACGGCCGCGGCGATCAGTCGCAGGCTCGGTGGCTGGTTCTGGGGCATAGAGAGTCTCCTGAGTTGGCATCAGTTATCGGGGTGGGCGCCATGTTCGGCGCATGGAATATCAGCAAGTCACGCACCAATGCGGGCAAACCCTGAATCTGCCGGGTAGATGGCGGGCTCAAGGCCAGAAAGCCGAGTTCAGTCTCGAAACATGCGCGCTGTCATCTGTACAGAATCTGTGCAGTTGCAATGCTGCACCTCCGCTGATAGCGTGCCAACGACTGAGCCGGCATGGATCGGCATGAGGAGACGAAGATGAACGCCAGCGCCGAGCGTGAGCTCGTACATGCCCGGATCGTGCGCGCTCGGGGCGGCGCACTCCCGCCTGATGGGATGCCGTCGGCGGAAATCCTGGAGAGTTGGACGCGAAGCATGCAGGCCGGGCTCGACTATGCCGCGCCTGCGCCGCTGAATGTTGTCGGCGCCGAGGACCTGAGGCGCCGGCGCGAGCGTTCGGCTGTTGTCCGCCGGCTCGCCCAGGCTGAACTGCAAACCCTGGCGCCACAGATCGCGGGCTCCGATTACCTCCTCGCGTTCGCCGACCAGGACGGCGTGATCCTGGACCTCTTTGCCGACAACCGCTTCCAGATGAGCGGTGCCGGCATCCTGGAGGGCAGCCGATGGAGCGAAGCAGACTGCGGCACCAACGGCATGGGCATGGCCTTGGCTTGCGGACGATCGGTCGCGGTCAACGGCCTGAATCACTATCTGCTCAGGCTGGGTGACATCTCGTGCACCGCGGCGCCCGTACGCGATGCGCTGGGCGAGGTCGTCGGCGTGCTCGATGCGTCGTCCTATCTGGCATCGCGCCAGAGCCACACCCAGGCCCTGGTGCAGATGGCCGCGACCCACATCGAGAACGGGCTGCTGCTGCATCAGATGAGCGAGCATCTGGTCCTGGCCATACATCCGCGGCCCGAGTTCCTTCGGACGCTCAGCGCCGGGCTCCTGGCATTCGACGGCAGCGGCCGGCTGCTGGCCGTGAACGCACGCGGACGGCAGTTGCTGCAGGGCCTGGACGCGGCGCCCGGCGCACGCTTTGAGGAGCTCTTCGGCGAGCCCTTCGAGCAGGTGCTGGCGCGCTTGTATCGTGACCGTGACCTGCGCCTGCACGACACACTGGGCAGTTCGCTGGTGGCGCGTTGCGTGAACCAGCCGCTGGCGCGGCACGCACCGCCGACGGCGCCGGCGCAAGCGCCGCGTTCGGCGACCGCCGCAGCCACTGTCGTCGTGGCCGCCGAGGAAAGCATGAGCAGAGACGATCCCGCCGTGCTCGCCGCGGTCCGACTGACCGAGGCCGCCGTACGCCTGAAGGCCGCGATCCTCATTTGCGGCGAAACCGGCACCGGCAAAGAGATGCTGGCGCGGCATGCCCACCGTGCGAGCGGTCGTCGGGGCGCCTTCGTCGCGGTCAACTGCGGCGCGCTGCCCGGCGAGCTGTTCGAGGCCGAGCTCTTCGGGTACGTCGGCGGTTCGTTCACTGGCGCCAGGCGCGAGGGCAGCGCTGGCCTGATCGCCAGTGCCGATGGTGGCACCCTGCTGCTCGACGAGGTACGTGAACTGCCACTGAGATTGCAGGCCGCCTTGTTGCGTTTCCTCGACGACGGCATCGTGCGCCCCGTGGGAGGCAATGCGACCCGGCGGGTCGACGTACAACTGCTGGCCGCCTGCAACGCCGATCTCGACGCCGAAGTCCAAGCGCAGCGCTTTCGCGCCGATCTTCTGTACCGGATGAACACCGTGCGCGTGGACTTGCCGCCGCTGCGCCTGCGGCACGACTTCGCGCCCGCCGTGCGCAACGTGCTCAAGGCCATCGACAGCGGCAGGACGATCGACGACGAAGCCATCGCGCGGCTCGCCAAGTACGACTGGCCCGGCAATTTCCGCGAGTTGCGGTCGGTACTCACGCGCGCGCTGCTGACCAGCGACCGGCAACGGCTGGGAAAGGACGATGTCCTGCGTCATCTGCCGGACGGCGATCCCAAGCTCAGCGTCGAATCGGGTTCGGCCTTGCAGCAGGCGGCCACGGCAGCCGTGCTGCGCGAGTACGAGCGAGCCGGGCACAGCGTCAGTCAGACCTCGCGGCGCCTCGGCATCTCGCGCACCACGGTCTATCGCCACCTGCGCACGGTCAAGGGCTGAGTTCTAGCCTGCGGCGTAACGGCTCAATTCCGGCGCAGTGCCTATGCCGCTGGGTCGGACCACCGTACCGCCGTTCGGCGTCGACGGCCGTGCAAACGCCGGCGCGCCTTCGCCTGGCCGGTCGACAGCGTCGAGCCCCAGGGCGGACAAGTGCCGGGGAAACTGCTCGGGCGCCGTTGCGCGGCTCCCTGCTGCGCTGCGCCATCGAGCCGGCTTCGATCCCGGCCAGGCGGGGCGCATTTGCAGCCGCGCGACTGCACCCTCGCGCGTCAGCCGCCCGTGAACTGCGGCGTGCGCTTGTCGACAAACGTGGCGACGCCTTCCTGCCGGTCGTCCGATGCCATGCAATCGGCAATCGCCACGCCTTCCATCTGCAGCTAGGTTTCGAGTGAGGGACCCAGCGAGGGTCGATCAAGTGGCACGCCCTGGTCCAGTGCGTGCAGCAGCAGGGCCTCGCCCACGGCGGCCGGCGGCGGCGTGCCCTGGGCGTGGCTGAGGTTCATGCACCCCAGGCCGAGGGGGTGGCCAGCGAACGGCCCGATCCGTCGCGTGCGCACGCCGGTTCACGCGGGGCAGTGCGGCAGCCGGCCCTACGCCAGCTGCTGCTCGAGCCGCTGCAGTACCTCGTAGCAGGGCAGCACCTGGGCGACGCTGGCGTTGGGCTCGCGCCGCTCCGTGATCGCGGCGAAGAACTCGCGGTCCTGCAGCTCGATGCCGTTCATCGAGACGTCGACCCCGGAGACATCGATCTTCTCGTCCTTGCCGCTGAACAGGTCATCGTAGCGCGCGATGTAGGTGCCGGTGTCGCCGATGTAGCGGAAGAAGGTTCCCAGCGGGCCGTCGTTGTTGAACGACAGGCTGAGCGTGCAGATTGCGCCGGTGCTGCTCTTGAGCTGGATGCTCATGTCCATCGCGATGCCCAGGGTCGGGTGGATCGGCCCCTGGATCGCGTTGGCCTGCACGATCTCGCCGCCGGTCTGGTACCGGAACAGGTCCACCGTGTGCGCGGCGTGGTGCCACAGCAGGTGGTCGGTCCAGCTGCGCGGCTGGCCGAGCGCGTTCATGTTGCTGCGGCGGAAGAAGTAGGTCTGCACGTCCATCTGCTGGACCGCGAACTCGCGCGCCACGATCTTCCTGTGCAGCCACTGGTGGCTGGGGTTGAAGCGCCGCGTGTGGCCGCACATCGCGACCAGGCCGGTGCTCTTCTGCAGGGCGACCACGGCCTGCGCGTCGGCGAGCTTGTCCGCCAGCGGGATCTCGACCTGCACATGCTTGCCGGCCTGCAGGCAGGCGATGGCCTGCGCAGCGTGCATCTGCGTCGGCGTGCACAGGATCACCGCGTCGACCTCCTTCATCGCCAGGCTGTCGGCGAGTTCGGTCGTGACATGGGCGATGCCGTACTTGGCGGCCACTTCCTGCGTCTTGGCCAGGTCGCGGCTGACGAGCGAGACGACCTCGACGCCGTCGATGAGCCGGATCGCGTCGAGATGCTTGATGCCGAAGGCGCCGGCGCCGGCGAGGGCGACTTGGATCGTCATGGGTTTTCCAGGATGAGGTGGCCCACGGCGGTGTTGCTCGCGGGCACGTGATAGAAGCGATGGGTGACCTTGGGCGGCGCGTCGTCCATCGCTCCGCGGGCGATCAGCCACATCACGAGCTCGATGCCTTCGCTGCCCGCCTCGCGCACGTAGTCGATGTGCGGCATCTGCGCCAGATCCGCCGGGTCGGCGATCAGGCGGTCGAGGAAGGCGTTGTCCCACTCCGCGTTGATGAGCCCGGCGCGCGCGCCCTGCAGCTGGTGGCTCATGCCGCCGGTGCCCCAGACCTGGACCTTCAGCGGTTCGTCGAAGCTGCGCACCGCCTTGCGGATCGCGCGGCCGAGGTTGTAGCAGCGCCGGCCCGAGGGCACCGGGTACTGCACCACGTTGACGGCGAACGGGATCACCGGGCAGGGCCAGGCGTCGACCTGCCCGCACATCAGGCTCAGCGGCACGGTCAGGCCGTGGTCGACGTCCATCTTGTTGACGATCGTGAGGTCGAAGTCGTCCTGGATCACGCTCTGCGCGATGTGCGAGGCCAGCGCAGGGTGGCCGACGACCTTGGGCACCGGGCGTGGGCCCCAGCCCTCGTCGGCGATCGCGAACTCGGCCGCGGTGCCGATCGCGAACGTCGGGATCATCTCCAGGCTGAAGGCGTTGGCGTGGTCGTTGTAGACGAGAAGGACCACGTCGGGCCTGTGATCCTTCAGCCACTGCTTGGAGAACTCGTAGCCCGAGAACACCTTCTGCCAGTATGGCTCGCCGCTCTTGCCGAGGTCGAGCGCGGCGCCGATGGCCGGAACGTGGCTGGTGTAGACGCTGGCGGTGATGCGGGCCATCTCAGCGCCTCGCGATCCGGCCGGCGGCGCCTTGCGGCTGGCGGTGCGGCTGCGCGTCGCCGTCCTCGCCCAGGCGCCGGTTGCCGTCGATCCTGCGCCCGCCGGCGACCATCATGTTGCGGTACTCCTCTTCCGTCATCCCGGTCATGCTGCCAGCCATCTGCTGGAAGCTCTTGCCGTCGGTGGCGCCGATCTTGGCCAGGAAGTAGATGTTGCCGCCCTCGGCGATGCAGGCGTTCAGGTCGCGCGCCAGCACGGCCCGCTTCTGCGCCTCGGTCATCGGCCACTCGTCGAGGTAGGCGCGCTCGTTCGCCCTGAAACGTTCGCGATTGGCGGCCTTCATCAGGCTCATGCAGAACTGGTTCAGGTGGTAGCCCTTGCGCGACTGCTCCGCATCGAAGATCGTCGTGCCGGGAATGTCCGTGTAGGGTTTGTCGAGTGCCATGCTCAGGATTCCTCGGGCCAGTACAGGCGCATCGGGTTGGCCACCAGCAGTTTGTACTGCAGCTCGGGCGCGACCGCGATGTGCGGGATGAAGTCCACCAGCAGTCCGTCGTCGGGCATGTGGTTCTTGAGGTTGGGGTGCGGCCAGTCGGTGCCCCAGAGCACGCGGTCGGCAAAGGTCTCGACGACGCGGCGCGCGAAGGGCACGACGTCGCGGTAGGCAGCCTGTTCGCCGTTCAGCGCCGGGGGGCCGGAGACGCTCAGCCGCTCGGGGCAGCTGACCTTGCTCCAGACGTTGTCGTGCTCGCGCATGAAGCGCATGAAGAGCCCGAACTCTGGGCCGTCGACCGGCTTGCTCACGTCGGGCCGGCCCATGTGGTCGACGACGACGGTGGTGGGCAGCGCGGTGAAGAAGTCCCACAGTTCGGGCAGGTCGACGGCCTCGAAGTAGATCACCACGTGCCAGCCCAGCGGCGCGATGCGCTGGGCGATCTCGAGCAGCTCGTCCTTGGGCGTGAAATCGACCAGGCGCTTGACGAAGTTGAAGCGCACGCCGCGCACGCCGGCGGCGTGCATCGCCTGTAGCTCGCCATCGGTCACGGTGCGGCGGACGGTGGCCACACCGCGCGCGCGGCCGCCCGATGCGACGCAGGCATCGACCATCGCCCGGTTGTCGGCGCCGTGGCAGGTGGCCTGCACGACCACGTTGCGGGCGAAGCCCAGATGGTCGCGCAGCGCGAACAGCTGCGCCTTGCCCGCGTCGCAAGGCGTGTACTTGCGCTCGGGCGCGAACGGGAACTCGGCGCCGGGGCCGAAGACATGGCAGTGCGCATCGACGCTGCCCGGCGGCAGCGCGAAGCGCGGCTTGCTCGGGCCGGCGTACCAGTCGAGCCAGCCCGCGGTCTTGGTGAAGCCACCCGTGGTGGGCTTGCTCATCTCGTCAGTCCTTGGGTGCGATGTGCTTCAGGATGCGGTCGGCCTCGACGCGCCAGTCGGCGCTGCGCGCGAAGCCCGCCGCGCCGCGGCTGCCGAACACGCCAGCGTCGGCGAGATCGGCCATCCAGGCCTGGCGCTCGGCGGTACCGGCGGCGCTGAACGGTGCGAGGCCCGCTTCGCGCACCGTCTCGGCGACCTCGCGCACCTCCTCGCTGCGGCGCCGGCCGTGCTCGATCACGCGCTGGAAGAAGTAGCCGGCCTGCCTTGGCCAGTCGATGCCGGGGAAGGTCTCGGCCAGCGACGCGATCACCGCGTCCTCGACACCGTAGTGGCGCGCCGTCGT
This sequence comes from Betaproteobacteria bacterium, assembly GCA_037443665.1. Lineage (GTDB taxonomy): Bacteria > Pseudomonadota > Gammaproteobacteria > Burkholderiales > Burkholderiaceae_C > Rubrivivax. Next base: position 9,531 of record JBBINW010000015.1, read on the forward strand.
GAAGCTCTCGATGACCATCGCCTCCAGGCCCTTGATCATCACGCTGCGGCACATCTTGGTCGCCGAGGCCACGCCGAGCTTCTCGCTCGCGACCCTGGGCGCGAAGCCAAGTCCGGCCAGCACGGGACGCAGCTCCTGCGCATGCGGCCCGCCGAGCAGCAGCGGTACCCGCAGGCGGTAGGGCGGCACCGAGGTCATCACGGCGCCTTCGACGTAGCAGCCGCCGGCCGCGTCGATCAGTTCCGCGGCGCGGATCTTGGCGCCCGGCGACGCCGAGTTGAAGTCGAGGAAGAAGGCGCCCAGCCCGATGCCCGGCGCACAGGCCGCGGCGACCGCGACCGCCTGGCTGGCGGTGACGGCCGAGATCACGAGCCCGGCGCCGCGCGCCGCCTCGGCGTGCGTCGGCACCAGCACCACGCCGTGGCGCGCGGCATGTTCGCGCATCGGGTTGCCGGCCTCGCCGTCGAGTTGGCGGTCGTGGGCGGCGACGGCGATCCCCTGCAAACGCAGGTCCTCGGCCAGGATGCGGCCGACCTCGCCATAGCCGATCAGGGCGACGTTCATCAGTCGACGTAGCGCAACCCGGCCTGGGCCAGCGGCTCGCGCATCTTGTACATGTCCAGTCCGAGCACGCCGGCGGCGAGCTTGGCGCGCTTGTCGGCCTCCAGCGCCTCGCGCTTGGCCGCGGCCTCGGCGGTGGCCGCCGCCATCGCCGCCGGCACGACGACCACGCCGTCGTCGTCGGCGACGATCACGTCACCGGGATGGACGATCATCCCGGCGCAGACCACCGGGACGTTGACCGAGCCCAGCGTGGCCTTGATCGTTCCCTTGCCGCTGATCGCCTTGCTCCAGACCGGGAAGCCCATCTCGGTGAGGTCGCGCACGTCGCGCACGCCGGCGTCGATGACCAGCGCGCGTGCGCCCTGGGCGCGGAAGCTGGTCGCCAGCAGGTCGCCGAAGTAGCCGTCGCTGCACTCAGCGGTCACCGCGGCGACGACGATGTCGCCTTCGCGGATCTGCTCGGCGGCGACGTGCATCATCCAGTTGTCGCCCGGTTGCAGCAGCACCGTGACGGCGGTGCCCGAGACGCGCGCGCCGGCGTAGATCGGCCGCAGGTAGGGTTGCATCAGGCCGACGCGGCCCATCGCCTCGTGCACGGTGGCCGAACCGAAGTGGCCCAGCGCGTCGGCAGCGACGCGGTCGGCGCGGGTGATCTTCGTCTTGACGACGCCGAGTTCGAACATGTCCTGGTCCTCTGGTGAACGGGCCGGTGCGCTGCCTTACAGGCCCTTGGCTTTCAGCGCCCGGTCCAGTCGCGGATAGACGCGCCGCGCGTTGCCTTCATACACCTTCCAGCGGTCGTCGCCGGTGAGGATCGTCGAGGCCTCGACGTAGCGCCTGGTGTCGTCGTAGTGGTGCCCGGTCTCGGGGTCGATGCCACGCACGGCGCCGATCATCTCGCTGGCGAACAGGATGTTGTCGACCGGGATCACCTGGGTCAGCAGGTCGATGCCGGGCTGGTGGTAGACGCAGGTGTCGAAGAAGATGTTGTGCAGCAGGTGGTCCTTGAGCAGCGGCTTGCCCAGTTCCTGCGCCAGGCCGCGGAAGCGGCCCCAGTGGTAGGGCACCGCGCCACCGCCGTGCGGGATCACGAACTTCAGGGTCGGGAAGTCCTTGAACAGGTCCGAGGTCAGGCACTGCATGAAGGCCGTGGTGTCGGCGTTCAGGTAATGCGCGCCCGTGGTGTGGAAGCAGGCGTTGCAGCTGGTGCTGACGTGGATCATCGCCGGGATGTCGTACTCGACCATCTTCTCGTAGATCGGGTACCAGTGGCGGTCCGACAGCGGCGGGCTCGTCCAGTGGCCGCCGGAAGGATCGGGATTGAGGTTGATCGCGACGTTGCCGTACTGCTCCACGCACTTCACGAGTTCGGGGATGCAGGTGGCGGGATCGACGCCCGGACTCTGCGGCAGCATCGCGGCCGGGATGAAGTGGTCGGGAAACAGGCGGTTGACTCGGAAGCACAGCTCGTTGCAGATCGCGGCCCAGGTGCTGCTGACCTGGAAGTCGCCGATGTGGTGGGCCATGAAGCTGGCGCGCGGGCTGAAGATCGTCAGGTCCGAGCCGCGCTGCTTCATCAGCTTGAGCTGGTTGCTCTCGATGCTCTGGCGCAGTTCGTCGTCGCCGATCTTCAGGTCGGCGACCCTGGGGCTGACCGCCGGGTCCTTGATGCCGGCGATCTGCGCGTTGCGCCAGTTCTCCAGCGCCTTCGGTGCGGTCGTGTAATGGCCGTGGCAGTCGATGATCATGAACAGGTTCCTGAAGGGTTTCGAAGGCGGCGGCGGGCGTCGGTCAGGCCGCGCGCGTCACGCCGGCTCCATGCCGTGGCGCCGCTTCGCGTCGGCAGCCGCGGGCGACCTCATGAAGGCCAGCATCTCGCGCACCGCACCGGCGTTCGCCGAACCGGGGCACAGGCCGGCGGAGAAGGTCGTGATGAACCGCACCTCGTCGGGTAGCGTGCCGACCACGTCGATGCCGGGCAGGTGCATCAACTCGCTGAGCTGCTGAAAGCCGAGCTCGACCTCGCCGCGGGCGACGAGCTGGCCTACCGGCACGCCGGGCGGCGCCTGGACGATGCGGTCCTTGATCTGCTCGGCGATGCCCCAGCGCTCGAACAGGCGCCCGAGGTGCGCGCCGCTGGGCCCCGTCGAACAGCTCAGGCAGCGCGCGGTCAGCACCGCCTGCCGCAGCGCGTCCTCCGATCCGATTTCGGGCCTGGGCGCGCCGGCGCGCACCGCGATCGCCACCGGCGAACGCACCAGGTCCACGCGGCTGCCGGCGACGAGATGGCCGGAGGCGATCAGGCGGTCGATGGCGTCGGAGGCCAGCAGCACGACGTCGAAGCGCTCGCCGGCCTGCACGCGCTTGGCCGCGTCGACGCCCCCGACCGACTCGATCGCGACCGCCACCCCCGAAAGCTTCTCGTAGGCAGCGGCCAACTCGGCCAGCACCTGGCGGGTGGCCATCGACGAGATGCCGGTGATCCTCGGCGTCATGGCCTCAGGACGCGGCACGGCCGCCCAGGCCGCCGCAACGGCACGTAGGGGGAGCGGCGCAATCCGGCATCGCGGCATTCTTGAGCAGCACCGCTGTGTCATCAACGCTATTTCCGCACTAGCTGCTAGACCATGGCGGCATGACAATCCGTGGCATGGATCTCAAGCAGCTGGGGTACTTCGTGCAGGTGGCCGAGCTCGGCAGCTTCACCCGCGCCTCGCAGCTGCTGCGCATCGCCCAGCCCGCGCTCAGCCGTCAGGTGCGGGCGCTCGAGGTCGAGTTGCGCCAGCCGCTGTTCGACCGCAACGGCCGCGGCGTGACGCTGACCGAGGCCGGCCAGCGGCTGCTCGCGCATGGCCGCGGCATCCTGCAGCAGGTCGCGCGGGCGCGGCAGGACCTGGAGGAGCAGCGTGGCGTCGCCTCGGGTTTGCTGTCGATCGGCCTGCCGCCGAGCGTCGGCCGTGCGCTGACGGCGCCGCTGGTCGAGTCCTTCCGCGAACGCTTCCCCAAGGCCCGCCTGACGATGGTCGAGGGTCTGTCGACCTACGTGCTCGAATGGCTGGCGCAGGGCCGCATCGACTGCGCGGTGGTCTACAACGCCACGCCGGCGGCGGCACTCGACCTGCAGCCCGTGCTCGACGAGGACCTGTACCTCGTCTCGGCACGCGCCAGGCCCGGCAGCGGTGCGCTGGTGGGTCGCGCCGCCACACTGGCCGAGGTGGCGGCGCACGAACTCGTGATTCCCAGCCGCCCACATGCGCTGCGCATGCGGCTGGAGACGGCGCTGGCCGAGGCCGGGCTCAAACCGCGCGTGGGGCTCGAGGTGGAGAGCGTGCCGGCGATCCTCGACCTCGTGCAGCGCCATCCGCTGCACGCGGTGCTGTCGCTGAACGCGGTCCGCGGCAGCGGCCACGAGGCGGACTTCTGCGCCCGCCCGATCGGGCCACCGACGCTGACCACCACGCTGTGGATCGCGACCTCGGCGCAGCGCCCGCGCGGGCCGCTGCTGGAGCAGGCGGTGGCGCTGCTGAGCGAGCTGCTGCGCGACCGGCTCGGCGAGGCGCGGGGTGCGCGGCCAGGCGCGCCGGCCTGAAGTGCGATCGCGATCGCTTGCCCGACGGCCGGGGTCCGGCGAAGAATCGCGCGAACCGCCCTCCGACCCCCTTGGAGCCCGACCATGACCGCGACGCTGGACCTGGCCGCCTACCTCGAGCGCATCCGCTGGGGCGGTGCGCTGCGGCAGGACCTGGAAACCCTCGCCGGGCTGCTGCGCGCGCACATGGCGGCGATCCCGTTCGAGAACCTCGACGTGCTGCTGGGCCGGCCGGTGCGGCTGGACATCGAGGGCGTGCAGGCCAAGCTGGTGCACGCATCGCGCGGCGGCTACTGCTTCGAGCACGCCACCCTGCTCGCGGCCGCGCTGGAGCAGATCGGCTTCGCGCCGCGACGGCACGCGGCCCGCGTCGTCGTGTTCGTGCCGGCCACCGCGGCGGGCCGCACGCACATGTTCCTCACCGTCGGGTTGCCCGAGGGCCGGTTCGTGCTCGACCCCGGCTTCGGCGCGCTCGCGCCGCGCGTGCCGGTGCCATTGCGCGAAGGCACGCCGGTCTCGATCGACGAGGAGACGCACTGGATGGCGCGCGATGGCCGTTTCTGGAAACTGTGCGCGCAGGTCGGCAGCCCGCCCGTCGACGCCTGGGTCTCGACGCTGGACGACGAGAACGCGGTGGATTTCGAGATCGGCAACCACTTCACGGCCACCCACCCGGGCTCGCCGTTCGTCAACCGGATCATGCTGCGCGCCCTCACCGGCGACGGCCGCGTCAGCGTGGTGAACCGCGACGTGACGATCCGGCGCGGCCCGCACGTCCAGACGCGGCAACTCGCCGACCGCGCCGATCTGCGGGCGCTGCTGGCCGAGCATTTCGGCTTCGACCTGCCGGAAGTGGCGCAGCTGCGCATCCCGACGATCCCGGAATGGTCGTGAGCGGTCGTCGAGACGGCTGACGCTGCGAGCCCGCGCCGAGTCCACCCGTGACGAGCCCCGCCGTCCCCGCCGACGCATCGCCGCCCGCGCCCGGCGCGCCGGTCGACGCCCTCGAGGCGACGCGGGCGTGGCTCGAACAGGCCGTGATCGGGCTCAACCTGTGCCCCTTCGCCAAGGCCGTGCACACGCGCGGCCAGATCCGCTGGGTGCTGGCCGATGCCGCCACGCCGCAGGCCCTGCTCGACTGCCTCGTCGAAGAACTGCGCCTGCTCGCGGCAGCCGACCCGCAGGCGATCGAGACGACCTTGCTCGTCCATCCGCAGGTGCTGGCCGACTTCGGCGACTTCAACGACTTCCTGGGCGTGGCCGAGGCCGCGCTGCACGCGATGGGCCTGGAAGGCACGCTGCAGATCGCCAGCTTCCACCCGCAATACCGCTTTGCCGGCAGCGCGGACGACGACGTCGCGAACTGCAGCAACCGCTCGCCCTACCCCACGCTGCATCTGCTGCGCGAATCGAGCATCGACCGCGCGGTGGCCACGTTCCCCGACGCGGCGGCGATCTACGAACGCAACATCGAGACCCTGCGCCGCCTCGGGCCCGAAGGCTGGCGAGCCCTCGGCCTGGCCGGCGCGCCGGGCGATGCGTCGCCCGCGCCGCGCCGGCTGAAGCCGCGTCAGGCCGCGGGCCTGCGCAAGCCGCGCAGGTAGGCGTCGATCGCCTGGCGGCCGACGCGCTCGAGGTCGAACGCGCCAGGGTCCAGCATCCAGTTCTGGATCAGGCCGTCGAGCAGCGAATGCAGCCCGATTGCCGCCGCCTGCGCCGGCACCGCGCCGGCCGCGCCGTCGCGCCGCGCCGCGCGCCGCAGGCCGCGCTCGAGCTGGCCTACGCGCGTGCGCAGCCCGCCCAGCCGGCGCTCACGCACCGCGTCGAGTTCGTCGACGTACTCGACCCGGTGCAGCGCGATCTCGAACACGCGGCGCGCCTGTGGGTCGCTCACGGTGGCATGCAGCGCGGCCAGCAGGCTGGCGCGGATGTGCGCCAGCGGGTCGTCGAGGTCGGCCTCGCCGCTGCGTGCGATCTGTCGCTCGATCGGCAGCGAGACGCGGCTGAGCATGGCCTGGAACAGGTCGGCCTTGTCGCTGAAGTGCCAGTAGATCGCGCCGCGGGTGACGCCGGCGGCGCGTGCGATGTCCTGCAGCGACGTGCGCGAGACGCCGCGGCGCTGGAACTCCAGCTCGGCCATGTCGAGGATGTGGTCGCGCGTGGCCTGCGCCTGCTGCTTGGTGTGGCGGGCCATGCCTCAAGACCCGCGCCGGAACATACATTCGGCCATGTATGTATAGTAATCGGGCACCCGGAGTCCGGCGCCGTGCCTCGCGCGCAGCCCCGCTCCGGGCCCTTCCCTCCCGTCCGTGACGCCTGGAGTGCCGGCCCGCCGCCGGGCCGGGGGCGTGACCCCGTGAAAGGTCTTGCATGTCTGCATGGCGCGCCGCCGTGACCGGCCCCGTTTGTCTTCAGGCCCGTCCCCCAGCCGCGCTGGCGCCGCTGGTGCTGGCCTGGCTGCTGGCGGCGTGCGGGCCGGCGCCCGGCTCGGCGACGGGCGGCGGCAGGCCGCCACCGCCCGAGGTCGGCGTGGTGACCGTGCAGCCCTCCGACGTGGCCCTGGTGACCGAGTTGCCCGGCCGCACCGAGGCCTCGCGGGTGGCCCAGGTGCGTGCGCGCGCGGCCGGCATCCTGCAGCGCCGCCTGTTCCGCGAGGGCAGCGACGTGCATGCCGGCCAGGCGCTGTTCAGCATCGACTCCGCGCCCTATCAGGCCGCGCTGGCCAGCGCGCAGGCACAGCAGGCGCGCGCCGAAGCGAACCTGCTGCAGGCCCAGGCCCAGGCCGCACGCGACAAGCCGCTGCTCGACGCAAAGGCGATCAGCGAGCAGGAGTACGTCGACGCGCTGGCGGCGCAGAAGCAGGCGGAGGCCGACGTCGCCGCCGCCAAGGCGAGCGTGCAGACGGCCCGAATCAACCTCGGCTATGCCAGCGTCACGGCGCCGATCGGCGGTCGGATCGGCCGCGCCCTGGTCACCGAGGGCGCGCTGGTCGGCCAGGGCGAGGCCACTCAGCTCGCGGTGGTGCAGCAGATCGACCCGCTGTACGTCAACTTCACGCAGTCCGCGGCCGAGGTGCTGCGGCTGCGCGCGGCGATCGCCAGCGGCCGCCTCAAGAGCGCCGGTGCCCCGGCCTCGGCCGAGGTCAGCATCGTGCTCGAGGACGGCAGCGTTTATCCGCTGCGCGGCAAGCTGCTGTTCTCCGACCTCACGGTCGATCCCAGCTCGGACCAGATCATGCTGCGCGCCGAAGTACCGAACCCGAGGGCCGCGCTGCTGCCGGGCCTGTACGTTCGCGTGCGGCTGGAGCAGGCGCAGGCGCCGGCAGCCATGCTGCTGCCGCAGCAGGCGGTGCTGCGCGGCAACGACGGCGATACCGTCAAGGTGGTGGGCGCCGATGGCAAGGTCAGCACGCGGGCGGTGAAGGTCGGCGCCGCGCAGGGCGGACGGTGGGTCGTGCTCGGCGGCCTGGCCGCCGGCGAGCAGGTGATGGTCGACGGCTTCCAGAAGCTGCGCGGCGACGCCCCGGTGAAGGCCGTGCCGTGGCAGCCGCCGCCAGCGGCCGCCGCCTCGGCCCCGGCCGCGCGCTGAGAGGACGACCGGGATGGCGCAGTTCTTCATCGACCGGCCCATCTTCGCGTGGGTCATCGCCTTGTTCATCCTCGTCGTCGGCAGCGTCGCGATCACGCAGCTGCCGGTGGCGCAATACCCGCCGGTGGCGCCGCCGTCGATCGTCGTGAGCGTCGCCTACCCCGGCGCCTCGGCGCAGACGCTGGAAGACACCGTGATCTCGGTCATCGAGCGCGAGATGAACGGCTCGCCCGGCCTGGTCTACTTCGAGTCGGTCAGCCAGGCCGACGGCACCGGCAGCATCACGCTCAGCTACGACCCCTCGACGAACCCCGACCTGGCCCAGGTCGACGTGCAGAACCGCCTCAGCCGCGCGACGCCGCGGCTGCCGCAGGCGGTCGTGCAGCAGGGCGTGCGTGTCGACAAGGCGAACCCGAACTTCCTGCTCTTCATCATCCTGGCCAGCCAGGACGGCCGGCTCGACCCGGTGGCCCTGGGCGACTTCGCCAGCCGTAACGTCGTGCCCGAGATGCAGCGCGTGCCCGGCGTCGGCCAGGCGCAGCTGTTCGGCACCGAGCGCGCGATGCGGATCTGGATCGACCCCGCCAGGCTGGTGGGCTACCAGCTCTCGGCGGCCGACGTCAACGCGGCGATCGCGGCGCAGAACGCGCAGGTGTCGTCGGGCACCGTCGGCGACCTGCCGAACACCCCCGACCAGGGCATCTTCGCCACCGTCGTCGTCAAGGGGCAGCTCGAGTCGGCGCGTCAGTTCGGCGACATCGTGCTGCGCGCCAATCCCGACGGCTCGACGGTGAGGCTGAAGGACGTGGCCCGTATCGAGCTCGGCGCCCAGGGCTACAGCCCGAGCACGCGGATCAATGGCGAGCCGTCCACCGGCATCGGCATCCAGCTCTCGCCCACCGCCAACGCGCTGCAGACCGCGGCGCTGGTGAAGAAGCGCCTGGCGGAACTGCAGCCATACTTCCCGGCCGGCGTGAAGGCGAGCATCCCGTACGACAGCTCGACCTTCATCGGCATCTCGATCCGCCAGGTCGTCGAGACCCTGCTCGAGGCGGTCGCCCTGGTGTTCGCGGTGATGTACCTTTTCCTGCAGAACATCCGCTACACCATCATTCCGACCCTGGTGGTGCCGATCGCGCTGCTGGGCAGCTTCGCCTCGCTGCTGGCCCTGGGCTTCTCGATCAACGTGCTGACGATGTTCGGGATGGTGCTCGTGATCGGCATCGTCGTCGACGACGCGATCGTCGTCGTCGAAAACGTCGAGCGCATCATGAGCGAGGAAGGGCTGCCGCCGCTGCTGGCCACGCGCAAGGCCATGGGCCAGATCTCGGGCGCGATCGTCGGCGTGACCGTGGTGCTGGTCTCGGTCTTCGTGCCGCTGGCCTTCTTCAGCGGCGCGGTCGGTAACATCTACCGCCAGTTCGCGGCCGTGATGGTCAGCGCGGTCGGCTTCTCGGCCTTTCTCGCGCTGTCGTTCACCCCGGCGCTGTGCGCGACCCTGCTCAAGCCCGTCGAGGCCGGGCACCACCATGCCAAGGGTGGCTTCTTCGGCTGGTTCAACCGCGGCTTCGCGCGCACTGCCAAGCGCTACGAGAGCCTGGTGGCGCACATCCTCCGGCGCGCCGCGCGCTGGCTGCTGATCTACGCCGCGATCATCGCCGCCGTGGCCCTGCTGTTCGGCCGCCTGCCCACCGGCTTCGTCCCGAACGAAGACCAGGGCAACATGCTCGTTAACGTGCAGCTGCCGCCCGGTGCCACGCTCAACCGCACGCTGGGGGTGATGAAGCAGGTCGAGCAGTACATGCTGGCACAGCCCGAGGTCCAGAGCATGGTCACCGTGCTCGGCTTCAGCTTCTCGGGCTCGGGCCAGAACGCGGCGCTGGGGTTCGTGACGCTGAAAGACTGGGACCAGCGCGAGGGCCCCGCGCATTCGGCGACGGCGCTCGTCGGCCGTGCCTTCGGCGCCCTGGGCCGGATCCGCGACGCCTTCATCTTCCCGGTCAACCCGCCGGCGATCCGCGACCTCGGTCGCGCCAACGGCTTCGCGATGCGGCTGCAGGACCGCGGCGGCAACGGCCACGAAGCCCTGCTGGCGGCGCGCAACCAGCTGCTGGCGGCAGCGACCAAGGATCCGCTGCTGGCCGCGGTGCGGCCCGACGGGCTGGAGGACGCCTCGCAGCTGCGGCTCGACATCGACCGCGACAAGGCCAGCGCGCTGGGCTTGAGCTTCAGCGCCATCAACAGCGCGCTGTCGACCGCACTCGGCTCGGCCTACGTCAACGACTTCCCCAACGCCGGCCGGCTGCAGCGCGTGGTCGTGCAGGCTGACGCGCCGGCGCGCATGCAGCCCGAGGACCTGCTGCGCATCAACGCCCTGAACAACGTCGGCACGCCGGTGCCGCTGGCCGCCTTCGCGAGCACGCAATGGATTACCGGACCGATGCAGACCGTGCGCTACAACGGCTACCCGACGATGCGCATCGCAGGCGAGCCGGCGCCGGGCGTCAGCAGCGGCGCCGCGATCGCCGAGATGGAGAAGCTCGCGGCGCAGCTGCCGCCGGGCTTCGCCTACGAGTGGACCGGGCTGTCGCGCGAGGAGAAGCTCTCGGGATCGACGGCCTTCATCCTGTTCGGCTTCTCGCTGCTGTCGGTGTTCCTGTGCCTGGCGGCACTGTACGAGAGCTGGTCGATCCCGCTTTCGGTGATCCTCGTCGTGCCGCTGGGCGTGCTCGGCGTGATCCTGGGCGCCAACCTGCGCGGCCTGGAGAACGATGTCTTCTTCAAGGTGGGCCTGATCACGATCATCGGCCTGTCGGCGAAGAACGCGGTGCTGATCATCGAGTTCGCGAAGGATCTCAACGCCCAGGGCAAGAGCCTGGTCGAGGCGGTGCTGGCTGCGGCGCACCTGCGTTTCCGGCCGATCCTGATGACCTCGATGGCCTTCATCCTCGGCGTGCTGCCGTTGGTGCTGGCGCGCGGCGCGGGCTCGGCGAGCCAGCACGACATCGGCACCGGCGTGCTCGGCGGCATGCTCAGCGCCACCACGCTGGGGGTGTTCTTCGTGCCGATCTTCTTCGTCGTCGTGCGCCGCATCTTCAAGGGCAGCGAGCGCCAGCGCCGGATGTACGCGCACGAGGCCGAACTGCTGCTGCCCGCCGCGCCGCCGACGCCGGCCGAGGGCGAGGAGGTCACCGGATGAAGGCGCCGTCCAGGTCGGACCGGCGGCAGGGGCGACACGCATTACGCGCCCTCGGCCCCTTTGCCGCGATGGGCGTGCTCGTCGCCGTCGCGGGCTGCGCCTCTCTGGCACCGACCTACGAACGCCCGCCGGCGCCGGTGCCGGCGCAGTTTCCGGATGCCGCTGCTGCCGCGGCGTCGGCAGCAGCGGCTCCCGCCGCCGCGGCGGCCGACATCCCCTGGCAGCAGTTCTTCACCGACCCGGGCCTGCGCCGCCTGATCGGACTGGCGTTGCGGGACAACCGGGACCTGCGGGTGGCGGCGCTGAACATCGAGCAGGCGCAGGCCCAGGCCCGCGTGCGCGACGCCGACCTCTGGCCGACGCTCGGCGCCGGCGTCACGGGTCTGCGCCAGCCCAACGGCACTGGCGCCATCACCAGCCTCTACACCGGCGGGCTGCAGATGTCGTCGTACGAGATCGACCTCTTCGGTCGCCTGCGCAACCTCGGCGACGCCGCAGCGGCGCAGGTGCTGGCCAGCACCGAGGCGCGCAAGGCGGTCCAGATCGGCCTCGTCGCGTCGGTGGCCAATGGCTGGCTGGCGCTGCTGGCCGACGACGAGTTGCTGCGCGACACCGCGCGGACCCTGGCCACGCGCGAGGACTCGTACCGGCTGACGAAGCTGCGCTTCGACAACGGCGCCTCGTCGGCGCTGGACCTTCACGCGGCCGAGTCGCTGCTGGCGGCCGCGCGTGTGGCGCTGGCACAGCAGACACGGCAGCGCGCGCTGGACCGCAACGCGCTCGCGCTGCTGATCGGCCAGCCCGTGCCACCGGCCCTGCCCGCGTCGCCGACGCTCGACGCGATGCCGCGCCTGCCCGAGCTGCCCGCCGGGCTGCCCTCCGAAGTGCTCGCGCGGCGTCCGGACGTGCGCCAGGCCGAGCTGCAGCTCATCGCCGCCAACGCCAACATCGGCGCCGCCCGCGCCGCCTTCTTCCCGAAGATCTCGCTCACCGCCAGCGTCGGCAGCGCGAGCAACGCGCTGTCGGGGCTGTTCAAGGCCGGCAGCTTCGCCTGGAGCGTCGCGCCGCAGGCGATCGAGACGATCTTCGACGCCGGGCGCAACCGCGCCAACCTGGAGATCGCCCAGGTCGGCCGCGAGATCGCGGTGGCGCAGTACGAGAAGGCCATCGAGTCGGCGTTCCGCGAGGTCGCCGACGCGCTCGCCGGCCGCGCCACGCTGGCGCAGCAGCTGCAGGCCCAGCGGGCCCAGGTGCAGGCCGAGCAGGGGCGTGTCGATCTGACCGAACTGCGCTGGCGCAACGGCGCCGCCAACACGCTGGAACTGCTCGACGCCCAGCGCTCGCTGTTCGCAGCCCAGCAGGCCCTGGTGCAGCTGCGCACCGAGGATGCGCAGAACCTGGTCACGCTCTACCGGGTGCTGGGCGGCGGCTGGGCCGCCGACCCGGCCGCGCAGTGAAGCCTGGCGGGGGGCACCGGTGAAGGTCTGCATCGTCGGCCTGGGCGCGATCGGTGGCCTGTTCGCCGGCTGGCTGGGCAGCCGGCCGGCCCCGGGGCGGGTCGAGCTCTCGGCGCTGGCGCGCGGCGCCACGCTGGCGGCGGTGCGCGAGCACGGCTTGCGGCTGCAGACCGCCGATGCCACCCTCGCGCTGCCGCTGCGCGCCAGCGACAGTGCGCGCGCCCTGGGCGAGCAGGACCTCGTGATCGTCGCCGTGAAGGGACCGGCGCTGGCCGGCGTGGCCGATGCGGTGCACGCGCTGTGCGGCCCCGGCACGCGCGTGCTGACGGCGATGAACGGCGTGCCCTGGTGGTTCTTCGACGGCCTGCCCGGCCCCTGCGCCGGGCTCGCGCTGCCGTCGGTCGATCCCGGCGGCCGGCTGCGCGAGCGGATCCAGGCCCGTCGCGTGATCGGCTGCGTCGTCCACGCCAGCGCCAGCACGCCGGCGCCGGGCGTCGTGCGGCATGGCAACGGCAGCGGCCTGATCATCGGCGCGCCGGCCGGCGGCGTCGATGCCGGCGTCGATGCCTGCGCCGCGCTGCTCGGCGAGGCCGGCTTCGCGGTCACGGTCTCCGAGCGCATCCAGCGCGAGACCTGGTTCAAGCTCTGGGGCAACATGACGATGAACCCGGTCTCGGCGCTCACCGGCGCGCCCTGCGACCGCATTCTCGACGACGAGCTCGTGCGCGGCTTCTGCAGCGCGGTGATGCGCGAGGCGCAGGCGGTGGGCGCGGCCTTCGGCATCCCGATCGACCAGCCGCCCGAGGCGCGCCACGCGGTGACGCGCAAGCTGGGCAGCTTCAAGACCTCGATGCTGCAGGACGCCGAGGCCGGCCGGCCGCTGGAGCTCGACGCCATCGTCGGCGCGGTGCGCGAGATCGGCCGGCACCTGGGCCTGGCCACGCCCAACCTCGACGCCCTGTTCGGGCTCGCGCGGCTGATGGCGCGCGAGCGTGGACTCTACCCGCGGTCCGCGCCGGCCCCCGGCGACGCCGGCGCGTCCGTCACATCTTGACGATGTCGGAGGCGATGGCCTCGCTGGCCCGCTTGAGCAGGTCGTGGGCCAGCGTGCGGCACTCGGCGCGGTTGCCCACGGTCTTGGCATCGAACGCGGTGGCCGTCTTCTGCGGCCGGAACAGCACCGCGCGGACGGTCGGCGTGAGCGGCAGCAACATCACGCGCGCCGTGACCACGCACATGCCAGCCGGCGTCACGCCGCCTTCGACCTGGCTCAGGAAGGCGTACTTGCCGGCCGGGTAGATCTTCCACACCTTGGCCGGCAGCACCTCGGCCATCAGGCTTTTCGCACCGGCCTCGTCGATGAGCACGTCGTTGGAATGGTCGATCAGGTTGGTCTTAGGCCCGGCGGCCCAGCACGCCGCGGACAGCATCAGGGCGGGGAGCAGGACAGCTTTCTTCATTCGGCACCGATGCAGGGTTGAGGTCGGGAACCCGGCGCCAGAGGGCGCGTGGGCGACGGCAGGCGCAGTGTAATCAGGTCGCCGGCGCCAGTGGCGGCAGTCGGGCCGAAGCCGCCTGCAGGCGCTGCACGTCCTGGCTCAGGCGGCCGGCGATGAGCTGCACCACCGCGAGGCCGAAGTCGGGGTTCTGGTAGACCAGCTGCTGGAACGTGGTCTCGTCGATCGACATCAGCGTGCAGTCGGTGGCACAGCGCGCGCTGCTGCTGCGCCGGCGGTCGGGGGCGAAAAACGCGATCTCGCCGAACATCTCGCCGGCGCGCAGCGTGCGGCCGACCTCAGGCAATTCGACCTCGCCGGCAACGATGAAGTACAGGCGGTCGGCCAAGGCGCCGCGCTCGAAGATGGTCGCGCCTTCACGCCGCCGGCGGCTGCGCATGTAGGGCCGCAACCACAGTTCGAGCTGCCTCGGATCGGCAGCCACCGCCGAGACGCGGCGCGTCAGCCGCACCATCTGGCCCACCCGCCACAGGTTGACCGGCAGCAGCACCGAGTGCAGCACGACCATGATCGGGCTGGGATGCGTCAGGCCGTAGAGGATGAAGCCGACGTTGCTGCCCACGGCGAGCCAGCGCAGCGGGATCATCGTGCGCACGAAGGCGCTGACGATGACGAGCAGTCCGCCCACCGTGGCCGCGGCGATCGCGAAGGTGCCGCCGGGGGCGTCCAGCGAAGCCTGGAAATGGGCGGCCTGCGCGGCCAGTGCGTCGATGAGCGCCACCGTCACTCCTGCTTCGGCACCTCCTGCCACGCCCGCTGCGCGGCGGCCGTGCCGCGGCCGAAGTATCCACGGCCGCGAGCCGCGGCACCCGCCTCACCAGCGTGGCGGCAGCTTCTTGAGCAGCGCGATGCGCCCGCCGCGCAGCGCGACGTAGCCGCCCGCGGTTAGTTGCTTGAAGATGCGACTGACCATCTCGCGCGACGAACCCACGCGGTCGGCGATGTCCTGCTGGGTCAGCTTCTCGGGCAGCATCGGCACGCCGTCCTCCTCCCTCGCGAGCTTGCGCAACAAGCGCGCGATGCGGCCATAGACGTCCTCCAGCGCCAGGCTCTTGACCTGCTCGGTCGAGGCGCGCGCCAGGCCGATCAGCTTGCGGATCAGGTGCAGCGCGAAGTCGGGGTGGCTGGCGAGAAAGTCGCGCACTTCGGTGCCCGGCACGACGGCACAGGTGGTGGGCTCCAGCGTCATCACCGACGCCGACCGCGGACCGCCGTCGAGCGTCATCTCGCCGAAGTATTCGCCCGCGCCCAGGGTCGAATAGACGACCTCGCGGCCGTCGGGCATCGAGCCGTAGGCCTTGACGCGCCCGCCGAGGATGATGAACAGCACGTCGGAGTGGTCGTCCTCGGTCACGAGCACGGTGTGGGCCGGGTAGCGGCGCACCCCGCCGCGCTCGGCGATGGCGCGCAGCAAGGCGTCGTCGAGCAGCGCGGGCGTGGTCGGGGACGAGGGCATCGAGTGCGATGGTGCCACGCAAAGCGGCGGCGTGTCGGTGCGCGCGCCATGACGCCGGTCATCATCAAGCGGGCTGGCCTGGCCTATGCTTGATGAACTTTGCCTCGAAGGTCTGCCTTGGATCGCCACGCCCTGACCCCCCTGTTCCAGCCCGAATCGATCGTCGTCTTCGCCGGGCCCGCTGATGCCGCGGCTTCGTCCGGTGCCGACGCCGAGCCGGGCAGTGGCGCCGCAGTCGATCCGTCCAGCCGCGAAGCCCGCGTTCTGCGCCAGGCCCTGGCCGAGTGCGGGTTCAAGGGTCCGGTGACCTGGCTCGACGTCGGCGTCACCGGCACGCTGGGCGACCTGGCGCACTCGCGCGCCGATCTGGCCCTGATCGCGCTGCCCCCGGCACAGGTGCCGGCGGCGCTGGAGATCGTCGGCCGCATCCGCTGCCGCGCTGCCCTGGTACTGGGCAGCGGCATGTCGGCTGCACAGTGCACCGAACTGCACCAGACCGCACGCCGCCACGGCGTGCACCTGCTGGGCCCCAACAGTCTGGGGCTGCAGCGGCCTTCGATCCAACTCAACGCCAGCACGCTGGGGCCGCTGGCGGCCAGCGGGCCGCTGGCCCTGGTGTCGCAGTCGGGTGCGCTGACGGCGGCGATGCTCGACTGGGCACGCCAGCATGCGGTGGGCTTTTCCACCGTCGTCTCGCTCGGTCCCAACACCGCGGTCGAGCTGCCGCAGGTGCTCGACTTCCTGGCCAACGACAGCGGCACGCAGAGCATCCTGATCTACATGGAAGGCATCCGCAACGCACGACGCTTCATGAGCGCGCTGCGCGCCGCCGCCTATGCCAAGCCGGTGGTGGTGATGAAGTCCGGCCGAGAGCCGGCAGGCTCGCGCGTGGCGCTGACCCATTCGGCGGCCATCGTCGGAGCCGACGACGCCTTCGATGCCGCGCTGCGCCGCGCCGGCGTGGTGCGGGTGCGCCAGTTCACGCAGCTGTTCTCGGCCGCGCAATGTCTGGCCTCGCGTTTCCGCCCGGTGGGCGAGAACATGGCGATCATCACCAACGGCGGCGGGCCGGCGGTGCTGGCCGCCGACTGGGCCGGCGGCCTGGGCCTGAAGGTGGCGCAGGTCGCCGACCTGGGCGAGGACGCCGACGGCGCGGCCTACGTCGGCGCGATGGCCGCCGCGGTGGGCGACCGCGCGATCGACGGCGTGCTGCTGATCCACGCCCCCAAGGCCGGGGTCGATTCCGACGCCATTGCGCAGGCCATCGCCGAGGTCTTCTCGCCGGCGGCCAAGCCGGTGCTCGGCTGCTGGATGGGCGAGGAACGTGCGCGTGCCGGGCGCGAGCTGCTCGCAGCCCGGCAGATGCCGGTCTTCCGCACCCCCGAAGGCGCGGTCGATGCCTTCCACAACATCGCCAGCTTCTATCGCAACCAGCAGCTGCTGCAACAGACGCCGCCGCCGCTGGGCGAGGGCGCGCAGCCCGACACCGAGGGCGCGCGGCTGCTCATCGAAGGCGTGCTCGCCGAGCGGCGCAAGGTGCTCACCGAGATGGAGAGCAAGGCGCTGCTGGCGGCCTTCCACATCCCGGTGACGCGAACGATGCTCGCGCGCAGCGCGAGCGAGGCGATGCTGATCGCCAGCCAGCTCGGCTACCCGGTGGCGTTGAAGATCGACTCACCCGACATCAGCCACAAGAGCGACGTCCAGGGCGTGATCCTCGACGTCCACAACGCGGCCCAGGTGCGCGACCGCTACCAGGAGATCCTGCTGTCGGTGGCGAAGGCCCAGCCGGCGGCGCGCATCAACGGCGTGACGATCCAGCCGATGGCCGGCCGGCACCGCGGGCGCGAGGTCTTCGTCGGGCTGACCACCGACGCCGCCTTCGGTCCGGTGATCACCTTCGGCGCCGGCGGCACGATGGTCGAGCTCATCGCCGACCGTGCGATGGAGCTGCCGCCGCTGAACCAGTTCCTGGCCCAGGCCCTGATCGAGCGTGCCCGCGTGGCCGAGATGCTCGGCGAGTGGCGCGGCGCGCCGGCGGCCGACCATGGCGCGCTCGAGCGCGTGCTGCTGCGCGTCAGCGAGATGGTCTGCGCACTGCCGCAGCTGCGCGAGATGGACATCAACCCGGTGATCGTCGACGAGAACGGCGCGGTGGCGGTGGACGCGCGGATCGTCGTCGACAGCGCGGTGCAGGCGCCGGGCGGCTACGGCCACCTCGCGATCCTGCCCTACCCCACCGGGCTGGAGCGCGAGTGGCCGCTGAAGGGCGGCGCGCTTTACACCGTGCGGCCGATCCACCCCGACGACGCCGAGATGCTGCAGGCGCTGGTGCGCGGCGTCTCGCAGGAAAGCCGCTACTTCCGCTTCGCCAGCAGCCTGCCCGAACTGCCGACGCGGATGCTGGCGCGCTTCACGCTGATCGACTACGACCGCGAGATGGCGCTGGTGGCGGTGATCAAGCACCACCAGACCGAAGCCGACGGCACCGTCACCGAGACCGAGCGAATCATCGGCGTCAGCCGGATCGTGACCAACCCCGACGGCACGAGTTGCGAGTTCGCGCTCCTGATCGCCGACGACTACACCGGTCAGGGCCTGGGCTCGCGCCTGATGCTCGCGATCATGGACGTGGCGCGCAGCAAGGGCCTGAGCGAGATCATGGGCCTGATCCTGGTCAACAACGGGCCGATGCTGCGCCTGATGGCGAGCCTGGGCTTCCGGATCTCGGCCAACCCCGAGGATCCGGACTTCAGGATCGCGACCAAGGCGCTCTGACACGGCTCCTGCCGCAGCGGCCGCATCCGGCATCGGCCCGGAGCGCGCTACATTGCAGCGTGCTCCCCCCCACCCGCCGCGTCGCGCTGCTGGCTCTCGTGCTTCTGGCCCGGTGCGCCTCGGCGTCGACGACGACGGCGGACGCGGCGCCGGCCGCGACCCCGGCCGCCAGCGCCGGCGCTGCAGCGCCCAGCGACGCCGGCCCTGCCGCGCCGACGGCCACCGCGCCGCAGACCGAGACCGACGAGGTCTTCGACTCCGCGCGGGAAGGGGTGCGCTCCACCGCCATCTGGCTGGCCAGCGGCGTGGACAGCTGGTTCGGTGACCGGCCCTTCACCGAAGGCGGCAAGGTCAGTGATGGCCGTCTGAGCCTCAACGTCCTCGCCCAACAGGGCGAGCGCCCCAGCGTGAACGTGCGCTTCAACGCCCGCTTCCGGCTGCCCAACATCGATCGGCTGACCTACGTCTTCGTCGGCCGCGACGACCGGCAGGAGGTCATCACCGACACTCCGGGCGCGCTGTCCAAGGAAGACCTGTTGCAGCCGGTTTCGCCCGAGGACCGCATGTTCTTCGCCGGCCTCGGACGCCCGTTGAACGACGCTGTGGACTTCCGGCTCGGCGTGCGCGGCGGCCTCAAGCTCTACGCCCAGGCGCGCTACCGTGGCCTGTGGCAGCCGGGGCCGCGCGATGCGGTGGACTTCCGCCAGACCGTGTTCTGGACCCTCGCCGATCGCATCGGCTCGACCACGGCCGCCTCCTACGAACATCTCGTCTCGCCCACGCTGGCCGTGCGCTGGCTGAGCGCGGCGACCATCACCCAGGCGCTGCCCAAGTTCGTGTGGTCGAGCATCGTCGGCAGCTACAAGTCGTTCGGTGACCAGCGGCTGTTGTCGCTGGAGGCGCTGGTCAACGGTCAGCAGGGCTCGGGCGTCGGCGCCACCGACTACGGCGTGCAGGCGCGCTGGGAGCAGCCGGTGCACCAGGACTGGCTCATCGCCGGCATCGTCGTCGGCCGCTTCTGGCCGCGCCCCGACGTGACGAGCGTGCGCCGCGGCGACTGGGCGCTGGGCGTCAGCGTCAGGATGCGGTTCTGAGCAACCACGGCGCCCTCACGCCGCGAGCAGCGCGTCGAGGCCCGCGAAGAACTCCGCCGGCACCTCGTAGTACGGCAATGCGCCCGTCGGAAAGACGCTGATGCGCCAGTTCGGCCGCGCACGCACGATGCCCATCCCGCGGTAGTCGGTGAAGTCGCCGCGCACGCCGTGGCTGGCCCAGACGGGCTGCGTCACGGCCTCGTAGACGTCGTGGATGTCGGCGCTGAAGAGGCCCCCCGACAGGAAGCACAGCGGCGCGTGGCGCGCGCCGGGCTGGGCCGCGGTCCGCACCGCGTAGGCGCACATCGCCTCGTCGATCGCCTTGCCGCCCCAGGTTCGCTGCAGGAAGTAGCGCACCACGGCCGGCCTCGTGAGGCCACGGAACAGGGCATCGGACCACGGCGACGCGCTCAAGACGGCCTTCAGCCAGGGCATCGCGCGCGTGCTGCCCGACGGCCCGCGCCGCGGCCGCGTGCCTTTGAAGCCGGTGGGGCTGACCAGTGCGAGCCGGCCCCAGTGCGCGGGCTGCTCGACCGCGGCGCGGGCCAGGAATTCGCAGGACAGCGACACTGCCAGCGCGTCGATCGGCCCCGGCCCGCAGCGCCGGCGGATCTGCGCCGCCACCGCATGCAGCGCGTCGGTCATCAGCCGCGGCGTGTAGTCGCGGTCGCTGCGGTCGCTGAAGCCGTAGCCCGGCAGATCGATCGCGAACACGCGCCGGCTGGCGCGGTAATGGTCGAACAGCGGCCGCACCTCGGCTGCCGATGCGGCGGCGTTGACGCTGTGCGCCAGCAGCAGCGGCGCGCCCTGGCCGGCGGCGTAGCAGCTCAGGCCATCGAACGTGAAGCGTTCGGCGTCCAGCGCGGAGGGCAGGCGTTCGGTCGATGGCATGGGCGCTCGTGGTTGGGCGGCTGGACGCTCCGGCGGCCGCCTCGAATGGCGGTGCGGGCGATCCTGCGCGCAGCAGGATGCACGCATGTTAACGAGCCGGCTCGGGCTCCCGACGCCCGGCCCAAGATCAGCCGACGACGTGGATCGTCAGCGCGAATCGGTCGGCCACCGGTCCGCCGCCCGGGCGCTGAAGCCGCAGGTGCGATGCGGCGACGCCCGGTGCCCGCGCCTCGAAGACCCAGCAGCGCAGGCCCCGTCCGCCGACGGCGCCCGACACCGGCGGCGCGTAGTCCGACGACAGGCAGCACACGGCAGCGTCCGCACCCAGCGCCTCGGCGCCCTGCCAGCGGTAACCGCTGTTCGGCGCCTCGGGCAGACAGAGTTGCAGGCGCTGATGCATGGCGAACTGGCAGGTGCGGCCATGGTCGGCCGGACCCATCACCGCCATGGGCATGGGCATCGGCGGACCATCAGGCGGCCACCAGGCGCATCGTCCAGAAGTCGTCGGACAGGTTCGGCTCGGTGAAGTACGCGTAGGGCAGCGTGAAGTACCCGGCCTGACCCCAGCCCGTGCCCCACGAGTTGCGCGCGATCATGCGCTGCGCGGCGTCGTCGTAGCCGACCGCCAGCACTGCATGGCCGCCGAGCAGCTTCTCGTTGTGGGCCAGCATCGGCGCGACGCCGGTCTTGGCCACCTCGTCGCTCTCGAAGCTGTCGTAGACGCTGAAGCCGAACACGAACGGGTAGCCCGAGGCCAGGCAGCCCTTGAACTGCGACAGGCTGCGCGTCACGCGCTGGTACTGCACGGCCTTGTCCTTGTACTTGAGGGCCTCCTTGTAGCCGGGCGGCGGCGGCTCGTGGGGCGAACTTGGCGACGACGCAGGGCCACTCGCGCTCGGGGCAGTCGCCGAGCGTGGCGATGCTGTTGACGCCGTCGCGGATCATCGCGCCGCTGTCGGAGGCCACCGTGCCTTGCATCGCCCGTTCGTTGTAGTCGATGAAGAGCCGCGACGGCGCGAACGCCGGCTTGAGCTTCTGCTTCGTGCGCCCCAACTGCAGCGCTGCCGCGATCGCGTTGGCGGTGCAGCTGCCGAGCTGGCCTTGGTCGACCGCCGGCGGGCATTTGCCGCGGAGGTCGATCTTGGCCGGCAACGGGCCCTTCGTCGGCATCGGTGCCAAGTAGAGCTGGTCGCGCTGGCCGGGCCCGTCGGGCACCCAGCCGTAACGGTGTGCCGTGGTGGTCTTGGCCAGGGGGCTCCTGCGATGGATCTTCGGCGAACGGCCCGCCGAGCGGCCGACTCAATATGGTCCCGCAACACGAGCGGCGGCAACACCCAGGTTGCCGGCCGTGGCGGCGTCCGAGCGCTCCGCCCTGCCGGCCGGGTTACGGGATCGCCGCCTGCCAGGACCTGAACGCGGCGTGATCGGCGCGCCGCAGCCACTCGAAGCCGACCATCTCGGTCGTCACGATCTCGGCCCCCGCCCGCGTCAGCCTTGCCATCGCGGCGGCGTGGCTGTGGGGGCTGCGCGAGCCGCAGGCATCCATCACCACCCGGACCCGGCGGCCGGCCGCGAGCACGCCGAGCACGGTCTGCAGCAGGCAGATGTGGGCTTCGCAGCCGGCCACGGCGATCTCGCCGCGACCGGCCGCCACCCCGGGCTCGAGCAGCTCGAGCAGGCCGTCGGCGGTGGCGTCGAACGCGGTCTTGGCCAGGGTGCGTTCGCAGGCGGCACGCACCGCGGGCAGGTTGGGGCCGAGTTTGTCGGGGCTCTGCTCGGTGCCCCAGACCGGCACGCCCAGCGCGCGCGCGAGGCCGGCCAGACGCAGCGCGTTGGCGACCACGGCGTCGGCGCCCGCGATCGCCGGCATCAACCGCTGCTGCAGGTCCACGAGCACGAGTTGCGAGGCGTCGGCCGACATCAGCATCGGGTTTTCCTCCGCGCCCGCGGGGCCGTTGCCGGCGGCGAACAGCGTGCGAGCAGGGCCGAAAGATACGCCTCGAACAAGAGGCCGGCGTCCTGGCCGAACAGCTTGATCCGCCCGGTGTGGCGCAGCAGCAGCAGGCCCACGCCGTGCGCGAACAGCGCCGCCGCCTCGGCGCCGACGGCATCCGCGCCGAGGCCGAGCGCGGCCAAGGCCCGCTCGCCGGGCGCCAGCGCGTCGTGCAGACGCCGGTTGAGCGCGCGGTTGAGCTCCGCGGTCAGGCCGCGCGCGGCCAGCCCACCCACGAGGTAGAAGCCGAGGTCAAGATCGCGCGGGTGCTGCAGGTAGAAGTCGAACCAGCCGCGCGAGCGGGCCCGCAGCTCGGCCGCCGGGCTCGCGTCGGCCGCCACCGCCGCCGCCACCGCGGCGTTCAGCCGTTCGAGCGACTCCGCCAGCAAGGCGCCGTAGATCGCCTCCTTGCTGTCGAAGTACGAGTAGATCGCCCCTGGCGTGTAGCCGGCGCGGCGCGCGATCTCGCGCATGTTCGCACCGTCCAGCCCGGTCTCCTCGAACACCTCGCGCGCGGCGTCCAGCACCAGGCCGCGGCGGACGTCGCTCAGGGCCTGGAGGCGTTGATCGCGGCGGCGCTGCGGGCTCGGCATCGCGCCATCTTAGTCGCGGCGCGGCCCAGGTTGAACGTTTGACAATGTATTGAACGCTGTTTAATCTGGTTCCCGAACCCAGCCCCCGATCCCCGCCGAGGACCTGCGATGAACACCCCCGCCGACGATTCGCCGCTGATGACAGGCGCCGAGTACCGCGACTCGCTGCGCCGGCTCAAGCCACGGGTCTTCGTCGATGGCCGCGCGGTCGACAGCGTGGCCGACGAGCGCGCGTTCCAGCCCGGCATCAACGCCATCGCGTGCACCTATGACCTCGCGCACGAGGCGCGGTTCGCGCCGATCATGACCGCGCTTCAGCACACCAGCGGCCGGTGCGTGAACCGCTTCACCCACGTCAACACGAGCAGCGCCGACTTGCTGAACAAGCTCGAGGCGGTGCGCCTGGTGTGCCAGGAGACGGGCTGCGCGCAGCGCTATCTCACGCAGGACGCGCTCAATTCGATCGGCCAGGTCAGCGCGCGCATCGACGACGCCCGTGGCCGCGCTGCTGGACAGGGCGAGGCGACCGGTCGCTTCCTGGACTACCTGCACCGCGTGCAGGCCCGGGACCTGACGCTGGGCATCGCGATGACCGACGCCAAGGGCGACCGCAGCCGCCGCCCGCACGCGCAGGCCAACCCCGACAGCTACGTCCACCTCGTCGAGCGCAACGCGGTGCGGGACGGCCGGCGCGGGATCGTGATCTCGGGCGCAAAGGCCATCGTCACCGCTGCGCCGTACGTGCACGAACTGCTCGTCATGCCGTCGCGCAACATGACCGAGGCCGACGCGGACTTCGCGGTCTGCTGCGCGGTGCCGCTGGATGCGCCGGGGCTGACGATCGTCGCCCGCCCTGCCGGCCGCCCCGGCGAGAAGCTCGAGCATGGCGCGGCCCTGTTCTCGCGCAGGTACGGCCAGAGCACCGGCGTGTGCCTGTTCGACCGCGTTTTCGTACCCTGGGAGCACGTGTTCTACGCCGGCGACTGGGAGCACTCGGGCCACCTGACCAGCAGCTACGCCACGCATCACCGCCACACCTGCATCGCCGCGCGCGCCGGCTTCGGCGACCTGCTGATCGGCGCCGGCGCGCTGATCTGCGAGGCCAACGGTTTCGACCCCGGACAGGAAAGCCAGCTGCGCGAACAGATGGTCGAGCTGATCACGATCACCGAGGGGTTCTTCGCCTGCGGCGTCGCCGCCAGCGTCTACGCCAGGCCCGACGGCGCCAGCGGCATCACGATGCCCGACCCGGTCTTCGCCAACATCGGTAAGCTGCTGCTGGCGACCAAGATCTACGACATGCACCGTATCGCGCACACCGTCAGCGGCGGGCTCATCGTGACGCTGCCCGGCCCCGACGAGGATCACAACCCCGAGACCGCGGCAAAGCTCTCGGAGGTGCTTCGCGCCAACCCCGACGTGCCCTACGAGCAGCGCATCGAGGTTGCGCGCTTCATCGAGGACTTGACCGCCGGCTACCAGGGTGGCTGGTACAGCGTGATCAGCCTGCACGGCGGTGGCTCGCCGGCGGCGATGAAGCGGGAGATCTGGCGCCACTACCCGCTGGGCTCGAAGGTCGATCTGGTCGAGCGGCTGCTCGAGCGCGGCGTCGCCGACCCCACCGCGCCGCCCGCCTCGGCGCTTCATCCGTCGCGCGCGATCGCCCGCAACCGCCAGCCCGGCCGGTGTTGCGACACCGGCTGCGCCGTGCCAGGCAGACCGATGATGGTGGACCTGCCGGCGGTCGAGGCGACGCTGCCCTCGCGCCGCACGCCGGATCTTCCCTGAGCACCGCGCGCCTGCTCCAGAATCGATCTTCATCGCGCCCCGTGCCAAGCTGCAGGGCCGCTCCACCGTCCAAGCCAGGCCCCGCCATGTCCGACACCGCCTACCCCGAGATCCGCGATGCCGTACGCGCGCTGTGCGCCGAGTTCCCGCCCGAATACCACCGCAGGATCGACGCGCAGCGCGGCTACCCCGAGGCCTTCGTCGATGCGCTGACGAAGGCCGGCTGGATGGCGGCGCTGATTCCGCCCGACTACGGCGGCTCGGGCCTTGGGCTGGCCGAGGCCAGCGTGATCATGGAAGAGATCAACCGCGCCGGCGGCAATTCGGGCGCCTGCCATGGCCAGATGTACAACATGGGCACGCTGCTGCGCCACGGCAGCGCGGCGCAGAAGGCGGCCTACCTGCCCCAGATCGCGAGCGGCGAGTTGCGCCTGCAGAGCATGGGCGTCACCGAGCCTGGCACCGGCACCGACACGACGAAGATCAAGACCACCGCCGTCAGGAAGCGGGGAGCGGGCGGTGACCGCTGGGTCGTCAACGGCCAGAAAGTCTGGATCTCGCGCGTCCAGCATTCCGACCTGATGATCCTGCTCGCGCGCACCACGCCGCTGGCCGAGGTGGCGAAGAAGAGCGAGGGCCTGTCGATCTTCATCGTCGACCTGCACCAGGCCCTCGGCCGGGGCATGACGGTGCGGCCGATCCCGAACATGGTCAACCACGAGACCAACGAGCTGTTCTTCGAGAACCTCGAGATCCCGCGCGAGAATCTGATCGGGCAGGAAGGCCAGGGCTTCAGGTACATCCTCGACGGCCTGAACGCCGAGCGCACGCTGATCGCGGCCGAATGCATTGGTGACGGCCGCTGGTTCATCGACAGGGTGACGCAGTACGCCAAGGACCGCGTCGTCTTCGGCCGCCCGATCGGGCAGAACCAGGGCGTGCAGTTCCCGATCGCCGAGGCCCACATCGAGGTCGAAGCCGCCGACCTGATGCGCTGGCAGGCGTGCCGCAAGTTCGATGCGCAACAGCCCTGCGGCGCCGAGGCCAACATGGCGAAATATCTGGCCGCGAAGGCGAGCTGGGAGGCGGCCAATGCCTGCATCCAGTTCCACGGCGGCTTCGGCTTCGCCTGCGAATATGACGTCGAACGCAAGTTCCGCGAGACACGGCTGTACCAGGTGGCGCCGATCTCGACCAACCTGATCCTGAGCTTCGTGGCCGAACACGTGCTCGGGCTGCCGCGGAGCTTCTGAGGTGAATTCCCCCCGAAGCGCCTTCGGCGCTCCCCGCCGAGTGGGGCGACGCCAGCGGCCCGACAGAGCCGGATCCGCGGCGTCCGCTCGGCTGCAGCGGATTCATGCATCGTGGGTGCCGCGTCGGCGGCATGGAGGAGCGAGATGACGGCATCCGCGCGGCCGCTGGACGGCGTCACCGTGGTCGCGCTCGAGCATGCGATCGCGGCGCCCTTCTGCACGCGGCAGCTCGCCGACCTCGGCGCCCGCGTGATCAAGGTCGAGCGCCCGGGCGTGGGCGACTTCGCGCGCGCCTACGACACACGCGTCAAGGGCCTGTCGTCGCACTTCGTCTGGACCAACCGCAGCAAGGAGAGCCTGAGCCTCGACCTGAAGCAGGCCCAGGCACCGCAGGTCCTGGCGCGGCTGCTGGCCCGCGCCGACGTGCTGGTGCAGAACCTCGCGCCCGGCGCCTCGGCGCGGCTGGGGCTGGGCTTCGCCACACTGCACGCGCAGTATCCGAAGCTGATCGTCTGCGACATCTCGGGCTACGGCGACGACCCCGATCGCCCGGGCCCCTACCGCGACAAGAAGGCCTATGACCTGCTGATCCAGAGCGAGGCCGGTTTCCTATCGGTCAGCGGCACACCCGAGGCCCCCGCCAAGGCCGGCTGCTCGATCGCCGACATCGCCGCCGGCATGTACGCCTACAGCAGCGTGCTCGCGGCACTGCTGCAGCGCGCTCGCACGGGGGTGGGCTGCCGCATCGACGTCTCGATGCTTGAGGCGATGACCGAATGGATGGGCTTTCCTCTGTACTACGCCTTCGATGGCGCGCCGCCACCGCCGCGCGCCGGCGCCGCCCATGCGACGATCTTCCCGTACGGGCCCTTCCCCACCGGCGACGGCAAGACGGTGATGCTGGGGCTGCAGAACGAACGCGAGTGGCGCGTCTTCTGCAGCCAAGTGCTGCTGCAGCCGGCGCTCGCCGACGACCAGCGCTTCGCATCCAACGCCCATCGGGTGGCCGCGCGCGAGGCGTTGACCGCGATCATCGGCGAGGTCTTCGCCGGGCTCACGGCCGAGGAGCTGGTGGCGCGGCTGGAAGCGGCTCAGATCGCCAACGCCCAGGTCAACGAGATGCACGACCTGTGGGCCCATGCGCAGCTGCAGGCGCGCGATCGCTGGGTCGAGGTCGGCAGCCCGGCCGGGGCGCTACCGGCCCTGAAGCCGCCGGCGCTGCCCGAGAGCTTCGACGCGCGCATGGACCCGATTCCGGCCCTGGGCGAGCACACCGACGCCGTGCTCGCCGAGCTGGGCTATGCGGCGGCCGAGATCGCCGCGCTGCGCCGCGACGGCGCGGTCTGAACGCCCCGGCGGCAACGGAAAGCAACGCATGCAAGACATGACCCCGGCGCCGCCGGAACTGGCATTGACCGAGTTCGCGGCCACACTGCGCTTCGACGCGATCCCGGCCACCGTGGTCCGGCGTGTCGAGGACCTGCTGCTGGACTGGGCCGGCTCGGCACTGGCCGGCAAGGGCGCACCGCCCGTCGAGGCCATCGCGCGCTTCTGGCTCGGCCAGGGCCCGGCCGACGGCCCGTCGGAAATCCTGATCCACCGCCGCGGCAGCAGCCCGCTCGTCGCCGCCGCGATCAATGCCGCGGCCTCGCATTTCGCCGAGCAGGACGACGTCCACAACGGCTCGGTGTTCCACCCGGCGGCGGTCGTCTTCCCACCGGCACTGGCGGTGGCCCAGGCGCTGGGCCGCAGCGGGCGCGACCTGATCGCGGCCTCCGTCGTCGGCTACGAGGTCGGCATCCGCGTCGGCGAGTTCCTCGGGCGCTCGCACTACAAGGTCTTCCACACCACCGGCACCGCCGGCACGCTGGCCGCCGCCGCGGCGGTCGGACATCTGCTGCGGCTGCCGCCGGAGCGCATGCTCGACGCGCTGGGCTCGGCCGGCACCCAGGCCGCCGGCCTGTGGGAGTTCCTGCGCGACGCCGCCGACAGCAAGCAACTCCACACCGCGCATGCGGCCGCGGCGGGGCTCACCGCCGCCTACCTGGCCGCCGACGGCTTCACCGGCGCCCGCCGCATCCTCACCGGCGCGCGGGGCCTGGCCGCGGGCATGTCCAGCGACAGCGACGCGGCGCGGTTGACCGCGGGACTGGGCACGCGCTGGGCCACCGCCGAGACCTCGTTCAAGTTCCACGCCGCCTGCCGCCACACCCACCCGGCGGTGGACGCTCTGTTGCAGGTGATGCACGCGCATGGCCTGCGCAGCGACGATATCGCCGAGGTCACGGCCCGGGTGCACCAGGGCGCGATCGACGTGCTCGGCCCCGTCACCGACCCGCAGACCGTGCACCAGGCCAAGTTCTCGATGGGCACGGTGCTGGCGATGGCCGCGCTGCACCAGCGCGCCGGCATGGCCGAGTTCGATACGCATTTCAAGGACGCCGCCACCGCGGCTTTTCGCGACCGCGTGCGCATGGTGCTCGACCCCGAGGTCGACGCCTCCTACCCGGCACGCTGGATCGGCAAGGTCGAGGTCACCACCCGCGACGGCCGGGTGCTCGCCGGCCGCGTGGACGAGCCCAAGGGCGACCCCGGCAACACGCTCGACCGCACCGAGATCGAGGACAAGGCGATCCGCCTGGCACGGTACGCGGGCGGCGCCACCGAAGCCGAAGCGCGATCGCTGATCGCCAGGGTGTGGTCGCTGGCCGAGGCGAGCGTCGTCCCGCACCTGCTGGGCTGATCCAAGCTTGCCTACGATTCGGAGACTGCGTGTGCAGGCTTGCCGCCCCGGAAAGCCTGGCGCAATCCGAGGTCGAGCAGCGCGTTCAGCGCGCCTTCAGTGCTGGCACAGGTCGGTGAAGACCTGCCCCGCCACCTCGATCGCCTGCGCGGCGATGAGTTCGCCGTAGGCGCCGAGCAAGTCCGCGCCGGCATATGACTCCTGGCGCGAGACGCGGCTCGACACCAGTTGCCCGCCCGCCGAGGTGACGGTGATCGCCGCATTCACCGACACCTCGTTGAGCGCCAGCCGCCGGTTGGCGTTGGTTTGCGCGGTCACGGTGCCTCGCAGCGCGTAGTCGACGGGCCCCGAACTCGTGACCCGCAGGCCCGCCTGGCGCAGCCGGTTACCCAGCTCGACCGCGAAACCGCCGGCATCCCCCGGCGCACCAATGCGCTGCTCACGGATGTCCAGACTGACCCGCGCGTTCCTGCGCGCCGGCGCGCAGGCGATCGCGAGCAGGTTCCTGAACGCCGCATCGCGCCCCGCCGGCGTCGCGCGGTCCATCTTCGCTTCCTCGGCGGAAAACGAGAACCCGCCCTGCGAGCCCGACAGCTGCGCCGGCGCGGCCTCGCGAGCAGCCGAAGCGACGACGCCGGTCCTCGCGGCGCGGCTCCTGGCCTCGTCGGCATGTTGGCCTTGCGGGAACCTCTCGAGGTAGGCGCGGTAGGCCGACGGGCTGTCGGACTCGCTGACCAGCGACCACATCTCCGCTTCGACCGGCACGCGGCCGGCCGCGGCCTGGGCGCCGCCACTCGGTGGCGTGAAATAGAAGTCGCCCTCGAGCGAGGTGCTCTCCCACGGAATCTGCCGCCCGCCCGATTGCTGCTTGACGGCGACTCGCGTGCGCTTGAAGACGTCCTCGACCTTGAGCCCCGGTGTGGTCATGTACTGCAGCAGGTAGGTCGTGTACAGGCCATTGCGGCCGGCACCGTCGGCCGCCTCGGCACCTGGAGCGGTGGCGAACGCGACGATCGAGCCGGTCGGCGCCTCCATCTGGGCGAGGCCGGTGGTGGCCGACCGCGATCCGCGCGCGAACGGGTTGTTGCGGCAGGCGTCAAGGATCACGATGTTCAGCGGGTTCTTCGCCGCCTCCATCTTCTCGAGCACGACGCCGACGTCGAAGGCCTTGTACGCGACCTCGTCTTCGCGCTCGATCGCCGCGTCGACCGGCAGCAGGTAGTTGTGACCCCTCACCTGCACACCATGTCCCGCGTAGTAGAACAGGCCGACGCCGCTCTTGAGCGCATCGCCGAATTCGCGCACGGCGTCGAACATCTGCTTCTGGCTGGCGTTCTCGACACGGATCACCTTGAAGCCGAGCTTGTCCAGCGCATCGGCCACAGCGCGCGCGTCGTTGAGCGGATTGGTCAGCGGCATCGCCGGGTACGCGGCGTTACCGATCACGAGTGCGACGCGCGGCCCGCTGTCCGGCGTCGCCGCCGGCGACGCCGGCGCGCACCACGCGAGCAGCGCCGCCAGCCCCAGCGTGATCCAGTGCATGCGGACGGGCTTCGAGGCCGAAGTCCGCAGCCCGCTTCGAGCGTCGTGACTGCCTGCTTGCACGCGGAGCCTACTTGTACCGCGCGTCGATCTCGGCGACGCACCGCTGCACCAGGCGCTGGGTGAGCGAGTCGAGCGTGAGCTGCCCGCTCGCGCCGGTCGAGACGCCGAGCACCGAGGTCGACTTCTGGCCCAATTCCATCTTGTCCTCGGCATAGCCGCTCGCGACCTGTTCGGTGGTATTCGCGTCGATCACCTTGTAGCGCATGCCGACGACCCAGACGCCGGCGGTCTCGCTGGTTTGTACCGAACCGGCGGTGACGGAGCCGACCGCAGCAGCCGTGCTGCCGCCTCCGAGGAGGTTCAGCAGCGAGGCGGCCACACCGCCATTGAAGCCGCTCTTGGCGCTGGCCACCTGCTCGACCTTCAGCACGTCGAACTTGACGATCCACTTCGTCGTCCGCAACTTGCCCTTCTGGAATACACGCATCGCCTGGGCCGGGTCGCCCATGTCGTAGGCGAGCTCGACCTCGCGCTGCAGAGCGCCGAGCGAGCTGCGCTCGATGACGTTGAAATTGGCCCGGCTCAGTTCCAATTCGGCGAAGTCGGCGATGTTGTTCGCCGTGACGTGCTGGGTGAAGGTCGCGTTGTTGCTCTTGATCTCGCCAGGCAGGACGATGATGCGCGGGCCAGGCTTGGCGGCGTTGACGTACTCGACCGCTTGACCCATGGCCGCATCGGCGCGCTGGTTGGCGTCCTGCGAGGCCCGCGAACCGGCCACCGGTGACGGGTTGCCGCCGCCGTCAGCGCGCGCACTGCCGCGGGGGCCTGCAACACCCAGCGACAGCAGGATCGTCAGCGCCGCAGCAGCCCGCCGTGCCCACAAACTTCCCGGCTGCGTTCCCTGTCTTTGAATCTTCATGATGATCCGTGGTGCATGAACTGGGGCGGCCGAGCTTCGGCTCGGTCGAGCTCGGAGCCGAACGTCGCGTCGGCGCCCGGGCATTCTGCCTCCATGTCCGGGGCGCGCTGACCCGGCGCAGCGGGGTCGCGTCGAGAAACGCCGGCCGGCCGTCGGTACGGCCTTAGGATGCCACAGGGATGATCCTTGACGCTGCCCCGACATTGCACATCGCCTGCCTGTGCGCCGCCTGGTGCCGGTTGTGCGACAGCTACGCCCTGGTGTTCGAGTCCGCCGTCGACAAGTTGCGCGGCCTTCACCCGCAGTTGCTGACGCACTGGATCGACATCGAGCACGAGGCCGATCTGGTAGGCGATTTCGACGTCGAGACCTTTCCGACGCTGGTCGTGATCGACGACCGACAGGTGCGCTTCGCGGGCCCGCTGACGCCCCAGCCGGCGACCTTGCTGCGCGTGCTGCGCGCCGCGCTCGCCGAACCCGCGCCGGCGCCCTGCGCGACCCCGCAGCCGCCGGAGATCGAGGCGTTCGCGACGCGCCTGCGCCGGCGGCGACCGCCGGCAGCGCCGGGCCGAGCCCGCGCGGCGCCTTGAGATGGCTCAATCCGGGCTGCCGGCCGCGGCCGCAACATGCATCGCGAGGTGGGTGGACGTCCACTGCGCGCGCCGGGATCGGGGCCGTCTCCGCTCGGTGGCGTCGCGGCGCGGTCCCTGCCGGCGTCGGGCCGGAGGCCGGCATTGCGCAGGGACACGGAAGGATGGGAGTGGCCATCGGGCACTGAACGACGAGTAGAGAACATGGGTCCGGTCCCGGACAGGAAGGCGCTGGATGCCGCGGCGGCGGCGGCGATCGCGCGCGTGCTCGGCGCCGAGGCCGCGGCGCGCAGCGCGATCGAGGGCTCGCGAGCCGAGGTCCAGCAGATCGCCGAGAACGCCCGCCTGGCCTCGCGCTCGGTGGCCGAGCGCACCGAGGACCGCATCCGTGCGGTGACCGCCGCGTTCGAGCGCGACTTGTCGGCGCGCCTGGCCGCGATCGACGCCGAAGCCGACCGGCTGGCCGCCGAGGAGCCCCTCGCGCCGGCCGAGCAGGCCGAGCTGGCAAGGCAGGTCCGGGTCCTGGTCCGGGCTCTGGCCGGGGTTCCGCCGTGATCGACTGCGGCAGCCTCGAATACGCTCACGCGCGGCTGCAGGCGCGCCACGGCCAGCGCCCCGACGAGGCGGCTTGGCGGCGCGTCGAGCTGATGCGCGATTTCGGGCCGCTGCTCGATGCGGCCCGCAGCACCGCGCTGCGGTCCTGGCTGCACGGCATTACCGTCGACAGCCGCGCCCACGAGGTCGAGGCCGCGCTGCGCGGCCATTGGCACGACCTCGTCGCCGAGGTCGCGGGCTGGATGCCGCTGCGCTGGCAGCCCGCGGTGGTCTGGTGCGCGGTGCTGCCCGATCTCGCACCGCTGCAGCATCTGGCGCGCGGGGGCGAGCCGCTGCGCTGGATGGAAGCCCGCGCCGGCTGGCGCGCGCTGGCCCAGGCCGCACCGCCGCAGCGCGAGGCCGTGCTGGCGGCCGGGCCTCTGGCGCCTCTGGCGGCCGCCTGGGCCGCGCCGGAGACCGTCGCACAGGCCTGGCAGAACGAATGGCGGCGACGCCTGCCGGGGGCGCCGCGGGTGGCCGAGGACGCCGTGACGCCGCTGGTGCGCGCGCTGGCCGATCACCGCCAGGCCTTTGCCCAGGCCGCGTCCGGGCAGGGGTGGCTGCTGCGCGGCGCGCTGCGGCCGCAACTGGTGCTGCTGCTGCGCCGCTGCGCATTCGCGCCGGTCACCGCCTTCATCCACCTCGCGCTGTGGTCGCTCGAGCTCGAGCGGCTGCGCGCGGAGTTGCTGGGCCGGCTGCTGTTCCCTGGCTGGCGGGTGGCCTGATGCTGCGCCCTCGCCCGGCCCGCTGGTTCGAGATCGTCGCCGCACGCGACGATGCCACGCTGGTGCTCGAGGCCCTGGCCTGCACCGGTTCGGTCGAGCTGGAAGCGCGGTCCAGCGCCGTGCTGCCCGCCGCCCTGAGCGAGGTGATGCCGCTGCTGGCGCAATACCACGACCTCGCGGCCCGCTACCACGCCTACTGGCCGCCGGCGCCGGCCTGCCGGCCGTCGTCGTTCCCGGAAGCGCCGGTGGTGGCGCTGCAGCGCAGCCTGGCGACGATCCGCGCCTGGGCGCGGGACGCCGAGCCGCTGATCCAGGCTTCGCAGCGCGACGCCGCCGGGCGCGCCGAGTTGCAGCTGTGGCAGCGCGTGCTCGACGCCTTGGAAGCGCGTGCGATCGACCCCGCCGCGCTGGCCGGCGCCGGCCCTTGGCTGGCCGTACGCCTGTTCGTGCTGCCGCCAGGCACCGATCCTGCGCTCGCGCTGCCGGCCACTGCCGCCGGGCTCGAGACCCTGGCCAGCGGCCTCGAGATCGATGGCGCAACGGCCGTGCTCGCCGCCGGCCGGCCCGAGGCCCTGCAGGCGGCGGCGCAGGCCGTGACGGCGCTGAAGGGCAGCAGCCACGAGGTGCCGGCCTGGCTGCAATCCGATGCGCGGGCCAACCGCGCCGGTCTAGCCGAGCGCCTGGCCGCGATCGCCCGCAACCTGGACGCGGCGAGCGCGGCGCTGGCCGCGCTGCACGAACGCCACGCGCTGCCGCGCGCCCTGGGCGATGCCAACCGCCTGGAATGGGTGCTGCGCAACGTGAACGCGCTGGAGGCGGGCGAGCTGCTGTGCTGGGTCACCGGCTGGGCGATCGACGTCGATGGCGCGACGCTCGCGCGAGCGCTGCAGCAGTCCGGGGCGCGCGCGCTGCTGCATTTCCCGCCGCCACCGGCCGGTGCGCGGCCGCCGCTGCTGCTGAACAACCCGCGCTGGGCGCAGCCGTTCGAGATCTTCAGCCGCGCGCTGGGCATGCCCTCGTCGACCGAGGCCGACCCGAGCCAGCTGCTGGCGCTGGCCGTGCCGCTGATGTTTGGCTACATGTTCGGCGACGTCGGCCAGGGTCTGCTGCTGGCGGCCGGCGGCTGGTGGTTCCGCGAGCGCTGGCCGGTGGCCCGGCTGCT
This sequence comes from Betaproteobacteria bacterium, assembly GCA_037443665.1. Lineage (GTDB taxonomy): Bacteria > Pseudomonadota > Gammaproteobacteria > Burkholderiales > Burkholderiaceae_C > Rubrivivax. Next base: position 43,569 of record JBBINW010000015.1, read on the forward strand.
GATGGTGGGTGGCCTGGCGGCCGCGGCCTTCGGGCTGCTGTTCGGCAGCGTGTTCAGCCTGCACGGGCTGATCCCCGCACTGTGGCTGCACCCGCTGGACGCGCCGCTATCGGTGCTGCTGGCGCCGCTGGCGGGCGGCGCGGTGCTGCTGACCCTGGGGCTGGGCCTGGATGCGCTGGCGGCCTGGTGGCGCCACGAATGGCGCCGCTGGCTGCTCACCGACGCGGCGCTCCTGGTCGTCTATCTGAGCCTGCTGGCGGTCTTCGCCGTGCCGGCCGCGCTGGGCGTGGCGGCGGCAGCGGCGCTGGGCTATTGCATCGGCCACGGCGTGCAGGCGCGGCGTGCGGCGGCCGCCTTCACGGCCATCGGCGAGCTGGTCGAGAAGACGTTCCAGATCCTCATCAACACCCTGTCCTTCGCGCGCGTCGGCGCTTTCGCGCTGGCCCATGCGGGCCTGTCGTCGGCAGTCGTGGCCTTGATGGACGCCGCCGACTCGGGCGTCGCCAAGGCGCTGGTGCTGGTGCTCGGCAACGCGCTGGTCATCGTGCTCGAGGCGATGGTGGTGTCGATCCAGACCACGCGGCTGGTGCTGTTCGAGTTCTTCACCCGCTTCATGCAGGGCCAGGGGCGCGCCTTCCGCCCCCTGCCCGCACCCCCCTTCGTCACGCAGTCGGAGTAGGAATGCCAGTCACCCAGCACCCCCTCCACAGATCCGTGCATGCGGCGCTACCGCACAAAATGTGGTCGACCACATTTAGTACGAAATGTGGTCTTTGGCCATATGTGGCGCCCGGAGCCGCTGCACGGGCGTGGTGGTCTGACGAAGGCCACATATATTTCTCGTCGAATGCATCGTCGGAGCCTCTCGATTCGCCAGAGATTCTTTCCAGATCCGAGGCGTACCGGAGACTCGTCGGCGATCCGACTGCAGCGCGAAGCGGATCCTACGAACACCACAGACGAAATGTATGTGGCGTTCCGCGGCCGACCCTCCAAGGGAGGTGTCGCTGGGCACCACATATGGGCCAACGCCACATTTCGCACACGGCTCTTGCCTTGGGTCGTGACGATCAGACGCTGGTTCGGGTACGGATGGCGGATGCCTGGGGAAGGCAACCAGTGCGCGACGATCTTGTGCATGCGCTGCCAACTCAGGTGCTTGGACTGGCTGCGGCGGCACAGCGTGCGATGCCACAGCCGACTGACCTGCAGCCGGAACATGCCGATGCGCGCCCCATTGTTCGGGACGCCGAAGTAGCGCGTGTGCCCCGCTACCACCGAGCGCAGGTACGGCCCCTGCCCGGCGATGGGCCGGTGCATGCGCCTTCGCAACTCGTACTTGACCGCGTGCAGCTTGGCCCGCCGCCGTTTGGCACTGGTGATCCGCAAGACCATGAACCTGCCCGTCCTGGTCTTGCCGCAGCAATGCGCAAAGCCCAGGAAGTCGAAGGTCTCGGGTTTGCTCTGTCCCCGTCGGCGTCGGTTCTCGCGCGCGAAGCGCCCGAACTCGATCAGCCGCGTCTTGTTCTCGTGCAGCGCCAGCCCGAAGGTCTTCAGCCGGGCGTCCACTTCGCGCCTGAAGCGCTCCGCATCCGCCCGGTGTTCAAACCCGGCCATCCAGCCATCGGCATAACGCACGATGACCACTGCGCCCTTGGCTTGGTGCCGCCTCCACTGCTCAACCCGCAGATCGAACGCGTAATGCAGGTAGACGTCTGCCAGCAGCGGGCTGATGCTCCCGCCCTGCACCGTCCCCAGCTCCCTGCGCGTGATCTGCCCGTCTTCCAGCACGCCCGCGTGCAGCCATTTCTTGATCAGCCGCACCACGCGCGCGTCAGCCACCCGGCGCTCGATGAACTCCACCAGTCAGTCGTGTTCGATGTCGTCGAAGAATTTGGCGATGTCCGCATCGAGTATCCAACTCACTCGTCTGGCGCTCACCCCCACCACCACGGCGTCCCGCGCGTTGTGCGCGCTCTTGGCCGGCCTGAAGCCGTCGCTGAAGCCCAAGAAGTCAGCCTCGCAGATGGCGTTCAGGGCTTCGGCCGATGCGCGCTGGACGATCTTGTCGTCCAGCGCGGGCACGCCACCAAGGCAGAGCCGACCTACGGTCGGAGGGCGCTTACTCCCGTCGGCCTTGTCGATGTGCGCCCTCTTCACGGGCTGGGGGCGGTAGCCGCCCCGGCCCAGCCGGTCGGACAGGTCCAGGAGGTTGGCCTCCAGGTTCTGCCCGTAGCTGGCCCAGGTCTGGCCGCCCACCCCGGCGGCCGCATCGCGCTTGCACGCCATGTACGCCGCCCGCAGCCGCTCGACTGGGTAGATGTGATGCATCAGGGTCGTGAACTTCGCCCCCGGACGGCCTCGTGCCGTCTGTCGTATGCCGTCCAGCGCGGTTTGCACGTCATGGACCCGCTTCGATCTGCGGGACATGCGCTGCTCAACAGCATTGCCCTTGGCTCGCAGCCCTCCCTCCACCGCCTCCGCCGCCGCAGGAGCTTCCCCCGCAGCCTTGTTCGGCAGCTCCTGCGGTACTGCGCCGCGATCCGACTTCCCGCGCCCGTGGCTCATCGTCGTGTGCGCTTGGGCTTCACGATGCGCGCTGCGGCAAGGTTCTCCCGAGCCACCGCAGCAGGACGCGGGACCTCCCGGTTCCCGTGCGAGATGCGTCCGCGCGTGCGCGCGGTCTCTGACCGCGCGGGGTCCAGCGCCGCCTCGCCAATGCGGCAGCCCCGGTGTGGCCTTCGGCGTATCTCCACGGCATCGGCACCCCGATCAACCCGAGCCTCTCGGCCCGGGGCATCGATTTCGCGGCTCAATCCCCGGCCCGCGCGTACCCCTGTCAACGCTTCGCCCACGCCCTCACGAGCGTGCACGCATGACTCGGGGCCGCCGTAGCTGGCCAAGCCTTCAACGTATGACTCTTGCATTCACAACATCTCGCCGGTTTTGACCGGCGCACGGAGAACTAGATGACACATCGGCCCCGACTTCCGTTGCCCTGGTTGGCGCTGACGCTGGCGCTGGCACTGGCCGGTACGGCGCTGCTGCTGTGGACGCCCGACGCCCGCGCCGCCGCCGACGCCGCGGCGTCGGCGGCCCGGGGCACCGGCATCGACAGCAGCTGGCTGTTCATCGGCGCCGCGCTGGCCACCGCCGCATCGTCGCTGGGCGCCGGCTTCGCGGTCGCCCGCGTCGGCACCGCGGCCGTCGGCGCGTTGGCCGAGAAGCCCGAGCTGTTCGGCCGCTTGCTGATCTTCGTCGGCCTGGCCGAAGGCATCGCGATCTATGGCCTGATCGTGGCGATCCTGATGCTCAACCGGCTGGGCTGATGGCCGCACCGGTCTATCTCGGCGACGAGGTCAGTGCGGCCGGCTGGCGCCTGGCCGGCGCGCGGGTGCGCACGCCGCAGCGCGGCGACGAAGCCGCGGCGCTGGCCTGGGCCCGTGCGCAGGCGCCGCTGGTGCTGGTCTCGGCGACGGTGGCCGCGGCCATCGCCGAGCCCGCTCTGCGCGCCGCACAAGGGGCACTGGCACCGCTGGTGCTGATCGTGCCCGATCGCCTGGGCGAGGCACCGACGCCCGACCTCGCGGCGCGGCTGCGCGGGCAACTGGGCCTCGAGGCATGACGCTGCCGGATGCCGACCCTGCGCGCCTGGAGCAGCAGGCGCGCGCGCTGCTGGAACTGGTCGAGACCGACCGCGACCGCCAGTGCGCGCAGATCCTGGGCGAAGCGCGTGCCAGCGCGGCGGCGCTGCGCACCCAGGCCCATGCCGAGGCCCGTGCACGCATGCGGGCGGCCTTTGCCGAGCAGCGTCAGCGCCGCGACGCGGCGGTCGCCGCGGCGCAGGCGCGGCTGGCCACCCGGCGGCGATTGCACCGGCAGCAGCGCACCGCCGCCTTGCTGCGGCTGGCCTGGGAGCAGTTGCCCGCCGCGCTGGCGGCGCTGTGGCAGCAGCCGGACACCCGGGCGGCCTGGGTGGCGCGGGTGCTGGCCTCGGCCCGGACGCATCTGCCCAACCCCGCCCGCGGCGACTGGCGCGTCGTGCATGCGCCCGACTGGCCGCCGTCGGAGCAGCAGGCGCTGGCCCGGACGCTCGCGGCCGAGGCCGTTGCCGCGCCGCGGTTCGAAGCCGACGCCGCGATCCCCGCCGGCCTGAAGGTCGTCGCCCAGGGCAACGTCATCGACGGCACGCTTGCCGGCCTGCTGGCCGACCGCGCCGAGATCGAGGCGAGGCTGCTGCGGCAGCTGGAGTCCTCGTCGTGAGCCTGGCCGTCGTGCGCTGGATCGCCGGACCGGTGCTGCACGCGGTCAAGCAGGGGCCGTTCGCGCTGCGCGAATCGGTTCGCGTCGGGCCGCAGGCGCTGCTGGGCGAGGTGGTGCGCATCCACGATGACGTGATCGTGGTCCAGGTCTACGAAGACACCGCCGGCCTGCGCCCGGGAACCGAGGTGCGCGGCAGCGGCCAGCCGCTGGCGATCCGCCTCGGGCCGGGGTTGCTGGGGCAGATCTTCGACGGCCTGCTGCGGCCCTTGTCGGGCACCGACTCGGCCTTCGTGCAGGCCGGCCTGCGCACGGCCGCGGCGGCGCGGCTGCACTTCGAGCCCGCGGTGGCGGTGGGCGCGCGGCTCGCGCCCGGCGCGGTCATCGGGCAGGCGCGCGGTGCCCAGGGCCGCGCGCAGCGCTGCCTGGCACCGCCCGATGCCGGCGGTGAGGTCGCCTCGGTGGTGGCGGCAGGCGAGTACGCCGAGGACGCCACGGTCTGCGTGCTGCGGGCGAGCGACGGCAGCCTTGGCGACCTCGCGATGAGCCATGTCTGGCCGGTGCGCGTGCCGCGCCCGGTGGCGCGACGGCTGCCGGCGCTGGCGCCGCTGGTCACGGGCCAGCGCATCCTCGACTGCCTGTTCCCGGTGGCGCAGGGCGGCAAGGCGGCAATCCCCGGCGGCTTCGGCACCGGCAAGACGGTGCTGCTGGAGGCCCTGGCCAAGGGCTGCAACGCCGACGTCATCGTCTATCTCGGCTGCGGCGAACGCGGCAACGAGATGGCCGGCGTGCTCGACGAATTTCCCACCCTCACCGACCCGCGAACCGGCCGGCCTCTGATGGAGCGCACGGTCATCATCGCCAACACCAGCAACATGCCGGTGGCGGCGCGCGAGGCCAGCATCTACTGCGCGATCACCGTGGCCGAGTACTTCCGCGACCAGGGGCTGCACGTGGCGCTGATGGCCGATTCGACCAGCCGCTGGGCCGAGGCGCTGCGCGAGGTCTCTGGCCGCTTCGGCGAGCTGCCCGGGGAGGGCGGCTACCCGGCGTATCTGGCCAGCCGCATCGCCGACTTCTACGAACGTGCGGCCCTGGTGGAGACACTGGCCGGCGACACCGGCTCGGTCACCGTGATGGGCGCAATCAGCCCGCCCTCGGGCGACTTCTCCGAACCGGTGACCAGCCACACCAAGCGCTACGTCAAGGCCTTCTGGGCGCTCGACGTCAAGCGCGCGCAGGCCCGCTTCTACCCGGCCATCCACCCGCTGCAGTCGTACGCCGAGAACGCGCGAGAGTTTGCGCCCTGGTGGGCGGCGCAGGGCAACGGGCAGTGGCTGGAACTGCGCCGGCGCCTGCTGACCCTGCTCGACGAGCAGGCGCAGCTCGAGCGCATGGCGCGCATCATCGGCAAGGACGCGCTGCCGGCGCGCCAGCAGCTCACGCTGCTGTGCGCCGATCTGGTGGGCGAGGCCTTCCTGCGCCAGTCGGCGTTCTCCGAGATCGACCGCGTCTGCAGCCCCGCGCGCCAGGCCGCGATGATGAAGCTGCTGGGCCGCTTCATCGACGCCGCCGAAGCCGCGCTGGCCGCCGGCGTGGAGCCCGAGCGCATCGCGGCCCTGCCCTGCATGCGGCCGCTGCAGCGCATGGGCGAGGACATCGGCGACGACGCGCTGCCGCGGCTGGACGAACTGCAGGCGCGGATGGAGCGCGAATTCGCGCAGCTGGTGGCGGCGCCGCAACCCGGGGAGGCGCGCGATGCGGCTCACGGTTGAAGGTGCCGCGACGCGGCTCGAAGGTCCGCTGCTGTTCCTGCGGCGCACGCTCGACGTCGGCCTGGCCGACGCGGTGGAGGTGCGCGGCAGCGACGGCCGCGTGCGGCTGGGGCGCATCGCGGCCATCGACGAGCAGTTCATGACGATCGAGGTGCTCGAGTCCACCTCCGGGCTGACGCTCGAAGGCACGGTCGTGCGCTTTGTGGGCGAGCCGCTGCAGTTCGGCCTCGGGCCCGGCCTGCTCGGCCGCGTCTTCAACGGCGTCGGCCAGGTCATCGACGGCGGGCCGCCGGTGGCGGTGCACCGCAAGGTGGCCATCGACGGCCTGCCGCTGAACCCGGTGGCGCGCGCGCTGCCACGCGACTTCATCGAGACCGGCATCTCCACCCTCGACCTGATGAACAGCCTGGTGCGCGGCCAGAAGCTGCCGCTGTTCTCGGGCGGCGGCCTGCCGCACGACCGGCTGGCGGTGGAGATCGCCGGCCACGCGCGGCTGCGCCGGGGCGGCGAGGATTTCGCGATCGTCTTCGCCGGCATCGGCGTGCCCTACGACAGCGCCGAGTACTTCCGCCGCAGCCTCGAGCAAGGCGGCGCGCTTGAACGTACGGCGCTGTTCCTGAACCTCGCCAGCGACTCGAGCACGCAGCGCCTGCTGACGCCGCGCTTCGCGCTCAGCGCCGCCGAGTACCTGGCCTTCACGCTCGGCAAGCACGTGCTGGTGATCCTCACCGACATGACCAACTACTGCGAGGCGCTGCGCGAGGTCTCGTCGAGCAAGGGCGAGATCCCCAGCCGAAAGGGCTTCCCCGGTTACATGTACTCCGACCTGGCGACGCTGTTCGAGCGCGCCGGCTGTCTGCGCGGCGCGCCCGGCACGCTGACCCAGCTGTCGATCCTGACGATGCCGGCCGACGACATCGGCCACCCGATCCCCGACCTCACCGGCTACATCACCGAAGGCCAGATCGTGCTCTCGCGCGACCTCGACCGGCGCGGCATCTACCCGCCGGTGAACGTGCTGCCGAGCCTGTCGCGGCTGATGAAGGACGGCACCGGCGGCAAGTACACCCACCCCGACCATCCGGCGCTGGCCAGCCAGCTCTACGCGGCCTATGCGCGCGCCACGCAGGCCCGCGTGCTGGCCAGCGTCGTCGGCGAAGAAGGCCTGGCCGACACCGACCGCCGCTACCTGCGCTTCGGCACCGACTTCGAGCAACGGCTGGCCAGCCAGAGCGAGGCGCGCACGCTCGAGCAGAGCATGGCCCTGGGCTGGCAGCTGCTGGCCGGGTTGCCGAAGACCGAGCTGACGCGGCTGTCCGACGCGCAGATCGCGGCGCACATCGAGGCGGCGGGATGAACTTGCGGGCCGAGCGCCGGGCCGCTCCCGAGCTGGCCCATGCCAAGCGCAGGACGCGGCCGGCACTCCGGCCGTCCATGCTCGCGCTGGCGAGCATGGAGCCGCGGCCGTCGTTCCCCCCGGGGGACCGACCGCTGTACTCAGCGCACGAGGGGCTCCAATGAGCGACGCGAACCCGACCCGCAGCGCCGTCATCGAGATGAAGGACGAGCGCCGTGCGATGCACGAGGGCTATGTCTTCCTGGACGAGAAATGCCTGCTGCTGGCGGGCGAGATCCTGCGCGAACTGGCGCAGTACGGCCGGCTGCAGCGCGAATTCATCGGGCTGCACGAAGCCGCGATGGCGGCACTGCAGGCCGCGGTGGCGCGCCACGGCCTGGAAGGGCTGCAGGTGCAGCCTCCGGCCGACCTGTCGCAGGCGCAGCTCACCCGCCGCACCCGCTCGCTGATGGGCGTGCCGCTGCAAGCGGCCGAGGCCCTGGCGGCCGCGGCGCCCGCACCGCCGGCGGTGAACCCTTCGCCCGAAGCCCAAGCCTGCCGCCGCGCCTTCGCCGCGCTGCTGGCCGCGGCCGCGCCGCTGGCAGCGCTGGCCGGCAACCTCGAGCGCCTGTCGTTCGAGTACCGCCGCTCGGTGCGCCGCGCACGCGCACTGCAGGATGTGATGCTGCCGGAACTCGCGCGCTCGATCTACGACATCGAGAACCGGCTCGAGGAGCTGGAGCAGGAAGACGCGATCTGGATCCGCCAGCGCGCCTGAGTTCCCCTTTTCGACGTCGAGCGGGGCCGTGCCGAGCGTCCGCCGTGGCCGGTGTCTTTGCTCTCGGTCAACGCCATGCGATCGGCGCCGCGCTAGCCTGCATTTCGGCAATGGATTGAGCGTGCGCAATGCGCCAGCGCACGACCTGCTGAAACTGAAATCCTTGATGCATTGCACGCTCGGATGTCTTACGCACTGTCCCGTCGTTCGTTCCTGCGCGGATCCGCCGCTTCGGCCGTGGGGATGATCGACGCTGCCGCCCAAGCCGCCACGCCGGGCGCGGCAAGCGCCGGCCCGCCGGTGCTCGGCCCCGCGCCGGTGGCGATCACGCTGACCGTCAATGGCAGTGCGCGTTCGCTTCAGGTCGAGCCGCGAACGACCCTGGCCGAAGCGCTGCGCGGCCCGCTCGACCTGACCGGCACCAAGATCGCCTGCGACCGCGGCGCCTGCTCGGCCTGCACGGTCTGGCTCGACGGCGCCCCGATCTGCGCCTGCATGACGCTGGCCGTCGAGGTCGGCGCGCGAGCGGTGACGACGATCGAGGGCCTGGCACAGGGCGATGCCCTGCACCCGGTGCAGGCCGCCTTCGTCGAACACGACGCGATGCAGTGCGGGTTCTGCACGCCGGGCCTGGCGATGAGTTGCGCAGCGCTGCTGGCGCGCACGCCGCAGCCGAGCGCCGCCGATGTCGAGGCGGCGATCAGCGGCCATCTCTGCCGCTGCGGAACCTACCCCCATGTCGTCGCGGCGACGCTGGCCGCAGCGGCGCCGCGCAAGGATTGACGCCATGGCCGACGAGATGCCGACGCGCACCGAGAGCCTGCCCTTCGGCATCGTCAGCGTCGGCCTCGCCGAGGTGACGCGGCAGGTGCCCGTGGGCGAGCCGCCGGCGCTGGCACCGAACGCGGCGCTGGCCGTCATCGGCCGGTCCGTGGCGCGCCAGAACGGCCGCGCCAAGGTCACCGGCGCGACCCGCTACACCGTCGATCTCAAGCTGCCGGGAATGCTGCACGGGCGGATCCTGCGCTCGCCGCTGCCGCATGCGCGCGTCCGCGCGATCGACCTGTCGGCGGCGGCGCGACTGCCCGGTGTGCGCACCGTGCTTGCCATCGCCCGGCCCGACGACGCTGCCACCGCGACCGTGCGCTACATCGGCGCCCCGGTGGCGGCCGTGGCCGCGGTGTCGATCGCGGTGGCCGAGGACGCGCTGCGCCTGATCCGGGTCGATTACCAGGCGCTGCCCTTCGTCACCGGGCTCGACGCCGCCCGCGAGGCGACCGCTCCGCATGTCTTCGAGGGCGACTCTGCGCCGCAGGGTCATGCCTCGGGCTTTCCTGCCGCGGCCGGCCTGCCGCTGGTGGGCAACGTGCGCGGACCGGCGACCGAGGTGCGCGGCGACGTCGCCCAAGGCTTCGCCCGCGCGGAGGTCACGGTGGAAGGCGAGTACAGCACGCAGGTGCAGACCCACTGCTGCATGGAGCCGCACGCCACCGTCGCCGACTGGCGCGCCGACGGGCTCACGGTGTATCAGTCCACCCAGTTCACGGCCGGCGTGCGCCAGGAGCTCGCGTCCACCTTCGGCCTGCCGCTGGCGCGCGTTCGCGTCGTCGTCGACGGCATGGGTGGGGGCTTCGGCAGCAAGTCGTCGCTGGGCAACTACGGGCGCATCGCGGTGACGCTTTCGCGCCAGGCGGCCGCGCCGGTGCGCATCGCTCTGGATCGGCAGGAGGAGCAGATGGACGCCGGCAACCGCCCGGCCACCTGGCAGCGCCTGCACATCGGCGCACGGCGCGACGGGACGCTCACCGCGATCTCGCTGCGCAGCTTCGGCACCGCCGGCGTCGCCGTCGGCGCCGGCGTCGGCAGCAACGCGGCTGCGCTGTACGACTGCCCCGCTTTCGAGGGCGCGCAGTCCGACGTCTTCACCAACGGCGGGCCGGGCTGCGCCATGCGCGGGCCGGGCAACACGCCGGGCGCCTGGGCGCTGGAGCAGGCGATCGACGAACTCGCCGACAAGTTGCGCATCGACCCGCTCGTGCTGCGCGACCGCATCGACCCGAGCCCGGTCCGACGCGAGGAGCGGCGCCAGGGTGCCGAGCGCATCGGCTGGTCGCGACGCCACGCCCCGGGCGCCGATGCCGGGACGGTAAAGCGCGGCATCGGCATGGCCCAGTCGATCTGGGGCGCCAACGTGCAGACCAACTCGGCCTGCGAGGTGCGCATCCATCGCGACGGCACGGTGGAACTGCTTTCCAGCGTGCAGGACATCGGAACCGGCATCGGCACCGTGCTGGCCCAGGTGGTCGCCGAGGTGCTGGGGCTGCGTCCGCAAGACATCACCGTGCGCATCGGCGACACCGAGTTCCCGGCCGGGCCGCCGTCGTACGGCAGCCGCACCACGGCGTCGATCACGCCGCCCGCGCGGACGGCCGCCTGGCGCGCATTGCAGTCGCTGCTGATGCTCGCGGCGCCGGCGCTCGGGGTGGCGCCAGAAGACCTGATCGCCCGCGGCGGGCGTATCGCGGTGCACGACGAGCCCGCACGCGGCATGGCCTTCAGCGAGGCGACGGCTCTGCTGCGCACCGATCGCATCAGCGAGGTGGCTTCGCGCAGCGACGACTACGGCGGCTTTCGCCGGCGCATGGGCCCCGACGCGGCGCTCGCGCAGCAGGACCTGGGCGGCGTTCAGTTCGCGCAGGTCGCCGTGGACACCGAGACCGGCAAGATCCGCGTCGAGCGCGTGGTCGCGGTGCACGACTGCGGCCGGCCGATGAATCCGCGCCTGATCGAGAGCCAGGTGCAGGGCGGGGTGCTGATGGGGTTGTCGTACGCGCTGTTCGAGAACCGCATCCTCGACCGGCACACCGGCCGCATGGTCAACCCGAACCTGGAGCAGTACAAGTTCGCCGGCCCGCACGAGACGCCGGCGATCGAGGTCGTGCTGCTCGAGAACTACCAGGGTCGCAGCGCCACCGACGCCTACGGCGTGGCCGAGCCGGCGAACATCGGCACCGCGCCGGCGATCGCCAACGCCATCTTCAACGCGATCGGCGTGCGCCTGCGCTCGCTGCCGATGACGCCGGCCGCCGTGCTCACCGCGCTGGGCAAAGCGCCCGCGCAGGGCTGAACCGCATGAATCCCTTTGCCTGGTCGCCCGCCCGGACCGTCCGCGAGGCCGCCGTGGCCGCGTCGAGCACGGTCGCCGATGCGATGTGTGCCGCGCACGACGCCGCGGGGGCCGCGGCGCCGGCCGTCGTGAAGGCCGGTGGTATCGACCTCCTCGATCTGCTCAAGGAGCGGCTGCTGGCGCCCGCGACGGTGGTCAGCCTGTCGGCGATCCCTGGCCTGAACGGCATCGAAGAACGGGGCGACGGCCGCCTGCGCATCGGCGCCATGGTCACGCTGGCCGACCTGGCGGCCAGCGCGCTGGTGCGCAGCCGCTACCCTGCGCTGGCCGACGCCGTCGCCGCAGCGGCGAGCCCGCAGATCCGCCATGTCGCGACCCTGGGCGGTAACCTGCTGCAAAGGCCGCGCTGCTGGTACTTCCGGTCGGCCGGGTTCCGCTGCCTGCGCAAGGGCGGCGGCCACTGCTTCGCGATCCATGGCGAGAACGAATACCACGCGATCTTCGACAACCGCAGTTGCGCGATCGTCCACCCTTGCACCGCCGCGACGGTGCTGGTGGCCTTGGGGGCCACGGTCGAACTCACCGCCGCCGATGCCGCCGTGCGCAGCGTGCTGCTCGAGGACTTCTTCGTCTCCCCGGCAAGCGATGTGCAACGCGAGAACGACCTGCAGCCGCACGAGATCCTGACCGCGGTCGTGCTGCCGCCGCTGCCGCACCGCCTGCGCATGGTGCACGTCAGGCAGGGCGAGAAGGAATCCTTCGACTGGCCGTTGGCCGACGTGGCCGTCGTGCTCGACATCGGCAGCGACGGCCTGTGCCGGCGCGCCGCCGTCGTCCTTGGCGCCGCGGCGCCGGTGCCGCACCGCGCACGAGCCGCCGAGGCCGCGCTGACCGGCCAGCGCATCGACGACAGCGTGGCCCGGGCGGCCGCCCATGCGGCACTGGACGGCGCCACGCCGCTGTCCCGGAACGGCTACAAGCTGGCGCTGTTCGAGACGCTGGTCGGGCGGGCCATCGCGCAGGCTGCGGCGCAGGCGTGAGCCGGCTGCAAAAGTGCCCAGCTTGGCCGCGCCCGGGTCGCGCGGCGGCCGATGGCGCATCTCAGGTGATCAGCCGCGGGTACATCCAGCCGCCGATCCAGACCAGCACCGCCAGCCCCGCCAGCAGCACACCGAAGTCGGAGCCCAGCCCCAGCGTGCTGGTACCGCCCACCAGCATCAGCGCGCGCAGCCCGTCGACGACGAAGCTCAGCGGGTTGGCGTGCGCGATCGCCCGCAGCCAGGGCGGCATGATGTCGGTCGGGTAGATCGCGTTGCTGGCGAAGAAGAGGGGCATCGTCAGCACCTGGCCGATGCCCATGAAGCGTTCGCGCGTCTTGACGATGCAGGCGATGATCAGCGAGAAGGTCGAGAACAGGGCCGAGCCCAGCAGCACCAGCGCGACCACGCCGGCCAGCGACGGCACCGACCAGACCAGCGGCACGCCCAGCGCCACCGCCACGGCGTAGACGATCACGGCCTGCGTCAGCGCCCGCATGCCCGCCGACAGGGCCTTGCCCAGCACCAGCGCCGTACGCGGCGTGGGACTGGCGAGAAACTTGTGGACGATGCCCAGGTCGCGCTCCCAGATCACCGAGATGCCGTTGAAGATGGCCACGAACAGCACGCTCTGCGCCAGGATCCCGGGCACCAGGAAGGCCATGTAGTCGACGCCACCGGTGGGAATGCTGCGCGTGCGCGCCAGCACCTGGCCGAACAGCAGCAGCCACAGCAGCGGCTGGATCGCGCGCGTGACCAGTTCGGTGGGGTCGTGGCGCAGCTTGCGCATGTCCATGCCGGTCACCGCCGCCACCTTGGCCAGGTAGCGCAGGCCGCGCACGGCCGGCGAGGGCGAGGTCGGGCGCGGCATCATCAAGCCAGGCGCCGCGTGGCGTGGCGCGTGCCCGCGGTCTCGTGGAAGGCGTCGGCGGCTTCGGCAGTCTCGCCGGTGAAGCGCGCGAACAGCGCGTCCAGCGACGCGCCGGCCACCCCGCTGGCGGCCTGCAGGTCGGCCAGCGTGCCGCAGGCCACGAGCCGCCCGGCACGCAGCACGCCGAAGCGCGAGCACAGCGCCTGCGCCTCGTCCATGTAGTGCGTGGTCATGAAGATCGTCGTGCCGTAGCGCTCGCGCAGCTGGCGGATGTGCTGCCACACCGTGTCGCGTGCCACCGGGTCGAGGCCGACCGTCGGCTCGTCGAGGAACAACAGCCGCGGTCGGTGCAGCATCGACTGCGCGATCTCGAGGCGGCGGATCATGCCGCCCGAGTAGGTGGCGACCAGGCGGTCCGCGGCTTCCTGCAGGTCCATGAAGTCCAGTGCCTCGGCGATGCGCTGCGCCCGCTCGGCGCGCGGGATGTCGTACAGGCTCGCGAAGACGCGCAGGTTTTCGCGCCCGGTCAGCTCGCCGTCGGCCGACAGCGCCTGCGGCACGTAGCCGATCGAAGCGCGCACCCGGGTCGCCTCGCTGACGACGTCGAAGCCCTCGACCTGCGCGCTGCCCGCACTCGGCGGCAGCAGGGTCGTGAGCATCTTGATCAACGTGCTCTTGCCGGCGCCGTTGCGGCCGAGCAGGCCGAAGACCTCGCCGGCAGCCACCTCGAGGTCGATCGCGTCGACGGCGGTGTGGGTGCCGAAGCGGCGCGTCAGCGCCTGTGCGCGCACCGCCAGCGCCATGCTCACCCCCTGAAGATGTCGAACGGCTCGATGCGCAGCACGCGCCGCACGCCGAACCAGCTGGAGATGGCGGCGATGATCACCACCATGCCGAAGGACAGCGCCAGGTTGCCGAAGGTGATGATCGCCGCGTAATTGGGGATCTTCGCGTGCGCGATCGAGATGATCAGCGTCACCAGCCCGATCCCCAGGCCGAAGCCGGTAAGCGATGTGAAGGTGGCCATGAACAGGATCATGTAGACCAGCTCGCGGCCCTTCGCGCCGATCGCCTTCAGCGCACCGAACTTCTCGAGGTTCTCGAGGATGAAGCTGTAGAAGGTCTGGCCCGAGATCGACAGCCCGACGACGAAGGAAATCACCGTCATCAGCAGGATGTTGGTGCCGAAGCCGGTCTTGTAGATGTAGAAGTCGGCGATGTTGTTCTTGAACTCGTCCTGCGTCACCGCCGTGTAGCCCAGCGCCGCCACCTGGCGCTCGATGCCGGCCACCGCGGCGGCGCTCTTGGGCTTGACCAGCAGGTACGAGATCGTGAAGCGCGTGGTCGGGATGTACTCGATGGCGCGGCTGTAGGTGGTGTACAGCGTGGGCACGCCGAACAGGCCGTTGGAGGCCACCCGCGCGACGCCGACGATGACGCCCCGGTAGTCGTTGAGCTCGAAGCTGGTGCCCACGCGCGGGTTCTCGAGCTTGCGGAACTCGGCGTCGTCGACGACCATGAAGGCGTTGTCGGCGAACAGGTCCTCGATGCGGCCCTGCTCGGCCTCGGGCCGGCCGTACAGGCTGGTGTCGTCCAGGCCGATCACGCTCACCGGCTGGATGGTCCCGCTGGCCAGCTTGACCTGGGCGCCGCCAATGTACAGCGGCACCGCGTAGCTCACGCCGTCCATGCTGCGTACCGCGTCGAGCAGGGTGTCGGGCAGCGGGATCGGGCTCGTCGCGGTGGTCACCGCCGGATCCATCACCCACATCGGCGCGCCGATGTTGGTGACCGTCGAGTAGGCCCGGTTCAGGATGCCGGCGAACATCGCCGTCATCTGCGTCATCAGGAACACGGCGAAGGTGATGCCGATCAGCAGCGCCGAGAACTTGGCGCGGTCGCCCACCAGCAGCTTGAAGCCGATGCGCAGGATGCCGGCGTGCTTCATCGCGCCGCCTCGGCGCCGGCGCCCTCTTGCGCACCCGCCGCGTTCCACCAACCGCCGCCGAGCGCCGCGAACAACGCCACCGTGTCCTGCTGACGCTGCGCCGCGGCCTGCAGCGCGGCCAGGGTGGCGTAGCGCAACTGCACTTCGGCGGCCAGCACTTCGATGCCGGCGACCAGCCCGGCGCGTTGATTGGCCTGCAGCAGGCGCAGCGTCTCGGCGGCGGCGCGTTGCGCCTGGAGCTCGGCGTCGAGGGCCTGGGCGTCGTGCTGCAGCGCGCGCAGCGCATCGGCCACCTGGGCGAAGGCGGCGAGCACGGTCTGCCGGTAGTTCGCCTGCTGGGCGTCGTAGGCGTCGATCGCGGCCTGGCGTTGCGCCCGCAGCGTGCCGCCGCGGAAAAGCGGCGCAGCCAGCGACGGGCCGATGCTCCAGAAGGGGCTGGCGGCCGCGCCCAGCATGTCGGCGAGCGTGCCGCCGACGCGGCCGTAGGCGGCGCTGAGGCTGACGCTGGGCCAGAGCGCCGCGCTGGCCACGCCGACCTCGGCGCTGGCCGCGCGGAGCTGGGCCTCGGCGGCGCGGATGTCGGGACGCCGGCGCACCAGTTCGGAAGGCAGGGCGAGCGGCAGCTCGACCGGCAGGTCCAGCGTGTCGAAGCCGATCTCCGGCAGCGCGGCGCCGGCCGGCGGCTCGCCGACCAGCAACGCCAGCAGGTGGTCGGCCTGCTCGCGGCGCTGGCGCAGCGGCGCCAGCTGGGCGCGGCTGGCGGCGATCAGGCTCGCCTGCGCCAGCACGCTGGCATGCGGCGCGGTGCCGGCCCGTTCCTGGGCCTGGAGGGCACGCAGCTGGTCCAGCTGGAAGGCGATCAGCTGCTCGGTGGCGCGCAGCTCGGCGGCATACGCGGCGCGCGCGATCGCGGTGTCGACGACGTTGGCGGTCAGCGTCAGCCAGGCGGCGCGGGCGTCGAAGGACTGCGCCTCGGCGAGCGCGCGCAGGCCTTCGACGGCGCGCCGCTCGGCGCCGGAGAAGTCCAGCGTGTAGCTCACGCCGACGTTCGCACTGGCGACGTTGAACACGCTGCCGGGCAGGGCCGAGCCCTGCAGGAGCGGCGCGCTGCGCTCGCGCGTGGCGCCGAGCGCGGCGCCGACCTGCGGGTAGAACACGCCTTCGCCGGCGCGCAGGTTGTCGCGGCTGGCGCGCAGGCTGGCCTCGGCGGCCTGCAGCGTCGGGCTGTTGGCGAGGGCGCGCGCCACCAGCGCGTCGAGCGCCGGCGAGCGGAACTGGCGCCACCAGTCGGCCGGCAGCGCCATGCCCGGCGCGAAGCGCTGGGTCACGCCACCGGCGGCCGCGGGCGCCGGAACCTCGGCCGTGTAGCCCAGGGCCGCGGGCGGCGCCGGCGGCACGAAGTCAGGCCCCGCGGCGCAGCCGCCCAGCAGCGCGGCCGTCAACGCGAAGGCCGGCGCGCAGGACATGCGCAGCGCGTTCATTTCTCTCCGATGTAGACGTCGACCAGCTGCCCCGGGTAGACCGGCATGCCGGCCGTCGGGGCGAAGCGGAAGATCACCGGCAGCACGCGCAGGTCGACCTTCTCCTGACGCTGGTTCGACAGCTCGAGCTTGGGCGAGACGTAGGGCTGCACGCGCACGAACTCCAACGGCACCCGGGTGGCGGTGCCGCGGATCGACATCTGTGCCTGGATCAGCCCTGCAGCCGGCAGGCGCGACACGAGGATCTCGTCGACATAGCAGCGCACCGCCAGATGGTCCTGCGGTGTGCTCAGCACCGCCACCGGGGCGAAGCCCTGCGAATAGGCGTCCAAGGCGCCCTGCGTCGAAACGCTGGTGCCCCGTGCGGCGTTGATCGCCAGCACCACGCCGTCGCTGCCGGCGCGCAGCGTGTACTTGGCCAGCAGCGCCTGCGCGGCATGCCAGGCCGCCTCCAGCGCCTGCACCTGGCGGCGCTGGTTGGCTATGTCGTAGCTCCAAGCGCCGGCGCGCGTCAGCTCGAGCTGGCGACGCGCCACCTCGAGCGCGGTCGCGCCCTGGCGCACCGCGTCTTCGGCGCTGTCGAGCACATCGCGGCTGATCGAGTTCGGGTCGAGCTCGTGGCTGGCGCGGCGCTTGGCGGCCTGGTTGCGCAGCGTCGCCAGGCTGGCTTCGGCCTGCGCGACCTGCGCCTGGGCGATCCCCAGCGTCTCGCGCCGCGGCTGCGCGACCAGCTCGTCGAGCAGCGCGCGCGCGGCCAGCGCCTGCAGGCGCAGCTGTTCGGTGCTGGCGCGCTGCACCGAATCGTCCAGGGTCAGCAGCGGCGAGCCGGCCTTGACCGCCTGCCCTTCGCGGACCAGCACGCGGGTGACGACGCCGGCGACCTCGGGATAGACGGCGAGGTTCGACCCCCCGGCCTGATCGCTTTCGATGATGCCGTTGGCGTAGATCGCGCTCGCGTAGGGGTTGCTCAGCGGCGCGAAGGCCGGCGGCTGCGGCTTGCGCTGGATGCCGAAGATATAGGCCGCCAACAGCCCCGCCAGCAGGCCCAGCGCCGCGATCGCGAAGATGATGCGATTCCTCATTCGGTGCCCTTTTCCAGGCCGGTGATGCGCCCGTCCTCCATGTGGACGATGCGGTCGGCGTACTCGTTGATGCGCGCGTCGTGGGTGACGATCAGGATGCACCTTTTCGCATCCAGAACCTTCTCCTTGACGAAGGCGATGATCATGCGGCCGGTGTCGCCGTCCAGCGACGCCGTCGGCTCGTCGAGGATCAGGATCTCGGGGCTGCCGACGATGGCGCGCGCGATCGCCACCCGCTGCTGCTCGCCGCCGGAGAGCTTGACCGGCAGCAGGTCGCCCCGCCCTTCGAGCCCGACCACGGCCAGCATCTTGTCGGCTTCGGCAATGGCCTGGTTCCAGTCCATGCCCTTGAGGATCAGCGGCACGGCCACGTTCTCGGCCGTGCTCAGGCGCGGGAACAGGTGATAGTCCTGGAACACGAAGCCGATCGTGTTGAGGCGGAAGTCGGCCAGCGCGTCCTTGTCGAGCTGCCAGATGTCGTCGCCCCGGACCGTCGCAGTGCCTGCGTCAGGGCGCAGGATGCCCGAGATCATGCTCAGGAAGGTCGTCTTGCCGCTGCCCGAGGGGCCGACCAGGAACACCATCTCGCCGAAGTGCGCGACGAAGTCCACCTTGTCGACCGCGGTCTTGCGCGCCGCGCCTTCGCCGAAGGCCTTGGTCAGGCCGCCGGCGATGATGGCCTCCACGCCGCGCGCGCCGTCTTCGCGCGCGTTCACGGTCGGCCCTCGCCCGGTTGGCGCCCGACATCGCCCCTCACCGCGACGAGGAACTGCAACGTGTTCGCATCGCTCCGCGGCCGCGCGGGCAGCAGCGCGGCCGCGGCGGCGGCCGCACCATGCGCCAGCCGCTGCCGGCTCGCCCATGCGCGATCGCTCGAGGCGCCAGGCCTCGAGCGGGTCCGGTGGCGCCGCCTTGCGCGCCGGGTACAAGCCATCGGCGATGCCGGCCGCCAGGACGAAACCGCCGGCGATCGCGGGCGACGCGATGAAGGTCGAGCACTTGGCGACCACCGAGATCGCCTCGGCGACAACCGCGCCGGCGGCGTGGGCGGACTGATCTGGATCGACATGATTTCCTGGTCCGGCATCGGGCCGGCGCAGACAGCACGCCAGCCAACCCACGGGCCGACCATTTCCCCTGCTTGCTCAGTCTGCAGGCCGAGCGCGGCCCCTCGCTTGACTCCGCTCAAGCCGCTCGGTAAAGGGTGGTAAAGCGCCGCCGAGGTCCGCGTCGCGGGGCGGCAGACGGTCGGATGAACGCTGCCATTTTCCTGTGCCGACCACCGGAGCCGAAAAGGGCGCTGGATTTGCGCACCCTCAAGGACGACGTCGGTCGGAGCGCTAGGCTTGCAATGTCGCCGTCGCGAAGTCGGCGCAAGGAGGGATTCGATGAAGAACTGGCTGGTTGTCGCCAATGCCTCGAGGGCTCGCGTGCTCGAAGAGTCGGGTGAGCACGGCGTTTACGTCCACGTCGCCGACCTCGTCCACCCGCAGAGTCGCCAGAAGGGCACCGATCTGGCGGGCGACCGGCCCGGCCACGTGCCAGGCGTGTCCGCCCACGGCACCGGCAGTTCGGCCTTCGAACCGCGCACCGCGCCACGCGAGCGCGAGCACGAGCACTTCGCGCACGAGGTCGCGACCCTGCTCGACGAAGGCATCGCCACCGGGCGTTGCGCCGGGCTGGTGCTGGTGGCGTCGAACCCGTTCCTCGGTCAGCTCAAGGAGCATCTGGGCGAGCGGGCAAGCAAGGCGGTGCTGCATTCGGTGGCGGCCGACTACACGGCGCTGGACGAACGCGAACTGGCGCAGCGGCTCGGGGGCAGGACCGGCAAGCCGTGAACACCGCACGCGGCGGCGTTATTCCTCGTCGTCGCGCACCGGCAGGCCGCGATGGCGGGCCCAGTCCTCGGCTTTCGCGATCGCGATCCGGATCGCCCGGCCTTCGTCCGTTCCGTCGGCGAGCAGGGCGTTGGCGATCGCGATCGCCTTCTCGCGCGCCGGCAGGCTCAGGTGGCGCATCGAGGCGGGAAACGATTCACTGTTCCACGGCATGACCGCGCCCATCCCCTTGAACTCATGACCGGCGCGTGCAGGCCGCGAGCCGTCAGGCGTGCGCCTGGCGTTCGGGCTCGCGGGGAACGGGCCACGGGACTGCGCGCCCGGGCGCCAACCGCGGCTCCGCGCCCAGCCAGTACAGGCCGTTGGCCATGATGCAGAAGCCGGTGCCGGCGAACCAGACCATCGCGCCGCCGACGAAGGCCGTGAACGCCAGCCACCACGGGCTGTGCACCAGCGACAGCGCCGAGGCCAGGATCAGGTTGATGCCCACCGCCAGGTAGATCCGGCGCTCGAGGTACCAACGGTCGGTTTGCATGAAGTACCACTGCCCCGGCAGCCAGCCGGGCCGCGCCAGCATCGGCCGGAACCCGGCCCGCGCCAACAGGTTGCCGACGATGCAGAAGCCCGTCAGCGACACCGTGATCGAAGCCGCCGCGGTGGCGACCACGAGCAGCACCCACCAGGGATCGACCCGGACCGCCAGCGCAGTGGCCGCGAGGATCACGATGCCGGCGACGAGCCAGACCGTGCGCTCGATGTACCAGCGCTGGGTGGGAACGATGTAGAAGCCGGAACGCAGCGACATGGCGCGGATCCTTTCATGACCATCGGGGCAGACTGCGGCATTGGCCTCCACCTGTTACCGCGCGCAACGCCCGCTTGTCTTGTAGCGCCGCGCTGCACCCGCGCGATTGCGGCAGGTCAATGCCGACGCACAGCGCAGCGCCCGGTCCGGCCGGCCCGGGCGGTCCGCGTCGGGGGGCCTCAGATCACCTTGCGGCCCATCACGCCGGCAATGCGCCGCAGCAGCCACTTGGGCGTGACGCCCGCGGCCAGCGTCGCCGCGCGGTTGACGACGCCCGGCACGACGATCACCTCGCCGGCCAGGCAGCCCCGGTAGCCGGCGGCGGCCACCGCGTCGACGTCGCCGACCAGGAACGCCGGCAGCTCCGCGAGCCGGGCGTTGTCGGCGGTCGCGCTGCTGAGCATCGCGGTGGAGGTGATGCCCGGGCACAGCGCGGTCACCGTGACGCCGCTGCCGCGCAATTCCTCGGCCAGCGACTCCGTCAGCGACAGCACGTAGGCCTTGGTCGCCGCGTAGGTGGCCAGCCCGGGCACGGGCTGGAAGGCGGCGATCGATGCCAGGTTCAGGACCCGGCCGCTCCCGCGCGCCACCATCGCCGGCACGAAGGTGGCGAGCATCGCCGTCAGGCCGGCGACGTTGAGGGCGATCAGCCGCTGGTGGCGTTCGGCGTCGCCGCGGGCAAAGGCGCCCTGTTCGAGCACGCCGGCGTTGTTGACCAGCACATCCACCGAGCGCCGCTTGCGGCGCAGCGCCGCCGCCAGCGCCATGGCAGCACCGGGCTGCGAGAGATCGGCCGGCAGCACCTCGGCGCGCGTGCCGTGCTCGGCGTGCAACGCGTCGGCCAGCGCCCGCAGGCGATCGGCGCTGCGGGCAACCAGCACCAGGCGGTGGCCGTCGCGCGCGAAGCAGCGGGCCAGCGCCTCGCCGATGCCCGACGACGCGCCGGTGATCAGGACGGTCAGCGGCGGCTCGGCGGGCGTGCGCGGCATGGTCGGCCTCGGGGGGGAGTAGAAATGCGAGCGGGCGAAATGAGCGGGCATTTTCCGCCCGCGGGCCGCGGCCGCACCCGCCGGCGCGCAGCACCCTTGATCCAGCTCGAACCGGTTGCCGCCCGGTCGTGATAGCTTGCGTGCTGGTGCCGAGCCGATGCAGCACCAAAGAGAGGTCAATGAAAGCCCTGAGCGGACTGGATGGTGCCTTCCTGCACCTGGAGACGCCGAGCACGCCGATGCACGTGGCTTCGCTGCACCTGTTCGACTTGCCGCCGGGCCCGCGCCGCGATTTCCACGCCGAGATCCGGCGCCTGATGCGCGGCCGCCTGCACCTGGCGCCGGTGTTCACGCGCAAGCTGGCGGCGATGCCACTGCAGTTTGCCAACCCGGTGTGGGTCGAGGACGACGCCATCGACCTCGACTACCACGTGCAACGCATCACGCTGCCGCCCCCCGGCACCGAGGCGCAGCTCGAGGACCTCGCCGGCCGGCTGCATTCGGAGCTGCTCGACCGCAGCCGCCCGCTGTGGCGCATCGCCATCATCGACGGCCTGGCATCGGGCCAGGCGGCCTACTACATCCAGGTCCACCACGCCGTGCTCGACGGCCAGGCCGGGGTGCTGCTGGCACAGGCGCTGTTCGACCTGACGCCGCATCCGCGCCGCATCGCGCGCCGCGACGCGGCGGCTGCCGAGCATCCGGGCCCGGCCCGCCTCGCGGCGGCCGCGTTGCGGCACGACGCGGGCCAGTACGTCCGCTTCGTCCGTCATCTGCCCGAACTGCTCAGGACGCTGGCCGGCATGTTCGCGCCCGCGCCCACCGCCGCCCGCGGGCGGCTCGGTCAGAATTTCGCGTTCGGACCGAAGACGCCGCTGAACGTGCCGATCACCGGCGAGCGGGGCTTCGCCGCGGTGTCGATCCCGCTGGCCACGCTCAAGCCGCTGGCCGCGGCCCACGACGCCAAGCTCAACGACATTGTGCTCGCGCTGTGCAGCGGCGTGCTGCGCCGCTACCTCGCACAGCACGGCGGGGTGCCGAAGAAGCCGCTGATCGCGGCGATGCCCATCTCGCTGCGCGAAGCGGGCAACGCCGAATTCCGCACCCAGGCCACGCTGAGCCAGGTCAACCTGCACACCGAGATCGCAGACCCGATCCGCCGCCTGCATGCCATCCGCGACGGCGCGCTGGCCGTCAAGACGCTGGCCCAACGCGCACGCGGCGCGATCCCGACCGACTTCCCGTCGATCGGCGTGCCCTGGCTGCTGCAGGGCCTGGCCGCGCTCTACGGGCGCTCGGGCATCACCGCGGCGATGCCGCCGATCGCCAACGTCGCGATCTCGAACGTGTCCGGGCCATCGGTGCCGCTGTACGCGGCCGGCGCGCGCATGGCCAGTTACTGGCCGCTGTCGATCGTCGAGCACGGCCTGGGGCTGAACATCACCGTGATGAGCTACGCCGGCGCGATGGGCTTCGGCTTCACCACGGCGCGTAGCGCGGTGTCCGATGCGCGCGAGCTCTCGGCGGCGCTGCAAGCCGCGCTCGAAGAACTCGCGGCCCGCAGCCGACCCGCGCCCGGCCACAGGCGCCGCGCCGCCGCCTGACCCGTCCGCCCCACCAGACCGGAACACCCCATGCGCCAACTCAGCGGTCACGACGCGAGCTTCCTGTACTCCGACACCGCGCACGCCAATGCCAACGTCACGTTCGTCCAGATCTACGACCAGAGCACCGCGCCCGGCGGGAAGGTGCGCTTCAAGAGCATCCTGGCGCACATCGAGAGCCGGTTGCACCGCTCGCCGATCTTCCGCAGCAAGCTGCTGCGCGTGCCGCTCGAGCTCGACCGCCCGTACTGGGTCGAGGACGAGCATTTCGACCTCGAGTACCACGTGCGCCACATCGCGCTGCCGGCGCCGGGCGACTGGCGCCAGTTCTGCATCCAGGCCTCGCGCATCCACGCCCGCGCGCTCGACCTGCACCGACCGCTGTGGGAGATCTACGTCATCGAGGGGCTCGACAGCATCGCCGACCTGCCGCCCGGCAGCTTCGCGCTGCTGACCAAGATCCACCACGCGGCGATCGACGTCGAGAGCCACAACGAGATCGTCGAGGTGCTGCACGACACGACGCGCCGGCCGCCGCGGGCCGATCCGCCCGAGCCCTGGTTTCCGGAGCGGCCGCCGGGGGCGCTGGCCCTGATGTGCCGCGGCGTGCTGCATGCACTGCTGTCGCCGCTGCGGCTGGCGGGCCCGCTGGCGCAGCTGGCGCCGGCGGCGATGGCCTTCACGCGCGAGCTGCTGCGGCCCGAGCACCTGACGGCCACGCGATTCAACTCGGTCGTCTCGCCGCACAGGGTGTTCGACACCCGGCGCTTCATGCGCGACGAGTTCGAGCGCATCCGCCGCCTGGTCCCCGGCGCCACCCTCGACGACGCGGTGCTGGCGATCTGCGGCGGCGGCCTACGGCGCTATCTCGCGGCACACGGCGAACTGCCCGCGGCCGACCTGGCGGCATTGACCCCGGCGGACAGTGGTGGAGTCGCGCACGCGCCGGCCGACGCCTGGCGGCACGTGCAGCTCGGCACCCACCTCGCCGACCCGGTGCAGCGGCTGGCGCTGATCCGCCGCCAGACGCGAGCCACGCAGCCGTTCGACCGCCTGGCCGCCGCGCGCGCGCAGAGCGAGGTCGAGGAGCAGGCCCCCGCGGCGACACTGGCGGTCACGCGCAAGCTGTTCGGGTCTTCGGCCATCGCCGCCGGGCACGGCCTGCCGCTGGCGAGTTGTGTCGTCACGCCGGTTCCCGGACCGGCGGTGCCGATGTACCTGGGCGGCGCGCGGATGACCTACTACTCGGCGATCCTTCCGATCGCCGACGGCATGGGCCTGGTCTTCGCCGTCACCCGCTACGACGGCCGCATCGTGATCTCGCCGACGTCGTGCCGCGAACTGATGCCCGACCCGCAGGCCTTCACGCAATGCGTGCGCGACAGCTTCCAGGAGTACCTGGCGCTGGCCGCTCCGGCCGCCGGCGGAACGGCGGTCAGACCGGCAAGGCGGGGTGGGTCAGCATCCGGTAGGCGACGCCCAGCGGCCCGGACGCCTCGAAAGGCCGCCAATGCCCCTCGGGCTGCGCCAGCCGGTCGGCCACGATCCACAGCACCGCGGCGTTGAAGCCCAACCCCAGATGGCTGCCTGGCACGCGGATGTTCTCGTGGCGGACCGGGTCGCCATCGATCGTGGCCTCCTGCGGCGGGACGACGCCGTCGCTGAGCGAGTACAGGCAGCTCAGCGGCACGGGCAGGTGATGACGCTCGCGCAGCTTGCGCGCGCGCGGCTGCATCGTGTGCGCGGCCGGCCCGAGCGGGTGCGCGATCAGCCGGTACATCGCCTTGACCAGCGGCGGCGAGGCGCTGCCTTCCGGGTCGACCGTGACCGGGCTGCCCAGCGTCACGACGTTGCGCACGCATTCGGGCACCTGATGGGCGCCGTACAGCGCGAACACGCCGCCCAGGCTCCAGCCGACCAGGCTGACCTTGCGCCCGGTCTTGTGGTGCAGGTGGCGGATCTTCTGCTCCAGCGCCGCCGCATGCTTGGGGCGGAAGCCGACATTGCGTCCCAGGCCCCAGGTCTCGGCGGCGTAGCCGCGGTTGCGCAGGAACAGCTCGAGCCCGATCATCGTCGCCTCGCTGCCCATGAAGCCCGGCAGCAGCAGCACCGGGTGGCCGTCGCCGCGCGGCGCGGCGGCCAGGATCGGCAGCGCGACGGGCAGCAGCGCGAGTTCGAGCGGCGCACGAAGTTCGAGCGCGGAGTGCAGCCGGCGGGGCCGGCCGGTGTGGGTGTGTCGGGTGGCCATGGCCGACATCCTATGCCTTGCGCGAGTGCACCGCCGGCGCGGTGTCGAAGCCGGCTTCGCCGGCCCAGGGCAGCATCATCGTCAGCAGCAGCAGGCGCTCGAACTCGGGCACGAAGCCGTCGATGATGCGTTGCGGGTCGGGGCAGCGACGGCGATCGGTGACGAGGCCGAACTGCACGCCGCCGGCGTAGGAGACGATGCTCACGCCCAGGCCGACGTCGTCGGAGGATGGCACCCAGAAGATGCACTGGCGCAGCGTGCTGCCGCAGAAGCGCAGCGCCCGCGTCGGGCCCGGCACGTTGGTCATCACCGCCGTCGTCTTCTTCAGGAACAGGTGCGAGATCGCATCCTGCAGCGGCTTGGTCAGCACGCCCGAGACGGCCAGCAGCGCGTAGGCCAGCAGCGGCTGGTAGCTGCCCTTGAGCTCGCGCATGCGCAGCCGCACCGCGTACAGGCGCTCGATCGGGTTGGCCAGGCCGATCGGCAGCAGCAGCGGCACGAGGCCGAAGTGGTTGCCCAGCTGCCACGCGTCCTCAATCGGCCGCAGGTTGACCGGCACCATCGCGCGGATGTCCTTGCCCGCCGGGTCCTCGCCGCGGCCGCGCAGGTAGTGGCCGATCGCGCCGGCCACGCACGAAAGCAGCACGTCGTTGATCGAGCAGCCCAGCGCCTTGCCCACCACCTTGACCTGTTCCAGCGGCAACGGCTCGCACCACGCCACGACCTTCTTGCCGCTGAGCCGGCCTTTCAGCAGCGTGCGCGAGTCGTCGGGCAGCAGTGCCAGCGCCGCGGCGTCGCGCGCCACCTGCACCGCGACGCGCGCCAGACCGGCGGCCTCGGCCAGCGGCTGCTGCGGGTGGGTCAGGGCATGCAGCGTCTTGGCCAGGCCCTCGCCGTAGAGGTCGATCGCCCTGACGGTGAGGCCGGTCAGCGGCTCGACCACCGACTCGGCGAGCCAGTCACCTTCACCGGCGGCCGGCTGCGCCGCACGCGGCGGAGGCTGCTGCAGGCCGGCGGCGCCATCGGCGATCGACATCAGCAGCTCGCTCAGGGCCACGCCGTCCGCGATGCAATGGTGGATGCGCACGATCAGCGCGCTGCCAGCGCCGTGGTGCTCGATGAGGTGCATCTGCCACAGCGGATGCGCGGGGTCCAGCGGCGTGGCCGCGAGTTCGCCGGCACGTGCCTGCAGAGCCGCGCGCTCGCTCTGGCCGCGCCGGCGCACCAGCCGCTCGCGCACCAGGTGGCGGGCGATGTCGAAGTCCTCGTCGCGCACCCAGTACGACAGCACCGACTCGCGCACCACCTTCTGCCCGAAGCGGTCGTAGCACAGCAGCCGGGTCTGCAAGCGCTCGCACAGCGCCTCGTAGCGCAGTGCCGGCTGCAGCAGCCAGACGCCGACGATCAGCATCAGGTTGCGTTCGCTGTCCATGCGCAGCCAGGCGGTATCGACCCGCGACATGCGGACGGCGTTCTCGGTCATCGGGCACTTCCTCGGGTAGCGTGGATCATTGGACGGCGGGACACGGCGCCGTTCGTTGACCTGTCTCAACGCTCGACGTGCCCCGCGCAGCACCGCCCCGCGGCGGAGACGGCGGCAAGCCCGGGCGCCGGATAATCATCGGCAACGGACCTGCTCCGGTCGCCACCGACCGCAACGGAAGGGGACCCATGCACATCGCGCTGATCGCCCACGACCGCATGAAGGACACGATGGTGGTGCTGGCGGCCGAGTTCACCGCCACGCTGCAGCGCCATCACCTGATGGCCACCGGCACCACCGGTGGCCGCTTGCAGCGCGAGGTGGGGCTGGACGTGGAATGCATGCTCAGCGGGCCCATGGGCGGCGACCTGCAGATCGGTGCCCGCCTGGCGGTGGGTGGCGTGCAGGCCGTGATCTTCCTGCGCGACCCGATGACGCCGCAGCCGCACGAGCCGGACATCAACGCCCTGGTGCGCGCCTGCGACGTGCACGACGTTCCCTGCGCCACCAACCCGGCCGGCGCACGGATCCTGCTGCGGCACCTGGGCGGCTGAGGGCGGGCCTTCGAGGTCGCCCCGAATCGCCTCAGCCGCCGCCGATCAGCGCTTGCAGCGTGGGCAGCGAATCGGCCTCGTGCAGCGGCTTGTCGTGGCGGATGCGCAGCATGCGCGGGAAGCGCAGCGCTACGCCGCTCTTGTGGCGCGGACTGTGCTGGACGCCCTCGAAGCCGATCTCGAACACCAGGCTCGGCCGCACGCTGCGCACGGGGCCGAACTTGCCCAGCGTCGTGGCGCGGATCACCCGGTCCACGGCCTTGTACTCGTCGTTGCTCAGGCCCGAATCGGCCTTCGCGACGGGCAGCAGCTGCAGCGCGCCGCTACCCCGATCCGGCGCCGGCTCGCGCCGAACGATCCCCTCGACCACCGCCTGCGCCTCTTCGGCGTTCAGCGGCGGGCGGCTCCAGACCGCGAAGGTGTAGTCGGTGTAGCCGCCAGCGCGGCGGCCGTGCCCGGCCTGCGCGTAGACGAGCACGGCATCGACCGCCAGCGGATCGATCTTCCATTTCCACCAGGTGCCCTCGCTCTTCGCGCGGCCGACGCCGTAGCGAGCCTCGCGGTGCTTCAGCATCAGGCCCTCGACGCCGCGCGCGCGCGACCGTGCACGCAGCGCCGCCAGCGCCGCCCAGTCGGGCGCATCGAGTCTGGGCGAGACTGGCAGCGACGCCCGTGGCAGCCGTGCGGCGAGCGCCTCCAGTCGCGCCCGCCGCAGCTGCAGCGGCTGCGTGCGCAGGTCGATGCCGCCCTCCTCCAGCAGGTCGTAGCCCAGCAGGCGCACCGGTGCGTCGGCCAGCAGCTTCCTGCCCAGCGTCTTGCGGCCGATACGCGGCTGCAGCAGGCTGAACGATGCCGGCGTCTCGTGGCCCGGATGCCAGACCAGCAGCTCGCCATCGACCACGGTGCCGTCGGGCCAGACCGCGGCCTGGGCGACGACCTCGGGAAAGCGCTCGGTCACCAGTTCCTCGCCACGCGACCAGATCCAGGCCTGGCCGGCACGGCGCACGACCTGGGCCCGGATACCGTCGTACTTCCACTCGACGATCCAGTCCGTCGGCGGGCCCAGGCCCGCGGGCGCGGCCTGCAGCGGGTGGGCGAGGAAGAACGGGTAGGGCTGACCTGGCGAAGCGACCGTGCTGTCGGCCGGCGCGGCCAGTTCGGCCCAGCGCTGGGCACTGGGCGTGGCATGGGCGTCGGTCCAGCCGACCATGCGCTGGGCAACGAGCTTGGCGTCCAGCCCCAGGTGCTCGGCCAGCGCGCGCTGCACCAGCAGGCGGCTGACGCCGACGCGGAAACCGCCGCCGATGAGCTTGACCATCACGAAGCGTGCCGGCGCGTCGAGTTCGCCCGAGGCCGCACCGATGGCCTCGACCTGCGCCGCCGGCGGCTGGCCGCGCAGCGGCAGCAGGCGCCGTTCCATCCACTCGGCCAGGCCAGCGCTGCCGACTTGCGCGCCAGCGGGCAGCAGGTGGGCAATCGTCTCCGCGAGGTCGCCCACCGCCTGGTAGCACGCCTCGAACAGCCAGTCGTCGATGCCGGCGCGGACGCACGCGGCCTGGCGAAGCAGCGCGGTGGAGACGATCTGGCGCGGCTTGCCGCCGGCCAGGAGGTACGCCGCCCACGCGGCGTCGGCCGCCGGTGCGGCCTTGAAGTAGACCACCAGCGCAGCCACCTTGTCATGGATGGTGGTGCTGGTGTCCAGGGTCTGGACCAGCTCGGCAAAGCGACGCATGGGCCTGCATGATGCCCGCCCCGGCGCGCCGCCCTCGTTGACGCCACAATGAAACGACATGAAGCGACATCAAGTCCAGGGAGGCCCATGAACAAGTCCAGGCTGGTCATCGCCATCGCGGGCGCCGCCTTGCTGGTCGGCGCAGCGCCGCTCTTCGCCGCCCCCGGCGACCAGCCGGTGCCGCCGCTGTCCCCGGGCTCGCTGAAGAACGACAAGGACAGCGTCCGCAGCACGTCGCTGCCGGCGAGCGGCCTGTTCGTCGGCGATCAGCTCAGCGCGACCGCCAAGGCCAAGCTGTCGGAGCTGATCATCGACGCGCTGGGCCTGCAGGTCGAGGTGGCGCTGGTGGTGCCAGAGGGGCCCTGGACGATCGACGGCAGCGGCAAGAACGAACGCGACCTGACGCCGGCGCGGCTGGCCTCGGTGCGGCGTTTCCTGGCCGAGCGCGGCGTCGATCCCAAGCGCGTCTTCGTCGAGAGCCACATCGACGCGCGCGTCAAGGAGCCTCGCCTGGAAGTGCAGATGGTCGGTCAGCCGGCGCAGGACTGAACGCCGGTGCGGCCTCTCCCGCATTGTCGCCGCCGTACTCGGTGCGGAAGCTGCCCGCCTGCAGCCCCTGCTGCTGCAGCCAGCGCACCATCACGGCCTCATAGCCATGGGTGACGACGATGCGCTCCGCGCCGGTGGCGGCGATCGCGCGCTGCAGACCCGGCCAGTCGGCGTGGTCGCTGAGCGGGAAGCCGCGGCCCAGCCCCTGGCGCCGGCGGGCGCCGCGCAACTGCATCCAGCCGCTGGCGAAGGCGTCGCTGCGCTCGCCCAGCGCCCGCGCCCAGGCGCCGGCCTGCACCGAAGGCGGGGCGATCACCAGCGCGCGCCCGAGTGCCGCGCGCTCGGCGATCGACTCCAGGCGTTCGGTGGGCGGCAGCGCCACGCCGGCCTCGCGGTAGGCGCGGTTCAGCGGCTCGACGGCGCCGTGGACGACGATCGGCCCGATACCGGCCTCGAAGCCGGGCGCCAGCCCGGCGAGCAGGCGCTGCGCCTTGCCGAAACTGTATGCCAGCAGCAGGCTGGCGCGGCCGGCCGCGGCGTTGGCCGTCCACCAGGCCAGGATCTCGGCCAGGACCTCGCGCTGCGGCGGCCAGCGATAGACCGGCAGGCCGAAGGTGCTCTCGGTGATGAAGCAGTCGCAGCGCAGCGGCTCGAACGGCGCGCAGGTGGCGTTGACGTCGTCGGCATGGCCGCTGAGGAAGTAGTCGCCCGAGGCCACCCAGACGCGACCGCGGTGCTCCAGCCGCACCTGTGCCGAGCCCAGCACGTGGCCGGCCGGGTGCAGGCTGACACGCACGCCACCCATGCTGACGACTTCGCCGTAGGCCAGGCCCTGCAGCGCGATGGCGCCGAGCCGGGCGCGCAGCACGCCGGCGCTGACCGCGGTCGCCAGGTAGGCGCCGTGACCGGCGCGCGCATGGTCGGCATGGGCATGGGTGATGATGGCGCGGGGCACCGGACGCCAGGGGTCGATGAAGAAGTCGCCCGCGGGGCAGTAAAGGCCCTCGCGGCGGGCGATGACGAGGTCGTCGCCGGACATTGCCGCACCGCCTGCCGCGCAGCTCAATAGCGGCCCGTGATGCCGGCCACGCGCAGGTAGAGGTTGGCCAGCCAGGCGACCACGCCTCGCCGCAGCCATTGGCGCCAGCCGGTGCCGGCGGGCCCGCCGGTCACTTCGGCGGACTGCGCGAGCGCGAGGTCAAAGCGCTCGGCCAGTGCGAGTGCGAAGTCGCGGTCGCGCACGACGACGTTGGCCTCGAGGTTGAGCAGCAGAGACAGCGGGTCGATGTTGGAGCTGCCGACGGTGGCCCAGTCGTCGTCGACCACCGCCACCTTCGCGTGCAGGAAGGCCGGCGTGTACTCGTAGATGCGCACGCCGCGCGCGCGCAGTTCGTCGTAGAGCACGCGCGCGGCCAGCGCGGCGATGCGGTAGTCGATCTTGCCCTGCAGCAGCAGCCGCACGCGCACGCCGCGGCCGGCCGCTCTGCGCAGCGCGCGGCGGAATCCGTGGCCGGGGTAGAAGTACGGTACCGCCAGATCCACGCGGTCGCGCGCGCGGCGGATCGCCATCACGTAGCTGCGCTCGATGGCGCGGCGCTGGCGCAGGTTGTCGCGCACCAGGAAGGCTGCGCGGACCGGGCCGTCGGCATCCGGCTCGTCGGCCGGCGGGGTGCCGACACCGCGCATCTGGCGCACCAGGGTCAGCGCATCGTTGACTGGCTCGTCGCTGCGCGCGAGTTCGCGCACCTCGTCGCGCCAGCCGCGCCACAGGTGCGCCCGCATCCACATCGCGCGCGCGGTGGCGTGCGCCACCGCGGCCAGCGGCCCCTGCACGGCGACGGCGAAGTCCAGCCGTGGCGCGGCGCCCCAGCCGTGGTTGATGTCGTGGCGGTCGTCGATGAGGTTGATGCCGCCGACGAAGGCCATCGCCTCGTCGCAGGCACAAAGCTTCTGGTGCATGCGGCGCAGCTGTCCGGGCTGAAGCCACGCGTACCAGCGGTCGAGCGGCCGGAACACCTCGAGCCGCACGGCGCTGCCATCGAACAGATGGCGCAGCGCCGGCAGCGACCCCTTGGAGCCGAAGCCGTCGACCACCACGTGCACTGCGACGCCGCGTGCCGCGGCGCGCATCAGCGCGTCGGCGACCTGGGTGGCGGCGGGGTCGGCGACGAAGATGTAGGTCGCCAGCCAGACCTCGACCGCCGCGGCATCGATGGCCTGCACCATGCGCGGGAACAGCTCGTCGCCCCCCTGCAGCAGTTCGAGCCGGTTGCCGCCGACCAGCCGGGGCTCCGGCGGTGGCCCCAAGCCGCCCAGGCGCGGGACCGGCGGCGGCGTCATCGGCGCGCCGCCCGCGCCGGGGACCCGTTGCCACGGCGGCCCCGGCCCGGTCTCATGCCGCGGGCTCGAGCTCGGCCACCAGCGGCAGATGGTCCGACATCCGCGCCCAGGCGATGCCACGCGGCACCATCGTCGAGCGGCAGGCCAGGCCACGCAGGTAGAAGCGGTCGAGCGAGAACACCGGCGCCAGCGACGGGAACGTGGCGCTCTCGGTGCGGCGCGCGCCAGGCGCCGAGGCGCGCTCGAGGCCGAGTTCGGCCATCGGCGCGTCCAGGCGTTCGCCCCAGTCGTTGAAGTCGCCGGCGACGAGCAACATCTCGCCCGGCGGTATCTCGGCCTCGATGAACTTCGCCAGCAGTTGCACCTGGCGCACGCGGCTGCGGTGGGCGAGGCCGAAATGCACCACCACGGCGTGGACGGTGCCGCCGTTCCAGCGCACCGGCACGTGCAGCAGGCCGCGCTGCTCGAAGCGGTGATCGCTGACGTCGCGGTGGCCGACGTCGCCGATCGGCCAGCGCGCGAGCAGCGCGTTGCCGTGCTCGCCCCAGCGCGTGACGGCGTTGGTGCGGTAGGCCGCCTCGTAGCCCTGCGGCGCCAGGAACTCGGCCTGCCCCTGCTGCGGCCAGCCGAACGAGGTGCGGTCGAAGCGGCGCGCCTCTCGGGTGTGGAACAGGCGCACCTCCTGCAGGAACACGAGATCCGCGTCGAGCGCCTCCACGGCGAGCCCGAGGTTGTGGATCTCCAGCCGCTTGCGCGGGCCGACCCCGCGCACGCCCTTGTGGATGTTGTAGGTGGCCACGCGCAGGCTGCCGAAGCCGGTGTAGGGCGGCATCAGGCTGGACCGCATCGGGTTCACGACGGCCTCCCCGTGGCCGCGGCGAAGCGCGGAAGCTGCAGGATCGCCTCGGCGTTGCTCGGCGAGAAGCACCGGTCGGCGGCCTCGCGCCAGGGCAGCCACTGGTACGCCAGATGCTCGCGCGGGCTGAGCACGACCGGCGCGGCCGACGGCACGGTGAGTCCGAACACATGCTCGGTGTTGTGCGTGACGCCCGGCGCATACCGGTGGCGCCAGACCGGGTAGATCTCGTAGACATTGGCCAGCCCCCAGTCGCGCAGCGTGGCCCCGGCCTGCTGGACGTCGATGCCGGTCTCCTCGAGTACCTCGCGCCGCGCGGCGGCAGCCAGCGGCTCGTCCTTGGCGTCCAGCGAGCCGGTCACGCTCTGCCAGTAACCCGGCTTGTCGGCGCGCTCGATCAGCAGCACCTCGAGCGCCGGCGTGTGGATGACCACCAGCACCGAGCGCGGGATCTTGGGGGAACGGGGCTCGCTCATGGCTCGTGGAACGGACGAAGGGCGCACCGAGCGCCCTTCGATTCTGCCGCAGCGGCTGGCGACTCAGGCGGCGGGCGGCGGATTGCGCAGCCGGATGTGCAACTCGCGCAGCTGCGTCTCATCGACGAAGCTCGGCGCCCCGGTCAGCAGGCATTGCGCGCGCTGCGTCTTGGGGAACGCGATCACGTCGCGGATGCTCTCGGCACCGCTCATCAGCGTGGCGATGCGGTCCAGCCCGAAGGCCAGGCCGCCGTGCGGCGGCGCGCCGTACTGCAGCGCGTCGAGCAGAAAACCGAATTTCACCCGCTGCTCCTCGGGCGTGATGTTGAGCGCCTCGAACACGCGGGCCTGGACGTCGGCGCGATGGATACGCACCGAGCCGCCGCCGATCTCCCAGCCGTTGAGCACCATGTCGTAGGCCTTGGCGATGCAGGCGCCGGGGTCGGTCTTCATCAGCTCGTCGTGGCCGTCCTTGGGCGCCGTGAAAGGGTGGTGCACCGCGTTCCAGCGCCGGGCCTCGTCGTCGTACTCGAACATCGGGAAGTCGACCACCCACAGCGGCTTCCACTGATCGTCGAACAGGCCGTGGCTGCGGCCGAACTCGC
Source organism: Betaproteobacteria bacterium (assembly GCA_037443665.1). GTDB lineage: Bacteria > Pseudomonadota > Gammaproteobacteria > Burkholderiales > Burkholderiaceae_C > Rubrivivax. The sequence continues at coordinate 77,343 of JBBINW010000015.1, forward strand.
CGAGGCCGACCTTCAGGCGCAGCGCGCCGAGCGCGTCGTTGACGACCTTGGCCTTGTCGGCGCCGAAGAAGATGAGGTCGCCGTTGCGCGCGCCGGTGCGGGCAATGATCTCGGCCAGCGCGGCGTCGTGCAGGTTCTTGACGACCGGGCTCTGCAGGCCGTCGCGGCCCTTCTGGGCGTCGTTGACCTTGATCCAGGCCAGGCCCTTGGCGCCGTAGATCTTGACGAACTCGGCATAGCCATCGATCTCGCCGCGGCTCATCTCGGCGCCGCCGGGCACGAGCAGCGCGGCGACGCGGCCGTCCTTGGCCAGCGCTGCACCCGAGAACACCTTGAAGTCGACCGTCTTCATCACGTCGGTGAGTTCGGTGAGCTGCAGCTTCACGCGCAGGTCGGGCTTGTCCGAGCCGTACTTGTGCATCGCTTCGGCGTAGGTCATCTGCGCGTAGACGGGCAGCTCGACGCCCAGGGTCTTGCGGAAAACGCTGCGGATCATCGCCTCGGTGATGGCGCGGATCTCCTCCTCGTTCAGGAACGAGGTCTCGATGTCGATCTGCGTGAACTCGGGCTGGCGGTCGGCACGCAGGTCCTCGTCGCGGAAGCACTTCGTGATCTGGTAGTAGCGGTCGAAGCCGGCCACCATCAGCAACTGCTTGAACAGCTGCGGGCTCTGCGGCAGCGCGAAGAACATGCCGTCGTGGATGCGGCTGGGCACCAGGTAGTCGCGCGCGCCCTCGGGCGTGCTCTTGGTCAGCATCGGCGTCTCGATGTCGATGAAGCCCTGCTCGTCGAGGAACTTGCGCACCTCGATCGCCACGCGGTAGCGCAGTATCAGGTTCTTCTGCATCTGCGGGCGGCGCAGGTCGAGCACACGGTGCGTCAACCGCACCGTCTCCGAGAGGTTCTCGTCGTCGAGCGGGAACGGCGGCGTCACGCTGGGGTTGAGCACCTCGAGCTCGAGGCACAGCACCTCGACCTTGCCGCTGGTCAACGCGGCGTTCTCGGTGCCGGCCGGGCGCGCGCGCACGCGGCCGACGACCTTCAGGCAGTACTCGTTGCGCACGTCCTCGGCGGTCTTGAACATCTCGGGCCGGTCGGGGTCGCAGACGATCTGGACCAGGCCCTCGCGGTCGCGCAGGTCGATGAAGATCACGCCGCCATGGTCGCGGCGGCGGTGGGCCCAGCCCATCAGGGTGACGGTCTGGTCCATCAGCTTCTCGCTGACCAGGCCGCAGTAGGTGGTTCTCATGGGGTCACTCCAAACGGATGCAATGGATTCGGTCTCGGGGCGCGGTGTGGCGTTCGCGCGAGCCGGCGGCCGGCAAGGGCGACGGCTCGTCGGGGCTGGACGGCTGCCGAGCGGCCCAGCCCTGTCAATTTCGGGCCGGCAGCGCCGCGGGCTCGACCGCGCCGGGCACCACGACGCCCATCGAGATCACGTACTTCAGCGCCTCGTCCACGCTCATCTTCAGCGGCAGCACGTCGGTGCGCAACATCATCAGGAAGAAGCCCGAGGTCGGGTTGGGCGTCGTCGGCACGTAGACGCTGACGCAATCGCCAGGCAACTTCGAGGCGACCTCGCCGCCCGGCTTGCCGGTGACGAAGGCGATCGTCCACGAGCCCTGGCGCGGGTACTGCACCAGCACCGCCTCGCGGAAGGCGTTGCCGTTGCTCGAGAACAGCGTGTCCGAGACCTGCTTGACCGAGTTGTAGATCGACTTGACGATCGGGATGCGGCTGAGCAACCCATGGCCCTGGCGCAACCACCACTGGCCGAACATGTTGGTGGCGAACATGCCGGTCAAGAGCAGCGCACCGAGCATCACGACCACACCCAGGCCGGGGACACGGCGCAACATGTCGATGCCCTCGCGCGCGGAGTCGGGCAGCACGAACTGCGAGGTCGACAGCAGGGCGTCGAACACGCCATTCAGCGCGCCCAGCACCGACGACAGCACCCACACGGTGATTGCCAGCGGCAACCACACCAGCAGGCCGGCGACGATGTATTTCCTCACGCTGTGCACCGGTGGTGCATCAGCTGCCGGCGCTCGGGGGCGGCGCCGGTGCAGCGGGCGCCGGCGCGGCCGCGGTCGCGGCCGGCGCATCGGC
>JBBINW010000016.1:0-77787 GCA_037443665.1 Betaproteobacteria bacterium
TGAGCGGGGAGGTCCCGGCGCCGGCGGTCACGCGCTGCCGGCACCCGCCAGCGCTTCGACGAGGTCGGCGGCGCGCAACGGACGGCCGGCCGCCTGCCCGGACCACAGATCGGCCGCGCGGCCATGCGCCCATGCTGCGTCGGCCGCGATGTCGGCCGCGGCGCGGTGCGCGCACTGCGCCCACAGCCCGGCCGCCCAACCGGCGAGCACGTCGCCGGTGCCGGCCGTGGCCAGCGCGGCGTTGCCGGTGGGGTTGATGCTCGGCGCTTCGCCCGGCGTGGCGATGACGCTGCCCGATCCCTTGAGCAGCACCGCGCAGCCGAAACGCGCCGCCAGCGCCTGCGCCGCGCCGACGCGGTCGCGCTGGACCTCGGCCGCGCTGCAGCCGAGCAGCCGCGCGGCCTCCAGCGGGTGCGGCGTCAGCAGCGTCTGGCCCCCGCGGCCGCTGCGTCCGCGAAGCAGCGGGTGCAGAGCGGTGTCGATGGCGATCGCGTTGAGCGCGTCGGCGTCCAGCACCAGCCGTCGCACCTGCGACAGCAGCACCGGCAACGCCAGCCGCACGGCGTCGCCGCCGCCGCAGCCACAGGCCACCGTGGTCGCCGCCAGCACCTCCGGACTGGACTGCCACCAGGCGCGCCGACCCATCAACTCGGGACGCGTGAGGTCGGTCAGTTCGGCCTGCGGATCAAGCGGGCAGGCATAGACGCGCCCGGCGCCGGCGGCGAGCGCCGCGCGCGCAGCCAGCCACAACGCGCCGACCATGCCGGGGGCGCCACCGACCACGGCCACGTCGCCGAAGCGGCCCTTGTGCGTGTCGTGCCGCCGCGGTGCCGGCTTCGGCGGACTGCTGAGCCACGCGCTCGCAGGCATGGTCGCCAGGTCGATCGCGTCCAGGTCGGCCAGCCACGCCGTGCCGGCGTGGTCGCGCCCGGCGCCGGTGAAGCAGCCGGGCTTCGAGGTGAGCAGGGCCAGCGTCGCGTCGGCGCGTACCGCCTGCGCGCCGAGCAGGGTGCCGGTGTCGGGATGGAGGCCGGAGGGTATATCGACTGCGAGGGTCGTCGCGGCGCTGTCGTTGATGGTCTCGATGGCTGCCGCCAGGACTCCGGTTGGCGCGCGCCGTGCGCCGAGACCGAGCAAGGCGTCGATCAGCAGGTCGCCCGCCGGCGGGGACGCGCCGGCGGTGGCGATCGGAACGCCGGCGGCCTGCGCGCGGTTGAGCGCCATGCCTGCATCGGCGGGCAGCGCGCCGGGATCGGCAACGAGAACGACGGTCACCTCGCGGCCTGCTGCATGCAGATGTCGCGCCGCGACCAGACCGTCGCCGCCGTTGTTGCCGGGCCCGGCGAAGACCTGCACCCGTTGCGCATGGGGCGCCAGTGCCAGCGCCAGCCGGGCGACCGCCAGCCCGGCGCGTTCCATCAGCACATGCGGTGCCTGCGCGGCCAGCGCGATCTGCTCGGCGCGACGCGAGGCGGCCGTGTCGTGCAGCGGCCAGGGGCCGTGCAGTGCGTCGATGCGGGCGATGCGGGCAATACCCAGGGGCGCAGCCATCAGCGCGATTGTGCCGGTCGTGGCGTGCCGGCGGGGCGGCATCCGCGCGCGGCGCGCGTCCTGCGGTCGGCAGCAGGACGACCCGTGCCGGTGCTGCGCCTCAGCGCAGGCGTGCCACGGTCAGCCCAGTGAGGTCCAGTGGCGCCGCTCGGCCACTGACCTGCTCGGCCAGGACGCGCGCTGAGCCGCAGGCCAGAGTCCAGCCACTGGCGCCGTGACCCAGGTTCAGCCAGACGCCCTGCGCGCCGCTCTCGCCGAGCACCGGCGGCCCGTCGGGCAGCATGGGGCGTGCGCCCTTCCAGTGCTGTGCGGCCTGGGTCCGCGCGGCGCCGGGGAACCAGTCGTCGAGCACGCGGTACAACGTCTGCAGTGGTGCGCTTGCCAGCGTGCCTTCGCGGCCACCGATCTCCGCCGTGCCGGCGACCCGGACGCGTTGGCCCAGGCGCGTGATCGCGACCTTGAAGCGCTCGTCCATCAGTGCCGCGCGCGGCGCCAACGGGGCATGGCCGTCGAGCTGGCGCAGCGGCGCGGTGATCGAGTAGCCATGGACTGCCGCCAGCGGAAGCCGGACGCCGACGCCGCGCAGCAGCACGCCCGCGCCGGCGCCGGCGCAGACGACCACCGCGTCGAAGTCCTGCTGCTGCCCGTCGGCGATCTCGACCCGTGCCGGTCGCCCGGCTCGGATCGCGCGCAAGTCGACGTTGAAGCGGAAGCTCGCGCCCAGCGCCTGCGCCTCGGTCTTCAGCAGGTGGGCGAAGTGGCGACAGTTGCCGACGCCGTCCAGTGGCAATTGGATGCCGGCGTGCAACAAGGTGCGTGGCTCCAGCGCCGGTTCGATCTGGCGGCAACGCGGGCCGTCAATCAGCTCGTGGCCCACGCCCAGCTCGCGCAGCAGCGCAAGGCCGCCGCGCGCGGCGGCAAGATCGCGCTCGCCGCGCAACAGCACCAGATACCCGGGGGTCTGCTGATAGTCCAGTCGCAGGGCGCGCGTCAGTTCCAGCAGGCGGTTGCGGCTGAAGTCCGCCAGCCGCCACATCGCCTGGCGGTTGGCCGCGTGGACCCCGGGTCGGCAGGCACGCCACCAGCGCCACAGCCATGGCAGCTGAGAAATCGCGCCGAGGCCGCCGAAGTGCACCGGCGCGCGGCGATCGAAGAGGTGCCGCAGCACCTTGCCCGGCATCCCCGGTGCGGCCCACGGCGCGACGTAAGCGGGGGCGATCACGCCGGCGTTGCCGAAACTGGCTTCGGCAGCGACGCTGTTGCGGCGCTCGAACACTGTGACCTCGTGCTGCTGGGCCGCCAGCTCGTACGCGGTGGTGACGCCGACGATGCCGGCGCCGATGACGGCGACGCGCATCAGCGCCGCCCCGGGGCGGCGCGCATTGCGACGCTGGCTTGCGCGAGACGTCCGTCGCCTGCCGGGACGTCGGCGCGTGATAAACTCATTCGGTTTGTCTCAGTGAGGGTGATCTGCCGGTGGCCACACGGCGCCCGGCGGAGGAGCTCGAAACGCACGGGGCAGACGAATCGCGAACCCGACCGAACCAAGGTGTCGCCGATCCGGCAGCAGCGGCTTTCCACGAGTCGCGCCGGTGGCGATGAAGCGGCGGGATTCTAGACCCAACCTTCGGAGTTTCCATGACTGTCTCCATGCGTGAAATGCTGGAAGCCGGTGTCCATTTCGGGCACCAGACGCGCTTCTGGAATCCCAAGATGGCCCCGTTCATCTACGGCCATCGCAACAAGATACACATCATCAACCTCGAGAAGACGCAGCCGCTCTTCGAGGACGCGATGAAGTTCATCCGCCAGCTCGCGAGCCGGCGCGGCACGATCCTGATGATCGGCACCAAACGCCAGGCGCGCGACGTCATCGCGCTGGAGGCGCAGCGCTGCGGCATGCCCTACGTCGACCAGCGTTGGCTCGGCGGCATGCTGACCAACTTCAAGACCGTCAAGGGCTCGCTGAAGAAGCTCAAGGACATGCAGGCGACCAAGGAAGCCGGAACCGACGCGATGATCAAGAAGGAAGCGCTGCTGTTCGAGCGCGAGCTGACCAAGCTCGAGAAGGACATCGGCGGCATCCAGGACATGAACGCGCTGCCCGACGCGATGTTTGTGATCGACGTCGGCTATCACAAGATCGCGGTGGCCGAGGCCAAGAAGCTGGGCATCCCGGTGATCGGCATCGTCGACACCAACCATTCGCCGCTGGGCATCGACTACGTGATCCCAGGCAACGACGACTCTGCCAAGGCGGTGGCGCTGTACGCCCGTGCGGTGGCCGATGCGGTGCTGGAAGGCAAGGCCAATGCCAGCAACGAGATGGTGCAGGCCGTGTCGGCCGACGGCGACGAGTTCGTCGAAGTCAGCGCCGACGCCTGAGTCACTGGTTTGCCGGCCGCGCGCATGGGTGCGCGGTCGAGTTCCTCACCGGGCGCAGGATGCGCCCGGTGAACATTCGCTTTGAATGGAGATGACGATGCCCGCAATCACTGCAAGCATGGTGGCCGAACTGCGCGCCAAGACCGACGCGCCGATGATGGAATGCAAGAAGGCGCTGACCGAGGCCGACGGGGACGCCGCCCGCGCCGAGGAGATCCTGCGCGTCAAGCTCGGCAACAAGGCCAGCAAGGCCGCCGCGCGCATCACCGCCGAAGGTGTGATCGCCGCGTCGGTCGCCGGCACCACCGGTGCCCTGGTCGAGGTCAACTGCGAGACCGACTTCGTCTCGAAGAACGAATCCTTCCTCGCCTTCACCAAGTCGGTGGCGGCGCTCGTGGCCGAGCGTGCGCCGGCCGACGTCGCGGCGCTGTCGGCGCTGCCGTTGTCGCAGGACGGCTTCGGTCCGACGGTCGAGGACGTGCGCAAGGGCCTGGTCGGCAAGATCGGCGAGAACCTGTCGATCCGCCGCTTCAAGCGCTACGCCGGCGGCGGGCCGCTGGCCAGCTACCTGCACGGCACGCGCATCGGCGTGATCGTCGAATACCGCGGCGACGAGGTCGCGGCCAAGGACGTGGCGATGCACGTCGCGGCGATGAAGCCGGTGTCGCTGGCGGCCAGCGAGGTGCCGGCCGAACTCGTCGAGCGCGAGCGTCGCGTCGCGGCTGAGAAGGCTGCCGAGGACGCCGCCGCCGCGGTGGCCGCCGGCAAGCCGGTGCAGTCGCCGGAGATCGTCGCCAAGCGGGTCGAAGGGTCGGTGCAGAAATTCCTCAAGGAGGTCTCGCTGCTCAACCAGGCCTTCGTCAAGAACGACAAGCAGACGGTCGAGCAGATGCTCAAGGAGAAGGCGACCCGGGTCGCCGGCTTCACGCTGTACGTGGTCGGCGAGGGCATCGAGAAGAAGGCCGACGACTTCGCTGCCGAGGTGGCGGCGCAGGTGGCCGCGGCCAAGGGCCAGTGAAGCGGCGCTGAGACGGCCGGCCAGGCATCGCCCGGACCGCGGGCTGCGGTCGAACGCCGGCCGGCGACCCTTACACTGCGAGCTTTGCCAGGGGGAGTTCTCTTGATGCCGGCGTACAAGCGCATCCTGCTCAAGCTGTCGGGCGAAGCCTTGATGGGCGATGACGCATACGGCATCAACCGCGCCACCATCGTGCGCATGGTGCGCGAGGTGCAGGAGATCACCCGCATGGGCTGCGAGGTTGCGGTCGTCATCGGCGGCGGCAACATCTTCCGCGGCGTGGCCGGCGGCTCGGTCGGCATGGACCGCGCCACCGCCGACTACATGGGCATGCTGGCCACCGTGATGAACGCGCTGGCGCTGGCCGACACGATGCGCCAGGAGGGGATGACCGCGCGCGTGATGTCGGCGATCGCGATCGAGCAGGTGGTCGAGCCCTATGTTCGGCCCAAGGCCCTGCAGTACCTGGAGGAAGGCAAAGTGGTGGTCTTCGCGGCCGGCACCGGCAATCCGTTCTTCACCACCGACACGGCTGCAGCCCTGCGCGGCGCCGAGATCGGCGCCGAGGTGGTGCTCAAGGCGACCAAGGTCGATGGCGTGTATTCCGCCGACCCGCACATTGACGCCACCGCCACCCGCTACGCGAGCATCACCTTCGACGAGGCCATCGCACGCCACCTGCAAGTGATGGACGCGACCGCCTTCGCGCTGTGCCGCGACCAGAAGCTGCCGATCAGGGTGTTCAGCATCCACAAGCCCGGGGCCCTCAAGCGGGTGGTCCTGGGCGAGGACGAAGGCACGCTCGTGCACGTTTGAGGAGCCCGCTGCGTCATGACCATTCCCGAGATCAAGAAGACCGCCGAGCAGAAGATGGCCAAGTCTGTCGAGGCGTTCAAGAGCGAACTGCACAAGATCCGCACCGGCCGCGCGCACCCGGGCCTGCTCGACCAGGTGCACGTCGACTACTACGGCTCGCAGGTGCCCATCAGCCAGGTCGCCAACGTGACCCTGCTCGACGCCCGCACGATCAGTGTCCAGCCCTGGGAGAAGGGCATGGCGGCGAAGATCGAGAAGGCGATCCGCGAGTCCGACCTTGGGCTCAATCCGTCGTCGCAGGGCGAACTGCTGCGCGTGCCGATGCCGATGCTGACCGAGGAGCGGCGCAAGGAGCTGACCAAGGTCGTCCGCCACACCGGCGAGGAGGCAAAGATCGCCGTGCGCGCGGTGCGCCGCGAGGCCAACGAGCACCTGAAGAAGCTCCTCAAGGACAAAGCCGTGACCGAGGACGAGGAGCGGCGAGCACAGGACGAGGTGCAACGTCTGACCGACCGCACCAGCGCCGAGATCGACCGCCTGGTGCACGGCAAGGAAGCCGAGGTGATGGCAGTCTGATGGCCATCGCACCGTCCGCCGTCATGTCCGATCCGACCGTCTCCGACGCCGTCGACGTTCCTACAGCGCGCAGCGCCGCGGCGGTGCCGCGCCACGTCGCCGTGGTCATGGATGGCAACGGCCGCTGGGCCCGCCAGCGCTTCATGCCGCGCTTCTTCGGCCACAAGCAGGGCGTCGATGCGCTGGTGCGTGCGGTCAACGCGTTCGCCGACAGAGGCGTCGAGTACCTCACCGTGTTCGCGTTCTCGTCCGAGAACTGGAAGCGACCGAGCGAGGAGGTGTCGGGCTTGATGAGTCTGGTCTTGGTGGCGGTCTCCAAGTACCTGGCCAAGATGGCCGGCGACGGCGTTCGCATCCGCATCATCGGCGATCGCTCGGCGGTGTCCGACAAGCTCCGCCAGGCCTGGGAACACGCCGAGCACGTCACCCGCGACAACCGCCGCATCACCTTGTCGGTGGCGTTCAACTATGGCGGCCGCTGGGATGTCGTCCAGGCCTGCCGGCGCGCGATCGCCGAGGGCCTGGACCCGGAACAGGTGAACGAGGCCTGGCTGTCCCGCCACATGGCGCTGTCGTTCGCGCCCGACCCCGATCTGTTCATCCGCACCGGTGGCGAGATGCGGATGAGCAACTTCCTGCTCTGGCAGGCAGCCTACTCGGAACTCTTCTTCACCGAATGCCTGTGGCCCGACTTCGGGCAGACCGAGATCGACGCCGCGCTCGAGGCCTACGCCCAGCGTGATCGGCGGTTCGGCACCATCCGCACCCACCCGGTCGTGCCCGAGGGCACCTGATCGTTGAAGCTGTCCGGACACCCACTTCGTTCGCTGCCCGCCGGAGCCGCCACGGGCCCCGTCGTGGCCGTCGGGGCACCCATCCCCTCGGGACCGTCCGGCGGCGGGTGCTGAGATGTTGCGGCAGCGTGTCATCACCGCCCTCGTGCTCGTCGCCCTGTTGCTCGCGTCCTTGATGGCCAGCAGCCGTTGGCCGTTCGCCGTCCTCACGCTGGCCCTGATGGCGGCCGGCGGCTGGGAGTGGTGTCGCCTGAACCAGACCGGCACGGCGGCAGCCTGGGCGATGGGCGCCGCGGTGGCGGCCGGCGGAGCGCTTGCCATCGACCGCGGATGGGGCGATGCGGCACCGGCCGGACTGTGGTGGTTGATGCTGGCGCTGTGGTTGCCGGCCGCCGGGTTCGCTCTGCACCGGGGTCCGACGCTGTGGCCGCACTTGCCGCGGTCGGCGCGTGTCGGCCTCGGTGCCGTCGGCCTGTGGGCGGCCTGGCTGGCTCTGGCGCAGGCGCGGGCCATCGGCATCAACTTCATGCTTTCGGTGCTGTGCCTGGTGTGGATGGCCGACGTGGCGGCGTACTTCGGCGGCAAGGCCTGGGGCCGCCACAAGCTGGCGCCGGCCATCAGCCCAGGCAAGAGCTGGGAGGGCGTGTGGTCGGGCATCGGCGGCGTGATCGCCCTGGCGGCATTCTGGATCTGGCTCGACGGCCGCATGGCTTTCGACGGCCCCAGCCTCTACTCGCGCCTGCACGATGCGCTGGGCACGCTCGGCCTCATCGCGGCCATGCTCGCGCTGTGCGGCCTGAGCGTGGTCGGCGACCTGATCGAGTCGCTGGTCAAGCGAGCGGCCGGTGCCAAGGACAGCAGCCGGCTGCTGCCTGGCCATGGCGGTGTGCTCGACCGCGTCGATGCACTGCTGCCGGTGCTGCCCGCGGCGCTGGCCCTGACGGCGCTGGCCGCCCGATGAACACGCCACAGCGGCTGGCCATCCTCGGCGCCACCGGCTCCGTGGGCGCGAGCACGCTGGACGTGGTGGCGCGCCATCCCGATCGTTTCGAGGTCGTCGGTCTGAGCGCATTCCGCCGCATCGACGCCCTGCTCGAGCTATGCCGCCGCTTCAAGCCGCGCACGGCGGTCGTGGCGACCGAAGCGCAGGCTGCAACGCTGCGCGCTTCGCTGCACGAAGCAGGCCTTCGTACGGCCGTGCGAGCCGGTGAGCGGGCCCTGTGCGAGCTGGCCGCGGCCGACGACGTGGACAGCGTGATGGCAGCGATCGTCGGCGCCGCCGGGCTGCCGCCATGCTTGGCCGCGGCGCGTGCCGGCAAGCGGCTGCTGCTGGCGAACAAGGAAGCGCTGGTCGTCGGCGGCGGCCTGTTCATGCGCGCGGTCAAGGAAGGCGGCGCGACGCTGCTGCCGATCGACAGCGAGCATTCGGCGATCTTCCAGTGTCTGCCCGAAGACCGAGGCACCTGGGCCAGGCGCATCGACCACATCGTGCTCACCGCCAGCGGCGGCCCATTCCGCGCCCGCGACCCCGAGAGCCTGCACGCGGTCACACCGGATCAGGCGGTGGCGCACCCGAACTGGGTCATGGGACGCAAGATTTCGGTCGATTCGGCGACGATGATGAACAAGGCGCTCGAGGTCATCGAGGCGCGCTGGCTGTTCGACCTCGCGCCGCAGCAGATCCGGGTCGTGATCCACCCGCAGAGCATCATCCACTCGATGGTCGTCTGCCGCGACGGCTCGGTGTTGGCGCAGCTCGGGTCGCCCGACATGAAGGTGCCGATCGCTTTCGGGCTGTCGTACCCCGAACGCATCGAGTCGGGTGCGCCGCGGCTGGATTTCGGCAGCCTGCAGTCGTTGACTTTCGAAGCGCCCGACGCGCGCCGCTTCCCCGGGCTTCAGCTGGCCTGGGATGCACTGGCCGCAGCGGAGGGCACGACCGCCGTGCTCAACGCCGCCAACGAAGAGGCGGTGGCAGCGTTCCTGGCCGGAACCATCGCCTTCACCGCGATTCACAGTGTCAACGCGAGCGTGATGGAGCGTCTGCCGCCGCGTCTGCCGCCGACCCATGAACTCGACGACCTGCTCGAACTCGACCGCCGCGCCCGCGACATGGCGCGGCAGGTCATGAAGGAACTGCCTCGATGATCACCACCTTGCTCGCCTTCGTGTTCACGCTGGGCGTGCTCGTCGTCGTTCACGAATACGGCCATTACCGCGTCGCGGTCGCCTGCGGAGTCAAGGTGTTGCGCTTCTCGGTCGGCTTCGGCCGCGTGCTGTGGCGCCGCCAGAGCAGCCGTGACGCCACCGAGTTCGTGGTCTGCGCCCTGCCGCTGGGTGGCTACGTGCGCATGCTGGACGAGCGCGAGGGCGAGGTGGCACCGGCCGAGCTCGACCGGGCCTTCAACCGCAAGCCGCTGCTCGCCCGCTCGGCGATCGTCATCGCCGGGCCGCTGGCCAACCTGCTGCTGGCCGTGCTGCTGTACGCGGCGGCGCACTGGATCGGCGTCGAGGAACCCAAGGCCGTGCTCGGCCCGCCGGTGGCCGGCAGCCTGGCCGAGCGTGCCGGCCTGCGCACGGGCGACTGGGTGCGCGCGCTGGCCGCAGACGGTGACGACTGGCAGGACGTGAGTTCGCTGCCCGACCTGCGCTGGCGGCTGACCCAGGCCGCGCTGCAGAAGCAATCGGTGCAGTTGCAGGTCAGCGACCGCGAGGGCCACGGTCAACGCCTGCTGGCGCTGGACCTGTCGGGAATCGACCCGGCGAAGGTCGATGCCAATTTGGCGCAGAAGATTGGTCTTGGCGGCGCCTTCAGCGAACCCGTGCTCGGCGAGGTCCGCCCGGGCGGCGCGGCAGCCGCGGCCGGCCTGCGCCAGGGCGACCACGTGCTCAGCGTCGATGGCCTTGCGGTGGCCGACGCGCAGACGCTGCGCGAGCGCATCCGCGCCGACCTTCGCGATGGCAGGGCGGTGACGCAGCAGTGGACGCTCAAACGCGACGGTCGCAAGCTGGAGGTTGCCGTCACCCCGCGGCCGGTGCGCGACGGCGATTCGCTTGTCGGCCGCATCGACGCCTACGTGGGGCAGCCGCCGGCGATAGTCACCGTGCGCCTGGGCCCGATCGAGGGTCTGCGGCAGGGCTTCGCGCGAACCTGGGAGATCTCGGCGCTGACGGTGAAGATGCTCGGCCGCATGATCGTCGGCCAGGCGTCCCTGAAGAATCTGAGCGGCCCGCTAACGATCGCCGATTACGCCGGGCAATCGGTGCACCAGGGGCTGGCCTACTATCTCGGGTTCCTGGCGCTGGTCAGCGTCAGCCTGGGCGTGCTCAACCTGATGCCGCTGCCGATGCTCGATGGCGGCCATCTGATGTATTACATTTTCGAGGGTGTGACCCGCCGCCCGGTGTCCGACCTGTGGCTGGCGCGGCTGCAACGCGGCGGCATCGTGGTGCTGCTGATGATGATGTCGGTGGCCCTGTTCAATGACGTGACCCGCCTGCTCGGCCTGCACTGAATCCCATGCCCCCTGTCTCCCTGTTCGGGCCGCTGCGCCCTGCTGCGGCGTATGTCGTCGCGCTCGCCGCCGCCGTGATCTCGCCCGCGGCCCTTGCCGTGTCGCCGTTCGTGATCAAGGACATCCGCGTCGAAGGTCTGCAGCGCACCGACCCGGGCACGGTGTTCGCCTCGCTGCCGTTCCGCATCGGCGACACCTACACCGACGACAAGGGCTCGGCGGCGCTGCGCGCGCTGTTCGCCACCGGCCTGTTCAAGGACGTGCGCATCGAGATCGAGGGCCAGGTCGCTGTGGTCATCGTCGAGGAACGCGCGATCATCGCCAACGTCAACTTCGTGGGCCTGAAGGAGTTCGACAAGGACCCGCTGATCAAGTCGTTGCGCGATGCGGGCATCGGCGAGGGCCTGCCCTTCGACAAGGCGTTGATCGACCGCGCCGAGCAGGAGATCAAGCGCCAGTACCTCAGCCGCAGCCTGTACGGCGCCGAGGTCGTGACCACGGTCACCCCGCTGGAGCGCAACCGCGTCAACGTGACCTTCACGATGACCGAGGGCGATGCGGCGAAGATCAAGGACATCCGCATCGCCGGCAACAGGGCGTTCTCGGAGTCCGCGTTGCTCGACCTGTTCGAGCTCACGCCCACCGGCTGGTTCACCTGGTACAGCAAGTCGGACCGTTACTCGCGCAGCAAGCTCAACAGCGACCTCGAGAAGCTCCGCGCCTTCTACTTCAACCACGGCTACCTCGAGTTCGCGATCGAGTCCACCCAGGTGACGATATCGCCCGACAAGCAGTCGATCTCGATCGCCATCACGGTCAAGGAGGGCCAGCCCTACACCGTGACCGCCGTGCGGCTGGAGGGCAACTACCTGGGCAAGGACAAGGAATTCGAATCCCTGGTCTCGCTGCGTCCCGGGCAGCCCTATCGGGGCGACGCGGTGACCGAGACCGCCAAGCGCTTCCAAGACCGTTTCGGCCTCTACGGCTATGCCTTCGCACGGGTCGAGCCACGGCCCGAGATCGACCGCGCCCACGCCCAGGTGACGGTGGTCTTCACCGCCGACCCGCAGCGCCGCGTCTACGTGCACCACATCGAGGTCGCCGGCAACACGCGCACCCGCGACGAGGTGGTGCGGCGCGAATTCCGACAGCTCGAGGGCGCCTGGTACGACGGCGGACTGATCAAGCTGTCCAAGGAACGCGTCGAACGGCTGGGCTACTTCAAAGACGTGGACATCGAGACCAACGAGGTGCCGAACTCGCCCGACCAGGTGGACCTGGTGGTGACGCTCACCGAGAAGCCCACCGGCAACCTGCTCGTCGGCGCCGGCTACTCCAACGCCGAGAAGTTCACCTTCACCGCCTCGGTCAAGCAGGACAACGCGTTCGGTTCGGGCAACTACCTGGGCATCGAGCTCAACACCAGCAAGTACGCCCGCACGGCGGTTCTCAGCACCGTCGACCCGTACTGGACCGTCGACGGCATCTCGCGCGCGGTGGACCTGTTCTACCGCACGAGCCGGCCGTACAACAGCCTGGGCACCACGTACGACCTGAAGACGCCGGGCGCCGACGTCCGCTTCGGTATCCCCTTCTCGGAATACGACACGGTGTTCCTGGGTGTCGGCATCGAACGCACCGAGATCGGCACCTCGATCGGCATCCCGCTGTCGTACGAGAACTACCGCGTGCTCTACGGCGACAAGACGAACGCGTTCCCGGTCACGCTGGGCTGGGCTCGCGATTCGCGCGACAGCGTGCTGGTGCCCACCGCGGGTCGCTACTCGCGCGTGAACCTGGAGTGGGGGGTCGCCGGCGAGGTGCGCTACCTGCGCACCGATCTGCAGTACCAGGAGTACTGGCAGCTGCCGCTGCGGACCTCGCTGGGGGTCAACGCCGAGCTCGGCATCGGCCAGGGGCTGGGGGGCAAGCCGTTTCCGGTGTTCAAGGACTTCTACGGCGGTGGCCTGGGCACGGTGCGCGCTTTCGAGCAGGGCTCGCTGGGCGTCGTCGACCCCACCGGCGCCTACATCGGCGGGCCCAAGCGCTTCAACTTGAACACCAATCTGTACTTCCCGGTGCCGGGCACGGGCAACGACAAGAGCCTGCGCATCTTCGCCTTCTTCGATGCCGGCAACGTCTGGGGCGAGGGCGAGAACATCACCGTCGATTCGCTGCGTACGTCAACGGGTGTCGGCCTTTCTTGGATCTCGCCGGTGGGCCCGCTGCAGATCAGCTATGGCAAGCCGATCCATGTACTGCCGAACGATAGAATCCAACGTTTCCAATTCCAGATCGGGACTGCCTTCTGATGAAGACGTTTGCTCTCAGGTGGCTGGCTGCCGCCGCCCTGTCGCTTGCCGTCGCGGCGCCAGCTGTCGGGCAGGAACTCAAAATCGGCTACGTCAACAGCGAACGCGTGCTGCGCGAAGCCATCCCGGCCAAGGCCGCGCAGGCCAAACTGGAAGCCGAGTTCGGCAAGCGCGAGCGCGACCTCAGCGACGCCGGCGCGAAGCTCAAGGCAGCCGCCGACAAGCTCGAGAAGGATGCCCCCACACTGGCAGAGAGCGAGCGCACGCGGCGCCAGCGCGAACTGGTCGAGCAGGACCGCGACCTGCAGCGCAAGCGCCGCGAGTTCCAGGAAGACCTGAACCAGCGCCGCAACGAGGAACTCGCCGGCGTCGTCGAGCGCGCCAACCGCGTCATCAAGCAGATCTTCGACAACGACCACTACGACCTGATCCTGCAGGAGGTCGTCTTCGCCGGCCCGCGGGTGGATATCACCGACAAGGTGATCAAGGTTCTCAACGACATCACCGCCAACGGCAAGTGAGCCGCGGGCATGGGCTCGCCGGCCATGCAAGCGCGCATCGGTGACCTGAGCCGGCGTCTGGGCGGCGAACTCATCGGCGATCCCGGCACGACGGTCAGCCGCATCGGCACGCTCGAAGGCGCCGACGCGCAGACCATCGCCTTCCTGGCCAACCCGCGCTACCAGTCGCAGCTCGCGGCCTCCGGCGCCGGCTGCGTGATCGTCGGCCCGGCGATGCGCGACGCGGCCGCCGCGCGCGGTGCGGCCATCGTCTGCGCCGATCCCTACCTGGCCTTCGCCCGCCTGACCCAGTGGTGGGCGGCGCAGACGCGCAGCACCGTCGCCGTCGGTGTGCATGCCAGCGCGGTGATCGAGGCCGGCGCGATGATCCACCCCACGGCATGCGTCGGCGCGCTGGCCTTCGTCGGCGCGGGAGCGCAGATCGCGGCAGGCGCCGTGGTCGGCGCGCATGTGGTCGTGGGCGAGGGCGCCCGGATCGGCGAAGCCACCCGGCTTGCGCCTCGCGCGACGCTGGGGGCGGGCTGCCGCATCGGCGCGCGCGGCATCGTCCACAGCGGCGCCGTCATCGGCGCCGACGGCTTCGGCTTCGCGCCCCACGAGGGTCGGTGGGAGAAGATCGAGCAACTCGGCGCAGCGGCGATCGGCGACGACGTCGAGATCGGTGCCAACACCTGCGTCGACCGCGGCGCGCTCGACGACACCGTGGTCGAGGACGGCGTCAAGCTCGACAACCTGGTGCAGATCGGCCACAACGTGCGCGTTGGCGCGCACAGCGCCTTCGCTGGCTGCGTCGGCGTCGCCGGCAGCGCGCGCATCGGCCGCCATTGCACCTTCGGCGGTGGGGCGATCATCCTGGGTCACCTGGAGATCGTCGATCACGTGCACATCACGGCGGCCACGGTGGTCAGCCGCTCGATCCTCAAGCCGGGGCAGTACAGCGGCGCCTTTCCCTTCGATGACAATGCCTCGTGGGAGAAGAACGCGGCCACGTTGCGCCAACTCCACGGCCTGCGCGAGCGTTTGCGTGCACTCGAGAGAAAGAGCTCATCTTGATGGACATCCAGGACATCCTGCGCAAGCTGCCGCATCGCTACCCGATGCTGCTCGTCGACCGGGTGCTCGAGATCGAGAAGGGCGTGCGCATCAAGGCGCTGAAGAACGTCACGATCAACGAGCCCTTCTTCACCGGCCATTTCCCGGCGCGGCCGGTGATGCCCGGTGTCCTGATGCTCGAGGCGCTGGCCCAGGCCGCGGCGATCCTGTCGTTCGACGCGCTGGGGGTCGATCCCGGCGAGGACACGGTGGTCTATTTCGCCGGCATCGACCACGCGCGCTTCAAGCGCCCGGTGGGCCCGGGCGACCAGCTCATCCTCGAAGCGAGCATCGACCGCGCCAAGGCCGGCATCTACCGTTACAAGGCGCGCGCCATCGTCGAGGGGAATCTCGCCGTCGAGGCCGACCTGATGTGCACCATGCGCAAGGTGCTGCCGACTGGATGACCGCGATCCACGCCACCGCGATCGTGGACCCGGCAGCCGAACTCGCGGGCTCGGTCAGTGTCGGCCCCTACGCGGTCATCGGTGCAGGCGTCGTCGTCGGCGACGGCAGCTCCATCGGCGCCCATTGCGTGATCGACGGGCCGACGGTCATCGGCCGCGACAACCGCATCCACGCTCATGCCGCTCTCGGCGGGGCGCCGCAGGACATGAAGTACCGTGGCGAGGCGACCGCGCTGCACATCGGCGACCGCAACACGATCCGCGAGTTCTGCACCTTCAACCGCGGCACCGTGCAGGACAGTGGCGTCACGCGCGTCGGCGACGACAACTGGATCATGGCCTACGTGCATGTCGCGCACGACGTGCAGCTCGGCAGCCGCACGGTGCTGGCCAACAACGCGACGCTGGCCGGCCACGTGCACGTGGGCGACTGGGCGATCATCGGTGGCCTGAGCGGGGTGCACCAGTTCTGCAAGGTCGGCGCGCACGCGATGGTCGGATTCCAGAGCCATGTCGCGCAGGACGTCCCGCCGTTCATGATGGTCGCTGGCCACCCGCTGGCGGTGCACGGCTTCAACGTCGAGGGCCTGCGCCGGCGCGGCTTCTCGCGCGAGCGCATCGCGCTGGTCAAGCAGATGCATCGCCTGCTGTACCGCGACGGCCTCGCGCTGGAGCGCGCGCGCGACGCGATCGCGGCGCTGTCGGGCACCGTCGAGGGCGGCGACGCCGACGTGGCGATGCTGCTCGACTTCCTGGCAGCGTCGACGCGCGGCATTGTGCGGTGATCGCAGTGGCGCCGCTGCGCGTGGCGATGGTCGCGGGCGAGGCTTCTGGCGACCTGCTAGCGGGCTTGCTGCTGTCCGGCTTGCGCCGCCGCTGGCCCGACCTGCAGGCGGCCGGCATCGGCGGCCCGCAAATGGCCGCCCAGGGATTTGCCGCCTGGTGGCCGCACGACAAGCTGGCAGTGCGGGGCTACTTCGAGGTGTTGCGGCACTACCGCGAGATCGCGGCCATCCGCAGGGCGCTGGCCTTGCGCGTGCTGGCCGAGCGCCCGGCCGCCTTCATCGGCGTCGATGCCCCCGACTTCAACCTCGGCCTGGAGGCGCGGCTGAAGGCCGCCGACATCAAGACGATCCATTTCGTCTGTCCCTCGATCTGGGCCTGGCGCGGCGGAAGGGTGAAGAAGATGGCCACCAGCTGCGACCACGTGCTGTGCCTGTTCCCGTTCGAGCCCGACCTGCTGCGTGCCCACGGCGTGGCGGCCAGCTATGTTGGCCATCCGCTGGCCGACGCGATCCCGCTGGTGCCGCCGCGCGCGGCCAGCCGGGCCCGGCTCGGCCTGGCCGACAGCGACCCGGTTGTAGCCCTGCTGCCCGGCAGCCGTCGCTCGGAGATCCACTACATCGCGCCCAGCTTCCTGCAGGCCGCGCTGGCGATGCACCGCACGCGGCCGGACCTGCGCTTCGTGCTGCCGGTGGCGCCGGGGCTGCGTGCGCTGGTCGAACCCCTGCTGGCCACCCATGCGCCTGGCCTGCCGCTGCGCCTGCTCGACGGTCAATCGCATGCCGCGCTGGCGGCCTGCGACGTGACGCTGATCGCCAGCGGCACCGCGACGCTGGAGGCCGCGCTGTTCAAGCGGCCGATGGTCATCGGCTACCGCATGCATCCTCTGAGCTGGCAGATGATGAAGCGCATGCGCTACCAGCCCTGGGTCGGCCTGCCCAACATCCTGTGCCGCGAGTTCGTCGTGCCCGAGCGGATCCAGGCGGCGTGCGAGCCGGCGTCGCTGGCTGCGGCTGCGCTGGCCTGGCTCGACGACCCGGCCGCGTGCCAGCGGCTGGTGCGGCGCTTCGACGAACTCCACCAGCTGCTGCGCCGCGACACGGCCAGCTGTGCCACCGATGCCATCGCGCAGGTCCTTCAGGCTTGATCAGCTCGGCCCGGGGTGGGACAAGCCCGGGCTGGTCGCCGGCGTCGACGAGGCGGGCCGCGGGCCGCTGGCCGGGCCGGTGTTCGCCGCTGCGGTGATCCTCGACGACCTGCGGCCGATCCGCGGCCTGACCGACTCCAAGGCGATCAGCCCGCGCAAGCGCGAACGGCTTGCCGACGAGATCCGCGCCCACGCGCTGTGCTGTTCTGTCGCCAGCGCCTCGGTGGAGGAGATCGATCGGCTCAACGTCCTGCAGGCCAGCCTGCTGGCGATGCGACGCGCCGTCGAGGGCCTGCGCCTGGTGCCGCACCGCGTCGTCGTCGACGGCAACCGCACGCCGTTGCTGGCGATGTCGGTGGCGGCGATCGTCAAGGGCGATGCCAAGGTGGCGGCGATCTCGGCGGCGTCGATCCTGGCCAAGGTCGAGCGCGACCGGCTGTGCGATGCGCTGCACCGGCAGTACCCCGATTACGGCTTCGCCAGCCACAAGGGCTACCCGACGCCGGAGCACCTGTCGGCGCTGTCGCGCCACGGACCGTGCGCGGCACACCGACGCAGCTTCGCCCCTGTGCGGCTGGCCTTGTCAGCCATGGCCGAGCGGTCGTGAACACGCCGCTGCGGATCAGTTCGCGCGACAACCCGCTGCTGGTGCGATTGCGCCGGCTGGCGCAAGGCAGCACCGCCTACCGACGCCTGACGCAGGCCTGGATCGAGGGCGAGCACCTGTGCTCGGCCTTGCGCGCCCGAGGCCGCCCGGCGGCCCAGGCCGTCATCGACGAGGACGCCTGGCAGCAGCCGGCGCTGCGCGAGCTGGCCGGGTGGGCCGCGAGAGTCGTGGTCGTGCCGGCGCCGCTGTTCAAGGGCTTGAGCGCGCTCGAATCGCCGGCGCGGCTGGGCTTCGTGATCGACCTGCCTGCGGCCTCGACGGTCCAGCGGCAGTGGCCCAGCGTCGTGCTCGACCGCGTGCAGGACGCCGGCAACGTGGGCAGCATCCTGCGCAGCGCCGCTGCCTTCGGCGTCACCCAGGTGCTGGCGATGAAGGGCACCGCCGCACTGTGGTCGCCCAAGGTGCTGCGTGCCGGCATGGGGGCGCATTTCGCGCTGCATCTCGTCGAAGGTCTGGACGAGGCCGCGCTCGACCTGCTGGGCCGGCCGCTGGTTGCGACGAGTTCGCATGCCGGCAGCCTGTTGCCGCAGGCCTTGCTGCCCACGGGCTGCGCCTGGGTGCTGGGCCATGAAGGGCAGGGCGTCTCGCCGGCCTTGCTGCAGCGCTGCGCGCTGCAGGTGCGCATCCCGCAGCCCGGCGGCGAGGAATCGCTCAACGTGGCGGCTGCGGCGGCCGTGTGCCTGTACGAGACGGCGCGGCGCATGCTGGCGCCGCAGCGCCTGGCCGCGCAAGTCAGTAGATGAGCCGGTCGGGACGCAGGTCGCGCAGGATGGTGGTCGCGATCTCCTCGATTGACTTGTGCGTCGAGGACAGCCAAGCGATGCCCTCGCGGCGCATCATGCTCTCGGCCTCGTGGACCTCGTAGCGGCAGTTCACCAGCGCCGCGTAGCGGCTGCCCGGACGGCGTTCGTTGCGGATCTGCGCCAGGCGCGCCGGGTCGATCGTGAGACCGAAGCACTTGCGCTTGTGCGGCGCCAGCGCCGAGGGCAGCCGGCCGCGCTCGAAGTCTTCCGGGATCAGCGGATAGTTCGCGGCCTTGATGCCGTGCTGCATCGCCAGGTACAGCGAGGTTGGCGTCTTGCCGCTGCGGCTGACGCCCAGCAGGATCACGTCGGCGATGTCGAGGTTGCGCGCCGACTGGCCGTCGTCGTGGGCGAGCGAGAAGTTGATGGCCTCAATGCGGTCGTGGTACTCCTGGCTCTGGCTGGCGTCGCTGAAGCGGCCGACCCGGTGATTGCTCTTCACCCCGAACTCTTCCTCCAGCGGCTCGACGAAGGTGCGGAACATGTCCAGCACCATGCCCTTGCAACGGTCGCCGGTGACGATGGACCGGACCTCGTCGTTGACCAGGGTGACGAAGACGATCGGCCGGCGGCCCTCCCGCACCGCGGTGTCGTTGATTTCTTCCACAACGTGTTGCGCCTTCTCCGGCGTATCGACGAAGGGCCGGCGCACGTGCCGCGGGCGCGATGGAAACTGCGCCAGGATCGAATTGCCGAAGGTTTCGGCCGTGATGCCGGTGCCGTCCGAGATGAAGAACGCGGTTCGGTCTGTCATGGCGGGAATCGGGTGCATCGGAAGCCGGAGTCGGTGGCGGCCGATGATAAGGAAGAACTCCTTAGAATCCCTCGCATCTTTCCGCCACCGGCCACCACGTTGATCCCCCTGGACCCGCTCGAACCAGAACGAGACGCCGCGTCGTGGGGCGGGGCCGTGCATGCGGAAGCACCGGTTTTCTCACATCACGGAGCTTTCCCATGTCCATGGCCCCCTTGGCGACCGCCCTGGTCGCCCCGTTTGAACAGCTGAGGATGACCGACGTCGAGGTCGTAGGCGGCAAGAACGCCTCCCTCGGCGAGATGATCAGCCAGCTCGCCGCCAGCGGCGTTCGGGTGCCCGGCGGGTTCGCGACCACGGCGCATGCATTCCGCCTCTTCCTGGCCCATGCCGGGCTCGACGAACGCATCCGCGCCCGCCTCGACGCCCTCGACGCCGACGATGTGCGCGCGCTCGCCGAGGCCGGCGCGGCGATCCGGCAATGGGTCGTCGAGACCCCGCTGCCGCCCGAGCTCGAGGCGGCGATCCGGGCGCAGTTCGCACTGCTGTCGGCCGGTGATCCGCAGGCCAGCTTCGCGGTGCGCTCGTCGGCCACCGCCGAAGACCTGCCGGACGCCTCGTTCGCCGGCCAGCAGGAGACCTTCCTCAACGTCACCGGCATAGCCGACGTGCTCCACCGCATCAAGGAGGTCTTCGCGTCGCTTTACAACGACCGCGCGATCAGCTACCGCGTCCACAAGGGCTTTGCCCACGCCGACGTGGCCCTGTCGGCCGGTGTGCAGCGAATGGTGCGCTCGGACGTCGGCGCCGCCGGCGTGATGTTCACGATCGACACCGAGTCGGGTTTCACCGACGTCGTGTTCATCACCGCCAGCTACGGCCTGGGCGAGATGGTCGTGCAGGGCGCCGTCAATCCCGACGAGTTCTACGTCCACAAGCCGATGCTGCGGGCGGGCAAGTTCGCCGTCATCCGGCGTGTGCTCGGCTCCAAGCTGCAGCGCATGGCGTTCGCCACGGCCGCCGACAAGGCCGCCAGCGGCAGGCTGGTGCAGGTCATCGACACCCCTCCCGAGCAGCGCAACCGTTATTCGCTGAGCGACGCCGAGGTCATCGAACTGGCGAAATACGCGCTGATCATCGAGAAGCACTATGGCCGGCCGATGGACATCGAGTGGGGCAAGGACGGCATCGACGGCAAGCTGTACATCCTGCAGGCGCGGCCCGAGACGGTGAAGAGCCAGGTCGGCGGTCGCGTCGAGCAGCGCTACAAGATCAAGGGCGACCGCGCGAAGAACACCGTGCTCGCCGAAGGGCGGGCGATCGGCCAGAAGGTCGGCACCGGCCCGGTGCGGCTGGTGCACAGCACGGCCGAGATGGACAAGGTGCAGCCCGGCGACATCCTCGTCACCGACATGACCGACCCCAACTGGGAGCCGGTGATGAAGCGCGCCGGCGCCATCGTCACCAACCGTGGCGGCCGTACCTGCCACGCCGCGATCATCGCCCGCGAACTCGGCATCCCGGCGGTGGTCGGCTGCGGCAACGCCACCGAAACGCTGCACGAGGGCAACCTCGTCACCGTGTCCTGCGCCGAAGGCGACACCGGCTACATCTACGACGGCTTGCTCGAGACCGAGGTCAGCGACGTCGTGCGCGGCGAAATGCCGTACTGCCCGATCAAGATCATGATGAACGTGGGCAATCCGCAACTCGCCTTCGACTTCGCGCAGATGCCGAGTTCGGGCGTGGGTCTGGCGCGGCTGGAATTCATCATCAACAACAACATCGGCGTGCACCCGAAGGCGATCCTCGACTATCCCAACGTCGAGCCCGACCTGAAGAAGGCGGTGGAGTCGGTGGCCCGCGGCCACGCTTCGCCGCGGGCGTTCTACGTCGACAAGCTGACCGAGGGTATCGCCACCATCGCTGCGGCGTTCTGGCCCAAGACCGTCATCGTCCGGCTGTCGGACTTCAAGAGCAACGAGTACCGCAAGCTGATCGGCGGCACCCGCTACGAGCCCGACGAAGAGAACCCGATGTTGGGTTTCCGCGGTGCCAGCCGCTACATCAGCGGCGACTTCAGCGATGCCTTCGCGATGGAGTGCGAGGCCTTGAAGCGGGTGCGCGGCGAGATGGGCCTGACCAACGTCGAGATCATGGTGCCTTTCGTGCGCACCGTGAAGCAGGCCGCCGCGGTGGTGCAGATGCTCGCCGACCGCGGCCTCAAGCGCGGCGTCGACGGGGGCAAGGACGGCTTGCGGCTGATCATGATGTGCGAAGTGCCCAGCAACGCCATCCTGGCCGAGCAATTCCTGGAGCACTTCGACGGCATGTCGATCGGCTCGAACGATCTGACGCAACTCACGCTGGGCCTGGATCGCGACTCGGGACTGGCGCAGCTGGCGAGCGACTTCGACGAGCGCGACCCGGCAGTCAAGGCGCTGATCTCGCGCGCCATCGCCGCCTGTCGCGCCACCGGCAAGTACGTCGGCATCTGCGGCCAGGGGCCGAGCGATCATCCCGACTTCGCGGACTGGCTGGCGCAGGAGGGCATCGTCTCGATCTCGCTCAACCCGGACTCGGTCATCGAGACCTGGCAGCGGCTGGCCGGGCTCTAGACGCACGGCCGCCCGTCGGCGGTCGCACCGACGCGGGTTTGCCCGGTCATCGCTAACCCCAGGCCGTGGCGGCACAGGCCATGGCGGGGCCGCTGACTGCGGCAAGCCGTGATGGACAATGCCGCGATGGACGACGCGAGCCGACGCCGCTTCTGGTCCCGCACCCGGCGGCTGACCGCTGGGCTGTTGCTGCTGTGGCTGGCGGTCAATCTTGGCGTGCCGTGGTTCGCGCGTGACTTCCACGGCCGTCGCGTCCTCGGTTTCCCGCTGGCCTACGGGCTCGCGGCGGTGGGCCTGCTGATGCTCTACCTGGTGATCATCGTGACCTATGTCGTGGCGATGGACCGAATCGAGGCCGACTACCTCGACGATCTGGCGGCGCGCGGCCAAGATCCCGGCGGCGCTTCGCAGTGAGCGCGGGGTGGCCCGCGGCGGATGCCGGCGACGGCGGGTTGGGGCGGCGGCTGGCGCTGCGCTACGGCCTGTTTCTCGTTGCCTTCGCGATGCTGATTGCCGCGATGGCCGCCGGCGAACACGCCGGTCTGCCAAGGGCCTGGATCGGGGCCCTGTTCCTGGTGTTGACGGTGGCCGCGTACGCCGGCATTGGCTTCCTGTGCCGCACCTCCAGCGAGGTCGAGTATTTCGTCGCCGGCCGACGCGTGCCGGCGCTGTTCAACGGCCTGGCCACCGCCGCCGACTGGATGTCGGCGGCCTCGTTCATCGGCACCGCGGGTGTGCTCTACCTCAATGGCTTCTCCGGCCTCGTGTACATCCTGGGCTGGACCGGCGGCTATTGCCTGCTGGCACTGCTGCTGGCGCCGTACCTGCGTCGCTTCGGCCAATACACGGTGCCCGACTTCCTGGGCGCGCGATATGGCGCGTTGCCGCGGCTGATCGGCGCGCTTGCCGCGGTCGGCGTGTCCTTCGTCTACGTCGTGGTCCAGATCTACGGCGTGGGGCTGATCACCTCGCACCTCACCGGGTTCGGCTTCGAGCTCGGCATCTTCGTCGGTCTGGGCGGGGTTCTGGTGTGCTCCTTCCTCGGTGGCATGCGCGCGGTGACCTGGACCCAGGTCGCGCAATACCTGGTGCTCATCGTCGCATACCTCGTGCCGCTGATCTGGCTGTCGGTGCAGCAGACGGGCAGCTGGATGCCGCTGCTGTCGTACGGGCGCCAGCTCGAGCAGATCGCCAGGCGCGAGGACGAACTCGCGCGCGACCCGGCCGAGCACGAGGTTATCGTCCGCTTGCGCCAACGGGCGGCCCAGGACGATGTAAAGCTGCGGGACGTTCGAGCCGCGATGCGCACCGACGAGGCGAGCGCTCGGCGCGAGATTGCCAAGCTGCGCGCCGAGGACGCGCCGCTGGCACATATCCAGCGCGCCGAGCGCGAGTTCGCGCAGCGCCCGCGCAACGAGGAGCAGGCCGCCTCGCGCTACCGGCATGACCGTGACACCGCGCTCATCCACGCCAGGCCGCTGGCGGGCATGCCGCCGCAGACGCTGCCGTTCGCCACTGGCGACCCGCAAGGCGACGCAGCCGCACGTGCGCGCTTCGATGGCGCGCGCATCAACTTCATCGCCCTGATGCTGTGCCTGATGATGGGCACGGCGGCGATGCCCCATGTGCTGACGCGCTACTACACCACGACCTCGCCCTCGCAAGCCCGGCGTTCCGTCGCGTGGTCGCTGCTGTTCATCACCTTGCTCTACCTGGCGGCGCCGGCGCTGGCGGCGTTGGTCAAGTTCGAGGTGCTGCAACATCTGGTCGGCATGCCTATCGATCACCTGCCGCCGTGGGTCGGTCTATGGTCGCGGTTGGACCCTAACCTGGTGTCCGTCCACGACCTCAACGGGGACGGCGTGTTGCAGTTCGGCGAGCTCTTCATCGGCGGCGACGTCATCGTCCTGGCCGCGCCAGAGATCGGTGGTCTACCCTACTGGGTGACCTGTCTCGTCGCCGCCGGTGGCTTGGCCGCGGCGCTGTCCACGGCCGATGGCCTGCTGCTGACGATCGCCAACGCCCTCACCCACGACATCTGGTATCGGCTGTTCAACCCCCGGGCTTCGGCGCCAGCGCGCGTCGTGGCGTCCAAGGTGCTGGTGATGGGGGTGGCGCTGGTCGCGGCCCTGGTTGCAGCGCTCGAGATCACGGACATCCTGCAGTTCGTCTCGGCGGCGTTCTCGCTCGCCGCGGCGGCATTCTTCCCGTCCCTGGTCCTGGGCATCTTCTGGCGCCGCGCCAACCGGGCCGGCGCGGTGGCCGCGATGCTGGTCGGACTCGGCGTCTGCGCGTACTACATGGTGGGCAATCTGCCGGTGCTTCGCACGCTGCTCAGCGTGACCCGGCCGCTGGCCGACTGCCAGTGGTTCGGCGTCGATGCGGTGGCCGCGGGCGTCTTTGCCGTGCCGGCGGGCGTGGTCGCGCTGGTCGTGTTCAGCCTTCTGACGCCGGCGCCGGATATGGCGACGCAGTTGCTGATCGACCGCCTTCGTTTCCCCCAGCGCGGTGAATGACCGGCAAGGCACTCGCGCTGCCGGCTGTTATACTAATTAGCTTTCCTTGCCGCACCCGCCATGTCGACGCATCGGGGCGGCTTGCCCGGCTGTGCATTTCGCGCAGGCGGAAATCCACAAGGAGAATTCATGCGTCACTACGAGATCGTTCTGCTGATCCATCCGGATCAAAGCGAACAGGTTCCGGCCATGCTGGAACGATACAAGGCGCTGGTCACCGCGGGCGGTGGCAAGGTGCATCGGGTCGAGGACTGGGGCCGGCGCCAACTGGCCTACATGATCCAGAAGCTGGTCAAGGCGCACTACCTGTGCCTGAACATCGAGTGCGGCAACGAGACGCTGACCGAACTCGAGACCGGATTCCGCTTCAACGATGCCGTGCTGCGCCACCTGACCGTCTCGCGTGCCAAGGCCGAAACCGCGCCGTCGATCATGATGAAGGCGGTCGAGCGCGAGGAGGCACGCAAGGAGCGCCAGGAGGCATCGGCCTGAGCCGGCACGCTGCACCCGGCGCCGGCACGGCGCGATGAACCGCCTGGTTCTCGCTGCCACGCTGGTCGAGTGCGCTGCGCTGCGTTACACCCCGGCCGGCCTGCCGGCCCTGGACTTGAGCCTGAAGCACGAGTCCGAGGTCAGCGAAGACGGCCAGCCCCGCAAGGTTTCACTGGAAATCCGTGCGGTGGCCATCGGGGCCGTGACGCGGTCGCTGCTGACGTTGGAGCTGGGTGCCGCGGCGCTGTTCGCAGGCTTTGTCGCCGCATCGCGCAACAGGCGCGGTTTGCTGTTCCACATCACCTCGGTCGAGCGCGCAGCCTGACCGGGACCAATCCGGATCGATGGATCTTTTGTAGGAGTCTTCTATGCCCCCGCCACGTGGTAAAGGTCGTTTTTCCAAGGACAAGCGGCCCAAGCGCAACAACCAGTCGCTGCTGTTCCGCCGCAAGCGGTTCTGCCGTTTCACCGTCGCCAAGGTCGAGGAGATCGACTACAAGGAGATCGACGTGCTGCGCGATTTCGTCGGCGAGAACGGCAAGATCACGCCTGCGCGCCTGACCGGCACGCGTGCCTTCTACCAGCGCCAGCTGACCACCGCGATCAAGCGTGCCCGCTTCCTCGCGCTGCTGCCGTACTCCGACCAGCACAAGGTTTGAGGAGCCCGCCATGCAAGTGATTCTTCTGGAAAAGGTCGGCAAGCTCGGTGATCTGGGCGACGTCGTCAAGGTCAAGGACGGCTTCGCCCGCAACTACCTGATCCCGTCCAAGCTGGCGCGCCGCGCCACCGAAGCGGCGATCAAGGAGTTCGGCGACCGTCGCGCGGATCTCGAACGCGCCGCCGCCGCCAAGCTCGCGGCCGCCCAGGCGCTGGGCGAGCAGCTCGCCGGCAGGGTGCTTCAGATCGCGCAGAAGGCTGGCGTAGACGGTCGTCTGTTCGGCTCGGTGACCAACGCCGACATCGCCGAGGCGCTGACCAAGATCGGCTCGGCGGTCGCCAAGTCGCAGGTGAGGATGCCCAACGGCCCGCTGAAGACGGTCGGCGAGCATCCGGTCTCGGTCTCACCGCACACCGACGTGGTGGTCGAAGTCATGGTCCACGTGGTTGCGCAGGCGGACTGAACCGGCGTAAGCTGCCGCCCATGTCAGGAAGGCCGGCTCAGCCGGCCTTCGTCGTTTCCGGGCTTGCAACTTGTCCCGCATACCGCACCATTCATCCACAGGCTTGCCCACAGACCCGACACTGCCACCATGTCCGCGATCTTCGACGCCCGTGACACCGCCCCCCATGACGACGAGGTCGCTCGCCTGCGCGTGCCGCCGCATTCGGTGGAAGCCGAGCAGAGCGTGCTCGGTGGCCTGCTGCTCGACAACCTGGCCTGGGACCGCGCCGGCGACCTGCTCACCGAAAGCGACTTCTATCGTCACGAGCACCGGCTGATCTACGCCGCGATCGGCGCGCTGATCGGCCAGAGCAAGCCGGCCGACGTGATCACCGTCTTCGAGCAACTGCAAAGCCTGGGCAAGGCAGCCGACAGCGGCGGGCTGGCCTACCTCAACGCGCTGGCCCAAAGCGTGCCGAGTGCGGCCAACATGCGCCGCTATGCGGAAATCGTCCGCGAGCGATCAATCCTGCGCAAGCTGATCGCCGCCAGCGACGACATTGCCACAAGCGCCTTCAACCCGCAGGGCCGGCAGGTCAGTACGGTGCTCGACGAGGCCGAGAGCAAGATCTTCCAGATCGGTGAGGAGGGTTCACGCCAGAAGCAGGGCTTCCAGGGCATCGACAAGCTGGTCGTCTCCCTGATCGACCGCGTGCAGGAGCTGCACGACAACGGCGCGGAGGAAGTCACTGGCGTGCGCACCGGCTTTTACGACCTCGACCGAATGACGGCGGGTCTGCAGAAGGGCGACCTGCTGGTGCTGGCGGCGCGGCCGAGCATGGGGAAGGCTCAGCCGCTGGATGCTCGGGTGCGCACACTGTCGGGTTGGAAGCGCATGGGCGAACTCGAGGTCGGTGATGCCGTCGCGTCGGTTGATGGGCGTCCGTCGATCGTGACCAGCATCTATCCGCAAGGCATGAAGCAGGTCTACCGCATGCGGTTCTCCGACGAGCGGTCCGCCGAGTGCTGTGCCGAACACTTATGGAAGGTACATTGCCTGCACTGGCCTGAACCTCGAGTCCTGACGACGGAGAAGATAAAGGCCCTGCTGACTCGCACGCGATACCAAAATCGCATCTGGATCGACTACGCAAGCGGAGACTTCGGTCACCTCGATCCACTGCCTATCGATCCGTGGCTGTTGGGCTGTCTGCTCGGTGATGGCAATCTGACCGACGATGGCTCCGTCAGACTTTCCAATGCAGCACCGCAGGTGATTGCTCTCGTATCCGAGCGTGCCGGCGCCGATCTGGAAGTCACACATGCCGGAAGGTACGACGACCGCATCGTACGGCGTGACCGGGGCCACACGCCGGCTCTGGGCGGCGCGCAATCCAATCCGCTGCGAAATGCGCTCGAGGCACTTCAACTTTCGGGCCTGCACAGCGATCGCAAGTTCATCCCGCGTCTCTATCTCGAGTCCAG
This sequence comes from Betaproteobacteria bacterium, assembly GCA_037443665.1. Lineage (GTDB taxonomy): Bacteria > Pseudomonadota > Gammaproteobacteria > Burkholderiales > Burkholderiaceae_C > Rubrivivax. The sequence continues at coordinate 27,356 of JBBINW010000016.1, forward strand.
TCGCGAACGCCGGCTCGATCTTCTGCGCGGCTTGCTCGACACCGCCGGTTGGGTCGAGCGCTGGGGCAGCGTGCGCCTGTCGACATCGAGTCGTCGTCTGGCTGACGACGTGGCCGAACTCGTCCGCTCGCTGGGCGGCTGGTGTTCCGTCGCGACAAAGCAGCCAAACTTCCGCAGCGTCGCGGGGATGCGCGTTACCGGACTGCCGGCCTTCGTCTGCCATATCTCTCATCCGGAGCCTCGTTCCTTGTTCCTGCTCTCCGAAATGCAGGCGCGCGCTCCGGAGCGCTGGCTGCGCCAGAAGCGGCTGACGATCTCCGCCATCGAGCCGACGCGCGAAGCGCCATGCCAGTGCATCGCGGTCAGCCATCCGGATCGCCTCTACATCACCGATGGCGACGTGGTGACGCACAACACCGCCTTCGCGCTCAATATCGCCGAGCATGTAGCGGTGCAGGAAGGCCTGCCGGTGCTCGTGTTCTCGATGGAAATGGGCGCTTCGCAACTGGCGCTGCGCCTGGTCGGTTCGCTGGGGCGAATCAACCAGCAGAACCTGCGCACGGGCCGGCTCGACAGCGGCGAATGGGAGCGCCTGACCGACGCCGTCGAGCGCCTGGGCCAGGTCCAGCTCTACATCGACGAGACCGCGGCGCTGACCAGTGCCGAGCTGCGCGCCCGCGCCCGACGCATGGCGCGCCAGTTCGGCACTCTGGGCCTGATCGTGATCGACTACTTGCAGCTGATGAGCGGCAGCAGCGGCAGCGACGAGAACCGCGCCACCGAGCTCGGCGAGATCAGTCGCGGCCTGAAGGCGCTGGCCAAGGAACTGCAATGCCCCGTGCTGGCGCTGTCGCAGCTGAACCGCAGCGTCGAGAGCCGCAACGACAAGCGGCCGATGATGAGCGACCTGCGCGAATCGGGCGCTATCGAACAGGACGCAGACGTCATCATGTTCATCTACCGCGACGACTACTACAACAAGGACAGCAAGGAGCCCGGCGTCTCGGAGATCGTGATCGCCAAACAGCGCAACGGCCCAGTGGGCACCGTCAAGCTGACCTTCCTGAAGCCGCTCACGCGCTTCGACAACCTGGCCTCGGGCAGCAGCGGCAGCGAGTACTGACCCGCACCGAGAGCGCTTGTGTGGCGCTGCAAAACTGGATATATTTACAGTATGCTGCAGCCCGACCCATCGACGCCGCCCGCCGCCACGCTGGTGTACGTGCCGCCAACTTCGGCCATCAAAGGGCGCGGCACGGTCTGGGCGATCGAGCACCGCTTCAACGGGCGCTGGCGCAGCGAGTTCAACGACGGCTGGGGCACGCTGGCGCAGGCCGCCGAAGAAGAGAGCGCCGGGCCGGACACGCTGGTGCAGGAAGAAAACGTGCGCGGCATCCTGTCGGGCAACGACTCGCCCGACATCGGCTTCGACCTGTCGATCAACCCGTACCGCGGCTGCGAGCGCTGCGTCTACTGCTACGCGCGGCCGACGCACAGCTATCTGAATCTGTCGCCGGGTCTCGATTTCGAGACTCGCATCGTGGCCAAGGTCAACGCCGCGGAGCGCCTGCGCGAGGCGCTGTCGGCCAAGGGCTACAGGCCGGGGCAGCTTAACATCGGCTCGGTCACCGACGCCTACCAGCCGGTCGAGCGGCGGCTGCGCATCACGCGTTCGGTGATCGAGGTGCTCGTGGAAGCGCGACACCCGTTCTCGGTCATCACCAAGTCCAGCCTGGTCGAGCGCGATCTCGATCTCATCGTCCCGATGGCCGCAGCGAACATGGCTGCCGTCTATGTCTCGCTGACCACGCTGGACCCGGCGCTGGCGCGCGCGATGGAGCCGCGCGCCGCGGCGCCGCACCGCCGGCTGCGCACGATCGAGACCCTGGCTCGCGCCGGCGTGCCGGTGGGCGTGAGCGTCTCGCCGCTGATCCCCTTCCTCAACGAGCCCGAGCTCGAGCGCATCCTGCAGGCCGCGCGGGACGCCGGCGCGCAGACCGCTTTCAGCATCGTGTTGCGGCTGCCCTGGGAGGTGAACCCGCTGTTCCAGCACTGGCTCGAGCAGCACGTGCCCGCGCGCGCGCAGCGCATCATGGCCCGCGTGCGCGAGATGCGCGGAGGCAAGGACAACGACAGCCGCTTCGGCAGCCGCATGACGGGCGAAGGGGTTTGGGCGCAGCTGCTGCGCCAGCGCGTGGACAAGGCCCGTGCGCGGTTGGGTTACCGGCGCGAGCGGTCGGCGCTCGATCTTTCGCAGTTCCGGCCGCCGTCCCGCAGCGCCGGGCAGAGGCAGCTGTTCTGAACCGAAACGGGCAGGTGCTGCGCCGCGCCTCAGCGGCGCAGCACCAGGCCCCCGGCCGACCGGTTGCTGCGCCTGACGCCGGCGATGTGGCTGCTGGGCAGGCAATAGCGGTGGGCGAGCGCGTCGGCCGAGCCGAGTAGGCGATCGACGCCCTCGATGCGTTCGCGGTGGCGGCGGGCCACCAGCCCCGCCATCTCGATCAGCTTGGCGTTGCCTGTGTTCTCGCCGTGGCTCAGCAGCGTTTCCACGGCGGCCTTGGGCTGCCCCTGCACGGCATGATTCATGGCCTGTTCGGCAAGCTGCATCACCTCGGCGTGCGTCTCGCGGATCCAGCGGCTGGCTTGGGCGTCCCGCTGCACCGCCGCCACCAGGACCTCGGTGGCCATCTTCGAGACCGAGAAGCGCCGCGTTAGCTGGCGCACGATGGCCTCGTACTCGCCGCTCTCGACGCCCGTCCGTGCCAGCCGCGACCAAACCGACAGCGTGTTCGTCGCCGCCTCCATGTCGAAGTCGGCGCGCGTGGCCTCGCCCGCGGCGCTGCGGATCGCTTCCAGCCCCGCCCCGGTGCGTCCTTCCTGCAGGTCCAGCAGGGCCTTGCCGAGCGTCGCCATGCGGCGCAGGCGCAGCGACTGCGGGTAGCTGTTCGAGAAGCGCTGGATAACGTCGTTGGCATGCTGCAGCCCCTTCGCGTCGCCGGCGTCGAAGCGCAGCAGCGCCAGCAGCATCATAGACAGCACGTCGAACAGGCGCGATTTGTTGCCCACCGCCCAGGTGCGCTCGAGCATCTGGGTCGCGGTCGTGGTGTCGCCCGAGTAGAAGCTCAGGGTGCCGAAATGCTGCAGCCTCAAGATGCAGCCCGGAGTCATCGACACCGCGGCGCCGTAGGTGGCCATGGCCTCGTCGAGCTGCCCCTGCTCCATCAGCACCTTCCCCAGCACGTCGTAGGAGTCGGCGTGCTGCGGTGATTCCGCGATCAGGCCCTCGAGCGTCCGCCTGGCCAGGGTGATCTCGCCCTCGGCGAGCTGCACGCGGGCAACGCCGAGCTTGGCCCAGGGTACGGTCTTGGCGGCAATCACCGCGTCGTAGAGCTTCTTGGCCTCGTCGTTGCGGCGCAGACTGAGCAATAACTCGGCGCCGATGCGCGCGGCATACAGCCAATACAGCTGTCGCGTCTCGAAGCGCTCCAGGCACAGGTCGGCGGCGCGCTCGGGGTTGCGCGCCTCGATCGCCTCGAAGATGTCCTTGAGCACCCGCTTGCGCTGACGTGCCTCCTTGACGCGCTCGAACAGCGTGTTGGCCGAGAACGGCTTGACGAGGTAGCTGTCGAGTGCGGTCTCGGCCGCCTCGGCCACCTTCTGGTAAGTGGCCTCGCCAGTCACCATCACGAATACCGTCGAGTAAGGCAGCATCTGTTCGCGGCGCAGCTCTTCGAGCAGATCCTGACCCGACTCGTTGCTGTTCTCGAAGTGGTAGTCGCAGATCACGAGGTCGAAGCGCTGGTGCTCGAGCACTTCGCGCGCGTCGATGATGCGGCCGACCTGCTTGACGCTTCCGAAGCCGAAGTCGCGCAGCTGCTGCATCAGCACGCTGCGCGAGGTCGGGTTGCCGTCGACGACGAGGGCACGGCTGGTGGCGACGTCGCGATCAATCTGCATGCGCGACCTGGGCTGGATGGACACCGCGCACCTGCAGGCCGCCGGGTGAGCGGCCGGAGCGCTGGATGCCGGCGATGTGGTTCGGGGCCCGGCAGGCGCGGCGCATGACGGCTGCCGCCTGCTCGGCGATCCGCGATGCATCGGGGATGCTGCTGGCGTGGCGGCGTGCGATCTGGCCGGCCATCTCCAGCAGCTTCGGGTTGAAGCACTGTTCGCCTGCGGCCAACAACTGCCGGGCCGCGGCCTCCGGGTCGCCGCCCAGCGATTGCTCCATTGCCCGCTCGGCGACCGTGGCAACGTGGGTCTGGCAGCGGCGGATGGCGGCCACTGCGAGGTCTTCGCTCCGCGCCGCTGCGACGAGGACCTCGGCGACCGCCTTGCTGCTGCAGAAGCGCATGCCGATGCGCTCGAGCATCGCTTCGTGTTCGTCGGCGAGGCGCATCGGCGCCGGCATGCGCGCCCACAGCGCCAGCGCGACATTGGCCGCCTCGAGGTCGAAGTCATCGGCCATCGCTTCGCTGGCCTGCTCGCGCACGGTGCGCAGTGCGGCCTGTGGCTGGCCGCCCAGCATCGCCGCCAGCGCGTCGGCCGCCTGGTCCAGGCGCTGCAATCGCCTGGACTGCGGGAAGCGCTGGTGGTAGCGGCGCAGCTGCTGGCGCATCGCGTCGACGCCGGCGGCGTCGCCGAGGTCGAAGCGAAGCATCGCAATCAGCAGCAGGCTCAAGGCGTCGAAGAGCTTGGACTGCACGCCCAGGCTGAGCGTACGCTCCAGCCACCGCAGTGCCTCTGTGCCATGGCCGACGTAGAACGCCAGCGCGCCTGCGTGCTGCGCGCGCAGCAGGCAACCCGGGGTCAATTCGGCAGCGGCGCGATAGGCGGCCAGCGCGGCATCGAAATCGCATTGCTCGACCAGGATGCGTCCGAACAGGTCGTGCGCGTCGGCCGACCGGGGCTCGGCGGCGAGGGCCTCGGCCACGCCGCTGCGCGCGCCCCTCAACTCGCCTTGCGCCATGCGCGCGCGGGCCAGGCCCAGGCGAGCCCAGGTCGCACCGGGCCGGACCTGCAGCAGCCGCTCGAACAGGGTCTGCGCGTCGCGCGGGCGCTGCAGCGTCAGCAGCAGCTCGGCCGCCAACCGTCCGCAATACAGCCAGTACGGGCGCTTGTCCTGGAAGCGCTTGATGGCGCGCACCAGCGCCGCCTCGGTCTCGCCGGCATCGAGCGCACGCAGCACGTCGCCGAGTTCCCGCTTGCGGTGGCGCGCGTCGGCCAGCCGCTCCGCGAGCCGGGTGGCGGTGTACGGTCGCACGAGAAGGGCGTCGAGTGCCGCCTCGCCGGCCTCGACCACCTGATTGTAGGTAGCCTGGCAGGTCACCATCACGAACACAGTGGCGTGCGGCAGCAAGTTCTCCCGGCGCAGTTCGTCGAGCAGGTCCTGCCCGGAGTCGCCAGAACCTTCGAACTCGCGGTTGCACATGACGATGTCGAATGGCTCCTGCTCCAGCATCAGGCGCGCTTCCTTGACGCCGCTGGCCTGCGAGACATGGCCGACGCCGATGTCGCGCAACTGCGCTGCTGCCACGCTGCGCAGCATTGGGCTGCTCTCAACCAGCAGGGCGCGGGCGAGATGGATGTCGCGGTCGATCACGGGGCAGCCCGGTGCAGGGGCCCGGTCGGCGGCACGCCTGGCGGAAGGTCGAGGACGGGCATGGTGGGGACGAAGGCCATCCCCGTGGTTATCGGCCGCCCGGGCCTTGACTTGACCCCTCGGCTGCTACTTGAACAGGTCCTTCACGCGGTCGGTCCAGCTCTTCGCGTTGGGCGAATGCCGGTCGCCGGACTTGCGGAAGGACTCATCGAGTTCCTTGAGCAGCTTGCGCTGGTGCTCGGTGAGCTTGACCGGCGTTTCCACCGCGACATGGCAGTAAAGGTCGCCGGGGTAGCTCGCTCGCAGGCCCTTGATGCCCTTGCCCCGCAGGCGGAACGTCTTGCCGTGCTGGGTGCCTTCGGGCAGTTCGATCTCGGCCTTGTTGCCGAGCGTCGGCACCTCGATTGTGCCGCCCAGCGCGGCGGTCGTCAGGCCCACCGGCACGGTGCAGTGCAGGTCGTCGCCGTCGCGCTCGAAGATCTCGTGCTGCTTGATCCGAATCTCGATGTACAGATCGCCCGGCGGACCGCCGTTGGTGCCCGGCTCGCCGTTGCCGGCCGAGCGGATGCGCATGCCTTCGCTGATGCCGGACGGGATCTTCACCTCCAGCGTCTTCTGCTTCTTGATCTTGCCCGCGCCGCTGCAGGTGGCGCAGGGCTCGGGGATGATCTTGCCGCTGCCGTGGCAGTGCGGGCAGGTCTGCTGGATGCTGAAGAAGCCCTGGCGCAGGTGCACCGTGCCCGAACCGCTGCACGTGGGGCAGGTCTTGGCGCTGGTGCCCGGCTTGGCGCCGCTGCCATGGCAGGTTTCGCAGTTCTCCCAACTCGGGACGCGGATCTGCGTCTCCTTGCCGCCCGCGGCTTCCTCGAGCGTGATCTCCATCGCGTAGCTCAGATCGCTGCCGCGATAGACCTGCTGACCGCCGCTGCGCCGGCCGCCGGCACCGCCGAAGATGTCGCCGAAGATGTCGCCGAAGGCCTCGGCGAAGCCGCCGAAGCCCTCGGGCCCCGCGCGTCCCGCACCCATGTTCGGGTCGACCCCAGCGTGGCCGTACTGGTCATAGGCGGCGCGCTTCTGAGGATCGGACAGCATCTCGTACGCTTCCTTGGCCTCCTTGAACTTCTCCTCGGACTTCTTGCCGTCCGCCCCCTGGTTGCGGTCCGGGTGGTGCTTCATCGCCAGCTTGCGATAAGCCTTCTTGATGTCGTCGTCGGACGCGTTCTTGGGCACGCCGAGGATGTCGTAGAAATCGCGCTTGGCCATGAAAATGCTCGGAACTGCAAACGTCAGAACGCCGCGTCGAGAAGCAGGCGCAGCCTATCGTCTCGAACGCGGCGGGATATCACGGCAGCCCGCTCGCGGGCTGGCCGGGATCTCACTTCTTCACTTCTTTGAAGTCGGCGTCGACGACGTTCTCGTCGGCTGCCTTGGCCTGCGCCCTGGGCTCCTCGGCGCCAGGAGCCGGACCGCCGGCGGCACCCGCCGCAGCCGATGCGTCGGCGTACATCTTCTCGCCGAGCTTCTGGCTGACTGCCGTCAGGGCCTCGGTCTTGGCCTCGATCGTCGCCTTGTCGTCGCTCTTGAGCGCTTCCTCGACGTCCTTGATCGCGGCCTCGATCTTCTCCTTCTCGGCGGCGTCGAGCTTGTCGCCATGCTCGGCGAGGCTCTTCTTAACCGAGTGCTGCAGTGCGTCGGCGTGGTTGCGCGCATGCACGAGTTCAAGCTTCTTCGCGTCTTCTGCCGCGTTCATCTCGGCGTCCTTGACCATCTTCTCGATCTCGGCCTCGGTCAGGCCCGAATTCGCCTTGATCGTGATCTTGTTTTCCTTGCCGGTTGCCTTGTCCTTAGCGCCGACGTGCAGGATACCGTTGGCGTCGATGTCGAAGGTGACCTCGATCTGAGGCAGGCCGCGCGGCGACGGCGGGATGCCCTCGAGGTTGAACTCGCCCAGGCTCTTGTTGCCGGCGGCCATCTCGCGCTCGCCCTGGTAGACCTTGATCGTCACCGCGGGCTGGTTGTCGTCGGCCGTGCTGAACACCTGGCTGAATTTGGTCGGGATCGTGGTGTTCTTCTTGATCATCTTGGTCATCACGCCGCCCAGCGTCTCGATGCCCAGCGACAGCGGCGTGACGTCGAGCAGCAGCACGTCCTTGCGCTCGCCACCCAGCACCTGACCCTGGATCGCCGCGCCGACGGCGACGGCTTCGTCCGGGTTGACGTCCTTGCGCGGCTCTTTGCCGAAGAACTCCTTGACCTTCTCCTGCACCTTGGGCATGCGCGTCATGCCGCCGACCAGGATCACGTCGTCTATCTCCGACAGCTTGACGCCGGCGTCCTTCACCGCGATCTTGCAGGGCTCGATCGTGCGCGCGATCAGGTCCTCGACCAGGCTTTCCAGCTTGGCGCGAGTGAGCTTGATGTTCAGGTGCTTCGGGCCCGACGCATCGGCCGTGATGTAGGGCAGGTTGACGTCGGTCTGGGTGCTGTTCGAGAGCTCGATCTTGGCCTTCTCGGCCGCTTCCTTCAGCCGTTGCAGCGCCAGCACGTCCTTGGTCAGGTCGACGCCCTGTTCCTTCTTGAACTCGGTGACGATGTAGTCAATGATGCGCTGGTCGAAGTCCTCGCCGCCGAGGAACGTGTCGCCGTTGGTCGACAGCACCTCGAACTGCTTCTCGCCTTCGACGTCGGCAATCTCGATGATGCTGATGTCGAAGGTACCACCGCCGAGGTCGAACACGGCGATCTTGCGGTCGCCCTTGCCGTGCTTGTCGAGGCCGAAAGCCAGCGCCGCGGCGGTGGGCTCGTTGATGATCCGCTTGACGTCCAGGCCGGCGATGCGTCCGGCGTCCTTGGTCGCCTGGCGCTGGCTGTCGTTGAAGTAGGCCGGCACCGTGATCACGGCCTCGGTCACCTCTTCACCGAGATAGTCCTCGGCGGTCTTCTTCATCTTGCGCAGCACCTCGGCACTGACCTGGGGTGGCGCGAGCTTCTTGCCGCGCACTTCGACCCAGGCGTCGCCGTTGTCGGCGGCGGCGATCTTGTAGGGCATCAGGTCGATGTCCTTCTGGACCTCCTTCTCGGCGAACTTGCGGCCGATCAGGCGCTTCACCGCGTACAGAGTGTTCTTCGGGTTGGTCACCGCCTGGCGCTTGGCCGACGCCCCGACCAGCACCTCGCCGTCTTCCTGGTAGGCGATGATCGACGGCGTCGTGCGCGCACCTTCGCTGTTCTCGATCACCTTGGTAGTGTTACCTTCCATGATCGCCACGCACGAGTTCGTGGTACCTAGGTCGATGCCGATGATCTTGCCCATGTCTGTTGGCTCCTGGGAAGTGGAATTGGTTGTGTGGGACTTGCGGCTGACGCGCTGGGTTTCAAGGGCTGCGGTCCGTGAAACGCGGGCCTTTGGCCGCGTTTCGGGCGCTATTTCGGCGCGCTGACGGTCACCAGCGCCGGGCGCAGCACGCGCTCGGCGAGCAAATAGCCCTTCTGCAGCACCGCGACCACGGTGTTCGGCTCCTGATCGGCGGGCACGACGCTGATGGCCTGGTGCTGATGGGGATCGAATCGCGTCCCGGCTGGCGGCGCGATCTGCACCACCTTGTTGCGCTCCAGAGCCTGGGTGAGCTGCCGCAGCGTCGCGTGCACGCCTTCCAGCAACTGCTCGGGGGTGGCATTCTGGATCGCGATCGCGGCCTCCAGGCTGTCCTTCACCGGCAGCAGGCTCTCGGCGAAACCCTCGATCGCAAAGCGCCGCGCCTTGGCCATTTCCTCGTCAGCCCGGCGCCGCGTGTTCTCGGCCTCGGCCTTCGCGCGCAAGTAGGCGTCGGAAACTTCGGCATGGCGCGCCTGCAACTCGACAAGCTGGACGCCCGGGTCGATGGCATCACTCAGCTCCGCAGGCACCCCGCCGGCATCACCAGCAGGGGTACCCTTCAAATCGGGGGGGGTGTCTGGCGTCGTATTCATCTTCACTCTGTGGAAACCTTTATCGCAGTTGGGGTTGCCCGGCACCACTTCAAGAGCGGGTCATGAAAGGTCGTCGGCGCTGGCGCTCCAGCGCTGCCAGTCCGCGAGTCGGCGACGGTCGCGCTTGGTCGGCCTGCCTTGCGGCGGTGCGTCGGCGGGCTCGCCCGCCAGCCGCCGTTGTTCCGCCGCCTGCGCGCGGGCGGCCAGGCTGTCGGGCGTTTCGTCGTACAACGCCTGCGCCACCGGCGCCGGGCCGCGCACGGTGTCGAGCTGGCGCACTATGACCTCGCGCTCGACCACACCCTGGCGCAGCCGCACGCGGTCATCGACTCGCAGTTCGCGGCCCGGTTTCGCGGGTAGGCCGTTGACGCTGACGCGGCCGCGCTCGGCCTCGGTCGCCGCCAGCGCCCGCGTTTTGTAGAAGCGCGCGGCCCACAACCACTTGTCCAAACGCGGGCGGGGCGGGTCGGCTGGTGTCATGCGGCGCGCATTATCGGCCCGGGCCGGCCGCCACACCGGCGGGTGAATAGGGGGGTTCGCGACCGTTGTGAGCGCGGGGCTTGGCGGCTAGACTGAAACAGATTGAAAAGATAGCCAAGCAGTTCCACGCGCCGCCGGTCTTCACGGGTCAGTCCCGGCAACCGTCGGTGCGATGCGAGGCCATAAGGCCCGTCATGACCGAACCCGCGTAGCCGCCAGGAGGTGAACTTGAATCCCGGATTCCCCCAAGGCTGGCGCTCGGCCATGCTTATGATTTTGCTCGGCTGCGCCTTCGCCGCCGATGCCCAGACCACCGACGCAGCGCCGACGCCGATGGTCGACGTCCAGCGGTTCAATGTCGTGGGCAACACGCTGCTGCCGCCCGAACGCGTACAGGCCGTGCTCGCCCCCTTTCTCGGCCAGCGCTCGCTCGACGACCTGCGCCGCGCGGCGGCCGCGGTCCAGCGCATGTACGGCGAGGCCGGCTATGGCGGCGTCGTCGCCTATCTGCCGGCGCAGACCGTCACCGGCGGCGTGGCCGAGATTGCCGTCGTCGAAGGCAAGGTGATCTCGATCACAGTCCACGGCGCGCCTGGTTTCAGCGAAGACAACGTGCGCGCCAGCGTACCGGATCTGCAACTCGGGCAGACGCCGCGCGCGCTGCGCATCAACATCCAGAGCGAGATCGCCAACGAGAACCCGGCCAAGCGGGTGCAGGTACTGCTCAAGCCGGGCGACAAGCCGGGCGAGATCGCGGCCGACCTGTCGGTCGACGCGCGACCGCTGCAGAGCATGACGCTGGGCCTGGATGACACGGGAACGGAGCGCACCGGCCGCAACCGGATCGGCGCGACCTGGCAGGGCGCCAACCTGACGGGCCGCGACGACGTGCTCAGCGCGCAGTACCAAACCTCGCCGTCCGAACCCAGCCGGGTCACCATCATCATTGCCGGCTACCACCTGCCGCTGTACGGCTGGCTCTCGACGCTGGACGCGTACGCGGCGTATTCCGATGTCGCTGCCGGCGCGACGTCCACCGCTGCCGGCAACGTGGCGATCAGCGGCCGCGGTCGCCTCGGCGGTCTGCGGCTGACGCGCTACCTCCCGGTGGCGAGCGAGATCGACCATCGCATCGGGCTGGCCATCGATCGCCGCGAGTACCTGAACAACTGCGAGATCGCCGGCCTGCCGTCGGGCGCGTGCGGCCCGGCCGGTGCCGATGTCGCGGTCACGCCGGTGACCGTGGACTACGCCCTCCAGTCGGCCACCCCGTTTCACTGGGGCGGTGACCTGGCCTTCAGCGCCAACATTGGCGGTCATGGCGGCAACAGCGGCGCCGCGGCTTTCGAGGCGGTTCGCACCGGTGCCAAGCGCGACTACACGATGCTGCGCGCGACCTTTGCCACCGCGCTGCCGCTGGGCGAGCGCTGGCAGCTGCGCGGCAGGCTCGCGGCCCAGGGCACGTCGGACGCATTGGTGCCGGGTGAGCAATTCGGCCTCGGCGGGGCGAACTCGGTGCGCGGCTACGACGAGCGCGAACTGGTCGGCGACCGCGGCGTGCAGGGCACGCTCGAGTTCTACGCGCCCGAACTGCTGGGCCAGCCGCTGGCCGGCTCGCCGGGCAGCGCGAACTCGCTGCTGCCCTTCGCCTTCATCGACGGCGGCGACGTGAGCAACCTGCTTCAGGCGCCCTGCAATGGCAACGACGACCGCTGCAGCCTATGGTCGCTGGGCCTGGGCCTGCAGTTCGCCCGCGGGCCGTTGCAGGCCAAGCTGGCGGTGGCCAATGCGCGCCGTGGCGGCATCACGACGCGCCGAGGCGACTACCGAGGCCACTTCGCCCTGAGCTATTCGTTCTGACCGCTGGCCGATGCTCTGGCGTCGGTCGGTTTTCTCCTCTCTTGATTCCGAGTCCGTCATGAACAAGCCGTCTGCCTGCTTCCCCGCTTCGTCGTCTGCCGGCCGGCGCGCGCTGCGCCTGCGCCCGCGCACCCTGGCTTGGGCCCTGGTGGTGGCCGGCGTGGCGCCAAGCCTGCTGCCGCCGGGCGTCGGCCAGGCGCATGCGCAGTCGCTGCCCACCGGCTTGCAGGTGGTGCATGGGCAGGCCAGCGTCAACGCGCTGGGCAACCAGATGACGGTGACCAACAGTTCGGGCGCGATCCTGAACTGGCAGAGCTTCTCGGTCGGCGCCAGCCAGGCCGTGCGCTTCAACCAGCCGAATGCGGCGAGCAAAGTGCTGAACCGCGTCGTGGGCACCAATCCATCCACCATCCTCGGCAGCATCAGCAGCAACGGCCAGGTCTGGCTGTTGAACCCCTACGGCGTGCTCTTCGGCGCCAACGCGCGGGTCGACGTGGCCTCGCTGGTGGTGTCCACCCTCAACATCGCCGACAACGATTGGACGAAGCAGAACCTCGTGCTCAACGCGGGCGCCAGTGCGGCCACCGCGTCGATCGTCAACCAGGGCGAGCTCACGACGCCCAGCGGCGGCCGCGTGATGCTGATCGCCGGCGCGGGCGGGGTCGGCAACCAGGGCATCATCAACGCGCCCGATGGCCAGGTGCTGCTGGCGGCCGGCAAGTCGGTACAGCTCGTCGACACCGGGCTGCCCAATCTGGCGGTACAGGTCTCGGCCCCGGCCGGGAAAGCCGTCAACCTGGGCCAGATCCTGGCCGGTGGCGGCCATGTCGACGTGCTCGCCGGCATGGTGAACCAGCAGGGCATCGTGCGCGCCGACAGCCTCAGCGGCAGCGGCGGTCAGGTGGTGCTCAGCGGCAGCCAGGACCTGACCGTGGCGGTCGGCAGCGTCACCAGCGCGAACGGCAAGTCCGGCGGCCAGGTCACGCTGGACGCCGGCAGCGGCACGGCCAGCGTCTTGGGCAGCGTGCAGGCCAGCGGCAGCGCCGGCAGCGGCGGCCAGGTCGAGGTGCTGGGCCGGCAGGTCGGCCTGCTGGCTGGCTCGGCCATCGACGCGTCGGGCACCAGCGGCGGCGGCACCGTGCTGGCCGGCGGCGGGGCGCAGGGCCAGGACGCGAGCGTGCCGAACGCGCAGGCGCTGTACATGGACGCGGCGGCCACGGTCAGCGCAGACGCGACGGTCAACGGCGACGGTGGCCACATCGTGCTGTGGAGCGACGAGGCCACCCGGGCCTACGGCAGCCTGAGCGCGCGGGGTGGAGCCGACGGTGGCAACGGCGGGCTGATCGAGACATCGGGCGGTTGGCTAGATGCGCGGCCGACGCTCATCGATGCGCGGGCGCCGAGCGGCAAGGCGGGGACTTGGCTGCTGGACCCGAACAACCTCACCATCGTCGATGGCGCGGCCGACGCCAACCTTGGTGGCACGAATGTTTCCGGACAGCCGGACTACACGACAACGGGCGACAACGCCCTCGTCACGACCGGCACGATCGACGCGTGGCTGAACCAGGGCACGAGCGTCAGCATCACCACCAGCTCGGCGGGCGCCAACACGCAACCGGGCGACATCACGATGGTGGGCTCGACAATTGCCGTATCGCCGGCGGCCGCGGTCACGCTGACCCTGAATGCCAGCCGCAACGTCGTTCTTTCGGGCGCGACGATCAATCAGGATCCGGCCAGCAGCGGCACGCTCAACGTGACCGTGAACGCCGCGAGCGGCGGCCAGGGCGTGGTCTCGGTCGACAACTCGACCATCAGCGTGTTCAATGGCGGCTGTATCACGCTGGGTGGCGCGACCAAGGTGACCGGGCCGAGCGGTACGCCTTCGAACTTCACTGGCGCTGTTGGCTACGACGGCAACAGCATCGGTGTTTCGGTCAACGCGTCGGCAATCACGACCGATACCGGCGACGTCGACATCTTCGGCCAGAGCGTGGCCACGACGAGCCTGACCGGCATTGCGCGCGGTGTATCGATAACGGGGAAGAGCCGCATTCAAGGCGGTGCCATCTTTATCCAGGGCTGGGTCGACACTAATGCGGATCTGGAGCGCACCGGCGTTTATATCGAGTCGGGGACTTCAATCCGGGCCACTGGCAATTACACGTTACTGAACAACAACGACGGCATCGATATCTTCGGTACGGCGCTCTCGAGCGGCACCGGAACGCAAGCGTTCAACGCGGTCGACATCGGCGGCTCGCTCTCTGTCCTTGCCGCCGACTCCAAGGCAGAAATCTTCGTCGAGGGAGATACCTACGGTAGCGCGAACAGCCCCGTGGCCATCAATGTGCGTGGCACGGCCAGTATCGATGCATCCAACGCCGGTCTATTTCAGTTCAACGGGAGCGGATCAGCGCAAAGCCCCATCATCCTGGGTGACGGTACTAGCCCGAATTCCACTAACCCAAGCATCACCCTGCCGGGCACGAGTGGCGGCGGTGGTGTAATCGACAACTCCAATGGTGGTAATGTTGTTTTCAACACCATCGACTTCGGGGGAAATCCAGCGTATTTCCAGATTAGCGCTCAGGGTATTTCCGGATATGGCTACGCCTCTTTTGGGGCACCTGTGGCCGGAACGGGCACGGTCACTCTGCAGGCAACCAATTTCGACTCCGGGGGTAGCTCCTGGAATGTTTCCGGCCGGCTGCTGATCGAAGCCGACAACCTGACCCTTTCCGGGTACGGACAGTACAACAGCAGCGCTACCGGCGACGCGATCACGCTCGCTGGTCGCAATTCCGGCACGAGTGTTTCGACCTTCAGCAACAACGGCTATACCTACATCTCTGGGCCGAACTATTCGGCGCCCCTGCAGACGCCAAATGGACGCTGGGTCATCTACGCCACTGACCCTTCAATCCTGGGCGGCGCTGCGGCCGGATATCCGAATCTGGGCAGTACAGGCAAGCTGCAATATGACGCGACGGTCTACAACGCCACGTATGGCTCCTTCAACACGAGCCAGACCCCATACAACAGCGGCAATCTGCTGCTGTTCAGCTACGCGCCAGTGCTGACCCAGACTTCGGGCGGAAGTCCGATCTATCGCCCCTATGACGGCACGACGCGGGAGAACGTGACGAACTCGGGCCAAGTCCTGAATCTGTACAACGGTGATCAGCTGTTTGGAGATTTCAGTCAGGTCAACGTAGGCACTGGCCTCCCAATCAATGTGGTTCCCGCTTCGGGCTCCACCAACATCTTCGACGCCAACAACAAGCCGGTTTATGGTTATGCGGGCCTGGGAGCCTTGGCGCTGACGGGCGACATCAATCCAAGGACGGTCACCCTGTCCGGACTGTCCGTCGCCACCAAGCCCTACGACAGCACCACCACGGCCTCGGTCAGCGCTTCGCTTAGCAATGTGGTGTCCGGCGAGACGCTGGGCCTGACGCTAACCGGCAACTTCGCCTCGCCCAACGCGGTCGGCTCTCAAGCAGTGACCGGGATTGGCGTGCTGGTCAATGGCACTGGCACTGGCGGCGCGCTTGCGTCCAACTACCAACTTTCCAGCAGTGGAGCATTCACGACAACCGGCATCATCGTTCCGGCCAAGGTGACGCTTAGCGGTGCCACGGTGGCCAACAAGACCTACGACGCCACCACCACGGCCACGGTCTCTGGCGGCACGCTGTCGGGCCTCGTCAGTGGTCAGACGCTTGGGGTCACGTATAGCGGCAATTTTGCGAACCAGAATGCCGGGACTTGGGCCGTGAGCGGAACCGCGACGCTCACTGACGGTACCGGCCTGGCTTCCAACTACACCCTGGCCGGCGCGCCGCTGGTGGTCCCGAACGCCACGATCACGCCAGCAGTTCTGACCCTGAGCGGCGTGGCTGCCGGCAACAAGGTCTACGACGGCACGGTGGCCGCGTCGGTTTCCGGAGGCACGCTCAGCGGGCTCGTCGGCAGCCAGACGCTGGGGCTGTCGTTCCTGAGCAGCAGCTTTGCCAGCAAGAACGTCGCTAACGGCATCACTGTGACGGGCACGGCTGGCCTGGTCGACGGCAACTACGGCGGCTTGGCGTCGAACTATCAACTGGCCAGCAACGGCGCCTTCAGTACCAGCGCCAACATCACGCCGGCGCCGCTCGCGCTGACCGGCGTGACTGCCACCAGCAAGACCTACGACACCACGACGACGGCCAACCTGACAGGGGGCAGCGTGGTGGGTCTGGTGTCGGGCGAGTCGCTGAACGTTGGTGTCAGTGGCAACTACGTCGATCCCAATGCGGGCACCGCGAAGACCATCGACGGCTCCGCGATCCTGTCCAACATTCCCGGTAACCCCGGGCTGGTGAGTAACTACACGCTCGCGGGTGGCGGGTCGTTCGTGACCACTGCCGACATCACGCCCGCGCTGCTGACATTGCAAACCCCGGTCACCGCCGCGAACAAGGTTTACGACGGCGGCAAAGCTGCGACGCTCACCGGCGGTGGACTGACAGGCCTGCTCGGAGGGCAGACCCTTGGACTGGCACTCAGCGGCAGCTTCGCCAGCCCGAACGCCGGCAACCGGACCGTGACCGGAACCGTCAGCCTGCAGGACGGGACCGGCCTGGCGTCGAATTACACGTTGGGCGCCGCGGCGTCGATCTCGACGAGCGCGACCATATCGCCGGCGCCGCTGACGCTGTCGGGCGTGACGGCGGCGAACAAGGTCTACGACCAGACGACGGCGGCCACGGTCTCGGGCGGCGTGCTCAGCGGATTGGTCAACAACGAGACGCTGGTCATCACGCCCAGCGGCGCGTTCGTGGACCCGAACGCAGGTGTGGCCAAGGCGGTGAAGGGCACGGCCACGCTGGCCAATGGCACCGGTCTGGCCAGCAACTACACGCTGGCGAGCAATGCGTTCACGACCACGGCCACCATCACGCCGGCGCCGTTGACGTTGTCCTCGGTGACAGCGGCCAACAAGGTGTACGACAGCACGACGGCGGCCTCCATCACCGGCTATTCGGTGAGCGGGGTGCTGGGCAACGACGTCGTTACAGTAACCTCGGCCAGTGGCAGCTTCGCCAGCCCCAACGCGATCGCCAACCAGACGGTGACGGTGTCCGGCATCGGGCTGACCGGGGCGCAGGCCTCGGACTACAGCTTGTCGGCGACGAATGCGACGACGACCGCCAGCATCACGCCGGCGCCGCTGACGCTGTCGGGCGTGACGGCGGCGAACAAGGTCTACGACCAGACGACGGCGGCCACGGTCTCGGGCGGCGTGCTCAGCGGATTGGTCAACAACGAGACGCTGGTCATCACGCCCAGCGGCGCGTTCGTGGACCCGAACGCAGGTGTGGCCAAGGCGGTGAAGGGCACGGCCACGCTGGCCAATGGCACCGGTCTGGCCAGCAACTACACGCTGGCGAGCAATGCGTTCACGACCACGGCCACCATCACGCCGGCGCCGTTGACGTTGTCCTCGGTGACAGCGGCCAACAAGGTGTACGACAGCACGACGGTGGCGACGATCACGGGCTACGCGGTCTCGGGCGTGCTGGAGGGCGACAACGTGAGCGTCGCTTCGGCCAGCGGCACTTTCGCCAGCCCCAATGCCAGCCCGAACCCGCAGAGGGTGACGGTGTCGGGCATCGGTTTGAACGGAGCGCAGGCTGCCGACTACGCGCTGGGGGCAACCAGCGCGACGACGACGGCCACGATCTCGCCGGCCCTGCTGACCTTGGTCTCGGCCACGGCCTTGAACAAGGTCTACGACACGACCACAAGGGCCACGGTGACAGGTTTCAACCTTGCCGGGCTGATCGGCACCCAGACGCTGGGCGAGTCGGTCAGCGCCGCGTTCGCCGACCCGAACGCGGGCGTCGGCAAGTCGGTCATCGGCAGCGTGATGTTGACCAACGGCAGCAACGGTGGCCTGGCCAGCAATTACGCACTGGCCAATGGCAGCTTCACCACCACCGCCACGATCGCGCCCGCGCCGCTGACGCTGGCCTCGGTGACCGCCGCGAACAAGGTCTACGACAGCACGACCGCGGCCTCCATCACCGGCTATTCGGTGAGCGGGGTGCTGGGCAACGACGTCGTTACAGTAACCTCGGCCAGTGGCAGCTTCGCGAGCCCCAACGCCAGCCCGAACCCGCAGACGGTGAGTGTGTCGGGCATCGCGCTGACCGGGCCGCAGGCGCAGGACTACGCGCTCTCGGCCACCAGTGCGACGGCCACGGCCACGATCACGCCCGCGTCGCTGACGCTGACCGGCGTGACAGCGGCGAACAAGGTCTACGACCAGACGACCATGGCGACGCTGTCTGGCGGCGTATTGAGAGGCCTCATCGGCAACCAGACCCTGGGCCTGAGTGAGAGCGGGGCCTTCGTCGACCCGAATGCGGGCGTGGGCAAGACCGTTACGAGCACGGCGGTGCTGAGCAATGGCAGCAACGGCGGCCTGGCCAGCAACTACACGCTGGCGAGCAACGCGTTCACGACCAGCGCCACCATCACGCAGGCGCCCCTGACGCTGAAAGCAGCCACGGCTTCCGACAAGGTGTACGACGGCACGACGGCGGCCACCATCAGCGCCTACACGCTCAGCGGGGTGCTGACGGGCGACTCGGTGAGCGTGGCCGCCGGCAGCGGCAGCTTCGCGGACGCGATCGCCGGCCCCGCCAAGCCGGTGACGGTCACCGCCACGGCGCTGGGGGGTGCTGCGGCCAGCGACTACGTCCTGACGCAGAACTCGGTCCAGACCACCGCCACGATCACGCAGGCGGTGCTCACCTATGTCGCGACGCCGGTGGTGCGCTTTACCACCGACCCGCTGGGCACGTTCACCGGCAGGGTCACCGGCTTCGTCGCCGATGAAACCTTGGCCGGCGCCACCACCGGGACGCTGGCGTTCACGACATCCGCCAGTGCCGGTGCAGGCGCCGGCCAGTACGCGATTGATGGCTCGGGCCTGAGTGCGATCAATTACAGCTTCACGCAGGCGGCGGGAAATGCGACGGCGCTGACCATCGTCGCCGGCAGCAGCGGCACCACCGGGCCGACGCAGCCGCCGATCCCGCTGCCGCCCCAACCGGTGCAGATCTCGACCGTGCTGCCGCCGTCACGCATTCCCACGGCCCAGCAGGGCCGCATCTATGACGCCGTGCAGGCCGTGCAAACCACCCAGGATGGTGGCAGCAGCGGTGGCGGTGGTGGGGGTGGGGGCGTCGGTACCTACTTCGGTGCGGTCGACCTGGGCACGCTCGACGGCCCCGGTCTGCTGGCGCTGCTCGAGGCGCGCAACCGCTACAAGCAGGACGTGTTCGGCGTCGGCATCCGGCTGCTCGAGGCCGATCCGAACCTGGCCGATGCGCCCGCCTGCGAAACGCAAGAGCAGCTCGAGTCCGGCGTCTGCATCGCGGGCGATGACCTGATCAACCGACTGCAGACGCAGGCGGCCGACGCTGCAGGGGCGCCGGGTGTGAGCCCCGCCGCGCCGTCGGGTTCGCCCACCGGGCCGGCAGCACCCAGCGCCAGCTCGGTGCTGCCCTCCGCACCCATGGGCACGGCGCCGATGGCCGGGCCGGCCGCTTCACTGGCAGTGGCGCCCACGCTGGTCGCACCGGTGCTGGTAACAACGCTGCCGGTGCTGGCGCCGCCACCGCGCAAGGCCGCAAGCCCCGCGCTGGTGGCGCCTCCGCTGCCGGCACCGGTGCCGGTACGCGAGGCCGCGGTGCCGCAGATCAGCCGCAAGCTCGCGGTCGTGATCGGCAACGACGCCTTCATCGACGACCGCATCCCCTGGCTCGACAACGCCGGCCGTGACGCCGATGCGGTGGGCCAAGTGCTGCAGTCGCGCCTGGGCTACCAGACGGTGGTGATCCACGACGCCTCGCGCGAGGCCATCCTGGGCGCGCTGAACCGCCTTGCGGTGCAGGCCCGGCCAACTGACTCCGTGCTGATCTACTACGCCGGCCACGGTGTGGTCGTCGACTCTACTCACATGGGCTACTGGATCCCGTCGAATGCGAACGCCGAGTTACCCAAGACCTGGATCTCGAACAACGACATCGACCGCCTCATCGGCCGCATCCGCGCCTCGCAGGTGGTGCTGCTGTCCGACAGCTGCTTCTCGGGCAGCCTGGTCTCCGACCAGCGCGTCAGCACCAATGCCAGCGAGCGCACGGCGGCGGCCTTCCTGGGCCACCGCGCGGCGCTGGTGATGTCCTCGGGCGGCAACGAGCCGGTGGCCGACGGCGAACTTGGCGGCCACTCGCCTTTCGCCCAAAGCCTGATCGACGCGATGAACCGGGTTAACCAGTGGGAGCCGGGCACCAACGTTTTCGAGCAGGTGCGCGAAGATGTCTCGCGCCACTTGCCGCAGCGGCCGAAGTACGGGCCCGCGCGCAACGGCCGCTACGAGCCGGGGGCGGACTACCTGTTCGAGTTCCGCCAGCTCAGCAGCGCGCGGTAGCCGGATCGCGGGCTGGCCTGCGCCCTACGTTCAGTCGGACGCGCCCAGCGCCAACGCGCGTTCGCGCTGGGCGGCCAGCGCCGCCGCGTCGGGCGGGTGGCGCGTGCCCCAGCCTTGCAGGTGACGCTCGGCGATCGCGGCCAGGGCTTCGATCCAGCGCGCGCTGTCGTTCAGGCAGGGAACGTAATGGAACTGCTCGCCGCCCGCTTCCAGGAAGGCGTCGCGCGCCTCCTGCGCGATCTCTTCCAGCGTCTCCAGGCAATCGGCGACGAAGCCTGGGCACATGACATCGACGCGCTTGACGCCATCCGCGGCCAGCGCGCGCAGCGTCGGCTCGGTGTACGGCTCGAGCCACTTGGCCTTTCCGAATCGGCTCTGGAACGTGACGAGCATCTCTTCTCGCGCCAGGCCCAGTGCGGTGGCCAGCAGGCGCGCCGACTTCTGGCACTGACAGTGGTACGGGTCGCCCAGGGTCAGCGAGCGCTGCGGCACGCCGTGAAAGCTCAGCACCAGGCGCTCGCCGCGCCCGTGCGCGCGCCAATGCGCGCGCAGCTGCTCGGCCAATGCTTCGACGTAGCCGGGGTCGTCGTGGTATTCGCCGACGAAGCGGAACTCGGGCATGCGCCGCGAGCGCAGCGCCCACTGCATCACGCGGTCGTTGACGCTGGCGGTGGTGGCGGCGGCGAACTGCGGGTACAAGGGCAGCACGAGGATGCGGGTGACGCCCGCGGCGCGCAGGGCGCCCAGCACTTGCGGCAGCGCCGGCGAGCCGTAGCGCATCGCGTGGCGCACGATCAGGTCGTGTCCGCCGTCGCGCAGGCGGTCGGCGAGCGCCGCGGTCTGGCGCTCGGTCCAGACCGCCAGCGGCGAGCCCTCGGGCAGCCAGACGCTGGCGTACTTCTCTGCCGATCGGGCTGGTCGCGTGCGCAGGATGACGCCGTGCAGGATCGGCCACCAGGCCAGGCGCGGGATCTCGACCACGCGCGGGTCACTGAGGAACTCCGCCAGGTAGCGGCGCAGCGCATGCGCGGTGGGCGCGTCGGGCGTGCCCAGATTGACCAGCAGCACGGCGGTGCGTGCCGGCTGGCCATGGCGGAAATCCGGTTCGGCGGCGAAGCTCATCCCGCGCGGCCCGGGCTGCCGCGGCGGCGTTCGAGCTCGCCCAGGACGAGATGCAGATCGACCGGCTTGGTCCAGCACCCGTCGAAGCCTGCCGCCCGCGCGGGCTCGGCCACCAGCTCAGGCTCGTCGGCGGTGCAGAGGAAGGCCGGCCGCGATGGTGCGCCGATGCGCGCGCGCAGCGTCGGCAGCAGGGCGAAGCCGTTGGTGTCGGGCAGGTGCAGGTCGATCACCAGCAGGTCGGGTGACCAGTGCTGCAAGAGCGAACACGCCTCGTCGCCGCTGGCGGCGGTCTCGACCTCCACACCGGCGGCGCAGCGGCAGGCCTCGACGAACAGCAGCGTGTTGATGCGGTCGTCATCGACGTAGAGCACGCGCATGTTCAGCGCAGCGCCAGCATCGGTTGCGGCTGGGTGTCTGCGAAGCGCAGCACGTCGAAGCTCACGCAGGCCGAGGCCGGATCGCTGGGCGAGCCGCCCAGGCCGATGCTGCCGCTGCCGTGCAGCGTGCAGCTGCCACGGCGCAGGCTGACGATCTCGCCATCGTTGAACCGCACGTAGGTGCCGTTGAAGCTGAGGTCCGTGAGCTGGAAGCTGCCGCTGTGCCAGTCCAGCCGCGCATGCGAGCGCGAGACGCGCGAGTCGTCGACGCAGAACGCCGCCTGCGGGCTGCGCCCGAGCACCATCGGCATCTGCTGGCTGGCAAAGACGCGTTGCTGGCCGCCCCACATCAGGCGCAGGCCATCGGGCTCCAGCACCGAAGTCACGTCGCCGAACTGCGTCACCGCCAGGTCGCTGCTGGCGCCGCGGCGGCCACCCATCACGTGCACTTGTACCGGCTCGGCCCGGCCGCGCAGCACCAGACGGTCGAGGCTGCGGAAACGTGCGCGCATCTCGGCCGGAAGGCCGAGCAGCACGTCGACCGTGATCAGGGTCTCGTTGTCACCGGCATGGTCGAGCAACCGGGCCGCGACGTTGACGGCGTCGCCGAAGCAGTCGCCGCCCATCTCGACGACCTCGCCGCGCGCCACCCCCACTTGCAGCCGCAGCCCGCGCAGGCCGGAGGAGGCGCCACGCTCGCTGCCGCGCGACACCATGCCGTCGAGGACGTCGTGCATCTGCATCGCGGCCACCACGGCCTGCGACGCTTCGTCGAAGGCAGCCATGAGGCCGTCGCCCAGGGTCTTCACGAGGTGACCGTCGTTGCCGGTCACCGGTGCGCCCAGCGCATTGACGCAGTGGGTCACGACCGAGGTCGCTTCGGCGTTGCCCAGGGTCTCGAACAGGGCCGTGCTGCCCCGCAGATCGGCGAACAGGACGGTGCGGTCGGAGATGCGCGTCATGGCATGGGCAAGTGTAGCCGCGGCCCTTTTCGCGGCCCATCCCACCTACAGGTTGCCGAAGTAGGTGCGCAGCCCGTGCCTGCCGCGCAAGCTCCGGAGCGCTCGCGGCGCGAGCGCTGCCGACTTCGTCGTCACGTCCATGGCCAAGCCCCTTCGCCGTCCGCTTCAGAGATTGTCCAGGTACGTCCGCAGCTTGTCCGAGCGGCTGGGGTGCTTGAGCTTGCGGATCGCCTTGGCCTCGATCTGGCGGATCCGCTCGCGCGTGACGTCGAACTGCTTGCCGACCTCTTCCAGCGTGTGGTCGGTGCTCATCTCGATGCCGAAGCGCATGCGCAGCACCTTGGCCTCGCGCGGCGTCAGGCTGTCGAGGATGTCCTTGACGACGTCGCGCAGGCCGGCCTGCATCGCGGCGTCGACCGGCGCCACGTTGTTGGTGTCCTCGATGAAGTCGCCGAGGTGGCTGTCGTCATCGTCGCCGATCGGCGTTTCCATCGAGATCGGCTCCTTGGCGATCTTCATGATCTTGCGGATCTTGTCCTCGGGGATCTCCATCTTCTCGGCCAGCGTCGGCGCGTCGGGCTCGTAGCCGAACTCCTGCAGATGCTGACGCGAGATGCGGTTCATCTTGTTGATCGTCTCGATCATGTGCACCGGGATGCGGATGGTGCGCGCCTGGTCGGCGATCGAGCGCGTGATCGCCTGGCGGATCCACCAGGTGGCGTAGGTCGAGAACTTGTAGCCGCGGCGGTATTCGAACTTGTCGACCGCCTTCATCAGGCCGATGTTGCCTTCCTGGATCAGGTCCAGGAACTGCAAGCCGCGATTGGTGTACTTCTTCGCGATCGAAATGACCAGGCGCAGGTTGGCCTCGATCATCTCCTTCTTGGCGTCGCGGCTGGCCTTCTCGCCCTCGTTCATCTTCTTGTTGATCTGCTTGAGGTCCTCCAGCGGCACCACCGCGCGCGACTGCAGGTCGGTCAGCTTCTGCTGCAGTTCCTGCACCGCGGGCAGGTTGCGCGACAGCACGTGGCTGTATGCCTTGCCGGTTGCCACTTCCTTCTCGGCCCACTTCAGGTTCATCACGTTGTGGGGGAAGGTTCTGATGAAGTGGTCCTGCGGCATGCCGCACTTGTCGACCACGATCTTGCGGATCTCGCGCTCGTAGCGGCGCACGTCGTCGACTTGGCTGCGCAGGATGTGGCACAGCTTCTCGATCGTCTTGACCGTGAAGCGGATCGTCATCAGGTCGTCGCTGATCGCGTGCTGGGCCCTGTTGTAGGCGATCGACTTGTAGCCTTCCTTCTCGTAGGCCTTGCGCATCCTGTCGAAGTGCACGCGCAGGTTGGCGAACTTCTCCAGCGCCTGCTTCTTCAGCTCCTCGAGCTTCTTCGTCAGCGCCTTGCTGCCGCCCTGGCCGTCGTCGTCGTCCTCCTCGTCGAACTCGTCGAAGTCCTCCTCGGCGACGTAGTCGTCCGCCTCGTCGTCGCTGACGAAGCCGTCGACGGCCTCGCTGATCTGCATCTCGCCGGCGGCAATGCGGTCGGCCATCGCCAGGATCTCGGCGATCGTGGTCGGGCTTGCGCTGATCGCCAGCATCATCGCCTGCAGACCGCCTTCGATGCGCTTGGCGATCTCGATCTCGCCCTCGCGGGTGAGCAGTTCGACCGTACCCATCTCGCGCATGTACATCCGCACCGGGTCGGTGGTGCGGCCGAATTCGCTGTCGACCGTGGACAGTGCGGCCTCGGCGGCTTCCTCGGCCTCTTCCTCGGTGGCGGTGCTGGTGCTGCCACCGGCAATCAGCAGCGTGGCCGCGTCGGGCGCCTGCTCGTAGACCGCGATGCCCATGTCGTTGAGCATCGAGATGATGGCCTCGAGGATCTCCTCGTTGACCAGCTTCTCGGGCAGGTGGTCGTTGATCTCCTGGTGGGTCAGGAAGCCGCGCGTCTTGCCCATCTTGATGAGCGTCTTGAGCTCCTGACGACGCTTGACGGCTTCCTCCTCTGTCAGCGCGGTCTCGTCGAGGCCGAACTCGCGCATCAGCGCGCGCTCCTTGGCGCGGCTGACCTTCATGCGCAGCGGCTTGGCCTTGACGGCCTTTTCTCCTTCGGGCTCGACGACCGCCTCGACTTCCACCTCGACCTCGGCGTCGCCATCGAACTCCGTGTCGATGTCGGCCAGATCGACGTCGTCTGTGGCGGGGGCCTTGGGCTCGGCGGCCTTCTTGCCGCCCGTCTTGGCGCCCTTGGGCTCCGGCTTGGCCGGCGCCTTCGCGGGTGCCTTGGTTTGCGACGTGACGACGGCCTTCGCCGGAGCGGGCTTGCCAGCCTTGACTTCGGGCTTGGCGGGCGCGGACTTGCCGGCCCTGAGCTCGGATTTGGCCTGCGCCTTGGAGGTCGCGGTCTTCACCAGGGGCTTGGCGGGCTTGGTTTCGGCAGCGGCCTTGGCCTGCGGCTTCGCGGCCTTGGGCGCAGTCTTCGGGGCGATCTTCGGTGCCGGTTCGGCGGCTGGCTTGGCGGCAGGCTTCTTGGCGGTCATGCGGTTCCTTGGGCGATGGAGGGCAAACAGGCGCGGGACAGGGCACCACCGCGCTGGCAGGTGCCTACAATGACGCGGCGGCGCGCGCATGGCGGGCAGGAAAGTTCGCGAGAACTCATCCGCTGAGCAGGCCCGGACGAATGGATGTTGACCTCGTTGGACCCGTTGCGCGGGGGGTCGGTTTCCATGTTTCGCCGCCGCAAACGCGCAATAGGCATGCTGCAGTCACTCTTGCCGCTGCGACAAACGACGGATTATATCCGTCGCGGTCCCGGGATGCACGGTTTGCCGTTAGGCCGCGGCCAGGTCGGCCTTGATGCGGCGTATCTGCTCGTGCACCGCCCGCAGCCGGTCCAGGTCGGCCCGCTCGACCGAAGCCGTTGCCGCAAGGAGTTCGGCCTGTTGCCGCAGATGCTCGATCCACAGCAGCTGGACGACCCGGTGCAGGTCGGGGAAGCCCTGGGCCTCGTCGGGGTCGGCGGCGTTGACCCACAGGCGCGCCTGCCCGGCCCAGGGCTCGTCGGCCAGGGCCTGGTCGAGCGCGGCCCAGGTCAGCGCGCCGTGCTCGGTGAGCTGACGTTCGAGCCAGGCCACGGCCTGGCCATGCGCGCCGCCCAGGTCGTGCAGCAATTCGTGGTCTTCCGCCGCCAGCCGCTCCCACCAGTCGCTGTGACGTAGCAGCAGGCGTAGCGCGAGGTCGGCCGGCGCAGCCGGTGCGCGGCGGTTCGGCCTTCCGGCGCGCACGGCGGACCCGCCGCCTGCCCGATGGGGCGTCTGCGGCAACGGCTGCCGCGGGCCGCCGCCGGCCGCCGCCGATCCCGCGGCGCCGCCCCACAGCGCCGCCAGGTCGGCGATCTCGAGCTGCGCGCGGCGCGCGAGCTCTGGCAGCAGCTGGCGCCGCAGCGCGCCTTCGGGGAGGGCGCTCCACAACGGCCGGGCCTGGGCCACCAGACGCGAGCGGCCTTCGGCGGTACCGAGGTCGGCGTCGGCCGCCGCCTGCTCGACGAGCTGGCGCGACAGCGGCACGGCCTGAGCCACGGCCTGCTCGAACGCCTCGGCGCCGCGCTCGCGCACGTAGCTGTCGGGATCGTGCTCGGGTGGCAGGAACAGGAAGCGCACCGTGCGCAAGTCGCTGGCATGGGGTAGCGCGGCTTCGAGCGCGCGCGCGGCGGCACGGCGGCCGGCGGCGTCGCCGTCGAAGGCGAAGATCACCGAGCCGGTGAAGCGGAACAGCTTCTGCACATGCTCGGCGGTGCACGCCGTGCCCAGCGTCGCCACTGCGTTGGCGAAGCCCGACTGGACCAGCGCTACGACGTCCATGTAGCCCTCGACGACGAGTGCGTAGCCCTTGTCGCGCAGTGCCTGGCGCGCCTCGAACAGGCCGTACAGTTCGCGGCCCTTGCTGAACAGCGGTGTCTCGGGCGAGTTGATGTACTTGGGCTTGCTGTCGTCGAGAACGCGGCCGCCGAAACCGATGACCTGGCCATCGACACCGCGGATCGGGAACATGATCCGGTCGCGGAACCAGTCGTAGCGGCCGCGATCGGGTGCGTCGGCCGCTGCGCCTTCGTCGCTTTCGCGTTGGCGCACCAGGCCTGCCTCCTCGAGCAGCGGGTCGTCGTAGCTGGGAAAGACGCCGGCCAGGGTGCGCCAGCCCGGCGGCGCGAACCCGAGCCCGAAGCGCGCCGCCACTGCACCGCTGAGGCCGCGCCGCTTGAGATAGTCGATGGCCCGCGGATGCGAGCGCAACTGGGTGCGGTAGAACGCTGCCGCCTTGTCGAGCACCTCGGCCAGCGAGTGCCGGCGCTTGCGCAGGGTGTCGCGCCGCTGGCGTTCCTCCGGGCTGACATGCTCCTCGGGCACGGCCAGGCCCACGCCCTGCGCCAGCTCGCGTACCGCCTCGACGAAGCTCAGGCCCAGGTGCTCGGCGAGAAAGCGGATCGCGTCACCGCCGGCGCCGCAGCCGAAGCAGTAGTAGAACTGCTTGCCCGGGTTGACCGAAAAGCTCGGCGACTTCTCGGTGTGGAACGGGCACAGACCCATGAAGTTGGCGCCGGCCCGCTTGAGCTCGACGTGGCGGCCCACGACATCGACGATGTCGACGCGCGAGAGCAGCTCTTGCAGGAAACCGGCCGGGATCACCCGAAGAGTCTAGCCCGCGCCCACTTGACGCCGCGCGCGGGCGCCAGGCACCCTAACCCGCCCGTGCCGGGGTGTGGAAGCCGTCCGCGGGCGCCGGCGCCAACGCGAACATGCCGCGGTAATCGCGCACCCATGGCGCCACCAGGTTCGACGGCATCGGCGCCGCGATGCCCGTTCCCTGGCCGATGTCGCAACCCAGCTCGAGCAGGGTCCGCGCCTGGGCCGGGCTTTCCACGCCCTCGGCGATCACGGTGCAGCCGAAGGTGCGTGCCAGCCCGATCACGCCCTCCACGATGGCCCGGTCCTGGGTGTCGTCGAGCATGTGGTGGACGAACGACCGGTCGATCTTCAGCACATCCACCGGCAGCCGCTTGAGGTACGCCAGCGTCGAGTACCCGGTGCCGAAGTCGTCGAGCGCGAAGCGCACGCCCAGGGCCTGGCAGCGCGCCACCAGCGCCGAGGTGGCCTCGATGTCGGCATGGGCCGCGTGCTCCAGCATCTCCAGTTCGAGATGCGAGGCCAGCGGCTCGCTGTGGCGCGCCAGCAGCTCGGCCAGGCGCTGCGCGAAGTCGGGCTCCTGCAGGTGGCGTGCCGAGACGTTGACGCTGACCGCGAAGTCCAGCCCGCCGCGTCGCCATTGCGACAGATGATCGAGGGCCTGCGACAGCACCCAGTCACCGATGCGCGAGGACAGCCCTGTCTCCTCGATCAACGGCAGGAACTGCAGCGGCGCGACGATGCCCTGCTGTGGATGCTCCCAGCGCAGCAGGGCCTCGAAGCCAAGCACGCGGCCGCTGCGCATGTCCACCTTGGGCTGGTAGTGGAGGACGAATTCCTGCTGGTCCAGCGCTTCCTGGATGCGTCCGATCGCCATCACGCGCTGCTCGGTGCGGCGGCGGTGCTCGGGGTCGAAGAACAGGTAACCGTTGCGGCCGGCCTGCTTGGCACCATACATCGCGTGGTCGGCGTGGCGCAACAGTGCGTCGGCGTCGCTGCGGTCCACCGGATAGACGGTCGCGCCCATGCTCGCGGTGACCTGCACCGGGTCCTGCAAGGGGTCGATGACGTAGGGCTGCGAGACCACTCGCAGCACCCGCTCGACAGCCAGCCGCGCCTCCTCCAGCGTGCCGGCGCGCAGCAGCAGCACGAACTCGTCGCCGCCCAGCCGGGCCGCCGAATCGGCCCAATGCTCGCGGCTGCGCAGGGCGCTGCGCAGGCGGCCGGCCAGTTCTGCCAGCAGGCGATCTCCTGCAGCGTGACCGTAGCGATCGTTGATCGGCTTGAACTTGTCCAGGTCGAGGTAGCACACCACCAGCAGGTAGCCATCGCGGTCGGCGGCGACGATCGCGTCGTCGAGCAACTGCGACAGGTGGGCGCGGTTGGGCAGGCGCGTCAGTTCGTCGAAGCGGGCCTGGCGCTCGAGCAGCTCGCGCTGCGCCTGCTGCTCGGTGATGTCGGAGATCACGAGCACGTGATAGCGCAAGTCCTGCGCCGGGCCGCGCACGGTGGAGACGGTGGCCGCCAGCGTGCACATCTCGCCGTTTCGGCGGCGCTCGAGCAATTCGCCGCGCCAGCTGCCCTGGTCGCGCAGGCTGGCCCACATCGCGGCGCGCTGCTGCCGCGCCACCGGGTCGGCCGGCGTCGGCCGCAGCAGCGAAGGGACAGTGCCGAGCAGCTCTTCGCGCGGCACGCCGAGGATCTGCGTGTAGGCCGGGTTGAGGTCGAGTGCGCGCAGGTCGGCGTCGGTGATCAGCAGACCTTCGTGGAGGTGCTGGAACAGGCTGGCCGACATCAGCTGTCGCTCCAGCGCCTCATGCCGGTCCTGCACGTCGGCCAGTGTCGCCAGCAGGCGCAGCGGGCGGCCTGCGCCGTCGCGCTCGATGACCATCAGCGTGGCCTCCGCCCAGCGCCATCCGCTGCCACGCTCCAGGCGCATTTCGAGTTGGCGGCGGCCGACCTCGCCTGAAGTCAGTGCGACCACCGCCTGGGCCAGGGGCTCGCGGTCGTCCGCATGCACCTGGGCCTGCCAGGCCTGCGGGCTCCAGCCCTTGTCCGCGTGCCCGGTCAGCGAACGCCAGGCGGCCGACGCGAAGCTCTCGTCGCGCTGCAGATGCCAGTCGGCCACACCCAGGCGCGAGCCGTCGAGCGCCCATTCCCAGCGTTGCAGGCGCGCGCGCCATTCGACCATCGCGGCATGTGCCAAGAGCATCAGCGCCAAGGCCGACCCCAGAAGCGCGAACAGCGCCGCGTTCACGCTGTCCGACGTGTCCCACATCGAAAGGCCACTGCGGGCGCCGCCGATGGCCAGCAGCCCGGCTGCCAGCAGGCCGCTGGCGGCGAGCGCAAGTTGACCGCGCAGCGCCAGCGCCACGACCACCAGGTGCGGCGCGAACAAGGCCAGCGTCGCGACCGACGAACGCGGTGCCGGTGCCAGCCACAGCAGGCCGAGCATCAGCATCACGGCACTGGCGCCGAGCAGCTGCTCGCGCCAGGCCGTGGCTTGCTGCAGCGCGTGCAGCAGGCTGCGATCGAAGGCCAGCACCGCCACCGTCGTGGTCAACATGCCCAGGCCGAGCACGCCCCAACCGGTGATCGTGGCCGACCGGAGGCCGCTCGCCTGCGCGGCCGTTTCCCAGGCGGCCATCGCCAGGGCCATCGGCAAGGCGGCCGCGAACAGCACGGCGATGGCCAGCGCGGCCACGTCGGCACCCCGCTCCAGGCGCGCGTCGAAGCGCAGGCGACGCAAGGCGGCGCTTGCCGACTGCGCGCCGCAGCCGGCGGCGGCCGTGCCGAACAAGGCCAGCGGGATCGGCGTTCGCAGGCTGAGCAACGCGAGCAGCAGGCCGACGAGGCTGCCTGCGAAAGCGGCGAGGCCCCACCGCCACTCGGCGGCCAGCGCAAGCCCCGCCGCCAACGCCATCGCGCCCCAGGGCCTGAGGTCGGGGCTGAGGGCGCCGGCGTCGGCCAGCGCCAGCCCGCCCAGTGCCACGGCGGCCAGTCGAACCCCCATGGCCGTGGTGGCGCTCCACGTCGCCACGCGTTCGCGCAGCGGACGCGGGCGCAGGCTGCCGGTCAAGATGGGATGTGGATCAGCAGCGCGGATCTGCGGCGCCGAAGACGTCAGATCTTGAAATCGGACAACTGGCGCCCGGCGGCCAGCGCGGTGCTCAGCCACTTGGGCTTGAGGCCGCGGCCCGACCAGGTGTCGCCGGTGGCGGGATTGCGGTACTTCGCCGCCACCTTGGCAGCGGCACGCTTTGGCGCTGCAGGTGTCTTGCCGGCGCCGCCGATATCGGCCATGGTCAGGCCATATTCGGCCATCATCGTCTTGACCTGTGCGATGGCGGCGGCGCGCTGCTCGCGTTGAACGTCGGCGATCTGCTTTTCGAGCTCGGCCCGTTGTGCCAGAAGGTCGCTCAGTGCATTCTTGCTCATTGCTTATCTCCAAAACCCGCCGCTGGTCGCGAATATACCGTCGCGCAGAAATCGCGATGCCGGGCAATACCCGAATATGCGTCGGCCTTCAGGCAGCGGGCGGGACATAACCCGCTGGCTTGTCGGCTTCGCCGCCAAAGAAGAACTGCTCCATCTGGCGGGCGAGGTATTGACGGGCACGGGCATCGGCGAGATTGAGCCGGTTCTCGTTGACGAGCATCGTCTGGTGCTTCTTCCAGAGCTCGAACGCCTCCTTGCTGACGTGTTCGTAGATCCGCTTGCCGAGTTCGCCCGGGTAAGGCGCGAAACCCAGGCCCTCGGCCTCCTTCTTTAGATATACACACTGCACCATCCGGGCCATTGCCATCTCCTCGAATCAGACCAGCTTCTTGACCAGCACCTGCGAGCGCCGATCCCAGTTGTATTTTCGCTTGCGCGCCTCGGGCAGCCAGTCGGGGTCCACGTGCGTGAAGCCGCGCTTGAGAAACCAGTGCATCGTGCGCGTGGTGAGCACGAAGATGCTGTCCAGCCCGTCGGCGCGGGCCCGGTGCTCGATGCGCTTGAGCAGCCGCTCGCCGTCACCCTGGCCCTGCGACAGCGGCGAAACCGTCAGCGCTGCCATCTCGGCGGTGCGTGCCTCGGGATAGGGATAGAGCGCGGCGCAGCCAAAAATGATGCCGTCGTGCTCGACGACGCTGTAGTTGCCGATGTCGCGTTCGATCTCGGTGCGCTCGCGGCGCACCAGCGTGCCGTCGCGCTCGAAGGGCTCGATCAGCTGCAGCACGCCGCCGACGTCGTCGGGCGTGGCCTCGCGCAGGCTCTCGAGCTTCTCGTCGACGACCATCGTGCCGACGCCGTCGTGGGTGAACACCTCGAGCAGCAACGCGCCGTCGGTGGCGAACGGCAGGATGTGCGAGCGCTCGACACCGCCTTCGCAGGCCTTCACGCAATGCTGCAGGTAGAAAGCGGTGTCGGTGGGCAGCGTCGGCGCGGGCAGGGCGGCGAGCAGGCGCTTCGCGTCGATAAGCGCGAGTTCGGTGTCGATGCCGCTGTCGGCGTCGTCCGGGCGTTCGCGGATGCCGGGGATCTCGGTCAGGAAGACCAGCTTGTCGGCTTGCAGCGCGATCGCCGCCGCGGTGGCCACGTCTTCCATCGTCAGGTTGAAGGCCTCGCCGGTGGGCGAGAAGCCGAACGGGCTGAGCAGCACCAGCGCACCCGACTCGATTGCGCGCCGGATCGCCGCTTGGTCGACACGCCGCACGAGTCCGCTGTTGATGAAGTCGATGCCGTCGACGATGCCCACCGGGCGCGCGGTGAGGAAGTTGCCCGAGACCACGCGAACGGTGGCGTTGGCCATCGGCGTGTTCGGCAGACCTTGCGAGAACGCGGCCTCGATCTCGAAGCGCAACTGCCCGGCGGCCTCCTGCGCGGCGTCGAGCGCCACCGAATCGGTGATGCGGATCCCGCGCGCATAGCGCGAGGTGTGGCCCTTGGCCGCCAACTGCTCGGTCACCTGCGGCCGGAAACCGTGCACCATCACCAGCTTGATGCCCATCGCATGCAGGATCGCGAGGTCCTGTACGAAGGCGTTGAGCTTGCCCGCCGCGATCGCCTCGCCCGCCAGCGCCACGACGAAGGTCTTGCCGTGGTAGGCGTGGATGTATGGCGCCACGGCGCGGAACCAGGGGACGAAGGTGTGCGGGAAGACGACGCTCATGACCCCCAAGATTGTGCCGCACGCGGTCGTCGGGTCGACGTTGACGCGCGCGCCAGGTGGCCGGAGGATGTCACCCCCAACCCCTCGTGAAGGAGACCATGATGGACGTCTTCAAGACCCCGGGCGCGTTCAGCTGGAGCGAACTCGTCACCACCGATCCGGCGGCCGCCGCCGCGTTCTATGGCCAGCTCTTCGGCTGGGACGTCAAGCCCCCGAACGCCGCGATGGGCGGCTACCGCGTGGTCAACGTGGGCGGCGCTGGCGTGGGCGGCATCATGGCGATGCCGCCCGACGCGCTGCCGATGCCCCCACACTGGGGTTGCTACGTCACGGTGGCCGATACCGACAAGACCATCGAGCGTTGCACGGCACTCGGCGGCAAGGTGGTCGTGCCGGCGATGGACATCCCGAGCGTCGGCCGCATGGCCGTCCTGCAGGATCCGCAGGGCGCGATGATCAGCGTGATCGCGTACGTCGCCATGTGAGCCTGCCGGGGCCGGAGATAATCCCCGCCCCGTGCCGACCCGCCAGCGCGCCGCCTTGGCGCACCCCGTCCCGCCGATCACCTACCCCGAGTCGCTGCCGGTCTCCGCGAGGCGCGAGGAGATCGCGCGCGCGATCCGCGAACACCCGGTCGTGATCGTCTGCGGCGAGACGGGCTCGGGCAAGACGACGCAACTGCCGAAGATCGCGCTCGAGCTCGGTCGCGGCCTGGGCGCCGGCGGCAGCGGCCTGATCGGCCACACCCAGCCGCGGCGCATCGCCGCTAGCAGCGTGGCCAAGCGCATCGCCGACGAACTGAACTCGCCGCTGGGCGAAGTGGTGGGCTACAAGGTGCGGTTCCAGGACCGGCTGCAGCCGGGCGCCTCGGTCAAGCTGATGACCGACGGCATCCTGCTCGCCGAGACAGAGCGCGACCCGCTGCTGTCGGCCTACGACACGATCATCATCGACGAGGCGCACGAGCGCAGCCTGAACATCGACTTCCTGCTCGGCTACCTGAAGCAGTTGTTGCCGCGGCGGCCCGACCTGAAGCTCATCGTCACTTCGGCCACGATCGACGCCGAGCGCTTCGCGAGCCACTTCGCCGCGGCAAGCGGGCCGGCGCCGGTGATCATGGTCTCCGGCCGGCTGTTCCCGGTCGAACAGCGCTGGCGGCCTTACGAGGAGGGCCGCGAGTTCGATCTCGACGATGCGATCGCGGATGCCGTCGACGAGCTCTGGCGTGGATCAGCGGGCGCCAGCGCCGCGGGGCCGGGCGACATCCTCGTCTTCCTGCCCGGCGAGCGCGAGATCCGCGAGACCGCCGACCACCTGCGCCGGCACCTGGCCAGCACCGCGCGGGGCGGGCCGGTGCACGAGATCCTGCCGCTGTTCGCGCGCCTGAGCCAGGCCGAGCAGGATCGCGTGTTCGAGCCCGGCAACGGCAGGCGCATCGTGCTCGCGACCAACGTCGCCGAGACGTCGCTGACGGTGCCCGGCATCCGCTACGTCATCGACAGCGGGCTGGCCCGCGTGAAGCGCTACAGCTTCCGCAGCAAGGTCGAGCAGCTGCAGATCGAACCGATCAGCCAGGCTGCGGCGCAGCAACGCGCAGGGCGCTGCGGCCGGGTGGCCAGCGGCGTGTGCGTCCGCCTGTACGGCGAGGACGACTTCAAAGGCCGGGCGCGCTTCACCGACCCCGAGATCCTGCGCAGTTCGCTGGCCGGCGTGATCCTGCGCATGAAGGCGCTGCACCTGGGCACGGTCGAGGACTTTCCCTTCGTCGAGCCGCCGCCGAAGAAGGCGATCACCGATGGCTACGCGCTGCTGGCCGAACTCGGCGCGGTCGACGACGCCAACGAGCTGACACCGATCGGCCAGGAGCTCTCGCGCCTGCCGCTGGACCCGCGCGTGGGTCGCATGATCCTGGAGGCGCGCCGGCATGAGGCGCTGTCCGAGGTACTGGTCATTGCCGCCGCGCTCAGCGGCCAGGACGTGCGCGACCGGCCACAGGACAAGGCGCAGGCCGCCGACGAGAAGCACAAGCCCTTCGATGACGAGCGCTCGGAGTTCGTCGGCGCGCTCAAGCTCTGGCAGTGGATCGAGGCGGGTCGCGGCATCCACGGCCATGCGCAGGCCAGGGATGCGCAGGTCGATTCGCACAAGCTCACGAGCCGCCAGCAGGAGCAGCGCCTGCGCGAGCACTTCATCAGCCCCCGCCGCGTGCGCGAGTGGCGCGACATCCATTCGCAACTCCACACCGTGGTTGCCGAGCACGGTTGGCGGCTCAACACGGCGCCGGCGACCTACGAGCAGATACACCTCTCGCTGCTGGCCGGGCTGCTGGGCAACATCGGCTGCAAGGCGGACGACGACGAGTGGTATCTCGGCGCGCGCGGCATCAAGTTCTGGCGCCACCCGGGCGCGAACCTGAGCAAGAAGCCCGGGCGCTGGATCGTGGCCGCCGAGCTCGTCGAGACGACGCGCCTGTTCGGGCGCGGCATCGCGGCGATCGAGCCGCAGTGGATCCCGCCGCTGGCCGGGCACCTGCTGAAGACACAGCTGCTCGAGCCGCACTGGGAGAAGAAGGCGGCCGAGGTGATCGCGCTCGAGCGGGCCACGCTGTACGGCATCGTGATCTACAACAATCGGCGCGTGAACTTCGGTCGCGTCGATTCGGCTGCGGCGCGCGCGATCTTCATCCGCGAGGCGCTGGTCGGCAACGAGTGGGAGACGGGGCTGCCGTTCCTGGCCCACAACCGCAAGCTGATCGCGCAGGTGCAGGAACTCGAGCACAAGGCCAGGCGCCAGGACGTGCTGGTCGACGACGAGCTCATCCACGCCTTCTACGACCAGCAGCTGCCGGCTGATGTCTGCAGCGGTTCCTCGCTCGAGCGCTGGTACCGCGAGGAAGTCAAGAAGCAGCCGAGGCTGTTGCAGCTCACGCGCGAGGAGCTGATGCGCCACGAGGCGGCTGGCATCACCACCGATGCCTTCCCGCGCACGCTGCGCCTGGGCGGCATCGACTGCACCGCCAGCTACCTGCACGAGCCGGGTGATCCGCGTGACGGCGTCACGGTGACGGTACCGCTGTATGCGCTGAACCAGGTCGGCGACGAGCGCTGCGAATGGCTCGTGCCCGGCATGCTGCAGGCCAAGGTGCTGGCGCTGTGCAAGACCCTGCACCAGCGGCCGCGCTCGCGCCTGGTGCCGCTGCCCGAGTTCGCGGCCGAGTTCTGCGAGCTCGCGCCCTTCGGCCAGGGTGGCCTGCTCGACGCCCTGCTGCGGGCGGTGCGCGAGCGCACCCAGCTGGCGATCCAGCGCAACGACTTGAAGCTCGACCAGCTCAACCCGCACCTGTTCATGAACTTCCGCGTCGTTGACGAGCATGGCCGCCAGCTCGCGATGTCACGTGACCTGGCCAGCCTGAAGGCTGAACTCGGCAGCCAGGCGCGAAGCGCATTCCAGGCGCTGGCGGTGCTGAAGAGCGCGCCGACCCCGGCCTTGCAGGCGCTGTCCGGCGACGTTCGAAGCGTTGGGGCAGGTGCGCCCATACGGTCGGCGGCGCAGGCCGAGGGTCGGGGGCCGCGATCGGCCGCTGCCGGTGACGCTTCCGGCGAGGCCGGCGCCGAGCCAGTGCGTCACGTCGCCTGGGACTTCGGCGAGCTGCCCGAACTGATGGAGATCCGTCGCGGTGCCCAGGTGCTGGTGGGATTCCCGGCGCTGGTCGACCGAGGCACGCATGTCGAGGTCGAGGTCTTCGACGAACCCGCGAGCGCCGCCGCTCGACATCGCGCCGGCCTGCGCCGGCTGGTGGCATTGCAGCTGCGCGAGCCGCTGAAGTACCTGGAAAAGAACATTCCCGGCCTGCAGGAGATGGCCGGGCATTACCTGGCGCTCGGGACGCTCGAGGAGCTCCGCGCGCAGATCATCGACTTGGCGCTCGATCGCGCCTTCCTGGCCGACCCGCTGCCCACCGACGCGGCTGCCTTCAAGGCCCGGCTGGAAGAGGGCCGTGCGCGTTTGACCTTGATCGCGCAGGAGGCCGCGCGCCTGGCCGGCGTCGTGCTCGCCGAGTTCGCGGCGGCGCAGCGCAAGCTCAAGGACAGCCGGCCGCAGCGCGAGATCGCCGACGATGTGCAGGCGCAGTTGCAGCGGTTGGTCGGCAGGCAGTTCCTTCGCGACACGCCCTGGGCGGCGTTACAGCACCTGCCGCGCTACCTCAAGGCGATCGTGCTGCGCCTCGAGAAGCTGCGTGCCGACGCGGCGCGCGACACCGCCCGCATGGCCGAGCTGCGACCGCTGGAGCAGCGCTGGCTGCGACGGGTGGCCGAACTCAAGGGCGCGCCGCATGCGCGGCTCGACGAGTACCGCTGGCTGCTGGAGGAACTGCGCGTGAGCCTGTTCGCGCAGGAACTGCGCACGCCGCAGCCCGTCAGCGCCAAGCGGCTGGATCGCGCCTGGGCGCAGATCGAGGCCTGAGCGCTTCGCCAGCCGCCTCGCGCGCGCCGCTCGCGTGCGTCGCTCAACCCGGATCGACGGCGGCCGATAACCGATGGCCGGTGCTCGATCGCTGCACGCGGTCCGGGAGATGTCGATGCCGATCTACCGCTCCGTCACCTGCACGATGCTGCTGCTGGCCGTCGTTGCCGCGGCGCCCCTCGTCGCCGGCGCCCAGGCGCCCGGCGACGACGCGGCTTCTTCGGCCATGCAGCGGGCGCGCCGCCAGGCCGAGAACCCGCT
Source organism: Betaproteobacteria bacterium (assembly GCA_037443665.1). Classification (GTDB taxonomy): domain Bacteria; phylum Pseudomonadota; class Gammaproteobacteria; order Burkholderiales; family Burkholderiaceae_C; genus Rubrivivax. The sequence goes on from JBBINW010000016.1 coordinate 64,773, forward strand.
GCGCATGATCCTGGAAGCCTCCAAGTTCAGCCGCAAAGGTGCGGACGCCGACGTCGCCGCCGATGGCGCAGCCGCGGCTCGACCGCCGGCGGCGTCCAAGCCGGCAGCGCCGGCCGAGGCCGTGCTCGTCGCGTCCGCGGGCTTCGGCGAGCCGCTGGCCACCGCGGTGACAGCGCTCGGGCCGGTCGGGCAGGCGGAGCCGAGCGCGCTGGGCGATGTCGAGGCGCCTCCGCGGCCCGAGCTGGCGGCCATGCTCGTGCCGCTGAAGCTCGTCAACATGGTCGAGCCCGACGTGCCGCGCCGGACCCTTGAGGCGATTGGCCGCACGGTCGAAGTCGACGTCGATCTTACGATCCGCGCCGACGGCAGCGTGGCCGATCTGGCGGTGGACCCCGCCGCACCCTCTTCGCTGCAGCGCTACATCACCGAGGCGCTTGCGAAATGGCGCTATGCACCGCTGCCGGCGCAGCGCGTGCTTCGCGTGCAGCTCGTCTTCAACCCGGGCTGAGCGCAGGCCCCGCGCCAAGCAACGCCAGGGCTCGGTCCAGCCCGCCCTCGGTGATCGAGACCATGGCCTGCGCCCGCACCGCGGGCTTGGCGTGAAACGCGATCGATAGGCCCGCGGCGCCCATCATCGGCAGGTCGTTGGCGCCGTCACCCACAGCGATCGCCTGCGTCGGCGAGATGCCCATCAGCTCGGCCACCTCGAGCAGCACACGGCGCTTCTCGGCGCCGTCGACGATCTCGCCCCAGGGCTGCGGCAGCAGGCCGCCGGTCAACCGCCCGTCGACGATCTCGAGCCGGTTGGCGCGCGCGAAGTCGATCTGCAGCCGATCGCGGACGCGGTCGCTGAAGAAGGTGAAGCCGCCGGAGACGAGCAGCGTCTTCAGGCCGGCGCCGCGACAGGCGGCGGCGAAGGTCTCGACGCCGGGGTTGATCTGCAGCCGCTCGCGATAGACCTCTTCCAGCGCAGCCGCCGCCACGCCGCGTAGCAGCGCCAGCCGCCGGCGCAGGCTTTCCTTGAAGTCGGCTATCTCGCCGCGCATCGCGGCTTCGGTGATCGCCGCGACCTCGGCCTTGCGCCCGACCGCCGCTGCGATCTCGTCGATGCACTCGATGTTGATCAGCGTCGAGTCCATATCGAAGGCCGCCAGCCGGAAGTCGGCCAGGCGCAGCGGCGGCACGAAGCCGCGCACCCACAGGCCGGGCTGCACCTCGCGCGCGGCTTCGAGCCCGCCGCTCACGGTTCGCCGTCCCAGTAGTCGACGCTCTTGCCCGGGCGCTGGATGGCGCGGAACACCCTGCGTTCGCCGTCGCGGGCGATCGCCAGGAATTTGCCCGAATCCGGATACTCGCAGATCTCGGGCGATGCTCGGGTGCTGATCGAAAGGTACTTAAGCGGCGCGTCCGAGGTGTTGACGATCTGGTGCGGATACGCGGGCCCGGCGGGGACGAAGACCACGTCGCCAGCGCGCAGCGGCAGCATCTCGCCGGCCACGCGCAAGGTGCCGCTGCCTTCGAGAACGACGAACATCTCCTCCTCGGCATGGTGGAAGTGGTAGGGACAGCTGCGCTTGCCCGGCGCCACGACGTCGATCGACGCCCCGAGCGTCTTCGCCGCGGTGCCGGCCGCCAGGCGCGCGCTGCGGCTCTCGTACAGCGGTTCGCGCACGAAGGGCTCGAGAGCGACGTCGTTGAAGTTGCGGATCAGGCGGGCCGCGAGCGTGTTCGGGTCGTTCATGCGCGGATTCTGACGCTAGCGATCCGCCCTGGCGGCTGCACGTCGCAGCGCGGCCGCGGCGCGTGGCACCGATCTACGCAGGCAGGGGCAGCGGCTGCCCCAGTGCCCGCAGCAGTTCGCGCAGGTACTGCGCGCGGTCGGCCGGGGCGCTGATCTCGCGCTCGATGCGCAGCTTGTCATTGCCGGCGAGCCTGATGGCACGGTTCTTCTGCACCAGCTCAACGATCCGGCGTGCCTCGATCGGCGCGCCCGCGCGGAAGGTGACGTTCATCAGCTTCGGGCCGGCGTCGATCTTGAGCACGCCGTAGGTTTTGGCCAGAACGCGCAGCCGGTGGGTGTCGAACAGGACCTGCCCCTGCGCGGGCAGGCGGCCGAAGCGGTCAGTGATCTCCTCGAGCAGGGCGTCGATCTGCTCGGGCTTCTCGGCCGAGGCCAGCCGCTTGTACAGCGACAGCCGTACGTGGACATCGCCGCAATAGGCGTCGGGCAGCAGCGCCGGGGCATGCAAGTTGATCTCGGTGGTGGCGGCCAGCGGGCTGAGCAGGTCGGGCTCGCGGCCAGCCTTGAGCGATCGCACGGCCTCGGCCAGCATGTCGTTGTAGAGCTGGAAGCCGACCTCCATCATGTTGCCGCTCTGGTGCTCGCCGAGCACCTCACCAGCGCCGCGGATCTCGAGATCGTGCATCGCCAGGTAGAAGCCCGAGCCCAGCTCCTCCATCGCCTGGATCGCGTCCAGCCGCTGCGCCGCCTGCCTGGTCAGGCCCTCGGTGTCAGGCACCAGCAGGTAGGCGTAGGCCTGGTGATGGCTGCGCCCGACGCGGCCGCGCAGCTGGTGCAGCTGCGCCAGGCCGAACTTGTCGGCGCGGCTGATGACGATGGTGTTGGCACTCGGCACGTCGATACCGGTCTCGATGATGGTCGAGCACAGCAGCACGTTGTGGCGCTGGGCGACGAAGTCGCGCATCACCTGCTCGAGTTCGCGCTCGGGCATCTGACCGTGGGCGACGGCGATTCGCGCCTCGGGCAGCAGTTCGATCAGCTTCTGGCGCCGGTGCTGGATCGTCTCGACCTCGTTGTGCAGGAAGTAGACCTGGCCGCCGCGCTTGAGTTCGCGCAGCACGGCCTCGCGGATCACGCCGTTGCCCTCGTTGCGCACGAAGGTCTTGATCGAGAGGCGCCGCTGCGGTGCGGTGGCGATGATGCTCAGGTCGCGCAGGCCTTCGAGCGCCATGCCCAGCGTGCGCGGGATCGGCGTGGCCGTTAGCGTTAGCACGTCGACCTCGGCGCGTAGCGCCTTCATCGCCTCCTTGTGGCGCACGCCGAAGCGGTGCTCCTCGTCGATCACGAGCAGGCCCAGGCGTGCGAACTTGACGTCCGACGACAGCAGCTTGTGGGTGCCGACGACGATGTCCACCGTGCCGGCGGCGATGCCTTCGAGCGCCGCCTTGACCTCCTTCGGGCTGCGGAAACGTGACAGCTCGGCCACCTTGACCGGCCACTGCCCGAAGCGATCGACCAGGGTCTGGTAATGCTGCTCGGCCAGCAGCGTGGTCGGCGCCAGGATCGCGACCTGCTTGCCGCCATGCACGGCGACGAAGGCGGCGCGCAGCGCGACCTCGGTCTTGCCGAAGCCGACGTCGCCGCAGACCAGTCGGTCCATCGGTTTCGGGCCGATCATGTCCTGGATCACGGCGTGGATCGCGGCGCGCTGGTCGGCTGTCTCCTCGAAGCCGAAGCTGGCCGCGAAGGCTTCGTAGTCGTGGGCGCTGAAGCGGTGCGCGAAGCCTTCCCTGGCGGCACGTCGCGCATACAGATGCAGCAGTTCGGCGGCGGTGTCGCGCACCTGCTCGGCCGCCTTGCGCCGCGCCCGGTCCCACTGCGGCGAGCCCAGCTTGTGCAGCGGCGCTTCCTCGGCGCTGACGCCGGTGTAGCGGCCGATCAGGTGGAGTTGCGACACCGGCACGTACAGCGCGGCCTTGTCGGCGTATTCGAGGTGCAGGAACTCCGACGGCCCCTCGCCCAGGTCGATGTTGACCAGGCCCTGGTAGCGCCCGATGCCGTGGTTCAGGTGCACCACCGGGTCACCGATCTTCAGCTCCGAGAGATCCCTGATCAGCGCATCGACGCTGCTGACCTGCTCCTGCTTGCGTCGGCGGCGCGCCTGCGGCGTGGTCGCGAAGAGTTCGGTCTCGGTGACGAACTGGACCGAGATCCGGTCTGCCGGCTCGTGCCAGTGAAAGCCTTCGGCCAGCGGCGTCGTCGCGATCGCGACCTGCTCCGGGCCGGCGAGGAACTCGGCCAGCGACGCCACGCTCGGCACCTGGATGCCGTGGTCGCGCAGCAGCTCGAGCAGGCTTTCGCGCCGGCCATCGCTTTCGGCGACCAGCAGCACGCGATGCGGCGAGCCGTCGATGTGGCGTTCGAGCCGGCCCAGCGGCTCGGTCGCGCCGCGGTCGATGCTCAGGTCGGGCAGGGGTCGCGCCCACTCGACTTCGTCGCCGCCGCGCAGCGACAGCGTCGGATGCGGTTGCGTGCGGCCGAAGAACTCCTCTGCCGGCATGAAGACTGCCGCCGGCGGCAGGATCGGCCGCTCGGGGTCGTGCTGCAGGAAGCGGTGGCGCTCGCGCGTGTCGTCCCAGAAATGCGCCAGGGCCTCGTCGACCTTGCCGTGCAGCACCAGCGCGGATTGCTCGCCGAGGTAGTCGAAGATCGTCGCCGGCGCGTCGAAGAACAGCGGCAGGTAGTACTCGATGCCGCCGCCGGCGATGCCCTGCGCGATGTCCTTGTAGATGCGGCTTCGCGTCGGGTCGCCCTCGATCTGCTCGCGCCAACGGGCGCGGAATGCCGTGCGGGCGGCCTCGTCGAGAGGGAATTCTCGTCCGGGCAGCAGCCGCACCTCGGGCACCGGGTACAGGCTGCGCTGGCTGTCGGGGTCGAAGGTGCGGATCGAATCGACCTCGTCGCCGAACAGGTCGACGCGGTAGGGCACCGGCGAGCCCATCGGGAACAGGTCGATCAGCCCGCCGCGCACGGCGTATTCGCCGGGCGAGACGACCTGGCTGACGTGCTGGTAGCCGGCCAGCGTGAGCTGGTCCTTCAGCTTCGCCTCGTCCAGCCTCGACTTCTGCCTGAAGTTGAAGGTGGTGGCGGCCAGGAACGAGGGGGGAGCGAGGCGCGTCAGCGCTGTCGCTGCTGGCAGCAGCACCACGTCCACCTCGCCCTGGCGCACCCGCCACAGCGTGGCCAGACGCTCGGAGATCAGGTCCTGGTGCGGGCTGAAGCTGTCGTAGGGCAGCGTCTCCCAGTCGGGGAACACGGCCACCCGGAGGCCGGGCTCGAAGAACGGGATCTCGTCGGCCAGGCGCTGGGTGTCGGACGGCTCGGCGCTGAAGACGGCCAGCAGCCGCCCGCCATCGGCCTGGCTGCGAGCCATCCGCGCGAGCAGCAGCGCATCGGCAGAGCCGACGGGGCGGGGCAGCGTGAAGCGCCTGCCTGGCGCGATGGTGGGGAGTTGCATCGGGAGCGAGAAAAGCAGATCGCCCCGACCGATGTGCTGCGGGTCACCGCGGGGCGTACCGGACCGGATTCTAGAATCCGCCGCAATGTCCGATGCCGCGCGCTGCTTTGCCCTGGTGCCCTGTGCCGGCGTCGGGCTGCGTGCGGGCACCGGCGGGCCGAAGCAGTACGCGCTGCTGGCCGGGCGCAGCGTCGTCGCGCACACGTTGGCCGCGCTGGCGGCCGTGCCTCGCCTCGCGGCGACGCTGGTCGTGCTGGCGCCGCAGGACCGCCTCTTCGAATCGCAGGCAGGCGGGTTCACCGGCGACCGCGCCTGGGTCGCGCGCTGCGGCGGGGCCACGCGCGCCGAGACGGTCACCCGTGGTCTCGCGGTGCTGCGCGAGCGCGGCGCCGCGCCCGACGACTGGGTGTTGGTCCACGATGCCGCGCGCTGCCTGCTGCGGCCGGCGTGGGTCGACCGGCTGCTCGACGCCTGCCTGGAGGACGCCGTGGGCGGCCTGCTGGCGCTGCCGCTGGCCGACACGCTAAAGGAATCACAGCCCGTGAGCGAATCGACCGGCTTGCGAGGCGCGCGCGTCGCCACGACGCTGGACCGTCACGGCAAGTGGCTGGCGCAGACGCCTCAGATGTTTCGCATCGGTGTGTTGCAGCGCGCGCTGGCGCAGGCGGCGCAGGACGGCGCGGCGGTCACCGACGAGGCCAGCGCCGTCGAAGCGGTGGGCCTCGCACCCCGGCTCGTGCCGGGGGAGATCGAGAACCTCAAACTCACCTGGCCGGCCGATTTCGCGCTCGCCGAGCGACTGCTGGAGACGCGATGAAGCTGCGCATCGGCGAAGGATGGGACACGCACCAGCTCGTGGTCGGCCGACCACTGGTGATTGGCGGCGTGACGATTGCGCACACGCACGGTCTGCTGGGGCATTCGGACGCCGATGCGCTGCTGCACGCGATCACCGACGCCCTGCTCGGGGCCGCTGCGCTGGGCGACATCGGGAGCCATTTCCCCGACACCGATCCGGCGTTCAAGGGCGCCGATTCGCTCGCGCTGCTCACCGAAGCGATGCGCCGCGTGCGGGCTGCGGGGTATGGCCTCGTCAACGTCGACGCGACCATCATTGCGCAGGCGCCGAAGATGGCGCCCCACGTCCCCGCCATGCGCGAGCGCATCGCGGCTGCGCTGACGGTCGGTGTCGGTCAGGTCAGCGTCAAGGCCAAGACGGCCGAGAAGCTGGGGCCGGTGGGCGAAGGCCGGTCGATCGAGGCGCGGGCCGTGTGCCTGCTCGACGAGCAGCGGCAGGTCGGCGACTCAGCGTGAGACTGGCACGGCCCGTAGCGCACGGGCGCGTGGCCCACGATCCTGCGCCCCAGCAGCCGGCAATCGCGGCCCACGCACGGCCCGTGGTCGGGTGTGAACTCAGTGGGTGCCGTTGCGCGACACCGCCGGCGGCACGCGCTTCAGGCGCAGGTGCGCGATCAGCCCGCCGTCGGGTGCGTTGGCCAGCTCCAGGCTGCCGCCCATGCGGTGCATGGCCTTGTCGACGATTGCCAACCCGAGGCCGGCGCCGGTGGCCGCGGTGCGCGCGGCGTCGCCACGGAAGAACGGTGTCGTCAGCTGCGGCAGCTTCTCCGGCGCCACGCCGGGACCATGATCACGCACGCTGACGATCGCCCACGGCCCGGTCTTCACCGAACTCACCGAGACCTCGGCCACGCCGGTGTAGGTGCCGCGACCATAACGGCGCGCGTTCTCGAACAGGTTGAGGAAGACGCGGCCGAGCTCGGTCTCGTCGGCCAGGACCTCCAGTTCGGGGGCCACGCGGGTCTGGATGCGCACCTGGCTCGGGTCGCGGAAGACCGCGGCCTCGCGGTCGATGAGTTGCGCCACAGAGACCGGCCGCAACTGGGTTTCGCCAGGCCGGGCATAGTCCATGAACTTGTCGATGATCGCGTCGAGCTGGTCGATGTCCAGCGCCATGTTGCGCTTGGCCTCCTCGTCGTAGACGCTCATCTCGGTCTCGAGCCGCAGCCGGGCCAGCGGAGTGCGCAGGTCGTGGCTGATGCCGGCGAGCATCACGGCGCGGTCTTCCTCGACCCGCGCCAGCTCGCGCGCCATCCGATTGAAGCCCTTGTTGACTTCGCGGATCTCGCTCGTCAGCGTGTTCTCGTCCAGACGCGAATCCAGATCGCCGTCGCGGATGCGGCTGGCCGCGAACGACAGCTGTTTTAGCGGCCGGTTGATCAGGCTGGCGATCGCCACCGAGCCGACCAGCGTGGCCATCAGCGAGATGCCGATCCAGATCAGCCAGGTGCTGCGGTTGATCGGACGCGCCTGGCCCGCATCGGCCTGAAGCCAGTACAGGTCGCGATCGATCGAGAAGCCCACCCACATCCCCGGCGTGCCGTTGACGCTGCGCGCGACCACCGCGTCTGGGCCGAGCGCGGATTGCAGCTCTTCACTGACCCTTCGCGTGAACCGATCGACACCGTAGTCCTCCCAGCGGTCCTGGGGCTCTCGCGGCGTGACCTTGGTCGCCTCCTGCGCCGTCAGGCTCTTGATCAGTGCGACGCGGTTGATGCCGTCGGCCTGCCGCAGCGCAGCGCGCGCGAGGTTGACCAGGCCCGCGGTCTGCTGCGCCGCCTGCACCGCGCGCGGCTCGAGCTCGAGCGCGCGCAGCGTCTGCAGCCAGGCCGCGATTCCGCCCGCCAGCAGCAGCGCCAGCAGGAAGAAGGTGCGCCAGAAGAGGCTCAGGCCGACAGTGGTTCGGCTTGCCACCGGAAGTGATCGGTAAGGGCCATCGACTCAGCTGGCGCCGTCGGGCACGAAGACATAGCCGACGCCCCAGACGGTCTGGATGTAGCGCGGCTGCGCCGGATCGGGCTCGAGCATCTTGCGCAGGCGCGAGATCTGCACGTCCAGGCTGCGGTCAAAGGGCTCGAACTCGCGTCCGCGTGCCAGTTGCGCCAGCTTGTCGCGGCTCAGCGGCTGGCGCGGATGTCGCACCAGCGCCTTGAGCATCGAGAACTCGCCCGTGGTCAGCGCGATCTGTTCGCCGTTCTTGGACAGCCGGCGCAGCGAGAGATCGAACTCAAAGGGCCCGAAGGTGACCAGCTCGGCGTCCTTGGAGGGCGCCCCGGGCGCCTCCGGAGCGGGGCGGCGACGCAGCACGGCGTGGATGCGGGCCAGCAGTTCGCGCGGGTTGAAGGGCTTGGGCAGGTAGTCGTCGGCGCCGACCTCCAGGCCCACGATGCGATCGACGTCCTCGACCTTGGCGGTGAGCATGATGATCGGTGTCAAGTCGTTGGCCGCGCGCAGGCGACGGCAGATCGACAGGCCGTCCTCGCCCGGCAGCATCAAGTCGAGCACGATGAGGTCGACCGTCTCGCGCGTGAGCACCCGGTTCAGCGCCTTGGCGTCCTCGGCCAGCAGCACGTCGAAGCCTTCCTGCGACAGGTAGCGGCGAAGCAGGTCGCGGATGCGCGCGTCGTCATCGACGACGACGATGCGGTCGGCGCGGGCATTGGCACTGGTGCTCATCGGCGACTCCGAATTTGTAACAGCAGCATTGTGCGGTGCGCGCTTAGGGCATTTCGCGGGGCCCTGACCACTGGTTACAAGTCTTTAGGGGGAAGATCGCACGGTCGTGGCGTCCTGCGGCGCGAAAGTGCCCCGGCCGCTTCTCGCTCGGGCTCGGGTGATGCGCCGGGTGCCTCAACCAGGAAAGGACAACGATGAACCCCGGACTCCCCGCCCGATCCCGCAACTGCAGCCGGCTGCTCGCCGCGTGCGCGCTGGCGCTGGCCGTCGGCCCGGCGCTGGCGCAGAACCAGCCCCGACCGGAGAACGTGGTCGTTCTGAGCGCGACAGCGACCACCGAGGTGGCCAAGGACTGGCTGACGGTCGTCTTCTCGACCAGCCGCGAAGGGCCCGAAGCCGCCGCCGTGCAGGCCCAGCTTCGCCAGGCGCTGGATGCCGCGCTGGCGCTGGCGCGCAAGGCGGCGCGGCCGACGCAGCTCGAGGTGCACACCGGCAGCTTCTCGCTCGTTCCGCGCTACGCGGCGCCGAGCTCCAAGGCGGGCGCGGCGAACACCGGGCCGGCCGTGGTGGCATGGCAGGGCAACACCGAGCTGGTCGTCGAAGGGCGCGACCCCCAGGCCATCGCCGAGCTCACCGCTCGAGTGCAGACGATGACGATCGCCCGCGTCGGCTTCTCGCTGTCGCGCGAGGCCCGCGAGCGCGTCGAGGGAGAGGTCACCGCGCAGGCCATCGACCGCTTCCGCGCCCGTGCCGCGGCGGTGGCCAGGCAGTTCGGCTTCGACGGCTATGCGCTGCGCGAGGTCACGTTGTCCTCCGATCTGCCGGGCCCGGTTCCGCTGCCGATGGTGCAGGCCATGAGCGCGCGCGCGGCCGCTGCCGAGGCGCTGCCAGTGGAAGCCGGCAAGGCCTTGGTGAGCGTGACGGTCAGTGGCAGCGTGCAGATGAGATAGGAGATGGGCCGCGGCAGCGCGCACTATGGTCCGTGGCCGGTCCGGGTCGTTGCTAGCATGGTCGCCCGAACCGTTGCCCGATCGAGCCCGAAATGACCGAACCCCGCCTCGCCTTCGTCAGCTGCCTGGACAGCCGCGGCCTGCACCGCATGGCCTACTGGGAATGGGGCGACCCCGCCAACCCGCGCGTGCTGGTGTGCGTGCACGGCCTGTCGCGGCAGGGCCGCGACTTCGACACACTGGCGCGCGACCTCGCCGGCGAGGTCCGCGTCGTCTGCCCGGACGTCGTCGGCCGCGGGCAATCCGATTGGGTCGCCGACCCGGCCGGCTACGCGATCCCGAACTACGTCGCCGACATGGTGACCCTGGTCGCACGGCTGGGCGTCGAGCAGGTGGACTGGGTCGGCACCTCGATGGGCGGGCTGATTGGTCTCGGGCTGGCCGGCCTGCCGGGGTCGCCGGTGCGGCGGCTGGTGCTCAACGACGTCGGGCCGGTGATCGAGGCGGCGGCGCTGCAGCGCATTGGCGGCTACCTCGGCGTGCCGGCGCATTGGCGCAGCCTGGACGAGGCGGCCGACGCGCTGTGGTCGATCTCGCGCGGCTTCGGTCCTCACACGCGGGAACAGTGGCTGGCGCTGACGCGACCGCAACTGGTGCCCGACGGCGACGGCTTCAAGTCGCACTACGACCCGGCGATCGCCGTCGGCCTGCGCGCCATCACGCCGGCGGCCGCCGCCAACGGCGAGGCCGCCTTGTGGCAGACCTACGACCGCCTGCGCTGCCCGACGCTGCTGCTGCGTGGCGCCGACTCCGATCTGCTGAGCGCGGCCACGGCGCAGGCGATGACCGGGCGCGGTCCGAGGGCCCGGCTGCACGAGTTCGCCGGCGTCGGCCACGCGCCGACGCTGGTGCCGGCCGACCAGCGCGCGGTCGTCCGCGGCTTCCTGCTCGGGCGATGAAGCCGGCCGCCGACAGCCCGTCGGCGACGGCGCAGGGCGCGGCGGCCATCGTCCATTTGGCCAGCGTACCCGGCGCGCACGAGGTGGATCCCGAGCAGCGCGCGCGCGCCTTCGCCGAGCCCCTGCTCAGCGGCCAGCGGCTGGACACCGGAGAGGACGCCTTCGGGCATGCCGAGGGCGTGGCCGCGGTGCTGCGCGCCATCGGCGGCGGGCCGGCGTTGTGCGCGGCGTCCTATCTGGTCTATGCCGGCGACCACCTGCAGCGCCCCGAGGAGATGGTCCGCAAGGCCTTCGGCGCGTCGTACGCCAGCCTGGTGACGCTGACGCGCAAGCTGGTGCAGATCCAGCGCGCGGTGCGCACCGCACAAGGCGGCGATGGTGCCGGCCTGCAGCAGACCGAGCAGGTGCGCAAGATGCTGCTCGCGTTCTCGCGCGACCTGCGCGTGGTACTGCTGCGCCTGGCCTCGCGGCTGCAGACGCTGCGCTGGTACGCCGCGAGCAGGTGCGAGTGTCCGGTGGACATCGCGCGCGAATCGCAGCAGGTGTTCGCGCCGCTGGCCAACCGGCTCGGCATCTGGCAGCTCAAGTGGGAGATCGAGGACCTGGCATTCCGCTTCCTGCAGCCGCAGGACTATCAGCGCATGGCCGGCCTCGTCGAGCTCAAGCGGACCGAGCGCGAAGAGCGCGTGCGAGCGGCCATCGCCGAACTCGCCGGCGTGCTTGCGCGTGCCGGGCTGAAGGCCGACGTGCAAGGGCGGCCCAAGCACCTGTACAGCATCTGGAAGAAGATGCAGGGCAAGGGCCTGGCCTTCGAGCAGGTGCACGATGTGCGCGCGCTTCGCGTGGTCGTCGACGACGTGGCTGCCTGCTACGCCGCGCTGGCCCGCGTGCACGAGGCGTGGCCGCCGCTGGCCGGCGAGTTCGACGACTACATCGCGCGCCCCAAGCCCAACGGTTACCAGAGCCTGCATACCGTGGTCCAGGACAAGGACGGAAGGCCGCTGGAAGTGCAGATCCGCACCCGCGCGATGCACGAGCGCGCCGAGCATGGGGTGGCTGCGCACTGGATGTACAAGGAGGCCGGCGTGCGCGGCTACGCCGGCGTCAGCGTCAGCGCCGAAGTCGAGGAACGCATTGCCGAAGCCCGCAAGGCCGTGCTGCGCGAGTTGCTCGCCTGGGAGCGCGATTTCAGCAGCCAGGGCGCCGGCGCAGGAGGCGCTGGGGCGTCGTTCGACGACCGCATCTACGTCTTCACGCCGCAGGCCACGATCATCGACCTGCCGGTCGGCGGCACGCCGGTCGATTTTGCCTACAGCCTGCACACGGACCTCGGCCACCGCTGCCGCGGCGCGCGCGTCGATGGGGCGATGGTGCCGCTGAACACGCCGCTGCAGTCGGGGCAGACGGTGGAAGTCACGGTGGCCAAGGAAGGCGGCCCGTCGCTGGACTGGCTCAACCCCGAACTGCACTACCTCGCCAGCCCGCGCGCGCGGGCCAAGGTGCGCGCCTGGTTCAACCTCGAGCAGCAGTCGCAGACGATCGCCCGCGGCCGCGACGCGGTTGAGAAGCTGCTCCAGCGCGAAGGGCGCACGGCGCTGGAGCGCGACGCGCTGGCCGCGCAGCTGGGTTTCCGCAACGCCGAGGCGCTGTTCGAGGTGGTGGGCAAGGAGGAGTACTCGCTGCGCAACATTGAGAACCTGCTGCGCCCGGTCGAGCCGCCGCCGGCCGACGACCACATCGCGCTGCATCGCCCCCGCAGCGAGGCCGGGGGCAGCCGCGGCGGCGTGCTCGTGGTCGGAGTCGATTCGCTGCTGACGACGCTGGCGCGTTGCTGCCGTCCGGCGCCGCCCGACGCCATCGCGGGCTTCGTCACCCGCGGCCGCGGCGTGGCCGTGCACCGGCGCGATTGCCCCAACTTCCGCCACATGGCCGTGGCGTCGCCCGGCCGCGTGATCGAGGTCGCCTGGGGTGCGCCCGCCGCCGACCGGCCGGCGGTCTACCCGCTGGACGTGGTGATCGAGGCAGGCGACCGGGCGGGCCTGTTGCGCGACATCTCGGAAGTCTTCGCCAAGGAACGTATGAACGTCACGGGCGTTCGTACGCAGGGCGCGAAGGATCGCGGCACGGCGTGGATGACCTTCACGGTCGAAGCTGCCGACGCCGCTCGGCTGGCGCCGGTGCTGGCCCAGATCGGTCACGTGGCGGGCGTCCATCACGCCCGCCGCCGGTAGGTGTCGATGACCCCTCGTATATACTTATTGGCTGGCCCAGGCGCGTAGCTCAGCTGGTTAGAGCACCACCTTGACATGGTGGG
>JBBINW010000017.1:0-76576 GCA_037443665.1 Betaproteobacteria bacterium
CTGAATTCCGTCGCATTCCGTATCGCGGCGAAATGCGCGACAAGGCGCTCGACTTCGGCCGGCCTGAAGTCCGCGACTACACCTTCCGGCTGATCGAGGAGGTCGCCGCGCGCTACGACTTCGACGGCCTCGAACTGGACTGGATGCGCCACGGCTACCACTTCGCGCCGGGCCGGGAAGCGGAGGGCCGGACCCTTCTTAGTGCGTTCATGGGCCGGGTGCGCCGGCTGCTGGGATCGCGCCGGAGAATCGGGGTTCGCGTCCCGGCAAATCCGGTCACCGCCTGGCGGATGGGGTTGGATGCCGTGACGTGGGCGCGGGAGGGCAACGCCGACCTCGCCGTTCCCACGAATTTCTGGCGCACGGTGGACACGGGAATGCCCATCGGCCTGTGGCGGCAGATGCTGCCCGAGCGGTGTCTGTTGGGAGCGGGTTTGGAGCTTGGCTTGAATCCTGTCCCCGCAGCCCTCGCCGCGGCCGGCACCCGGCGCCTCGCCGTCCCGCCACGGCCGGGCGCGGCGCACGTGCGGCTCGGCCTGAGGCCGTTCGCCTTCGGTCTGGCTGCCTATTCGATGTTTGGCCTTGGCTACATCGGCTACATGACCTTCATCATCACCCTGCTGCGCGAGCGCGGCCTGCCCGGACCGGCGATCGTCGGCTTCTACGCCCTGCTCGGGCTGGGCGTGGTGGCGTCGTCGTGGCTGTGGGCCCGGCTGCTGCAGCGCCACCGCAGCGGTCGGCCGCTGGCGCTGCTCAACGGCCTGCTCGCGCTGGCCACCGCGCTGCCAGTGGCCAGCGACCGGCTCGCGGTGGTGTTCGCCTCGGGCCTGCTGTTCGGCGGCGTGTTCCTGTCGGTGGTCGCCTCCACGACGGCGCTGGTGCGCCACAACACGCCGCCGGCGCAGTGGGCCTCGGGCATCGCCGCCTTTACGATGGTCTTTGCGGCCGGACAGATCGTCGGCCCGAGCCTGGTCGGGCGCATTGCCGACGGCCCCGGCGGGCTGGCGCGCGGGCTGGCGATCAGTGCCGGCGTCCTGGCTCTGGCTTCACTGCTGGCGCTGGCACAGCCCGCGCGGCCTGCGCCTCACGGGTGACGCAGCGACGCCAGCCGCGTCAGAGGGCCAGGAACCGCTGCATGCGCTCCAGCTCGTCGTCCAGCGCCCGGCGAAACGCCGGCCCGCGCGGCGGCTTGCCGGCGACGAAACCGACCTCGGTCGCCAGAGTCCGATCGCGCGCCTCGACGTTGGCCCAGCCGATGACCTGGTCGCGCCACAGCAGCGGCAGGGCGTAGCAGCCGCGCACCCGCTGGGCCGGTGGCGTGTAGGCCTCGAAGCGGCAAGCCCAGCCCCAGAAGGCCTCGAAGCGGCGACGGTCCCAGACCACGGGGTCGAAAGGCGCCAGCAGCCGCACCTGCCCGTCCTCCGCATGGCGGTGGCTGGCCGGGTTCTCGCCGGCAGCCCAGTACCAAGTCACGCCGTCGATGCGCGCCCAGGGCAGGCGGGCCTTGGCGCGCTGCAGCGCCGCTGCGCGCTGGTCGCCCCACTGGGGCACCGCCAGACGCAGCCGCAGCACGAGCTCGGACAGCGGCGCATACTTGGCCACCACGATGTCGGCCAGCGCGTCGAAGCAGCCGACCGGCTCCGTGGTGGGTCCATGCACGTCACGCGCCGGATAGACGCGCACGCGCCCCTCACGCCGCGCGATGCGCAGCAGGCCGCGGTAGTGCATGCCGTCGAGCACTGGCGTGCTGGCGTTGCTGCCGCCGCCGAACCAGTTCTTCGCCTTGCCGTGCGCGAAGTGCGCATCGACTTCGCGTGGGTGCATCAGCGCGTGGGTGGCACGCGGCACGAAACCGTGGTTGACGAAGAAGTCCTCCTCGATGGCCAGACGCGCGCAGCGGCGCTCGAGTTCGCCGGCGCGGTCGTCGCGCACGCGGTGGCGCAGCGTCTGGTCCTGCGCCCGGGCCGGCGCGCGGATCGGGTCGGCCTGGACAAAGCCCAGGCGGGCGATGGCTTGCGGCAGCGTGGTCGGCGCGAACAGGCTGCGCGCGATGGCATGGCGGCGAAGGTCGGCCAGTGCGGGCGGGCGCATGCGGCTCAAGGCCCGCCGTCGGTGCCGAGGTCGATCGGCTTCGCGCCGCCGGCATCGATCAGCGCCGCGGCGGCGATGTGGCTGCCGTCGGTGGAAAGCGCCAGCAAGCGAGCCCCGGGGTCGTCCTGCGCCGCCGCCTGCACCTGCTGCAGCGCCTCGCAGGCGTAGCGGTTGCACAGATCGGCACGGCTGTCGCGCGGCAGCGCGCAGCCCTGCCCGGTCTGGTACAGGCAGCCGCCGGCCAGATGCGTGGCCGGCAGCGCATCGAGATAGGCCTGCACCGCATCGGCCGGCGACGCGCCGGGGCGCCGATCGAGCCAGCGCTGCAGCAGCCGGCGGTCGATGAAGGCGCGATGGCCGGCGCCGAACCGGCAGCAGCGGCCACGGCATCGGCCGCACAGCCGCCCGGCCTGTGGTGCGCCGGCGTCGACATGCCGGCGGCGTTCGGTGGCCGCCTCGGCAAGCTCGGCGGCTCCGACCGGCGCTGCCCACATCACCGCCAGCGCCGCTGCGTGCTCGCTGCGCTCGACCTCGGTCACGGCCACTTCGCCCGTGTCCCAGTGCAGCAGCCACACCGGCTGCGCGGTTGTCTGCAGGCCCTGCGCCTGCGCGGCGGCGCGGACGCGCTCGGCCCATGCGCCGTGCTGCCGGGCGGTGCGCCGGCTGCCTTTGCGGGGGCGGCAGGCGGCGGCGCCGCAATGGCCTTCGCCGGCGCGCGCGGCCAGGGCCGACAGCGGGGCGTTCTCGCATCCAACATCGCAAGCGTAGGTCAGGCCGGCGCATGGTCAGTCCCGAGCACCCCGGGGGCGGGATGGCCGGGTCCATGGGCTGCGAGTGATCGCCGGCTGGAAAGTACTGCGCCGGCTGTTGGGGCGGAATCTGGCGTTCGCCAGTACCGCCGGCTGGGTTTCCTCAGGCCTGTTCGGCCTGTCGCAGCGCTCGCGCGTGGTCCAGCAGGGGCGGCAGATGGCGCGTGGCCGCGTCCCAGATGATGTCCGCGCCCAGCGCGAAGTCGCTGTGCGCGATCAGGTCACGCAGCCGCGCGGGGCCCGCGCGGTGCTCGGACGGCAGGGCGTTGCGGCGCTCGTCGGGCAGGCGCTTGACGCATTCGCCCATCACCTGCGGGTTGAACAGCGCCGCGTCGAAAGCCGCTTCGTCGACCCGCAGCGACTCGCCATCGCGGCCGGTTGTCAGGCGGCCGATCTTCTCGGCGCTGGCGATCAGATCGTCCGCATACAGCAGCAGTCACGGGACACGGATCAGGTCCTGCTCGACATGCTGCCGCGCCCGGGGCTCGAGGCCGCATTCCGTCACCAGGTCCACGGGCAGGCCCAGCCGGGATTCCAGGTGGTCCTTGAGGCCGAAGTAGCGCTCGAAGGACGCCGATCGGTCGAACTTCACGAGGATGTCGATGTCGCTGCCCGGCTGCATCGGGTCGCGCGCGGCGGAGCCGAACAGGCCCAAGCTACGCACGCCAAAACGCCGCGACACATCGGAGCGCACGGCCGCAAGGCGGGCAAGGACTTGAACGCGCTTCGTGGGCCGATCCTCTTCGAATCCGGCGGCGGCGAAAACTTGGGGCGGGGCGCGCTGCGGGGCGCTGGCCTCGTACAGCTCGTCCACGGCCGAATGCGACGAGGGGAGACTTCCGTCGCCCGTCAGAAGTGCGGCTTCGCCGTGGAGTCCGCGGGCCCCTCGCCGACCCGTTCTCGGGTCCGCGCTCACATCGCTGGCGCGATATGAACGCGCCGCGCGCACGGACCAGCCGCGCGGAGCGCGATGGCCTTACAGGCCAGCCGCTGCGCGCAGTGCAGCGGCCTTGTCCGTGCGCTCCCACGTGAACTCGGGCTCCTCCCGGCCGAAGTGCCCGTATGCCGCCGTCTTCTCGTAGATCGGCCGCAGCAGGTCGAGCATCTGGATGATGCCCTTGGGCCGCAGGTCGAAATGCTGCTGCACCAGCGCGGCGATCTTCTCGTCGGGGATGACGCCGGTGCCTTCGGTGTAGACGGTCACGTTCATCGGCTTGGCCACGCCGATGGCATAGGCGACCTGGATCTGGCACTGACGCGCCAGGCCGGCGGCGACGATGTTCTTGGCCACGTAGCGCGCCGCATAGGCCGCACTGCGGTCGACCTTGCTCGGGTCCTTGCCGCTGAAGGCGCCGCCGCCGTGCGGGCAGGCGCCGCCGTAGGTGTCGACGATGATCTTGCGCCCGGTCAGGCCGCAGTCACCCTGCGGGCCGCCGATGACGAAGCGCCCCGTCGGGTTGACCAGGAAGCGCGTCTCCTTGAGCCACTCCTTGGGCAGCACCGGCTTGATGATCTCCTCGATCACCGCCTCGTAGAAGCTGGGCTTGAGCTTGGTCGCGGTCTCGCTCTGGTCGGGGCTGTGCTGGGTGCTGAGCACCACGGTGTCGATGCTGTGCGGCTTGCCGTCGACGTAGCGCAGCGTGACCTGGCTCTTCGCGTCCGGGCGCAGGAAGGGCAGGCGGCCATCCTTGCGCAACTGCGCCTGGCGCTCGACGAGGCGGTGCGCGTAGTAGATCGCCGCCGGCATCAGCTCGGGTGTCTCGTCGCAGGCGTAGCCGAACATCAGGCCCTGGTCGCCGGCGCCGGTGTTCAGGTGGTCGTCGCTGGCGTGGTCGACGCCCTGCGCGATGTCGTTGCTCTGCTTGTCGTAGCCGACGAGCACGGCGCAGCCCTTGTAGTCGATACCGTACTCGGTGTTGTCGTAGCCGATGCGCTTGATGGTGTCGCGCGCGACCTGGATGTAGTCGACGTGGGCGTTGGTCGTGATCTCGCCCGCGAGCACCACCAAGCCGGTGTTGGTCAGCGTCTCGGCGGCCACGCGGCTGCGCGGGTCCTGCTTGAAGATCGCGTCGAGGATCGCGTCCGAGATCTGGTCGGCCACCTTGTCGGGGTGACCCTCGGAAACGGATTCGGAGGTGAAGAGGAAGTCGTTGGCCACGGTGGTGAAGCTCCGGTTGGTTGCACTGGGTGCGTCGCCGGTGAAACCTTGCTCGAAACCGCGGCGAACGCTTTAGCGGGTTTGTTGAACCGGCCGCCCGATCACAACGGATCGGGCGGCCGGCCCGGCGCGGCTCGCTATGCTTGAGCCCCGCAGTCGCCCCGCAAGTTGTCCTTTAACTCGGCGACTCGCGAATTATACGAACGATGCCCTTTCTGCTCCGCTGGCTGTCCAGGCGCTCGCTGCGGCATCTGCACGCCATCGGGGGTGCGCTGGGCTGGTTGGCCTATGCGCTGTCTCCCGGCTACCGCGGCCGCTTGCGTGCGAACGCCGCGCTGGCCGGCGTCAACGACGCCGACCGCTGCGCCGCGGTGGCCGATGCCGGGCGCATGGTGATGGAGCTGCCGCGGCTGTGGCTTCGCTCGCCCGAGCAGGCGATCGCCGACCCGGTGCGCTGGGACGGCGTCGAACTGCTCGAAGGCCTGCTCGCGCAGGGCCGCGGGCTGATCCTGCTGACGCCGCACATGGGCAGCTTCGAGGTTTCGGCGCAGGCCTATGCCGAGCGCTTCGGCGCGCGCCAGCCGATCACCGTGCTCTACCGCCCGGCGCGCCAGGCCTGGCTGCGCGAACTCGAGGAGACGGCCCGCGCGCGACCGCGCCTGGCCACCGCGCCGGCCAACCTGGCGGGTGTGCGGCGGATGATCCGCGCCCTGCGCCGCGGCGAGACGGTGGGTCTGCTGCCCGACCAGGTGCCGCCCGAGGGCATGGGCGTGTGGGCGCCCTTCTTCGGCCGCCCAGCCTACACGATGACGCTGGCCGCCCGGCTGGCGCAGCAGACCGGCGCCGCGATGGCCGTGCTGTGGACCGAGCGCCTGCCGCACGGTGGCGGCTACCTGGTGCACGCGATGGCGCTGGCAGAACCGCTGCCCGCGCGCCGCGCCGATGCCGTGGGCGAGCAGGGCGCCGAAGACGCCGCTGCGGCGCTGGCGATCAACCACTCGATGGAGGCGGTGATCCGGATGAAGCCCTCGCAGTACCTTTGGGGCTACCACCGCTACAAGATGCCGCGACAGGGACCTGCTTCGGCCTGATCCGGCGCACGCGTCGGTGGCGGGGGCCAAGGCGGTGGCGATAATGCCCCGCATGCGGCTGCGGTTCACCAAGATGCAAGGCGCGGGCAACGACTTCGTCGTCCTCGACGCGCTGCGCGCGCCGATCGAGCTCACGCCGGCGCAGGTGCGGCGCCTGGCCGACCGGCGCTTCGGCGTTGGCGCCGACCAGATCCTGCTCGTCGAGCCGAGCACGACGCCGGGCATCGACTTTCGCTACCGCATCTTCAACGGCAGCGGCGAGGAGGTCGAGCATTGCGGCAACGGCGCGCGCTGCTTCGTGCGCTATGTGCACGAGCAGGGTCTGATCGACAAGACCACGGTGCGCGTGCAGACCGTCAACAACGTGATCGAGTTGCGCCTGCGCGACGACGGACGTGTCACGGTGGACATGAACCGGCCAGTCTTCGAGCACGCGCGCATCCCTTTCGACGCCGGCGGCCTGGTGCCGCGCCGTCCGGCGGAAGGCGATGGCTTCGAGCTCTGGCCGCTGGAAGGCGTGGAGATCGCGGTGCTGTCGATGGGCAACCCGCATGCGGTGCAGCGCGTGGCCGATGTCGAGACGGCAGCGGTGGCCGCGCTCGGGCCGCGCATCGAGACCCACCCGCGGTTCCCGCGCCATGTCAACGCCGGCTTCATGCAGATCGTCTCGCGCGGCGCGATCCGGCTGCGCGTGCACGAGCGCGGCGCCGGCGAGACGCTGGCATGTGGCACCGGCGCCTGCGCCGCGGTCGTGGCCGGCATCCGCCTGGGCTGGCTGGACCGGCGCGTCGAGGTTCACACCCGCGGCGGCGAGCTGCTGATCGAGTGGGCCCACGACGAAGCCCCTGTGCTGATGACCGGTCCCGCCGTCACCGTCTTCCAAGGAGAGATCGAGCTGTGAGCAGCATCCAAGGCATTACCGAGAACGACATCGCCCAGTACCTGGCCAACAACCCCGGGTTCTTCGAGCGCCATGCCGACCTGCTGTCTTCGGTGCAGCTCACCAGCCCGCACGGCCAGCGCGCCGTTTCGCTGCAGGAGCGGCAGATGGAAATGCTGCGCGAGCGCATCAAGGGCCTGGAGCTGAAGATCGTCGAGATGATCCGCAACAGCCAGGACAACGTGGTCATCGCCGACCGGCTGCACCGCTTCACGCGCACGATCCTGCTCACCGCCGACGCGGCCGAGCTTCCGGCGCGAATGGTCGACTCGCTCAAGCATGAATTCATGATTCCGCAGGCCACGATCCGGCTCTGGGGCGTCGACGGTGCGCACGCGGGCGCCGAGTTCACGGCCCCCGCCAGCGCCGACGTGAAGAGCTTCGCCGCCAGCCTCACGCTGCCGTACTGCGGCCTCAACGCCGGCTTCGAGGCGGCAGGTTGGCTGGCCGAGGCGGCTGGCGTGATGTCGCTGGCGATGATCCCGCTGCGCCTGGGCGAGACCACTTTTGGCCTCCTCGTGCTCGGCTCGCCCGACCCCACGCGCTACGCGGCCGAGATGGGCACCGAGTTCCTGATGCGCATCGGCGAGGTCGCGGCAGCGGCGCTGTCGCGGCTGCTGTTGCCCGCCGCCTAGGGCCGCGATGGCCGCGTTGACCGACGGCTCCGCCAGCGATGTGAACGGCGCCGCGGTGGCCGAAACGGGCGGGCTGGCCGCCGAGCTGCAGCGCTTCCTCGACCACCTGGCGGTGGAGCGGCGCCTGGCCGCGCGCACGGTGGCGATGTACCGCGAGGCGCTGCTGCGCCTGCAGGCCTCGGCCGCAGCGGCCGGGGTCGAGCTGCGTCGCGCCGAGCCGCACCACATCCGGGGCTGGGTTGCGCAGCTGCGCGCGCGCGGACTGGCCAGCCGCAGCATCGCGATCGCGCTGGCGGCCTGGCGCGGCCTGTTCCGCTGGTGGGGCCGGCAGGGCGAGGTGAAGGCCAACCCGGTCGAGGGCATCCGCGCGCCCAAGGCGCCCAAGCCGCTGCCCAAGGCGCTGTCGGTCGAGCAGGCCATGGCGCTGGCGCAGCACGCCACGCGGCACAGCACACCCGCACTGGCCGCGCGCGACCACGCGATCACCGAACTGCTCTACGGCAGCGGACTGCGCGTGGGTGAGCTTACGGGGCTCGACCTGCACGCCAGTGCCGCCGCCGACGCTGCCGGCCGCGGCTGGATCGACCTCGCTGACGCCACCGCACACGTGCTGGGCAAGGGCAGCAAGCGGCGCAGCGTGCCAGTGGGCCGCGCCGCGCTGCAGGCGCTGCAGGCCTGGCTCGACGAGCGCGCCAGTCTCGCGCGGGCCGGCGAGCCGGCGCTGTTCGTCAGCCGCCGCGGCACGCGGCTGACCGCCAACCAGCTGCGCAACCGGCTGCAGGCGCAGGCGTTGCAGGCGGGGCTGCCGACTGGCGTGCATCCGCACATGCTGCGCCACAGTTACGCCAGCCACCTGCTGCAGTCCAGCGGCGACCTGCGTGCGGTTCAGGAACTGCTGGGCCACGCCAGCATCAGCACGACGCAGGTCTATACGAAGCTCGACTACCAGCACCTGGCCAAGGTCTACGACGCGGCGCACCCGAGGGCCCGACGCAAGCCTTGACCGCGGGCCCCGCAGCCGCGGGCCAGGCGCGGGGTCGGCGAGCACCCAGCGACAATCCCCCGGCATGAAGTCGATCCGCCTGCGCGAGGGCAAGGAGCGCTCGCTGCTGCGCCGCCATCCATGGGTCTTCCAGGGCAGCATCGAACGGGGCAAGGCCGATCCCGGCGAGACGGTGCGCGTGGAGGCTGCCGACGGTCGCTTCCTGGCCTGGGGCGCGTACAGCCCCAGTTCGATGATCCGGGTGCGGGCCTGGAGCTTCATCGAGTCCGAGCGCATCGACCGCGCCTTCTTCGAGCGCCGCATCGCCGCGGCGCTGGCGCTGCGCGCGCGGCTCGCGATCGCCAGCACCGGCGTGCGCCTGATCCACGGCGAGGCCGACGGCCTGCCGGGGCTGATCGTCGACCGCTACGGCGACACGCTCAGCGCGCAGTTCCTGGCTGCCGGCACCGAGCGCTGGAAGGACCTGCTGGCCGACCTGCTGGCGCAAGCCACGGGCTTGGCGCGCCTGTACGAGCGCTCGGACCCCGGCGTGCGCGGGCTCGAGGGCCTGCCGCCGCAGACCGGCTGGCTGCGCGGCGACGGCGGCACCGAGGTTGCCATCACTGAAAATGCGTGGCAGCTGACGCTGGACGTGGCGTCCGGCCACAAGACCGGCTTCTACCTCGACCAGCGCGACAACCGTTCCCGCTTTGTGCATTGGGTGCGGCAGCTCGGCTGCCGCCAGGTGCTGAACTGCTACTGCTACACCGGCGGCTTCACGGTGGCGGCGCTGGCCGGCGGCGCCACGCAGGTCACGAGCGTCGATTCGTCGGCGCCGGCGCTGCAGCGCGTACAGGCGCACGTGGCGCTCAACGGCTTCGACGCCGCGCGCAGCGAGGTGCTGGACGCCGACGTCAACCAGTTCCTGCGCGACAGCCTGAAGGCCGGTCGCAGCTTCGACGCCATCGTGCTCGACCCGCCGAAGTTCGCGCCCACCGCGGCCCACGCCGAGCGGGCAGCACGCGCCTACAAGGACATCAACCGCCTGGCGCTGAAGCTGCTGGCGCCGGGCGGGCTGCTGTTCACGTTCTCGTGCTCGGGCGGCGTCGGGCCCGAGCTGTTTCACAAGATCGTGGCCGGCGCCGCGCACGACGCCGAGGTCGATGGCGCGATCCTCGAGCGCCTGGCCGCCGCGCCCGACCACCCGCAGACGCTGTGCTTCCCCGAGGGCGACTACCTCAAGGGCCTGGTCGTGCTCAAGCAGGCCTGATCGCCGCCAGGTCCAGCCGCGGGTCGAACTTGGCCCGCTTGACGCTGAAGTAGGCCTTCACGTTGCGCACGTTCGCGTCCTGCGTGAACAGCCGCTGCACCAGCGCGTGGTAGGTCGGCATGTCGGCCACTTGCAGCACGAGCACGAAATCGGGCCCGGGCGAGACGCGCCAGCACTGCTGCACCGCCGTCTCGGCCACCGCGCGCTCCTCGAACGCGTCGAGGTGCTCGGCGCCCTGCCGATCGAGCGTGATTTCTACCAGCGCCGTCAGGCCCGCGCCCAGCGCATGCGGGTGCAGCAACGCCACGCGGCGCTCGATCACGCCCAGATCCTGGAGCCGGCGCACGCGGCGCAGCGCCGTGGCCGGTGACGTCGCCGCGCGCGCGGCCAGTTCCTGGTTGGACAGCGAGGCGTCGGTCTGCAGCAGATCGAGCAGTCGCAGGTCAGTAGCGTCGAGATCCATGCTGAAATAATAGCGAATCAGAGCGGCGTGCATCGGCAATTAATTTCATCGCCGACCTTGGATGGTGAATTCGTTCTCGAAATAGCTACAACATGATGGAATATTCCATTACGACCCGCCTAGCATCGGCTTCCCCGGTTGCAAGGACAGTCGAACCATGTGTGGCATCGTCGGCGCGGTCAGCACGCGCAACATCGTTCCGATCCTGCTCGAGGGCCTGAAGCGCCTCGAGTACCGCGGCTACGACTCGTGCGGTGTGGCCGTGCACCAGGGCGGCGAGATCCGGCGCGCCCGCAGCACCGCGCGCGTGGCCGAACTCGAAGCCAACGTCACCGCCGAACGCGTCAGTGCCGGCACCGGCATCGCCCACACGCGCTGGGCCACGCACGGCGCGCCGGCGGTGCACAACGCCCACCCGCATGTTTCGCCCGGGCCGGGTGCGGGGCAGGTCTCGAAGATCGCGCTGGTGCACAACGGCATCATCGAAAACCACGACGAGTTGCGCGCCGAGTTGCAGCAGCGCGGCTATGCCTTTGCCAGCCAGACCGACACCGAGGTCGTCGCCCACCTCGTGCACAGCCTGTACGACGGTGACCTGCTCGAAGCCGTGCAGCGTGCGCTGCCGCGCCTGCGTGGGGCCTACGCCATCGCGGTGTTCTGCCGCGACGAGCCGCACCGCGTGGTCGGCGCGCGCCAGGGCTCGCCGCTGGTGCTGGGCCTGGGGACGAACGGGGCCGAGAAGAGCGAGAACTTCCTCGCCTCCGACGCGATGGCGCTGGCCGGCGTGACCGACCAGATCGTCTATCTGGAGGAAGGCGACGTCGTCGATCTGCAACTCGGCCGCTACTGGATCAGCAGCCCCGAGGGCAGCGGCCCCGAGCGCCGCTACCGCGCCGCCGAGCGCCCGGTGCGCACTGTGCGCGCGCACAGCGGCGCCGTCGAACTCGGGCCTTATCGGCACTACATGCAGAAGGAGATCTTCGAGCAGCCGCGCGCGCTGGCCGACACGCTGGAAGGCATCGAAGGCATCAGCCCCGAACTGTTCGGCGACGGCGCCTACAAGGTCTTCAGGAAGATCGACCGCGTGCTGATCCTGGCCTGCGGCACGAGCTACTACGCCGGCAGCGTGGCGCGCTACTGGCTGGAGGCGATCGCCGGCATCCCGACCACGGTGGAGATCGCCAGCGAGTACCGCTACCGCAGCAGCGTGCCCGACGAGAGGACGCTGGTCGTGGCGATCAGCCAGAGCGGCGAGACCGCCGACACGCTGGCCGCGCTCAAGCACGCGCGCGGCCTCGGCATGACGCACACGCTGACGATCTGCAACGTGGCCACCAGCGCGATGGTGCGCGAATGCGAGCTGGCCTACATCACGCGGGCCGGCGTCGAGATCGGTGTCGCCAGCACCAAGGCCTTCACGACCCAGCTCGCCGGCCTGTACCTGCTGACGCTCGCGCTGGCCCAGGTGCGCGGACGCCTGAGCGATCCGCAGGAGGCGGCCGAGCTGAAGGCCCTGCGCCACCTGCCGTTGGCGCTGCAGGCGGTGCTGGCGCTGGAGCCGCAGGTCATCGCCTGGAGCGAGGACTTCGCGCGCAAGGAGAACGCGCTGTTCCTCGGCCGCGGGCTGCACTACCCGATCGCGCTCGAAGGCGCGCTCAAGCTCAAGGAGATCAGCTACATCCACGCCGAGGCCTACCCCGCTGGCGAGCTCAAGCACGGCCCGCTGGCGCTGGTCACCGACCAGATGCCGGTGGTCACGGTGGCGCCCAACGACACGCTGCTGGAGAAGCTCAAGAGCAACCTGCAGGAGGTGCGCGCCCGTGGCGGCCAGCTCTATGTCTTCGCCGACGCCGATACCCACATCGCCAGCGATGCCGGCACCCACGTGATCCGCATGCCCGAGCACTACGGCGCGCTCAGCCCGATCCTTCACGTGGTGCCGCTGCAGCTGCTCGCGTACCACACGGCCTGTGCTCGCGGCACCGACGTCGACAAGCCCAGGAACCTGGCGAAAAGCGTGACGGTGGAGTGATGCTCGGGGAAGCGACAGACTTGCGCCAGGATGCCGCAGCATGATTCACAGCGAGCACCGAGATCCCCTGCGCAAGGCTGGCGCGCTCGTTGCGCTGCTCGCGTTAGGCCTGGCGCTGGCCTGGCTGCTGCCGCCAACGCCGAGCGCCGCCGGCATCGCGGGCTACGCGCCGCTGCACACGCTGCTGGAAACGATCGCCGTCGTGATCGCTTCGCTCGTGTTCGCCGTCGGCTGGAACGCGCACAGCCGCGAGTTGCCGCGCAACGTCGCGCTGTTGTCGTGCGCGTTCATCGGCGTCGCGCTGCTCGACTTCTCTCACGCGCTCTCGTTCGCAGGCATGCCGGCGTACGTGACCCCCAGCGACCCGGAGAAGGCCATCAACTTCTGGCTCGCGGCCCGCTCGCTGGCTGCGCTGGCGCTGCTGGCAGCGGCGCTCGCCCCCTGGCGACCTTTCGCCAGCAGCACGACCCGCTACTGGCTTCTCGCGGCGGTGCTCGGCTTCACCGCGTTCGCGCATTGGCTGTTCCTGTTCCATCCCGATGTTGTCCCGCGCACCTTCGTGCCGGGCCTGGGGCTGACACCATTCAAGACGGGCAGCGAATACGCACTCATTGGCGTCAACGTGGCCGCCGCGCTGGTTCTGTGGCGGCGCATGCGAGCGCCGCAGCCCTTCAAAGCCGCAGCGCTGTTCGTCGCCGTGTGCGCGATGGCGCTGAGCGAGTTCTTCTTCACGCTGTATGCCAGCGTGAGCGACGTCTACAACCTCTTGGGCCACCTCTACAAGGTGATCGCCTACCTGTTCCTGTACCACGCCATCTTCGTCGAGACCGTCGAGCGCCCGCAGCGGCAGCTGCGCGAGCAGATGGCGCAGCGCCGCGAGGCCGAGATCGAGCGCGACCGGCTGGTCTCGGTGCTCGAGGCGACCACCGACATGGTGAGCATCGGATCTGCCGAAGGGCAGATCCTGTACCTGAACCGCGCCGGCCGTCTGGTCAGCGGCGTCGGCGATCGACCGGTGGCCGAACTGCAGATCCCTCACTTCCACCCGGCCTGGGCCGGGGCCAAGATCCTCCAAGAAGGCATGCCGACGGCGCGGCGCGAGGGGGTCTGGTCGGGCGAGACGGCCTTGCTCGGCTCGGATGGACGCGAAATCCCGGTATCGCAGGTGATCATGAGTCACAAGGATGCGGCCGGCAACGTGCTGTACATGTCGACGATCATCCGCGACATCGCCGCCGCGCGGCGGGGCGAGGACGCGCTGCGCGTCAGCGAGCACCGGCTGCTGCAGGCCGCCCGGGTGGCGCATATCGGCATCTTCGATCATGACCATCTGACCGACACGATCTATTGGTCGGCCGAGCAGCGCCGGAACTATGGGTTCAGCGCCGACGAGCCGGTCACACTGGCGGCCTACCTCGAATGCGTCTTTCCGGACGACAAGGATCGCATCTGGGCGGCGGTCCAGCGGGCCCATGACCCGGCCGGCGACGGGCTGTTCGACATCGAGCATCGGATCATCCGGCGCGACGGCGCCGTGCGGGTCCTGACGACGCGTGCGCGGACGTTGTTCAGCGGCGAAGGCGCCGCTCGCCACAAGGTCCGGACCATCGGCGCCGTTATGGACATCACCGAAACCAAGGCCGCTGAGCAGGCGCTGCGCCTGCGCGACGAGGCCCTGCGCACCTCGTTGAACGCGGTGGCGATGTCCGGCATGGATGGCCGCCTCACCTACGTCAACGACGCGTTTCTCGCCTTGTGGGGCCTGGCGAGCCCCGACGAGGCGCTCGGCCGGCCGGCCGACGAGTTCTGGCAGGAGCCGGCGCTGGCGCGCGAGGTGATCGGCGTGCTGCTGGGTGGCGCCGGCAACTGGCGCGGCGAACTGGTCGGACAGCGGCGCGACGGCTCCACGTTCGACGTGGCCGTGTGGGCCAGTCTCACGCTCGGGGTCGGTGGTGCCCCGGTCGGACTGATGGCCTCGTTCCTCGATATCACCGATCGCAAGCGCATCGAGCTGGCGCTGAAGGCCGAACAGCAGCTCAACCAGCAGATCATCGAGTCGTCCCCGGTCGGCATCTGCATCTACGACAGCAACGGCGACTGCATCGACGCCAATCCCGCGATGGCCCGCCACATCGGCGCCACGCTCGAGCAGGTCAGGGCCCAGAACATCCACCGGATCCCATCGTGGAAGGTGTCCGGCATCTACGAGCTCGCCTGTCGGACGCTGGAGTCCGGCCAGCCCACATTCGACCTCGTCCACCTTCGTTCGTCCTTCGGCAAGGAAGTCTGGCTGGGCGTCAACTTCATCGCGCTGGAGTCGGATCGCGGCCGCCGCCTGCTCTTGATGATCAGCGACTTCACCGAACTGAAGCGGGCCGAGAGCGCCCGTCTGGCGTTGCAGTTGAACTACGAGCAGCTGTTCGCGAACAGCATGGACGGCATCCTGCTCACGCATCCCGACGACGGCGGCGTGATCGCGAGCAATCCGGCGGCCTGCTCGATGCTGGGCCTGAGCGAAAGCGAGATCCGGACAAGAGACCGCGGACAGATCCTGGACAGCCGCGACCCGCGGCTGGCGGATCTGCTGGCCACCCGCGAAGCGCAGGGCTGGGTGCGCGGCGAGGTCAGCCTGGTCCGCGCGAGCGGCGAGCCCTTCGAGGTCGAACTCACCTCCACCCTCTACCGCGATCGGGACGAACGGACGGTGGCCAGCACGATCTTTCGCGACATCACGCAGCGCAAGCGCATCGAAGGCGAGTTGCAGGCGCTCAACGCGACGCTGGAGGCGCGGGTTCTGGCCCGCACCCGCGAGCTGGCGCAGCGCAACGAGGAACTGGCCGAGGCCCAGTCCCGCACCGAGGAGGCCAACCGCGAACTCCAGGCGGCCCTGGCCGGCTTGCGCCAGGCCCAGGACGAGCTGGTGCGTTCCGAGAAGATGGCCTCGCTCGGGTCGCTGGTGGCCGGCGTCGCGCACGAGCTGAACACGCCGATCGGCAACGCGGTGATGGTGGCCAGCACGCTGTCCGGGCGGCAGCGCGAGTTCGAGGCCGCCATGGCCGAGGGACTGCGGCGATCGGCGCTGGAGGATTTCCTGGCCGGCACGCGCGAGGTCTCCGAGGTGCTGGAGCGCAACCTGCAGCGGGCGGCCGAGCTCATCGGCAGCTTCAAGCAGATCGCGGTCGATCAGTCCAGCTACCAGCGCCGCGCCTTCGAACTGCGCGAGGTGGCGCAGGAGATCGCGCTGGCGCTAAGCCCGACCCTTCGGCGCAGCGGCGTCGAGCTGATCGACGAGACGCCGGCGGGGCTGCGCATGGACAGCTATCCCGGGCCGCTCGGACAGGTGTTGATCAATCTGGTCAACAACGCCATGGTCCATGCCTTCGAGGGCGGATCGCCCGGCAAGGTGCGGGTCGGCGCCGAGCGCCTGGCGCCCGACCGGGTGCGCGTGGTTGTAGCCGACGACGGCCGAGGCATCGCGCGCGAGCACCTGAACAAGATCTTCGACCCGTTCTTCACGACCCGGCTCGGGCAAGGCGGATCGGGCCTCGGGCTGCACATCGTCTATACGCTGGTTACCGGGCTGCTTGGCGGCCGCATCGACGTGCACAGCGAACCCGGGCAGGGTGCGGAGTTCCACATCGAGCTGCCGATGGCGGCGCCGGCCTCTCCGCCCGGGTCCGGCGGGCCGTTTTGAAGCGCAAGGCGACCCGGCCCGCAGGTCGGCCGCGGACCGCTCTGGGCTAAGATTCGCGGCATCCGCAGAGGGGCTGGCCGTCCATGCACGAAGCCGTTACCGAGGGCCTGGGCGATCCGCTTTCACCGATCGACGACTGTCCTCGCGACGCGGGGTCCGGGTCCGAAGGCGAAGCGTGGCAGGTCCTGATCGTCGACGACGACCCCGACGTGCACGTGGCGACCGAACTGGCCATGCGCGACCTGCCCATCGAGGGGCGCCCGGTCTCTTTCCTGCGCGCCTACTCGGCGGCGCAGGCGCTGCAGGTCGTTGCCGCCGAGCCCGGCATCGCCGCCGTGATGCTTGACGTGGTGATGGAGACCCCCGACGCCGGGCTGCGGCTGGTGCGGCAGATCCGTGAAGAATTCGGCCGCACGGCCCTGCGCATCGTCCTGCGCACCGGGCAACCCGGCTATGCGCTCGAGATCGAGACCCTGCGCGCCTTCGACATCAACGATTACCGCACGAAGTCGGAACTGACGCGGGTGCGGCTGTTCAGCACGCTCACGAACGCCATCCGCTCGTATGCGCAGCTCAGCGGAGTGATGCGCCAGCGCGACGAGCTGGCACGGCTGAACCGGTCGCTGCAACAGTCGCGTGCCGCAGAGCGCGCCGAAGCCGAGCGCCGGCTCGCGGCCGAAGCGGCGCTGAGACGGGCCCACGAGACGGTGGAGCGATGTGTCGAGCAGCGCACGCTCGAGCTCTCGCAGGCCGTCGCCGAACTCGACGACTTCAACCGCATGGTGTCGCACGACCTGCGCGGCCCGCTGCACGGCCTGGCCGGGCTGTCCGACCTGATCCAGAGCGAGCTGGATCGGGCCGACCCGGCGCAGATCCGCCGCTGGCTGGTCATGATGGAGACGCAGACGCGGCGCCTGGGCGACCTCGTCGGCGAGTTGTTGATGCTGGCGCGCGTCTCCAAGGGTGCCCTGCTGCGCGAGCCGGTGGCGTTGGACGCCGCCGTCCAGGAGGCGCTCCAGATGCTTTCGCTGAGCACCGGCGACGACAGTCTGTCCGCCGTCGCCGTGCTGGGCCCGCTGCCCGAGGTCGCCGGCGACGCCGGGCTGTTGCGGCAGGTCTTCGTCAACCTGCTGTCCAACGCCCTGAAGTTCACGCGCGATGCCGCAACGCCGCGCATCGAGTTGCTTGCCGAACGTCGCAACGACGACTGGGTCGTGACCTTGCGCGACAACGGCGTCGGTTTCGACGACCGGCGCGCGACCGAGCTGTTCAAGCCCTTCTCGCGCCTGCACGACCACCGGTTCGAGGGCTCCGGCATCGGCCTGACGATCGTTCAGCGCATCATCGAACGCCACGGCGGCCGCATCTGGGCCGATGGCCGGCCCGGCGCCGGCGCCACGTTCCAGTTCACCTTGCCTGCCCGGCCATGAACGAAGCCGACACCACGGGTCCAGCGGATGACGACGAATCGGCCCTGATGGAGCTGATCGACGACGCGGGCGACGACGCAGGCCCCGACGTCGACGCCGCCTGGACCGTGCTGGTCGTCGATGACGACGATGACGTGCACCGTGCCACCGAACTGGCGATGCGGGGCGTTCCGGTCGAAGGCCGCAAGCTGCACCTGCTGCATGCCTATTCCGCCGGGCAGGCGCGGGACTCGATCGTCGAACACGCGGACATCGCCGTCGTGCTGCTCGATGTCGTGATGGAGACGCCCGACGCTGGGCTGCAGCTGGTGCGGCAGATCCGTGAACAGCTCGGCCGCGACGCCTTGCGCATCATCCTGCGCACCGGGCAACCCGGCTACGCCCCCGAGCTGGAATCCATCCGCAGCTGGGACATCAACGACTACCGGACCAAGTCCGAGCTGACACGCGTGAGGCTGTTCACCAGCCTGACCAGCGCGATCCGCTCGTACCGCCAGATCGTCGCGCTGCAGCAGGCGCGGCGCGGCCTGGAGATCGTGGTGCGCGCGAGCACCGAACTCAGCAAGCTGCGCGGGCTGCAGCGCTTCGCCGAAGGCCTGGTCGTTCAGCTCTGCGCCCTGCTGGACATCCGACCGGACGGGCTGGTCTGCGCCCAGGCGGCGACGATCGACGACGACACCTCGCGCATCATCGCCGCGGCAGGCGCCTACGCCGGCCTGATGCATCGGCCGCTGCACGAGGTGAGCGTTCCGCGCATCCGGCCGGCGCTCGAACGATGCCTGTCGAGCCGGACCAACATCTTCGAGCCGCATGTCGCGCTGTACTTCGCGACGTCGAGCGGGCGCGGCATGGCCGCGTACGTCGATGCCCAGGCGATCGGAGCGCTCGAGCGGCAGCTGCTCGAGGTGTTCTGCGCCAGCATGTCGGTCGGCCTCGAGAATGTCCTGCTCTACAACCAGTTGCTCGACCTCGCCTACAACGACCAGCTGCTGAAGATTCCGAACCGCAACCGCTTCATCGAGCTGATCGACAAGCACCTGCACCGGCCGGCCGGCCTGACGATGGCGGTGGTGGACGTGGACGACTTCGCGGGCATCAACCAGACGCTGGGTCACCGCTTCGGCGACGCCCTGCTCAAGGCGCTGGGCGAGCGGCTCGGCCAGCGACTCGGCCCCGACATCGTGATGGCCCGGCTGGCCGGAGACACGTTCGGCGTGCTCGGGCCCGACGAGGTGGTCAACCCCGAGACGCTGGCCAGCGTGATGGCCGAGGCCTTCGTGGTCGAAGGCGAGCAGTTGCGCCTGGCGGCCACCAGCGGGCTGGTGCGGCTGCGCGACGACTCGCCCCGCGGGCTGGAGTTGCTGAAGGACGCGCAGATCGCGCTCAAGCAGGCCAAGCACCGCCACCGCGGTTCGGCGCAGTACTTTTCGGAATCGATGGGCACCGATGCGCGCGAGCGCGTTCGCCTGCTGCGCGGCCTGCGCGAGGCCTTCGAGGCCCGGCGGCTGTTCGTGGTCTTCCAACCGCAGGTGACCTTGGCGGCCGGCAAGGTGGTCGGTGCCGAGGCGCTGCTTCGCTGGCGCACGGACAACGGACGGTTCGTCCCGCCCGACCGTTTCATCCCGCTGGCCGAGCAGTCGCGTCTCATCGTGCCGATCGGCGAGTTCGTGCTGCGCACGGCTTGCCACCAGCTGCGGCGTCTGAACGAGCTGGGCTTTGCGGGCTTTCGGATGTCGGCCAACGTGTCGCAGGCCCAGTTCCGGGATCCCGGGTTCGTGGACATGGTGGCCCGCGCGCTGCGCGAGACGCGCGTCGATCCGCACGATGTGGAGCTCGAGATCACAGAGTCGATGGCGGCCGAGGACTTCGAGTTCATGATGGCGGTGCTCGCCGATGTCAAGCGGACCGGCGTGACCGTCGCGATCGACGACTTCGGTACCGGTTTCTCGTCGCTCAGCGTGCTGCGCCAGCTCGGCGCAGACCGTCTGAAGATCGACCGTGCCTTCGTCAACGAGATCGGGCGGACCGACGAGCGCGGCAACATCGCGCGCATGGTGGTGGAGCTCGGGCGCGGCCTCGACATGCGGGTGATCGCCGAGGGCGTCGAGACCGAGGCGCAGCGCGATGCCCTGCTGGCCATGGGCTGCGACGAAGCCCAGGGCTATCTGTATGCGATGCCGATGCCCGCCGAGCAACTCGAGCACTGGCTTCGCAATGCGGGCTAGGCGACGTCCTGGGAGGATTGCCGGTCGGTCGCCTGGCGTCGTCGGCTTCGACAAGTCCATCCGGCATGCCGACAGAGAACTGCAGTTCCCACAGGGCATAAGGTCCGGCCGACGATGATCCACACCACATTCAGCGACGACGCCCAGGACTTCGTCCTGCGGCTGGACGAAGCCGCGCAGGCCCATATGGAATGGACGCGCCGCGTGCTGCGCTGTGCCGTGCTGCGGACTTCGCCCGGCGAGGACGTGCTGGCCGCCGACGCGCATCTTCGCTGCCGCTTCGGTGTCTGGTTCCGGAGGTATCGAGAGCGGTTCGATCTCATCGACGCGGTGGCGGCACAGCGCCTCGACGACCAGCATCGGCAGATGCACGATGCCGTTCGCCACATCTGCGGGCGCATCCTCGAAGGCGCAACGGGGGATGCCACGGCGCTGGATACCTTCGAGCGGACGCAGGCCGGCCTGATTGCCGATCTGGCGCTACTCAAGACCGAATGCCTGGCGCACAGTGCGCGGATCGACGCGTTGACGGGCTTGCCGCTTCGCTACGGGCTCGAGGAGGAGTTCGTACGCTACCGTGCGCAGGCGATGCGTCGCGGCGAACAACTGGCCGTGGTGTTGCTGGACGTGGACCACTTCAAGCGCGTCAACGATGCGCACGGGCATGCCGCCGGCGACCTGGCGTTGCAGCATGTCGCGACCGTGTGGCGCGCTCACTGCCGGGCCGGCGAGCCGTTGTTCCGCTTCGGCGGCGAGGAATTCCTCGCGTTGCTGCATGCGGCAGGCCGGGACGGCGCCCAACAGGCCGTCGAGCGCCTGCTGCAATCCTTGCGCGACACGCCGCTGCGCCTGCCGAACGGCCGCAAGCTCAGTCTGCGCGCGAGCGCCGGGCTGGCCGAAGCCGGCGCCGAGGAGCCTATGGCCGAGGTCCTGGCGCGCGCCGACCGCGCGCTCTATGCCGCGAAAGCCGCGGGCCGCGACACCTGGCGCTAGGTGCCGCGTCCGGCGCTTCGGCCAGGCGCGCTCACCGCCCGGCGCCAGCCAGGCAGTCGCACAACTGCCTCAGGACTTGTGCGTCGTCCGGCGCGAGGTCGCCGGCGCGCAGACGCGCGGCGCGTTCGATCGAGCGCAAGCGGAAGAACAACTCGTCTTCGATGGACTCGACCTCGGCCGTCTCGCTCGCCGCCACCGACTCCACGCTCCACAGCCCGCTGGCGTACCAGCCTTTGCGCAGGCGGCCCAACAGAAACTGGGCCAAGGTCAGCGCCTCCTTCAAGGCGGGGGACTTCGCGTTCGGCAGCTGTGCGCCGACCGTCTCGTGGGCGGTCTTCAGGCCCGCGTCGAGCCGCCCCAGACGGGCCTGGACTTCGTCGCCGTCCAGTCGGGCGTGCAACTCGGGCTCGGCGCGCGCCGCGGCGGCGATGCGGCCGACCCAGCTGAGGTCGTATTCGCCGGGCACGACCCGCAGCGCGACGCTGGCGCGGGCCAGATCCGGCCGCTCGCCGCGCAGAACGCCTAGCGTTGCCTCGGTGACCGCGAGCAGGCGCCCCATCGCGGACATTGCGTCGCGCTGCAGGCCATGCGGGTAGCCGGAGCCATCCATGCGCTCATGGTGCTCGGCGACGGCGCGCGCGATCGCGCTTGGGTAGTTCGTCAGCTGCACCAGCAGCAGCTCGCCCACGTGCGGGTGAACCACGAGTTGCTGGTAGCTCTGGAAGTCGAGCGCCCGGTCGGCGTCGGCCTCGCCGTAGCGCGGGTCGATGTACATCTCGCCCAGATCGTGGAGCAGCCCGCAAAGCATGGCCATGCGCAACTCGGCCGTCGTCCCGCCGTGCGCGAGCATCAGCGCGCCGTTCAGCGCCATCGCCTGCACCGCGTGCGCGAACGATTCCGGCCGCGAGGCCTGGCCTGCGGTGAGCAGCAGCTGCGCCACCGAATGCAGCGGGAGCTGGGCAACTTCCTGCACGATCCTGGCCGCGTGGGGGCGCAGAAGCGCCGCGATCGGCGTCTGACTCTCGACCAACTTCTGCGCCGCCAGCACCAGCGTGTGCGCGGTGACGCCATCCTCGGCCATCAGGCAGCATTCGAGCGGGTTGCGCAGCTGGCGGTCGAGCAGCTTGCGCTGCAATGCGCTGGATACCGGCAGATCGCGTGCCCACAGCTTGTTGCCCGAAACGTCGAAGATGTCGCGCGACGCGATGATGCTCTTCGTCTCGCTGGCTTCCAGAATCGTCGCCAGGGCATGCGGGTTGGCGGTCGAGAACGAAGTGGCGCTGGTTGTCGCGGTCATGGCGAGGTCTCCTTTGTGGGCGTGGTCCCCTTGGTTTTCGGCCCGTAGGCCGAGGGACTGAGCCGCGACGGTGTCCATCGGAAACGCGCCACCGGCCTGTCTGCGTGAATTCCACACTCGCCACGCCCGTGCTCGACGTTCAAGCCGTCGTTCGACGCGCGGCGGAAAGCCGCGGCACATCGTGTTTCAAGGGTCGGCCGCGGACGTTGTAGCGTCCGGCCTCTTACCCCAGGCGACCAACACGACCGCGATGTTCGGCCGATCCAAAGCTGTCACCTTCGATCCCTATCGACGCCGCCGCGCGCGCGGGCGTCTGCCGCGATGGCTCGTGCTGCTGTTGATCGGCGTGGCGATCGGTGCTGCCGGTGTCGTCGTCGTCCAGGTGCGCTACCTGCCGCCGCGGCTGTCGGCGGAAGCGTCGGCCGAACTGCGAAGTGCGTTCGATCGGGCCGACAGCGAACGGCTGAGGCTGAGCAGCGAGCTGGGCGCGGCGACGAGGCAGCTCGCTGCGGCGCTGGCCGACGACAAGGGCCTGGCCGCAGACCTCGCCGCCAGTCGAGCGGACGCCAAGCGCCTGCAGGACGACTTGGCTTCGGTCGTCGATTCGTTGCCGCCCGACCCCCGCGCAGGCACCGTCGCGGTGCGCGCCGCGCGGTTCATGGCCCAGGGCGGGATCTTCTCGTACGACGTGGTGCTCACGCGAGAGCGCGTCGGCGCGGGAGCGCTGTCCGGTCTGATGCAGCTGGTCGTTGCCGGCGTCTCTGCGGGTCGCACCGAAACCTCGGTGACCTCGAAGCCGGTCGCGCTGTCGATCGGCCGCCAGCAGGTCGTGCGCGGCAGCCTGGCGCTGCCGGCGGGCTTCAGCCCGCGCCAGACGACGATCCAGGTGTTCGATCGCCCGGCAGGCCAGGTGCTGGGCATGAGGGTGCTGCTGGTCGCTCACTGAGACCGCGCTGCTGCCCTCCCCGGACCCCGGCAGATCGCCGCCGAAGGGCTTCGGCGGGCTGGACGCGGCGGTCCGGCAGCGACACACTGGCATGTGATGAGCCGTTGCGGCCCCCCTTTTCGCCGCGCCGGGGTGTTCTCGACGATACGAGCCGCGTCGCTCTCAACCCAGGAGACCGTGATGGCGTCCGAACCCGTCCAGGCGGCGGTCGGCAAGCCGGCCGAAAGGCCCGCGACCCGGCGCGCCGCGCGCTCCACGCCGTCGCGGCGAGTCGTCGTGCTGGTCGCGACGCGCAAGGGCGCCTGGCTGTTCTATGGCGATGCCGGGCGCGGAAGCTGGCAGGTTGACGGGCCGCACTTCCTGGGCCACATCGTCAGCCACCTGCAGCTCGACCCGCGCGATGGACGCACGCTGCTGGCGGCGGCGAAGACGGGCCATCTCGGCCCGACCGTGTTCCGCTCGACCGACCTCGGGCGCAGCTGGAAGGAGGCGGCGCGGCCTCCCGCGTTCGCGAAGGCGGCCGAGGGCGTCACGGCCCGCGCCGTCGATCACACGTTCTGGCTCGCGCCGGGTCACGCGAGCGAGCGCGACACCTGGTACGCCGGGACCTCGCCCCAGGGCCTGTTCCGCTCCGAAGACGGGGGCGTCAGTTGGGCCCCCTTTTCCGGCATCAACGACGATCCGCAGTACCGGGCTTGGATGGGCAGCGCGCAGGACGGCACGCCCGACGGGCCCAAGCTGCATTCGATCATCGTGGACCCGCGAGACCCGGCGCACCTGTACTTCGCGATGTCCAGCGGCGGCGTTCACGAGTCGACCGACGGCGGGCGCAGCTGGTCGCCTCTGGTCGACGGCCTCGACGTCGTCGAAGGCTTCGACTCGTCCAACCTGGCCTTCCACGATCCGCACGTGGTGCGGCTGTGCCCGAGCAACCCTGATCGCCTGTACCAGCAGAACCACTGCGGCATCTACCGGCTCGACCGGCCTGCAGACCGGTGGGTCCGCATCGGCAGCAAGATGCCCAAGCGGGTCGGCGACATCGGCTTCCCGATGGTCGTGCATCCGCGCGATGACCACATGGCCTGGGTCTTCCCGATGGACGGCACGTCCGTCTGGCCGCGCACGAGCCCGCAGGGCCGGCCCGCCGCCTACGTCACGCGCAACGCCGGCAGGACCTGGCTGCGCCTCGATGGTGGCTTGCCCGATCGGCAGGCCTGGTGGACCGTCAAGCGACAGGCGATGACGGCGGACACGCAGGACCCGGTCGGTCTGTACCTGGGAACCACCAGCGGCGAGTTGTGGATGAGTGGCGACGAGGGCGGCCACTGGTCCTGTATGGCTCGGCACCTGCCGGAGATCTATGCCGTGGAGGTGGCGGAGGCGGCGTAGCGTCGAGGCGGGAAGACACTGCGCCCGCCGCCCGCCCGAGCCCGACGACGATGCGAGTCCTGATTCCCACCGTGTTGCATTCGTACACCCGCGTGTCCAGGGTTGATGCGACCGGAGCCACTTTGGGCGACATCCTGGCCGACCTGGACCGACAGTTCCCCGGGATGCGCTTTCGCATCGTCGACGAGCAAGACCGCCTGCGGCCCAACATGCGCGTGTTCGTCAACGGCCACGGCACCGGCGACCTGGCCCGGCCGTTGCAGCCGACCGACGACGTCGCCATCGTCCAGGCCCTG
Organism: Betaproteobacteria bacterium; assembly: GCA_037443665.1. GTDB lineage: Bacteria > Pseudomonadota > Gammaproteobacteria > Burkholderiales > Burkholderiaceae_C > Rubrivivax. Next base: position 24,742 of record JBBINW010000017.1, read on the forward strand.
AGCGGAGGGTGACTCTTGTTTCGCGCCGCGCCGTCGGCGATGGGCGGCCGTGGAGCCGGCCACCGGCCGCTGCGTCGTCCAGTGCGGCGCGCGGTCGGAAGCACCGTCGGACGGCCGTCCGCTCGGCCCCAACTGCCATTGCCCGCTCCCGCGGCGAGGAGCGCGTCGTGCGGGCGCTGGCGCGCGCCCGTGTTGCGGCAACTCAATCCGCCGCCCGGGCGATGACGCGAAGATGGTCTCCGTTCCGTCGATAGGCGGATTGCGAGGTCAGCCCTTGGCGGCCATGAAGTCGTTGCCCTTGTCGCAGGTCTACCAGTTGCTGGAGCCGGGTCCGGTGGTGCTGCTCTCGACGGCCGATCGCGGACACGCCAACCTGATGACGCTGTCGTGGCACATGATGGTCGAATTCGAGCCGCCGCGCGTGGCCTGCGTCGTCAGCAGCGCCAACCACAGCTTTGCGGCGCTGAGGAAGACGCGGGAATGCGTCATCGGCGTGCCGGCGCTGCGGCTCGCCCGCACGGTGGTCGCGATCGGCAACTGCTCGGGACGCGACGTCGACAAGTTCGCCGCTTTCGGCCTGACTGCCGTGGGCGCCCGGCGGGTCGTCGCGCCGCTGGTCGGCGAGTGCTGCGCGAACCTCGAATGCCGGGTGGCCGACACCCGGCTCGTCAACCGCTATGACCTGTTCGTTCTCGAGGTGCTCGCCGCCTGGGTCGACCCAGCGCAGCGCGATCCGAAGACGATCCACCACCGGGGCTGGGGCCGATTCAGCGTCGACGGCAGGACCCTGCGCATCGCCTCGAAGATGCGGTAAGGCGCCGCCTGCCACGGCGCCGGCCTCACGTCCCGGGTTCGATCGCCGATCGATCGAGCCGCGGCCGGGCGGGCTCTGTCGCGCGCTGTCTCGACCGCCGGGACGCGTGCCTTTCCGCGCGCCGACGCACATGCCCGTTCCCCGAGCCCTCCGACGCGGCCACGTCCTACAGCCGGCCGTGCCGCTGTCCGATGCCGGCCAGCGGCAGGGCTTCCTACAGTGCGGGCATCGAACGCGGTGCACCACCGGCCCGCCGCGCGGGACCCCACCCACCTGAAAGCCTGTCATGCTCGAAACCATCGCCGTCGTCCTGATTCTCCTTTGGCTCGTGGGCCTCGTCACCTCGACCACGATGGGCGGGCTGATCCATGTCCTGCTGGTGATCGCGGTCGTCGTGATCCTGGTTCGTGTCATCCAGGGGCGGCGGCTGTAGCGGGCAGCCTCATCCGGATGAGCGTGCCCTGCCCCGGGGCCGACTGCACGTCCAGGCGGCCATGCTCGGCCTCGACGCGGAAGCGCATGCCGACCAGGCCGTAGGCCGAGCGCGCCGGCACTGCGGTGTCGAAGCCCACGCCGTCGTCGCGCACCGAAACGTCGACCCGCTCATCGCGCTCGGCCATCACGACCCACACGTGGCGCGCCTTGGCGTGCTTGCTGATGTTCGTGATCGCCTCCTGCACCAGGCGGTAGACGACGAGGTCGCCGCCGGCGGCCAGGGAAACCGGCGCCAGGTCGCAGCGCACTTCGATGCCCGAGCGTTGTGCGAACTCGCGGCCCAGGATCTCGAGCGTGGCCACCAGTCCCAGCGTGGCCAGCGCCGAGGGCCGCAGATCCTCGATGATGCGGCGCTTCAGCGCGATGCCCGCATTGAGCATCGTGACCAGGTGTGCCAGCCGCTCCAGTGCCTCCGGCGCGTTGGCGCCCAGCCGCGACTTGATGCGCGCGGCGTCGAGCTTGGCCGACGTCAGCAGCGCGCCCAGTTCGTCGTGCAGGTCGCGGGCCAGCCGGCTGCGCTCGTCCTCGCGCGCGGTCTGCAGATGCCGCGTCAGCTCGGTGAGTTGCGCCGTGCGCTGGGTGACCTCGATCTCCAGGTGATCGCGTTCGGCGCGCAGCAGGCGCTGCAATCCCTGCTGCTGGCGCTTGAGCGCCAGGCTCTGGCGCAGGTACAGACCCAGCGCGAGCAGACACAGCGCGCTGAGGGCCGCGACACCGATGCGGCCAAGCGCCAGCGAGCGTGACAGCTCGACGCGGGCCTGCGCCACGCTGGCCACCTCGCGCTGCAGCAGATCGGCGCTCAGGCGGCGCAGCCCGGCCATCGCGGCGTCGCCATCGGCCAGGCTGCCCGTGCCACCGGCTCGACCATCGCCCGGTGCGCGCGCCGAGGCCAGGCTGGCGGCCACCAGCGCATGCAGCGCGGCCAGTGTCGGCAGGGCGTCGGGCCGGTCGCGGTAGTGGGCATCGAGCGCGGCCAAGGCACTCGAAATGCGCGAGCGCGCCTGCAGCCCGGCGTCCAGCGCGGGCCCCGCGCTGGCGCCGACCTGCCCGGGCGCGGTCGCGTCGAGCAGGCTCCATTGCAAGGCCTGCACGCTCGCCGGCACCGTTGCTATCGCGTCGAGCCGGTCCAGCGTGCGCGCCGACTGCCAGTGAGCCCCTTCGCTGATCAGCAGCATCAGGGCGGCAGCGCCGCAGGCGAGCACGAAGGCCAGCCGCCCGCGCTTGACGATCACTTCTGCATCCATGGGGTGGCCTCTTCCGACGCCGGTGCCGAGGGGCCACCGACGTGGGATCATGCGCTTCCGAGCAGGACGCGCCGCACATGATCCGCATCGCCATCGTCGACGACCACGCCGTGGTTCGCACCGGGCTGCGCCAGTTCTTCGCCGAGCAGCCTGACTTCGAGGTCGTCGCCGAGGCCGCCAACGGCCGCGAGGCGCTGGAGATCGTGCGCGCCGGCGGCATCGACGTGCTGCTGCTGGACATCTCGATGCCCGGCCACAGCGGCGTCGATGCGCTGGCCGCGATCCGTGCTCGCGACACGGTGCTGCCGGTGCTCATCCTGAGCGGTTTTCCCGAGGCGCATTCGCCACCGTGCTGCTGCGCCAGGGCGCCAGCGGCTACCTCAACAAGGACTGCGACCCGCAGGAGATCGTCAGCGCGATCCGCACCGTCGCCCGCGGCCGCAAGTACGTCAGCGCGGAAGTGGCTGAGCAACTCGCCGAAGGCCCGGGCGGAGGCGTGCGGCCGCTGCACGAGCAGCTCTCCGAGCGCGAGCTGCAGGTCTTCCTGCGGCTGGCCGCCGGCGAGACCATCGGCCACCTGGCCGAGAGCCTGTGCCTGAGCGTGAAGACGGTCAGCACCTACCGCAGCCGGGTGATGGACAAGATGCAGCTCGCCTCCAACAGCGACCTGACCTACTACGCGCTGAAGAACGGGCTCATTCAGTAGGGCCTGTCAACGCGGTGGGAGGGCCCGCGGGACTGAGCAAACAGCCGCCAGCAAGGCGCGCGGCGCAGTCTAGGCTGGGCTCACCTGGGCAAGCCGTGCAAGGCGGCTGGCGGCTGTTTGCCGAGATCAACCGAAGGGCCGGGGGCAGGCCCTCCCGGAGCGCTGACGGGCCCTGGTCCGCCCGATGGCATCAGCCGGAACCTTCGGGCGCGCGATCGCCGTCGGCCTCGGGCTGCGCCGCCGCCAGGCCTGCGCAGTAGGCGAGCAGGGCATCGATGTCGTTGGACTTGTCGAACACCTGCGCCGCACCCAGTTCGATGCAGCGGCGCCGCATCTCCGGCGTCGCGTAGTTGCTCAGGACGACGAGGCCGCACCCCGGCGCCCGTTTCATCGCATCCACCGCGCGCAGCACGCCCAGGCCCGAGCCGGCCTTGAGGAAGATGTCCACGATCACCAGCTCGGCTGCGTTCTGCGGCTGGGCCAGCCAGCGCACCGCGCCGGCCTCGTCGTCGGCGCTGCCGACCACGCGCACCGGGCCCAGCTCTTCGAGCGTGGCGATCAGGTCTTCGCGGATCACCGCGCTGTCTTCGACGATGTAGGTCCTGAGCTGGCGCATGGGCGGCGGAACGGCATGGGCAGGCGGCTGCGCACCGGCAGGCCGGCGCGAAGGCAGTGCGAGGCCGAGTTTGGGCCGCCGCCGGGTGCGGCGCCATCGGCGAAGGCGGCGGCGCCCTGTGGGACAACGCCTACGACCGCCGCGGCTCTGGTCCGCTTCCACCGCCACGCCCCGCCAACGACACTGCGGCCAGCCCCCGCCGCGCCGATCGCATCGTCTTGCGGGCCGGCAGCCAACCCAATGGAGTCTCTCATGCGTGCGTTCCTCCAATCCTCGGCCGACCTCGCCGCGCCGGCGCCGGGCGACCCGGCCTCGGCCCAGGTCGCCCTCTTCAAACCCGACGAGCCGCGGGCATGAGGCTGGTCCCGGATCGAACGGCGCCGTGGGCCACGCAGCCGGTAGCGCCCGAGAGCGTGCGCATCGAGCTGCAGGTCGAGCTGGCCTACGAGGTCGGCGGCCAGGGCGCCGACTTCATCGTCAACATCCACGCCGCGCACACCGCGCGCCAGGTGGTGTCGGCCGAGCGTCTGCTGATCAGCCAGGCGCTGTCGCCCCAGATGCACACCGACCCGGTCGGCGGCAACCGCGTTTTGCGCCTGCGCGCCGGGCCCGGGCCGCTGCTGCTGTCATACGCGGCCACCGTCGACCTGTGCCACCAGCGCGCCGACGCCGCCGAACTGCGCGAGGTTCCGATCGCGCTGCTGCCGCCCGAGGTCATCGGCTACCTCTATCCGAGCCGCTACTGCCAGTCCGACCGGCTGGTCAAGCTGGCGATCGGCGCCTTCGGGTGGATGCCGCAGGGCTACAGCCGGGCGCAGGCGATCTGCGACTGGGTGCGGCAGCGCGTGAGCTTCACGTCCAACAGCTCGAACGGCAACACCTCGGCCGTGGACACGCTGATCGAGCAGGTCGGCGTGTGCCGCGACTTCGCGCACCTGATGATCGCTCTGTGCCGCGCGGTGAACATCCCCGCACGCTTCGCCACCGGCACCGACTACGGCGCCGACCCGGTGCTCGGCCCGCCCGACTTCCACGCCTATGTCGAGGCCTATCTCGGCGACCGCTGGTACATCTTCGACCCCTCGGGCACCGCGATCCCGATGGGCTTCGTGCGCTTCGGCACCGGGCGCGACGCCGCCGACGTGGCCTTCGCGACCATCTTCGGTGCCGTGCGCTCGCAACCGCCGCTGATCCACGCCCGGGCCGTCGAGGACGCGGCGCGCGGGTTCGTGCTGCCGCGCCGCGGCGCGCAGGCGCTGTCCACCGACGGCGCGCTGGACTGAGCGCGGCGGTCGCGGCCCTGTCCTACAGCGGCCCGGTGCGCAGGACGACGGCCCCCGCGGGACGGCCCGCGCACAGTGGCGGTGCCGGCGGCGACGCACCGTCGCCCGCAGAAGCACCCCACCGGAGCCTGACCATGTACCTGCGCAACGCCCTGGCCGCCCTTGCCGCCATCATCACCCTCGTCACCGCACCCGGCTGCGCCGTCACGCGCGGCCAGGAGCAGGTCGGCACCTATGTCGATGACTCGGTGATCACGGCCGACGTCAAGACCCGCTTTGCCGCCGACACCGACGTCGATGCCACCAGCATCGGCGTCGAGACGCTGAAGGGCACCGTCATGCTGTCGGGCTTCGCCAAGAGCATGAACGAGAAGGAAAACGCCGAAAAGATGGTCTGGAAGGTCGCCGGCGTGCGCTCGGTGAAGAACGAGATCGCCGTCCGCCCGTGATCCGGTGATGCCGGCCGGGAAGCCGTCACGGCGCCCGGCCGCGTTGGCCCGTGCGCGACGGCTGCGGGCTGGTGTCGCGCCGGCCCGCCGGATCGCGACCGGTGGCCGGTTGAGCCACATCAGGCGGCGGCACCGTCGCCTGCGCAAGAATGCACAGCCGCGAGTCGGCCGGGGCGCCGGCGCGGCGCCCAGCCCCACTCCCTCGTCCGCTCACCATGCTCGCCCGCCTGCCGGCCCCTCTGAGAGGCATCGTCACCGGCACCACGCTGGCGTTCAGCACCGTGCTGTTCACGCTGCTGATGGTGCCACCGGCACTGGGCAAGCTGCTGCTGCGCATCGATGCCGTACGGGTCGGCTGCGACCGCGCGCTCAACGCGCTGGCCTCGACCTGGGTGGGCGTCAACAATGCCTGGATCGCCGCGGTCGTGCCGGCGCGCTGGGACGTGCAGGGCGTCGATCGGCTGCACCGCCGCGGTTGGTACCTGGTCTCGAGCAACCACCAGAGCTGGGTCGACATCCTGGTGCTGCAGCGCGTGTTCCACGGCCGGATTCCGTTCCTGAAGTTCTTCCTCAAGCGCGAGCTGATCTGGGTGCCGGTGATCGGTCTGGCGTGGTGGGCGCTGGACTTCCCGTTCATGAAGCGCGGTCGCGGCTCGGGGGCCCAGCACAGCGACCTGAAGGCCACGCGCCAGGCCTGCGAGAAGTTCAAGCGCATCCCGACCTCGGTCATCAATTTCGTCGAGGGCACGCGGTTCAGCGCGGCCAAGCACGAACGGCAGGGCAGTCCCTACCGCCACCTGCTCAAGCCCAAGATCGGCGGCCTGGGCATCGCGCTGGCGACGATGGGCGAGCGCTTCGAGGCCCTGCTCGACGTGACGATCGTCTATCCGCAGGGCACGCCGCGCTTCTGGGACCTGCTGTGCGGCCGCATCGGCGCCGTCACGGTCCGCGTGCAGCAGCGCGAGATTCCCGCTGACGTGCTGGGCGGCGACCCCGTTGGCGACAAGGCCTACCGCCAGCGCCTGAGCGCCTGGGTCGAGCGGCAATGGGTCGACAAGGACCTGCTGATCGACACGCTGCTTCAACCGGGCCCGGCGAACGCCGCCTGACAGCGGCTGCAGGCATGGAGTTCGACACCCGCCAGGACTACCCGGCCGGGCTCGATCGCCTATGGACGGTCTTCGGCCAACCCGACTATCCGCGCCGGAAGTACCTTGCGCTCGGGGCCACGGCGGTCCACCTGCACCGCTTCGACGCCACCGCGTCGGCGATCGAGGTCGATCTCGAACGCGTCGTGCCCCTGGCCGGGTCGCGACTTCCTGGCTGGGCGCGCAGGCTGCTCGGCAGCGAACAGACGATCCGGCATCGGACCTCGTGGCGGCGCACGGGCGTGGCGCAGGTCGCCGCCGAGCTCGACATCGTGCCGGTCGGACTGCCCGTGCGCGCCCACGGCGTCGGCGCGATCACCGAGCCGGCGCGGGGGAAGGCTCGCATGACGCTGGTCTGGCATGTCGAGTCGAGCCTGCCCCTGATGCGCGGCCGGCTGGAGCGGCTGTTCGCCGAACAGGTCCGTGACGCCCTGGCCGCGGACCACGACTTCACGCTGCGCTACCTGCAGGGTGGCGCCTCGGACGCGGGCCGCGAGCGGGCCGGCGTGACCCGGCGATGAAAGGCGAGCCCGGCAAGGGCCCGCCTCGCTGCCGGCGCGAACCGCGGCGTCAGGCCAGCCGGGAGGCCAGCCGCGAGGCCAGGGCGGCGGCGGCTTGCTGCCGGCCGACGTCGATGCCGAGGGTGCGCAGATCGACGGTCTTCAGGCCTGCGTAGCCGCAGGGGTCGATGCGGCTGAAGGGCTCGAGGTCCATTGCCACGTTCAGCGCCACGCCGTGGTACGTGCGGTGGTTGCTGACCTTGATGCCCAGCGCCGCGATCTTGCCCAGGTCGGCGAAAGGATCGGCTGCCGAGGGCTGCAGTACGGCGTGGCCGAAGGGGTCCGCCCGCCGCACGTAGATGCCGGGCGCGCCGCGCACGCGGTGGCCGACGACGCCGAAGGCCCACAGTGTGTCGATCACCGCTTCCTCGATACGGAAGACATATTCCTTGACGTAGATCGACAACCGCCGCAGGTCCAGCAGCGGATAGGCCACGACCTGCCCCGGGCCGTGATACGTCACCTGCCCGCCGCGGTCGGTGCGCACGACCGGGATGTCGCCGGCATCCAGCACGTGCGCGTCGCGGCCGGCCACGCCCTGCGTGAAGACGGGGTCGTGCTCGACCAGCCAGAGCTCGTCCTCGGTGTCGGCGTCGCGCGCGGCGGTGAACGCGCGCATCGCGGCTTCGGTCTCGGCGTAGGGCCGGTGGCCCAGGTCCAGCAGGCGCATGGCGCTGCAGTCTAGCGGCCGGATGGCGGGCCGCGATCGGCAGGCGCCGGCCAGTATTCGGCGTGGCCGGCGCCGTGCCGGCGAGAACTGGCGTATCTTTCGCCGCTTCGCCATCGCAAACCGCCGCCCATGGACCAACGCCCCGCCACCGGCCACATCCGCCTGACCTCGCACCCGGGGCAGGGCACCGACGCCGCGCCGGCGATCCGCTGGGGCGCAGCCGATCCGCTGGCGCGCGGACCGGTCATCGGCAGCACCTCGAGCCGCAGCCAGCGCAACGTGATCGGCACCCACAGCGGCAGCTACGGCGTCTATCGGGCCCTGGCCGTGGCCGCCGGCAACCTCGAGCGCGGCCACCGTGCCGACCTCACCGACACGGCCCCCACCGACGCCGTCGGCCCGCACCCGCATTGGGGCGACGCGAACCGCATCGTCTCGATCGACCCCTGGGGCGCCGGCGTGCAGACCGTGTTCGCCGACTTCATCGCTCGCGGCTTCGACATCCGGCCGACGATCGCGGTGACGAAAGCGCACATCCACCTGCCCGAGATCAGGCAGGCGATCGCCTTCCAGCGCCTGGCCGCCGATGGCCGCGTGCTGCTTGACGACGCCTCGGCTTCGGTGACCAAGATCGCGGTCGAGCCGGTGTGGTGGCTGCCCGGCGTGGCCGCGCGCTTCAAGGTGAGCGAGACCCAGCTGCGCCGGGCGCTGTTCGAGGAGACCGGCGGCATGTACCCCGAGCTGGTCACGCGCGGCGACCTCGAGGTCTTCCTGCCGCCGATCGGCGGCCAGACGCTGTACGTGTTCGGCGACGTGCGCGACCTCGGCGACCCGCGCGTGACGCTGACCGTGCGCGTGCACGACGAGTGCAACGGCTCGGACGTGTTCGGCTCCGACATCTGCACCTGCCGGCCCTACCTGACGCACGCGATCGAGGAGTGCATCCGCGGCGCGCAGGCCGGCGGTGTCGGCCTGATCGCCTACAGCCGCAAGGAGGGCCGGGCCCTGGGCGAGGTGACCAAGTTTCTGGTCTACAACGCGCGCAAGCGGCAGCGGGGCGGTGACCGCGCCGACAAGTATTTCCTGCGCACCGAGTGCGTGGCCGGCGTGCAGGACATGCGCTTCCAGGAGCTGATGCCCGACGTGCTGCACTGGCTGGGAATCACGAAGATCCACCGCCTGGTGAGCATGAGCAACGACAAGTTCGACGCCATCACCGGCAGCGGCATCGAGGTCGGCGAGCGGGTGAAGATCCCGGACGAACTGGTGCCCGCCGACGCGCGGGTGGAGATTGAGGCCAAGATCGCGGCCGGCTATTTCACCGACGGCAGCGTGCCGACCGCGGCCGACCTGGCCCGGGTGCAGGGGCGCGGCCTTGAGTGAGACCGGCCGCACCGCCGGTGCACCGCAGCAGGGTGGAAGGCCCGAGACGCCTTCGCGCCATCCGCTGTCCCCGTTGCACGACCCGCGCACGATCCGTGCGCGCTGCGTCGCGATTCTGCGCGCGGTGGACGGCAACGTCAGCGGCCACTTCACGATCGACCGCGGCGCGCTGCCGGCGGTGGCCGACCGCGTCGCGGCGGTGACGCTCAGACGGTTTCCAGACCTGCGGATCCCGCTGCACAGCCGCTGGCGGCATTTCGAGGCCGGTGGCGTCGATCGCAAGCCGGTGCTCGATGCGCTGCTCGCCGGCCGCAGCCCGGCCGACGCGGCACGTGCCCGCTTCGACCTCACGGTGGTCAGCGTGCTGCTCGACGCCGGCGCCGGTTCCGAGTGGCGCTACAGCGAGGGCCGTGGTGTGGCCGCCGCGGGTGCCGAGCCCGGCACCGGCCTCGTGCTGGCGCGTTCCGAGGGGCTGGGCGTGGCGAGCTGGCACGCCTTCATCGGCGGCGCGTTCTCGGCATCGCCGACCGACCCGCTTCGGGCCGACGCGATGGCGCTGGCGAAGATCGATTCGAGCGCGCTGCGTGCCGTGTTCCAGGTCAATCCGGGCAATCCGATGGTCGGCCTCGAGGGCCGCGCCGGGCTGCTCGCGCGCCTGGGCGCGGCGTTGGGGGCCGCGGCCGCGCGCAGCGACCTGCCGGCGCGGCCTGGCCTCCTCTACGACCTGCTCACGGTCGGCGGCACCCGCACCGAGATCGGCGCCGACGCGCTGCTGGGCGAACTGCTGCGCGTGCTGGGCCCGATCTGGACGAGCGGCAGCCGCGTCCAGGGCCTGCTCGCGGGTGACGTCTGGCCGCACCGGTGGGCGGGCGACGCGGTCGGCGGCGGCCACGACCCGACCACCGGCGGCTGGGTGCCCTTCCACAAGCTGAGCCAGTGGCTTGCCTACTCGCTGATCGAACCCCTGCAATGGGCTGGCGTCGGCGTCACCGGGCTCGAACTGCTGACCGGGCTGCCCGAGTACCGCAACGGCGGCCTGCTGCTCGACGGCGGCGTGATCGTGCCGCGCAACCCTGCGGCCCTGAAGCGGCAGTGGAAGGTGTCCGACGACTTCGTCGTCGAATGGCGCGCGCTCACGGTGGCCCTGCTCGACGAACTGGCGGTGCTGGTGCGCGAGCGCCTCGGCCGGACGGCCGCCGAACTGCCGCTGGCCTGCATCCTTGAGGGCGGCACCTGGGCCGCGGGACGCGAGATTGCCCAGGAACTGCGTGCAGACGGCGCGCCGCCGCTGCGGATCGAAAGCGACGGCACGATCTTCTAGCCTTTCCCCGGCCGTCGCCGCGCGGCCCCGCCCGGAGCCCCTTGCATGACCGAACCGTTCGTCCACGTCGTCAGCCACCCGCTGGTGCAGCACAAGCTCACGCTGCTGAGGCAGAAGGACCGCAGCACCAACAGCTTCCGCCGCCTGCTGCACGAGATCAGCATGCTGATGGCCTACGAGGTCACGCGCGACATGCCGACCCAGCTGATCGAGATCGAGACCCCGCTGGAGCCGATGCGCTCGCCGGTGATCGACGGCAAGAAGACGGTGTTCGTGGTCATCATGCGCGCCGGCAGCGGCTTTCTCGACGGCATGCTCGAGGTGGTGCCGGGTGCGCGCGTCGGTCACGTCGGCCTGTACCGCGATCCGAAGACGCTGGTCGCGGTCGAGTACTACTTCAAGATGCCGCACTCGATGCACGAGCGCGACGCGATCGTGCTCGACCCGATGCTGGCGACCGGCAATTCGGCGGTCGCGGCGGTCGAGCGGCTGAAGGAGACGGGCCCGAAGTCGATCCGTTTCGTCTGCCTGCTGGCCGCGCCCGAGGGGCTGGCCAATTTCCATGCCCACCACCCCGACGTGCCGGTCTACACGGCAGCCATCGACCGCCAGCTCGACGTGCACGGCTACATCGTGCCCGGGCTGGGCGACGCCGGCGACCGCCTGTTCGGGACCAAGTAGGCGCCGGCGCTTTCGCCGGCGGCCTCGATCGGCTACCGGGCCGGCATTGCGGTCTCGCGCACGAAACTCGCGACGTCGTCGTGCAGCCGTGCCAGCGAGGCCGGGTCGTCGTACATCATGTGCCCTGCCGGGTAGCGGTGGAACTCGACGTTGGTGCGCAGCGCGGCCGGGATCGGCAGGTGCGAGAACTCGTACTCGGCGGCGGCGACCAGCTTGTCCAGCGTCTGCGGCTAGCGGTCGGCCCAGGCCGGCAGCCGGCCGTGGTACCACGCCGTGGCGGCGTAGGTCGGCAGCGCCAGCGCGTAGGGCAGGTCGTCGCCTGGCGCGAACTCCGGGCCGTCGGGACTGAAGCCGAAGTTGAGGATCTGCGACAGCAGCATCACGCCGTTGACGTCGATGTCGTAGCGTTCCTGCTGGAGGTTGACCAGCACCGCCGAGCGCGCCGTGCCATAGCTCTCGCCGAACAGGTACTTGGGCGCGTTCCAGAGGCTGTTGCGGGTGAGGAACTTCTTGATGAAGCGGGCAAAGGCGTGGGCGTCCTGATCGACACCCCAGAACTCCTTCTCCTTCGCCTTGAGCTTCTCGCGCTCCTTGGCCTTGTTCTTGTCCACCGCGACGATGCGGCCGAAGCCGGTGCCGGGCGCGTCGATGAAGACGAGGTCGGCCACGTCGAGCAGGGAGAACTCGTTGTCCACCAGCCGGTAGGGTGCCGCCGGCCCGCGCTGGCCATTGCCGGTGAGCACGCGCTTGGGGCCGAAGGCGCCCATGTGCAGCCACACGGTGGCCGAGCCGGGCCCGCCGTTTTAGAGGAACAGCACCGGCCTGTGCGCCGCGCCGGGCTCGGTCTTGCCGAAGTACGCCACGTACGACATCACCGCGCTGGGTTCGTCCCTGCTGTCGTCCACCTGCAGCAGGCCGGCGACCGCGCGGTACTCGATGCGCTTGCCATGCACGCTGACGACGCCCTGGCTGACCTGGGTCCGTTCGGCCAGGCGCGAATCCTTCGCCGGGTCGGGCTCGCTGCCGCCGCCTTCGAGAGCGGGTTGAGCGAGCAGTGGCAGCGCGGCGGCACCGAGCGCGAGGGCGACGAACGACCTGCGCCGCATCGGGACAGGAGGATTCGGCATGGCGGGTCTCCGACGACGAAGAGCGCGGATGGTAAGGGCAGCGTGCACGTCCGACGTCCGTCGAACGCGACCCGCCGTCAGTGTGCGTACGGGTCGGTGAAACCCAGCCCGCGCAGGACCTCGCTCTCGCGCCCTTCCATCGCCGCGGCGTCAGCATCGTGCTCGTGCTCGAAACCCTGCGCGTGCAGGGTGCCGTGAACGAGCAGGTGCGCGTAGTGTGCCTGCAGCGGGATGCGCTGCGTGCGGGCCTCGGCTTCCACCACGGGTGCGCACAGCACCAGGTCGGCGACCACCAGCGGCGTGCGCTCGTAGTCGAAGGTCAGCACGTTGGTCGCGTAGTCCTTGCCGCGGTAGCTGCGGTTGAGTTCGCGGCCTTCGTCGGCGTCGACGATGCGCACCGTGATCTGCCCCGGCGAGGCCAGAGCCGCGCGCACCCAGCGCGCGACGCGGTGGCGCGGCAGCACCGCGCGGTGGCGCGGGTCGGCGAACTGCAGCGACAGTTGCAGCGCGGGCCTCAGCGATCGCCTCCGGCCGGGCCGCGGTCGGCGACGCCGCCCGGGTCGGCACGTTCGTCTGGCGCGCCTTCGCGGGCACGCTCGTAGGCCTGGACGATGCGCGCCACGAGCGGGTGGCGCACCACGTCGGCAGCGGTGAAATGGGTGAACGCGATGCCAGCCACCCGCGGCAGCACCTGGGCCGCGTCAACGAGGCCGCTGGGCATGCCCCTGGGCAGGTCGATCTGGCTCACGTCGCCGTTGACCACGCACTTGCTGCCGAAGCCGATGCGGGTGAGGAACATCTTCATCTGCTCGCGCGTGGTGTTCTGCGCCTCATCGAGGATCACGAAGGCGTGGTTGAGCGTGCGGCCGCGCATGAAGGCCAGCGGTGCAATCTCGATCAGCCCCTTCTCGAAGGCCTTGGCCACGCGGTCGAAGCCCATGAGGTCGTAGAGCGCGTCGTACAGCGGGCGCAGGTAGGGGTCGACCTTCTGCGCCAGGTCGCCGGGCAGGAAGCCCAGCCGCTCGCCGGCTTCCACCGCCGGGCGCGTGAGCACGATGCGCTGCACGCCGTGGCGCTCCAGCGCATCGACGGCGCAGGCCACCGCCAGGAACGTCTTGCCGGTGCCTGCCGGGCCGATGCCGAAAGTGATGTCGTGTGCCAGCATCTGCCGCAGGTACTGCGCCTGGTTGGGCGTGCGGCCCGCGAGCTCGGCGTGGCGGGTGTGCAGGACGACGGGCTCGGGCCCGGGCGCTTCGGCGTCGGGCCCGGGGGCGCGGGCCCCCTGCGCCGCCGCACTGTAGTCGAGCAGCGTCAGCTGCAGCGCGCGCGCGCCGATCGGGTGCTGCGCGCGGGCGTACAAGGCATCGAGCAGCCGCACCGTGCGCTCGATGCCGTCGCGCGGACCCTCGATGCGGAAGCTCGCGTCGCGGCGCGCCAGCGTCACGCCCAGCGCCGACTCGATCTGCCGCAGGTGGGCGTCAAGCGGGCCGCACAGATGCGCCAGGCGGCGGTTGTCTGCCTCGTCGAAGACGTGGCGGCGGATCACGGAGCAGGGCAATAACGCACGGCTGCAGATTGTCGCAGCAGCCGCGCCGCGCCGCGCGGGGCAGGGCGGTCGGCACAATCCCGGCGCGATGCTGCCCCTGCCCCTGAGTTGCTCCTGGCGGGCCCTGCCGGCCTGGTTGTGCTGGCTGGCCCTGCTCGCCGCGCCCGCCACGTGGTCGCTGTCGGCCGGGACGCAGACGCTGGAGCTGCGCGCGGCCTTCACGGCACCGGCCAGCGGCGCGGACAGCCAAGCCTTCCCGGCGCATGCCGCGCCGGCCAGGGTGACCCTACCCGACGACTGGGCGCGCAGCCGCCCCGGTGCCCGCGGCCCGCTGTGGTACCGGGTGCGCTTCGAGCCGGTGGCCGAGATCGGCAGCGACGAGCTGCTGGCACTGTTCATCGAGCGCGCCTGCAGCAGCGTGGAGGTGTACCTCAACGGCCAACTGGTGCACAGCAGTGGCCGCATGATCGAGCCCCTGGCCAACAACTGCAACCACCCGCAGCTGGTGTCGCTGCCCTCGGCCCTGCTGCTGCCGGGGGGCAACACGCTGGACCTCAAGCTCGCCGGCTACCCGCTGGCCGAAGTCGGGTCGCGCGACCGTGCGGGCGGGCTGTCGGCGCTGACGATCGGCCCGCAGGCCGAACTGACCGCCCGCCTGACGCGCCGCACCGCGTTGCAGGTGTGGGCGCCGCAGGCCGTCAGCGCGACGCTGCTGCTGATGGGTGGATTCATGTTCGTGCTTGGCTTCATCAACCGGCGCGAGAGCCACCTGGCCTATTTCGGTGCGCTGTCGGTGGGCTGGGCGATCATCGACGCCCGACTGTGGCTGCGCTCGGTGCCGCTGTGGCCGCTGGGCCACTCGGGCGCCGAACTCCTGCTCTGCGCGATGCTGGGCTTCATCACCTGGGCGGCGGTCCAGTTCCTGCTGCGCTATGCGCGGATGCGCTACCGGCTGGCCGACATGGGCCTGCCGGTGCAATGTGCGGTGCTCGCGCTGACGCTGCTGGCGGCGGGACCCGAGCGCCTGTACCCGGTGGCCAACGCCTGGTACGTGCTGCTCTCGCTGGAGGTGCTGGTCGCCGCCGGCTGGCACCTGAAGCGCCAGTGGCACGCGGGCTCGGTGTGGCCGATGGCCGGCCTGTTGGCCGCGGCTGCGGCAGCCGGCGCCTTCGAGTTCGCGGCGCAGTGGACCGGCGCGCGGCCGATGGCCTCGCATGTGGCGCAATTGCTGGTGCCGGTCATCTTCGTCCTCGTCGGCCTGCGGCTGGTTCAGCAGCATGGCCGCGCGCTGTACCAGGCCGAGCAGGGCAAGGCGCAGCTCGAGCTGCGCGTGCGCGAGGCCACGGCCGAGATCGAGCGCAACTTCCGCCAGCTGGCCGAGCTGCGTGTCGAGCAGTTTACCGAACGCGAGCGCAAGCGCATTGCCGCCGACCTGCACGACGATCTCGGTGCCAAGCTGCTGACGATCGTCCACACCAGCGACAGCGAACGCATCAGCACGCTGGCGCGCGAGGCGCTCGAGGAGATGCGGCTGTCGGTGCGTGGGCTGACCGGCAAACCCGTGCGCCTGGCCGATGCCCTGGGCGACTGGCGCGCGGAGATCGTGTCGCGCCTGGCGCAGGCCGGCATCGAAGGCGACTGGGACGCACCCGAGGACCTGCCGCAGACCCTGTCGGCGCGCGCCTACGTGCAGACCACGCGCATCCTGCGCGAGGCCACGAGCAACATCATCAAGCACAGCGGTGCAACCCACTGCGCCGTGAGCGCCGGCATCAGCGAGGGCTATTTCCAGCTCCTCGTGCGGGACAACGGCGAAGGCATCGCGCACGAGATCGACGGCCGCCTCGACCGCGGCCACGGCCTGGCGAGCATGAAGAGCCGCGCCAAGCAGCTGCAGGGCCAGTGCTTGGTGGAATCGGGCCCGGGCTATGGAACCGTGATACGGCTCACGCTTCCGCTGGATCGTGCCATCGAGGGCTCATGAGCCGCGTCGGACGCGCCGATAAGATCGATTGCGACTCCGGTATGCCCGAACCATGAACAACATTCTGCTGCTCGAAGACCTGCCCGAGATCCGGGCCTGGTTGCACAAGCTCGTGCTGCAGGTCTTTCCCGGGGCCGCGATCACCGAGAGTGCGCGTGTCCACGACGCGCTGGAGATGATCACCGCGGTGAAATTCGATCTGGCCCTGATCGACCTCGGCCTGCCCGACGGCAGCGGTGTGGCGGTGGTGACCAAGCTGCGAGACGTGCAGCCGGACGCGCAGTCGGTGGTGGTGACGATCCACGACGACGACGAACACCTGTTTCCCGCGCTGCAGGCCGGCGCCTTCGGCTACATCCTGAAGGAGCAGCCGCGCGAACTGATCACCGAGCAGTTGCAGCGCATCAGCCAGGGCGAACCGCCGCTGTCGCCGAGCATCGCGCGCCGCGTGATGGCCTACTTCAGCGCCAAGGCCAAGCCACACGCGCACGCGGCCAACGCGATGCCCGTCGTCAACCTCACCGATCGCGAAAGCGAGGTCCTGCTTCGTGTGGCCAAGGGCTACACGCTGCCCGAGATCGGCGTCCAGCTCGGCCTGAGCCGCCACACGATCGCCGACTACGTCAAGCAGATCTACCGCAAGCTCAACGTGAGCTCGCGCGCCGAGGCGGCGCTCGAAGCACAGCGGCTGGGGCTGTTCGGCTAGGGCGGAGCCCGGGTCAGGGCGCCGGCGGGCTGCCGGTGCCCGCTATGCTTAGCGGACTTGGCGGGTGCGACACCCGCCGCGACCTCGACAAAGCGGAGCCAGCGACCATGCGCTACAACCCCCTCGGCCGTACAGGCATTTTCGTTTCCGAACTCTGCCTGGGGACGATGACCTTCGGTGGCGGCGGCGGCATGTGGAGCCAGATCGGCTCGCTGCAGCAGACCGAGGCCGAGCGCCTGGTCGGGCAGTCGCTGGATGCCGGGGTCAACTTCATCGACACGGCAGACGTCTATGCCGGCGGCCTGGCCGAGCAGATCACCGGCCAGGCGTTGAAGAACTTGAAGGTCGCGCGCGACAGCGTGGTCGTGGCGACCAAGGTCCTCGGCGAAACCGGTGCCGGGCCGAACGCACGCGGCGCCTCGCGCAGCCACATCCTGGACGGCGTGAAGGCGAGCCTGGCGCGGCTGCAACTCGACCACATCGACCTCTACCAGATCCACGGCTTCGACCCGGCGACGCCGATCGAGGAGACCGTGCGCGCGCTCGACCAGCTGGTTCGCCACGGACTTGTCCGTTACGTCGGCGTCTCCAACTGGGCCGCGTGGCAGATCGTCAAGGCGCTGGGCATTTCGGAACGCCTGGGGCTGGCGCGCTTCGAGTCGCTGCAGGCCTATTACACGGTCGCCGGGCGCGACCTCGAACGCGAGCTCGTGCCGATGCTCGCCAGCGAGGGCCTGGGCCTGATGGTCTGGAGCCCGCTGGCCGGCGGCCTGCTCAGCGGCAAGTTCGGCCGCGACCAGGCCGGCGAGGCCGGCAGCCGGCGCACGAGCTTTGACTTTCCGCCGGTCAACCGCGACCGCGCCTACGACTGCATCGCCGCGATGCGGCCGCTGGCGCAGGCGCGCGGCGTCTCGGTGGCGCGGATCGCGCTGGCCTGGCTGCTGCACCAGCCGCAGGTCACGAGCGTCATCGTCGGCGCCAAGCGACCCGAGCAGTTGGCCGACAACCTGGCCGCGACCCAGGTCACGTTGAGCGCCGACGAACTGGCCAGCCTCGATGCCGTCAGCCGTCTGCCGCCCGAGTACCCGGGGTGGATGTTCGAGCGCCAGGGCGAGTTTCGCCGCAAGCAGCTGACGGCGGCGCGGCGCTGAGTGCGCGGCGCGCCGGCTGCCGTTCAGCGACCCGACCGACCGACCCCGGAACCCCCCCATGAGCCAGCTCTTCACGCCTTGGCAGCTCGGCGCGCTGCGCCTGCCCAACCGCATCGTCATCGCGCCGATGTGCCAGTACTCGGCCAGCGAGGGCACGCCGGGCGACTGGCACCTCATCCATCTCGGCCACCTCGCGCTCTCGGGCGCCGGGCTGATGATCATGGAGGCGACCGCGGTCTCGCCCGAAGGCCGCATCTCGCCCGGGGACCTGGGGCTGTACTCGGACGCCAACGAGGCGGCGCTGGCGCGCATCCTGGCTGCGGTGCGAGCGCACTCGCCGATGGCCATCGCGATGCAGATCAGCCATGCCGGGCGCAAGGGTTCGAGCCACGCGCCCTGGGACGGCGGGGCCCAGATCCGGCCCGGCGAGCCCGGTGGCTGGAAGACGGTGGCCCCGTCCGGCGTGCCGCACGCAGAGATGGACGATCCGCCGCTGGCACTGGACGAGGCCGGACTGGCCAAGGTGCGCGACGACTTCGTCGCCGCCGCGCGCCGCGCCGCGCGGCTGGGACTGGACGGCGTCGAGATCCACATGGCGCATGGCTACCTCCTGCACCAGTTCCTCTCGCCGCTGGCCAACCGCCGCGACGACGCCTATGGCGGCAGCCTGGCCAACCGGATGCGATTTCCTCTCGAGGTGTTCGACGCCGTGCGCGCTGCCTTTGCGGCCGAGCGGCCGGTGTGGGTGCGCATCTCGGCCACCGACTGGGTGCCCGGGGGCTGGGACCTCGAGAGCACGGTCGCGCTCTCGGACGCGCTGAAGGCGCGCGGCTGCGCCGCGATCCACGTCACCACGGGCGGCCTCTCGCCGGCGCAGGCCATCAAGCTCGCGCCCGGCTACCAGGTGCCCTATGCGCAGCGCGTGAAGGCCGAGGTCGGGCTGCCGACGATCGCGGTGGGCCTGATCACCGAGCCCGAGCAGGCCGAGGTGATCGTCGCCGGCGGCGAGGCCGACGCCGTGTCGCTGGCCCGCGCGATGCTCTATGACCCGCGCTGGCCCTGGCACGCTGCGGCCAGGCTCGGTGCACAAGTGATCGCGCCGAAGCAGTACTGGCGCTCGCAGCCACGCGAATTCAAGCTCCTGTTCAACGGCGCGAGCTTCGGCCAGCGGTAGGACACTGCCTGCCGGCCTCCGGTTTCCGGCTGCGACCCTCGCAGCGGCGTCAGACGCGCCGTGCCAGCGGTCCCAGGGTGACCTGTTCCAGGGCGCCGAGCCAACCCTCGAAGTCACGCGAGGCGAGCATCGAGCGCTCGACGAGACCGGACTGCACCGCGCGCGCGTACTGCGCTCTCGTGGTGTCGAAGGGCAGGCGCAGCCAACCCAGGCCGGTCGCGGCGGCATCGGCGACGCCACCGACCGTGGCCGAAAGAAGGCCGGGCATCGGCGCGACCACGGCAAAGCCGGGCTGAAGCGAATCGGACATCAAGCACACCCCTGTCAACGCAGACCCTGCATGAAAGTGAGCGCCTGCGGCACATTGCGGCCGCGGCGATCGATCTCTTCCATGCGGCGCTCGAGGTCGTAGATATCGACCGCCTCAGCGAGGTAGGCCTCGTCATGCGCGGACCGCGACTCGGCGGTGGGGATCAGGATCTTGAGCAATGCGAACAGGCGGGACATGGTGTTTTGGATTTGCTTCCGTTGTGGCGGCGAGCTTAGCAGAGATCAGGGTTTACCCGCAGTCGCGAGGATTCCGCCAGTCCTGATCGCAGGACAGGCTGGCGCTCTTTCCAGCAATCAACGAGTTCAATCATAGAAGTGTGCGCAAACATCTAAAAATGGATGATCACCTCTAATTACCAAATGGTCACGAAAAGACTATGTAGTTCATATGGAAAACCATAGGGTTGAGAATTCTGTTCTTGAGTGAGACGGGAGGCGAAGCAAGCCGCTTCGTCTCCCGATTGGCCCGGTTCCCAACCAGCGCAGGAGAGTTCCCATGTTCCGATCGCTCAAGTGGTTCATTGCCTTGGGTGTCATTGCCGCCACCGCGGCGTGCGACGACAGCAACGTCAAAAATCCGCCGCCTCCACCGGGCAACGTCGCCGAGGTCGCGCAGGCCAACGGCTTCACGGCCCTGACCGCCGCCGTCACGAAGGCGGGCCTGGCGTCGGCGCTGACGGACGACAAGGCGACCCTCACGGTCTTCGCACCCACCGATGCGGCCTTCACCGCGCTGGCCGCACAACTCGGTTTCAGCAGCGCCAGCGCGATGGTCGCCGCGCTGCCGGCCTCGGCGCTGGCCAGCATCCTGACCTACCACGTGCTGCCGACGAGAGAGACGGCGGCGGCGCTGGCCGCTGGCGGCAGCACCCAGGCCACGCTCTGCACCTTCGAGGGCCGCCCGGCGACGCTGACGCTGGACACCAAGAGCGGCGTCGCGATCACCGACGCTGCGCTGACCACGGCCCACGTGACGACGGCGGACGTCGCTGCCAGCAACGGTGTCATCCACGTCATCGACAAGGTACTGGTACCGCCGGGCGTCCTGAACATCGTCCAGATGGCGCAGGTCAACCCGTCGTTCTCGACCCTGGTCGGCGCCGTCGTCAGCGCCAATCTGCAGGGCACGCTCAGCGGTGCCGGGCCGTTCACGGTGTTTGCGCCGACCAACGACGCATTCAGCGCCATCGCCTCAACCGTTGCTTCGCTGACCCCCGAGCAGCTGACCACGGTGCTGACCTACCACGTGCTGGCCAGCCAGGTCCTGTCGACGCAGATCCCGTTCGGCACGCCGGTGACGACGGTGTCGGGCCAGTCGATCACGATCAACGCCGGCACGCCGCCGACGATCACCGACACCACGGCCACACCGGCCCACATCATCGCCACCGATGTGCGCGCCAGCAACGGCGTCATCCACGTCATCGACAAGGTGCTGATCCCTGCGCTCTGAGCGCCCGGGCTGACGACGCGAGGCGGGCCGCCCGGCGGCTCGCCCCCTGCCGTCAGCCGGTCGCGAACAACGCGGCGTGGGCCTGTCGCAGTTGCCGCTTGAGCAGCTTGCCGCTGGGGTTCTTGGGCAGCGATTCGACGAAGACGACGCCCTTGGGCGCCTTGAACGAGGCCATCGCCTGGGTGCAATGCGCCAGCACCTCGGCCTCGGTGAGCGTGTGACCGGCCTTGACCACGATCACCGCCACCACGGCCTCGACCCAGCGCGGGTGCGGCAGGCCGACCACGGCCACCTCGGAGACCTGCGGCAGGCCGTAGATCGCCTCTTCGACCTCGCGGCTGGCGACGTTTTCGCCGCCGGTCTTGATCATGTCCTTCTTGCGATCGACGACCGTGATGTAGCCCTCGTCGTCGATCGTGGCGAGGTCGCCGGAGTGGAACCAGCCGCCCTCGAACGCGGCGGCCGTGCGCTCGTCGTCGTGGAAGTAGCCCAGCATCAGGTGCGGCGAGCGGTGGACGATCTCGCCCACCTCGCCCGGCGCGACGTCGCGCATGCGGTCGTCGACGACACGGGTCTCGACGTTGAGCACCGCCCGCCCGCACGAGCCGGGCTTGCGCAACTGGTCGTCCGGACCCAGCATGGTCGCCAGCGGCGCGATCTCGGTCTGCCCGTAGAGGTTCCACAGCCGCACCGCGGGCAGTCGGGCGCTGAGCTCGCGCATCACCTCCACCGGCATGATCGAGGCACCGTAGTAGCCCTTGCGCAGGCTGGAGAGGTCGGTGGCGTCGAACAGCGGCGAGCGCAGCAGCGCGATCCACACCGTGGGCGGTGCGAAGAACGAACTGATGCGGTGGCGAGCGATCAGCGGCAGCAGGTTGTCGGGCGTGGGCTTGGCGGTGATGACGTTGCTGGTGCCGACGTAGATCGACGGTCCGAAGAAGACGTCGAGCTGCGCGCAGTGGTACAGCGGCAGTGCATGCAGCACGAAGTCGTCGTGCTCGATGGCTGCATCGACGATGCAGCTGACGTACTGCCACAGCACCGCGTCGTGCGTGAGCATCGCGCCCTTGGGCAGCGACTCGGTGCCGCTGGTGTAGACGATCTGAGCCAGGTCGTTGCCCGACAGCGCCACCTCGGGCAGCGGTGCCTCGCAGGCTGCAAGCGTGTCGATGGCGATCATGTCGGCCTCGGGTGCGCCGGGATCCTCGGCCGGCAGCCAGACCAGGTCGCGCACCGCGGTGTCGAGTGCCGCGGCAGCTCGCGCCAGCGGCGCCAGGCCGCTGTCGGTGGCCAGCATCGTGGCGCCGGCGTGGCGCAGGATGAACGCGACCTCGTCGGCCTTGAGCATGAAGTTGATCGGCACCAGCACCGCGCCCAGTCGCGCCAGCGCGAAGCGCATCGCCGCAAAGGCATGCGAGTTGCGCGCCAGGATCGCCACGTGCGTGCCCTTGGCCACCCCGCGCTGCGCGAGTCCCGCGGCCACACGCGTGCTGAGGCGGTCGAGCTCGGCGTAGGTCCAGCGCACCTCGCCACAGGCGATGGCCAGCTTGTTCGGGTTGCGCGCGGCGCTGCGGTGGAGCAGGTCGCCCAGGGTCTGGCGTCGGGTGGCGGGGTGCACGAGGGCTCCTTCAGTGGCTGTCGGATTCGCCACTCTCGTGCCGGTCAGCTTAGCAGCGTGCCCGCGTGGCGGCGGTCCGGACAAGCCCGCGAGGGCGCCCTCCGTCAACCGCTGGCCGCGAGCAGGTCGGGCAGCCCGGGGTAGCCTTCGGGCGCGAGCGCGAACTTGCGCGCCGCGCCGCCCCAGGGTCGCCCGGCGGCCAAGGCCTGTACGAGGGCTGGGCCATCGACGACCCAGGTGCCACCGAGCAGGGTGACGCCGCGCGCGAACAGGCCGTCGGGCAGGCATCCGGCGCTGGGCCCGATGAGCGCGAAACGACGCGCCGAACGGCACGCCGCCAGGAGGCCGTCCAGGCTGTCGTTGAGCAGCACCGTGCTGGTCGCCAGCACCTGGGTGCAGGAGGCCAGTTCGGCCGGGTCGAGCGTGATGTGGAACCCTTCGCGCGGGCCGGCCAGATCGGCGCGCATCTCGAGCACGGTCAGCCGTGCGCCGTGCGCCGTGACCTGCCTGACCAGCGGCGGAAAGAAGCCGACCATGCCGATGTGCTCGCCCGGCCGCGGATCGATCCCGCCGATCGAATCGGCCGCCGCCGGCGGCACGAAGCGGGCGCGGTCGAACAGTTCGCGCGTCAGCGCGTTCACCGCGGCGAAGCCGAGCGCGGCGCGCGTGCCGTCGCCCTCGGCCCACCCGCGCGCCAGCGCCAGCGCGCTGGCCCCTTGCACCGCGGCGCCGGCGTTGCCGATCGTGGCCAGCGTGTCGCCGAGCAGCACGTAGCTCAGGCCCAGCGCGCCGCTGTCGAGCTCGATCGCGCCGAACTCGCCCGCCTTGGTCCCAGTCCATGGCACGGGCGGCACGTGCAGCGCACGCACGCGGGGAGTCTGCCGCCCCGCGAAGGCCCGATCCAGCGCACCCAGCAGTTCGTCTGCAAACCTCATCCGGCGACTGTATCGCCGCTGAAGACCAGGGCATCGCGCGACCGGTAAACTCGCCCCCCCCTGACTGCCCGCCGCCGCGCTAGCGCGACCGGCACCCGCGCCCGCCATGAACCCGCCCCCGGCCTACGACCCCACCACCAAGCAGAAATCGCAGGCCAAGACCGCGCGCATCCCGATCAAGGTCGTACCCGCCGAGGTGCTGAAGAAGCCGGCGTGGATCCGCGTCAAGGCCGGCAGTCCGAGCACGCGCTTCTACGAGATCAAGCAGATCCTGCGCGAGCACCGGCTGCACACGGTGTGCGAGGAAGCCAGCTGCCCGAACATAGGCGAGTGCTTCGGCAAGGGCACCGCGACCTTCATGATCATGGGCGACAAGTGCACCCGGCGCTGCCCGTTCTGCGACGTCGGCCATGGCCGGCCCGACCCGCTGGACTCCGACGAGCCGCTGAACCTGGCGAAGACGATCGCGGCGCTGGGGCTGCAGTACGTGGTCATCACCAGCGTCGACCGCGACGACCTGCGCGACGGCGGCGCGGCGCACTTCGTGGCCTGCATCGAGAAGACGCGCGAGCTCTCGCCGGCCACGCGCATCGAGGTGCTGGTGCCCGACTTCCGCGGCCGCCTCGACCGCGCGCTGGACATCCTGAAGGCGTCGCCGCCCGACGTGATGAACCACAACCTCGAGACCATTCCGCGCCTGTACAAGGAGGCGCGGCCGGGGTCGGACTACCAGTTCAGCCTGAACCTGCTGAAGAAGTTCAAGCAGCAGGTGCCGGGGGTGCCGACCAAGAGCGGTCTGATGCTGGGCCTGGGCGAGACCGACGACGAGATCCTGCAGGTCATGCGCGACATGCGCGCACACGACATCGACATGCTCACGATCGGCCAGTACCTCGCGCCCAGCGGCCACCACCTGCCGGTGCGCCGCTACGCCCACCCCGACACCTTCCGCATGTTCGAGCGCGAGGCGGCGGCGATGGGCTTCAGCCACGCCGCGGTGGGGGCAATGGTGCGCAGCAGCTACCACGCCGACCAGCAGGCCCACGCGGCGGGCGTGGTCGACGCCATCGTCTGATCGGATCGCGGCCGGCCGCGATCGCCCTCAGTCCCGTGTCGCCCGCAGCCGAAGCCAGGCGTCGAGGTCGCCGCCGCTCATCGGCGGCGCGCTGAAGGATCCCTGCATCTCGTCGCAGCCGTGCGCCAGCACCCAGGAACGCTGCGCCTCGGTCTCCACGCCTTCGGCCACCGTGCGCAGGCCCAGGCTGCGTGCCATCTGGATGATCGCGTGCGCGATCGCCGCCGAGCCGCGGTCGGCCGGCAGGTCCTGGACGAACGATCGATCGATTTTCAGCCTGTCGATCGGCAGATCCTTCAGGTGGCCGAGCGAGGTGTAGCCGGTGCCGAAGTCGTCGATCGCGATGCTCACGCCCAGCGCCTTCAGTCGCGCCAGCGTCTCGCGCACCAGCGGCAGGTCGTCCATCAGCATGCGCTCGGTGAGCTCGAGCTCGAGCAGACGGCCTTCGACGCCCACCTCGACGAGCGCCTGCTGCACCATCTCGACGAATCCCGGGGCCTGGAATTCCAGCGTCGAGAGGTTGACCGCCACCGGCAGCGCGAGGCCGGCGCCGCGCCACCGGCGCGCGGCGTGCAGGGCTTCGCGCAGCACCCAGCGGCCGATCGGAAGCATCAGGCGCCTCGATTCGGCCAACGGAATGAAGTCGTCGGGCAGCAGCAGCGTCTGCCCCGGCGGCGCCCAGCGGATGAGCGCCTCGCAGCCGACGAGCGCGCCGCCGTGCACCGCGAACTGCGGCTGGTAGTGCAGCACGAACTCCTGCTCGCGCACCGCCTGCGCCAGCCGACTCTCCATCGCCAGCGCCGCCATCGCGGCCGTGGCCATCGCGGGTTCGAAGAAGCGGCAGTTCGCGCGGCCGCGGGCCTTGGCGTGGTACATCGCGGTGTCGGCGTGCTTGATGAGCTCGTCGGCAGTACGGCCATGGTCGGGGTAGATCGCCACGCCGATCGACGGTGTGACCGAGATCGACGCGCCGCCGGCCTCCAGCGGCTCGCCGATCGAGGCCAGCAGCTTGCTCGAGACCTCGATCACGGCGGCGGGCGGGGTGTCGCCCGACAACAGCACGACGAACTCGTCGCCGCCGAAACGCGAGACCAGGTCGCCGCCGCGCAGGGTGGACGTGATGCGCCGCGCCACCGTCTGCAGCAGGATGTCGCCGGCCAGGTGGCCGAGCGAGTCGTTGACGCGCTTGAAGTTGTCGAGGTCGATGAACAGCATGGCCGGGCGGCTCCCCTTGGCCTGCGCTTGCCGCAGCAGCGACTGCGCCCGCTCGTTGAAGGCGGCACGGTTGGGCAGCGCGGTGAGCGCGTCGTGGTGGGCCAGGAAGTCGATGCGCGCGCGCGCATCGATGCGGTCGCGCATGTCGCGCACGATCGTCATGCGCAGGCGCTCGTCGCGGTAATGCATCGTGCGCACGATGAACTCGACCGGCAGCCGGGTGCCGTCCTTGTGCGTCAGCGCGGTCTCGTAGGTGATCTCGGCGCCCGTGGCCATCACGTTGGCCACGCGCTCGAGCTCCGGTGGATCGACGAAGTCCAGCGCCGGCCGGCCCAGCAGCTCGGGCAGCGTGTAGCCGGTCAGTGCCAGCAGCGGCGGGTTGACGTCGGTGATCAGCCCGTCCTTGTGGAAGACGATGCCCTCGGCGCTGGCCAGCAGGAACTTGGCCAGCCGCTCTTCGCTATCGCGCAGCGCCAGCTCGGCTTCGCGGTGCTTGCTGATGTCGTTGACGAGCACGAAGGCGCCCACGACCTCGCCGTCGTCACCCAGGTGCGGCAGCATCGAGACCTCGATCCAGCGCCTGCCGCCGCCGTCGGCCGGCAGCACGCGCTCGTAGGTGCTGCCCCGCTTGTCGCGGATGATCGCCTCGACCTGCGGCTGGACTTGCCGCGCCGCCTCCTCGCCGATGATCGCAGCGAAGGTGCGGCCGACGATCGACACCTCGGTCAGGCCGAACATCGTCGCGTAGCCGAGGTTCGCGTAACGGCAGGTGAGGCCGCGGCGCTCGTAGTAGGCGATCGCCGCCGGCAGGTTGTTGACGAGCAGGCGGAACTGCGCGACCTCCGCGCGCAGGGCGCGCTGTTCTTCGGCTGGATCGTTCACCTTCACTCGACCGGTACTCCTCGAGGCGCCGCCGCCGCGGCCATGGGCGAACCCGCTGCGGTGGGCGCTCGGCAGGACGGCCGGCGCGGCGGGAAGACCGGATGGTAGGTCACGACGGGCCCGCCGGGCGCCACGGACGGGGTCGGCGGGTCGCTACAGTTCGGCCATCGACGCCGCCAGGACCGCCGCATGACCGAGACGACCCGCCCCGCCCGCTCCGAGCTGCACGCGCTCTTGCGCCGCATGCCCAAGGCCGAGCTGCACATCCACATCGAAGGCTCGCTCGAGCCCGAGCTGATCTTCCGTCTGGCGGCACGCAACGGCGTGGCGCTGGCCTATCCCGGCGTCGAGGCGCTGCGCGCCGCCTACGCATTCACCGACCTGCAGAGCTTCCTCGACATCTACTACGCCGGCGCCAGCGTGCTGCTGAAGGAGGAGGACTTCTTCGACATGGCCTGGGCCTACCTCGAGCGCGCCGCGGCCGACAACGTGGTCCACGCCGAGCTCTTCTTTGATCCCCAGACGCACACCGACCGCGGCGTGCCGATCGAGGCGGTGATCGCCGGGCTGGCCCACGCCTGTCGCCGGGCCCACGCCGAGTTCGGCATCAGCGCCCGGCTGATCCTGTGCTTCCTGCGCCACCTCAGCGAGGAGGCCGCCTTCGCCACGCTCGAGCAGGCACTGCCGCACCGCGAGCACTTCATCGGCGTCGGCCTCGACAGCTCCGAGCGCGGGCACCCGCCCGAGAAGTTCGCCCGCGTCTTCGCGCGCGCCCGCGAGCTCGGGTTGCACGCGGTCGCGCACGCCGGCGAGGAAGGTCCTCCGGCCTACATCTGGAGCGCACTGGACGTGCTGAAGGTCGAGCGCATCGACCACGGCGTGCGCTGCGTCGAGGATCCGGCGCTGGTGCGGCGCCTGGCGGCCGAGCGCATGCCGCTGACCGTTTGCCCGCTGTCCAACGTCAAGCTGCGCGTCTTCAGCACCCTGGCCGAGCACAACCTGCCGGCACTGCTCGACGCCGGGCTGTGCGTCACCGTCAACAGCGATGACCCGGCCTACTTCGGCGGCTACATCAACGACAACTTGATCGCCACATTCGACGCCCTGCCACAGCTCGGCACGGCGCAGGCCTACACGCTGGCCAAGAACAGCTTCGATGCCAGCTTCGCCGACGCCGGCGACAAGGCGCGCTGGACGCGGGCGCTGGACGCGCTGTTCGGCCAGGCCGCCTGACGCGGGCGGGCGGCCGATCCGGCCAGCGGCGGAACAGCCGGCACAATGCCCTGTCGTGGGCTGACGCCGGATCGCCGTCAGTCTGCCGCGGGGTCGATCTCGTCGTTGACGTCGACCACGGCATAGCCCGCGGGCACGGCCGGCAGCGCATCGGCGGGAGCCTCGTCGGCGCGGCGGTCGATGGCCTCGACGCGGAACACCTCGAGCGGGGTCGCGTCGGCGTCGACGATGACCAGCGGCAGGCCCCAGGTCTCGGACCAGCAGACGAGGGTACGCGACGGCTGCGGCTGCTGGCGCACCAGCGCCCGCCAGCGGCAGTCGGCCGCGGCGATGCCCGGCGGCGCCGGCGCCGTCTCGACCTGGTAGGCGCCCCGGGGTCGATCGATGACATGGGCCAGGCCGAAGGCGTCGGCGTAGACGCCGATGCGGTACAGGTTCGTGCGCGAGACGTCGGCGGCGATCCGGCGTGCGCGGTCGAGCAGACGCAGGTGCATCTCACCGCCGGCGCTTCGCAGCGCGAACAGGTCGATGCGGTCGTCGGTTCGCCGGTGCAAGCTGCGGTCGGCGTTGCGCCAGGTCTCGAGCCGATGCCAGGCGCCCGCCGCGTCCCGGAAGCGGGCATTGAAGTGCACGCTGTCGGGGGCTGCGGCGATCGGAAAAGCCTCTTCCCAGCGCAGCGCCATGATCTGGCCGGCAGCCGCGGGTGCGGCCGCTGCCAGCGCGCAGGCGGCCGCCAGCACCGGCCGTGCCAGCGCGACCTTCACTCGCGCACCGCCTTGGCCTTGTCGAAGTAGGTGTAGGTCCTGCCGTCGGGCGCGCGCAGCACCTTCGTCGTCAGCGTGAACCGGTACTTCGAGCGCGAGGCGTCCACGCTCTTGCCGTCCGGGTCCGTCGGGTAGAGCACCGTCAGGCCACCGACGGCCGAACTCGCGATCGTCTGCACGCTGAAGTCGCCTGCAGCGCAGGACTTGCCGCTGCCCTTCATCGCCTCAAGCAAGGGCCGCCCGTCGGCCTGCGGCAGCGCGAGGCCGAGGATCGCGGCGACGGTCGGGGCGACATCGACATTGCTGCTCGGGCAGGTGTCGGCATAGCCGGCAACGAAGTCGGGCCCCGAGGCGAACAGGCTGTTGCGGACGTCGCGAACGCCGAAGGTGCCGTGCATGCCACGGTTGTTGGCGAAGCTCTCGTACTCCGTGCCGGGCACATCCGGGTTGGCGCCGGTGATCGCGTCGGCGTCGTCGTCGAAGCTGACCACGATATCGGGGTTGCGCATGCCGGTGCCGGCGCCCTCGATCCTGACCAGCGTCAGCGGCAGGGTGCCGGGCACGCTGCCATAGCGGCCGGCGACGAAGATGGCGCCGTACTGCGGCCGACTCTGCAGCGCCTTGACGATCGCCGCCACTCGCGTGGCGTCATGGTCGGGCAGGTACAGGTAGTCCGAGCCGCCGTTGGCGGCGATCACCGCCGCGTCGGCGGGCAGCACGGAGGGGATTGCGTAGCTGCGCGTCGAGAACTTCTGGCCCGGCTTGCCGCAGACCGAGCCGTCGGCGTCGGTCTGGTCCGGATAGACCTTGGCGCCGTCGGCGGCGATGCCCGAGAGCACCGGGTCGTAAAGGCAGCCCGCGCCGTCGTAGACGTGGGCGATGCCGGCGCGCGTCAGCAGGTCGGCGGTGCGCGTGTCGCCCGAGACCGAGAAGCCCTTGGGGTCGGGGGCGCCGACGGTGGCCTTGCCGTCAGAAGGGCCGTTGAGCGCGCGCAGCGGAAAGAGCAGCGGATCGCCGGCGACGGTGGTGTGGCCATGGTCGGACACGACGATGAGGTCGGTGCGGTCCTGCAGGCCCAGCGCCTTCAGCCGGTCCATCAGGCGGCCGAGCAGCTCGTCCTGGCTGGCCAGCGCCGCGGCATAGGCCGGCGTGCCGGGACCGAACGCGTGTTCGGTGCTGTCGGGGTTGCGGAACCAGATCAGCGTCAGGTCGGGGTCGTCCTTCGGCAGGATGTGGTCGAGGTAGACGCCCATCATGTAGGCATTGGCGCTGCTGTAGGGCGAGCCCTTACCGGCGCGCGGGTCCTTGGTCATGTGATCGGCCAAGCTCACGAGGGCACCGTTGTCGAATGCGGTCGGGTCGCCGTTGTCGGCGGCCAGCGCCAGCGCGCCGCCGTAGTTCACCGGACTGAGCTTGGGCAGATGGATCCCTGCGGCCTGCAACTCCTTCGCGAACGCGAGCGGAAACGCGAACTTCTCGTCCAGGAGCACGCCGCGGCCGGTGCCGTCGCGATGGTCGGCTGCGTAGTCGGCGTAGTCCTGGATGAAGGCCGCGCCCGATTTGCCGACCACCGCGGTGCGCAGGCCCGCGGCCTGCGCGGCCTGGAACAGGCTGCCCACCAGGTACAGCTTGTTCCCGTAGTAACTGTTGAGCGCCGCGAGCACGCCATAGTCCTCGGTGAACATCGGGTGACTGAAGTCCAGCGCCTGGCCCGCCGAGTCGGGGCCGCTGGGCCCGGGCTGGTACAGCGTGTTGCCGTAGAAGCCGTGCGTGCCCGGGTAGGCGCCGGTGGCGAAGGCCGACGCGTTCATCATCGTGAAGGTCGGGTAGGCCGCGTGGTTGTCGGTGAAGTTGACGCCTTCGCGGTCGCGCAGTGCGGCCAGGTTCGGCGTCAGCGCCGCGGTCACGGAATCGGGCCGCAGGCCGTCCCAGACGAAGAGGATCACCTTCTTCTTGGCCACCACCGGTGCTGCCGGCGGCCTGTTCGAGGAGCTGGCACAGGCGGCGAGCAGGCCCGCCAACGCGCACGCGATCCAGACATTCTTCATTCGCTTCTCCTCGTTCAAGCGCGACGCGCCGGTCTGCGGCCGACGACGCCCGCGGGCCAACCGCGCATTGAAGCGCCAATTTGCGACAAATCCATGAACGCCCCGACGCCGCCGCGGCGCGGCCCTACACTGCGCCGCTTTCGATCGAGCCGATGAACCCCGACGCCCGAGCGCTCTGGCCCGGCCCGCGCTGGACCCTGGCCCTGCTGCTGGCCTGCATGGGCATGCTGGGGCCGTTCTCGATCGACACCTACATGCCGGCCTTCTCCGGCATCGCCGCCACCATCGGCGCCACGCCGGTGGAGATGCAGCAGACGCTGTCGAGCTACCTGCTCGGCTTCGCGGTGATGAACCTGTTCCACGGTGCGCTGTCCGACAGTCTGGGCCGACGTCCGGTGGTGCTCGCGGGCGTGGCGGTGTTCGCGCTCGCCTCGGTGGGGTGCGCGCTGAGCAACTCGATCGGGCAGCTGGTGCTCTTCCGCGCCCTACAGGGCGTGGCGGCCGGCGCAGGCGTGGTCATCTCGCGCGCTGTCATCCGCGACATGTTCCCGCCCGCCGACGCGCAGCGCGTGATGTCGCAGGTGACCATCTACTTCGGGATCGCGCCGGCGATAGCGCCGATCGTCGGCGCGTTCCTGTTCGTGCACATCGGCTGGCATGCGATCTTCTGGCTGCTGGCGCTCATCGGTGCCGCGCTGGGGCTGGCGAGCTGGCGCTGGCTGCCCGAGACGCTGCACGCCGGCGCGCGCCAGCCGTTCGAGGCCCTGCACCTGCTGCGCGGCTACGGGCAGCTGCTGCGCAACCCGACCTTCGCCGCCCTCGTGCTGGCCAGCGGCGTGCCCTTCAACGGCATGTTCCTGTACGTGCTGTCCGCGCCGGTCTTCCTGGGCCAGCACCTGGGGCTGGCGCCGACGCAGTTCTTCTGGTTCTTTCTCACCACCATCGGCGGCATCATGGGCGGGGCCTGGTTCTCGGGCCGGCTGGCCGGCAAGATCAAGCCGCGGCACCAGATCCGGCACGGCTTCCTGATCATGCTCGTGACCTCGCTCGTCAACGTCGTGCTCAACCTGCTGCTCCCGGTGCATGCGTGGTGGGCGCTGGCGCCGATCGGCGCGTTCGCATTCGGCTGGGCGCTGATGGTGCCGGTGGTCACGCTGCTGGCGCTCGACCAGGTGCCCTCGCGCCGCGGCATGGCCTCGTCGGTGCAGGCCTGCGTCGGCAGCCTGGCCAACGCGCTGGTCGCCGGCGCGATCGCGCCGCTGGTGATGCACTCCACGCTGGCGCTGGCGCTGAGCTCGATGGCGATGATGGGCGTGGGCATCGTGGCCTGGGTCTGGGTCAAGCCGCGACTGGCCTGAGCGGTGCACTGGCGGCGGTTCAAGTCCCCGCCCGCGGCGGTCGATAAGGACGCAGGAGCCCCGTTCGATGAGCCGTGTCCGCTTCGCCCCTGGTGCCTTGCTGCTGGCCGCCTGGCTGCTGCCGGTGCGCGCGCACGCGGCCGAGCTGGGGGCGGCAGAGGCGAGCGGCAAGCCTGGTGCCCAGGCATCGGCGGCCGCGGCCGACCCGATGGAGCAGTTGCGCGAGCGCCTGGCCGCGCGACTTGCCGGCGCCGCGGCGCCGCCGGGCGGGCGGCCCGGCGAACTGCGCCTGTTGGTGCGCCCGAACGCCGCGTCCGAGCCCGCCGCGCATGCCCCGCTGGCCCGCGCCGCTGTGCCCAGGCACGTCGCCGGCTTCCGCGCACCGGCGCGCGAGCACGGAGGCGACAACACGCTCCACTGGGGTTACGACGGCGCCGCGGGGCCGCAGGCCTGGGGCGCGCTCAAGCCCGAGTTCGCGCAATGTGCTGGTGGCCAGCGGCAGAGCCCGATCGACATCCGCGACGGCCTCGCGGTGGACCTCGAGCCGGTGCACTTCAACTACCAGCCGGGCCATTTCTCGGTCCTCGACAACGGCCACACGCTGCAGGTCAACGTGGCGCCGGGCGACAGCATCGAGGTCGCTGGCCGGCGCTACGAGCTCGTGCAGTTTCACTTCCACCGGCCATCGGAAGAGCGCATCGCCGGGCGCCGCTTCGCGATGTCGCTGCACCTGGTGCATCGCGACGACGAAGGCCGGCTGGCGGTGGTGACCCTGCTGGTCGACCAGGGCGAACCGCAGCCGGTGGTGCAGCAGGTGTGGAACAACCTGCCGCTGGAGCGCGGCGAGACCCAGCCCACGCGCGAGATGCTCGACCCGGCCAAGCTGCTGCCCGCCGACCGCCGCTACTACACCTACATGGGCTCGCTGACGACGCCGCCCTGTACGGAGGGCGTGCGCTGGATCGTGATGCGCCAGCCGGTGACGCTGTCGGCGGCACAGATCGACCTGTTCGCGCGCATCTACCCGATGAACGCGCGGCCACTGCAGTCGGCCGATGGGCGGCGCATCCTGCAGTCGGAGTAGTCAGGCGTGCTGCGATGACGCGGGCGGGCCCTTCAGCTCGACCGTGTTGCCCTCCGGGTCCGTGAGGTAGATTGAGGGGCCGAAGCCCTCGGCGCCGTAGCGCGACTGCACGGCGCCCACCGTGATGCCCTGCGCTTGCAGCTGCCGACGGATCGCGGCCTCGTCTAAGGCCTCGACGCGAAGGCAGAAGTGCTCGAGGTTGCGCCCCTCGGCGCCAGGCGCCGCGCCGCCGGCACGGCCGATCTCGCCATCGACGGGCACGAGGTCCAGCAGCGAGCGCCCCGCGCGCAATTGGACCAGCCCGATCGCATCCTGGCGCCGCTCGACCGTGCACCCGAGCACGTCGCAGTAGAAGCGCAGCATGCGGTCGAGATCGGCCACGCGCAGCACGAGGTGGTCGATCTCGCGAATCCGGATCATGGCTCGGGTGTCCCGGCGTCGCCGCGCCGCCGGCCCACCGCCATCAGCAGCGGCCACAGCCACATCGTCGCCAGCCAGCGCAGCACGCGCAGCGCCGTCAGCGGCTGTTTCTCCTGCGGCGCGATCCGTGCGACGAGCAGGCCCGCGCCCAGAACCAGATAGAGCAGCAGCGCGCCGTAGAGCGCCACCCGCGTGCCGTAGCCGCCGCCGATCAGGTCGCCCAGCCAACGCCCGGCCACCGCCGCCGCCGGCACCGACAGCAGCAGCGCCAGCGCGACGCCGGTCAGCGCGTGCCGGAGCCTCCACAGCGGGTCGTTTTCGATCATCGGGCGCCAACGACGAGGTCAGCAACTTCACAAAGCACTTTCATACCTCCACTCAAGTACTTAATTTGGAAGGGATTTCGACCGCAAGCTTGATGAAAAACACAGTGTAAGTACTTGATTTGACTGGATTTTCGGCTCCACCCGGGCATTGACCCGGCTGGCGCCCGAAGTTACAGTGCAGCCCGGTGTCTTTTAGTGGGGTTTTGTGTCATCCATGGTCTTCCGGGGGGGTCCGGTCGTCACGCTGGACGGGAAAGGGCGCATCACCGTGCCTGCCCGCTGGCGTGACGAACTCATCGCCCAGGTGAACGGCCAGATGGTGGTGGCCAAGAACCCCGATCGCTGCCTGTCCCTGTACCCGCTGCCAGTGTGGGAGCAGTTCGAGGCCAGCCTGCTGGCGCTGGCGTCCGAGCACGATGCCTGGCGCCGCGTCTTCATGGGCAGCGCCACCGACGTCGAGATCGACAGCGGCTCGCGGGTGCTGATTCCGCCGGAGCTGCGAATCTGGGCCGGGCTGGAGAAGGACGTCAAGTTCATGGGCGTCGGCTCGCACTTCGAATTGTGGGACCAGGCCCGCTACGCGGCCAGCGAGAACACCGCGATCGACCTCGGCCGGCCCGATGTGCTGCGCAACCTGGTCTTCAAGTGAACGCCGCCAGCACATGGACCCACACCACCGTGTTGCTCCCCGAGGCCGTGCGGGCCCTCGTGACGCAGCCGGCGGGCACCTACGTCGACGGCACTTTCGGCCGCGGCGGCCATGCGCGCGCGGTGCTGGCGCAACTGGCGCCCGAAGGCCGCCTGATCGCCTTCGACAAGGACCCCGAAGCGGTGGCCGCGGCCGCCCAGATCAGCGACCCGCGTTTCGCGATCTGCCACGCCAGCTTCGCCGACATGGCCTGCGAGCTGGCCGCGCTGGGCATTACGCAGGTGCAGGGCGTGCTGCTCGACCTGGGCGTGAGTTCGCCGCAGATCGACAACCCGGCGCGCGGCTTCAGTTTCCGTTTCGATGCCCCGCTGGACATGCGCATGGACACCACGCGCGGCGAGACGGCGGCCGAGTTTCTGGCCGGCGCCGAGCTGCGCGAGATCGCGGAGGTGATTCGTGAGCATGGCGAAGAACGGTTTGCTGTTCAGATTGCAAAGGCGCTTGTCGCTCGCCGCGAAGGCGGGGCACCCGTGGCCAGCACAGGCGAGCTATCCGCACTCGTGGCTCGTGCAGTCAAAACCCGCGAGCCGGGCCAGGACCCTGCAACGCGCACATTTCAGGCTCTTCGGATTCATGTCAACGCCGAGCTTGAAGCGCTGCAACAGGGCCTGAACGCGGCGCTGGCCTTGCTGGCCCCGTACGGACGCCTGGTCGTGATCAGCTTCCACTCGCTCGAGGATCGCATCGTCAAGACCTTCATCGCCCGCGAGAGTCGCGACGAGGTGGACCGCCGCGCGCCCTTCGCGCCGGCGCGGGCGATGCGGCTGAAGGCGATCGCGCGCATCAAGCCCTCTGCGGCCGAGATCGCGGCCAATCCGCGCGCGCGCTCGGCCGTGCTGCGCGTGGCCGAGCGGACCGAGGTGGCGTCCCGCGCTGCCGCTGCCGAAGGCGGCCGGGGGGCGAGGTGAGCAAGCTGAACCTGCTGCTCCTGGCCGCGCTGCTCGCCAGCAGCCTGCTGCTGGTGAAGTCGGCCTACGAGTCGCGCCTGCTTTTCGCGGCCATCGACCACGCGCGCGCCGAGCGCGGCCAGCTCGATGCCGAATTCAAGCGCCTCGACGCCGAGCGCCAGGCCCAGGGCACCAGCCTGCGCGTGGAGCGCACCGCGCGCGACCGGCTGCACATGCGCAACGCGACCCCGGGCATTACGACCTACGTGTTCGACCCGGCGGCGTCGGCCGCATCGGCGGCGGAGGCCACGCCATGAGACCCGCCGCCCACGCCAGCGTGCGCAGCGTCAACTACGCCACGAGCCCGCTGCTGGCGAGCAAGACGCCGCCCTGGCGCTCGCGCTTCGTCGTCGTGCTGGTCGGACTGGCCTTCATGCTGCTGCTCGGGCGCGCGGTGTTCCTGCAGATCCTGGACACCGGCTTCTACCAGGCGCAGGGCGCCAAGCGCTTCGTGCACAAGGAGGCGCTGCCGGCGAGCCGCGGCCGCATCCTCGACCGCAACGGGCTGGTGCTGGCAACCAGCGTCTCGCTGCCGTCGGTGCAGGTCGATACCAAGACCTTCGACGCCGACACCGCGCAGCGCAAGGCCCTGGCTCGCCTGCTCGGGATGCCGCCGTCCGAGCTGAAGCAGCGCATCAGCGAGGGCAGCGGCGTCGTCCTGCTGCGCCGCCAGGTGGACGAGGCGGTGTGGCAGCAGATCGCGGCGCTGGACGTCCGCGGCGTGCAGGACGTGCACGAGTACCAGCGCCGCTACCCCGAGGGCGAGGCGGCGGCGCACGTGGTGGGCTTCACCGACGTCGACGGCAAGGGCCAGGAAGGCGTCGAGCTCGCCTTCGAGCACCAGCTCGAGGGCCGGCCCGGCCAGCGCACGGTGGTGCGCGACCGCATGGGGCGGGTCGTCGAGGACGTGGGCGACCAGGCCGAGCCGGTCAACGGTGGCGACGTGGCGCTGTCGATCGACTCCAAGGTCCAGTTCTTCGCCTACCAGCGCCTGCGCGACATGGTGGTGGCGCAGGGCGCGCGCGCCGGCAGCGTGGTCGTGCTCGACACCCGCACTGGCGAGGTGCTCGCGCTCGCCAACTACCCCAGCTACGACCCCGCCAACCGCAGCCACCTGAGCGGTGGTCAGTTGCGCAATCGCGCGCTCACCGACACCTTCGAGCCGGGTTCGACGATGAAGCCCTTCGTGATCTCGCTGGCGATGGACAGCGGCCGCATCACCCCCGAGACGATGATCGACACCGGCGATGGCCGCTACACGCTGACCGGTGCGACCATCACCGACACCCACCCGCACGGCGTCATCAGCGTGGCCCAGGTGATCCAGAAGTCGAGCAACATCGGCGCCACCAAGATCGCGATGCAGCTCACGCCGCGAGCGATGTGGGAGATGTTCACCGCGGTCGGCCTGGGCCAGAAGCCGCGCATCGAGTTCCCCGGCGCCGTCACCGGCCGGCTGCGTCCATACAAGACCTGGCGGCCGATCGAGCAGGCGACGATGAGCTACGGCTACGGCCTGTCGGTGAGCCTGCTGCAGCTGGCCCGCGCCTACACCGTGTTCGCGCGCGACGGCGAGCTGATCCCGGTGACGATCCGCCACGACGCCGATGCCGCACCGGCCAGCGGCACGCGCGTGATCTCGGCCCAGACCGCGGCCGAGATGCGCAAGATGCTGCAGATGGTCGTCGAGTCCGGGGGCACCGCGCCCAAGGCGCAGGTGATTGGTTATTCGGTCGGCGGCAAGACCGGCACCTCGCGGCGCCAGGAAGGCCGCGGCTACGGCAACCTGTACCGTGCCGTGTTCGTCGGCATGGCGCCGATGACGCAGCCGCGCATCGTCGTCGCGGTGATGGTCGACGCGCCGACCCACGGGGTCTACTACGGCGGCGACATCGCCGCCCCGGTGTTCAGCGAGGTCGTGCAGCAGACACTGCGGATGATGAACGTCGAGCCCGACCTCGACGTCCGGGCGCAGATCAGCGCCAAGCCGGTCGTCGCCGAGCCCGAGAGCTTCTGACGTGATCGCGCGCCTGAGTTCCCCCGAAGCCGCCGCGCGATGGCTGGCTGAGCGCGTACGCGGCGGCCTGCGCACCGACAGCCGTGCGGTCCGGCCCGGGGACGGCTTCCTGGCCTGGCCGGGCCGGTCCAGCGACGGACGGCGCTTCGTCGGCGAGGCGCTGGCCGCCGGTGCCGAGGCCTGCGTGGTCGAGGCCGAGGGCGCGGCCGTTTTCGGCTTCGACGACGCGCGCATCGCCGCGCTGCCGGGGTTGAAGACTGCCAGTGGCCCGATCGCCGACATCCACTTCGGCCACCCGAGCCGGCAGCTCACGGTCGTGGCCAGCACCGGCACCAACGGCAAGACCAGCACCGCGTGGTGGACGGCGCAGGCGCTGACCGCGCTCGGCCGCCGCGCGGCGGTCATCGGTACGCTGGGCGCCGGCGTGCCGGGCGACCTGACGGCCACCGGGCTGACGACGCCCGACGCGTTCACGCTGCAGGCAGCGCTGCGCCGCTTCGTCGACGCAGGCTTCGTCGCCTGCGCGCTCGAGGCGTCCTCGATCGGGCTCGTCGAGCACCGGCTGGACGCGACGAAGATCGACGTCGCGCTGTTCACCAACTTCACCCGCGACCATCTCGACTACCACGGCAGCATGAGCGCGTACTGGGCCGCCAAGCGCCGCCTGTTCGACTGGCCGGGGCTGCGCGCGGCGGTGATCAACATCGACGACGAGCAGGGTGCTTTGCTGGCCGGCGAGCTGGCGGGCGGCACGCTCGACGTCTGGACCGTCTCGATGCGCCGCCCGGCGCGCTTGCAGTCCGGGCCGCTGCGCTACGCGGGCGGCGGCCTGGCCTTCGAGCTGCATGAAGGCGGTGCGCGGGCTGCCGTGCACAGCGCACTGGTCGGCGACTTCAATGCCAGCAACCTGCTGGTGGTGATCGGCGGTCTGCGCGCCCTGGGCGTGACGCTCGCGCAGGCTGCGACCGCCGCTGCCGTGCTCACGGCCGTGCCCGGGCGGCTTCAGCGCGTGGCCGGGCGCGATCTCGAGGTCGTCGTCGATTACGCCCACACGCCCGACGCGCTCGACAAGGTGCTGCAGGCGCTGCGCCCGCTGGCGGCGGCGCGCGGCGGGCGGCTGTGGTGCGTGTTCGGCTGCGGCGGCAACCGCGACGCGACCAAACGCCCGCTGATGGGCGCGATCGCCGCCGACCGCGCCGACCACGTGGTGCTGACCAGCGACAACCCGCGCGACGAGCCGCCCGACGAGATCCTGGCCCAGATCCTGGCCGGCATCGTCGGCCACGACGAGGTCGACGTGATCGCCGACCGGCGCGAGGCCATCGCCTACGCCGTGCGCGGCGCCGCCTTGGGCGACGTGGTGCTGCTCGCCGGCAAGGGCCACGAGACGACCCAGGAGGTGGCTGGCGTCAAGCGGGCCTTCTCCGACGTCGAGGAGGCCGCTCGCGCGCTGGGGCGGCGCGAGGAGGCCGCCGCATGATGACGCTGGCCGAGGCCCACGCGTTGCTGCCCGCCAGCCGGCTGGTCGGCGACGGCGGGCTGCGCATCTCGCGCGTGCACAGCGACACCCGCACGCTGCAGCCCGGCGACCTCTTCGTCGCCCTGCGCGGCCAGCGCTTCGACGGCCACGACTACCTCGCCGCGGCGCGCCAGGCCGGCGCGGTGGCCGCGCTCGCCGAACGCGGCCTGGGCGACGCGATGCCGGGGCTGCTGGTGGCCGATGCGCTGCGCGCGCTGCAGCAGCTCGGCGCGGCCTGGCGGGCGCAATTCAGGCTGCCGCTGATCGCCGTCACCGGCAGCAACGGCAAGACCACGGTGACGCAGATGACGGCCGCGATCCTGCGCGCCTGGCTGGGCGACGCGGCGCTGGCCACCGCGGGCAACCTCAACAACCATATCGGCGTGCCGCTGACCCTGCTGCGCCTGCGGCCGACGCACCGCGCCGCGGTGCTCGAGCTCGGCATGAGCCACGCGGGCGAGATTGCCGAGCTCGCGCTGCTGGCGGCGCCGACGATCGCGCTGGTCAACAACGCGCAGCGCGAGCACCAGGAGTTCATGGCCGGCGTCGAGGCGGTGGCGCGCGAAAACGGCGCCGTCATCTCGGCCTTGCCCGCCGACGGTGTGGCCGTGGTCCCGGCCGACGACGCGCACGCGCGGCTGTGGCGCGCGCTGGCCGGCGCGCGCGCGGTGCGCAGCTTCGCCGTCGAGGGCGCGGCCGACGTCACCGCGCAGGCGATGTGGCAGGCCGACGCGCAGGCCTGGGCGCTGCGTCTGCACACCCCGGCCGGCACGGTGGAGACCACGCTGCACCAGGCCGGCCGCCACAATCTGCACAACGCGCTGGCCGCCACCGCCTGCGCGCTGGCCGCAGGCGCGCCGCTGGCGGCGGTGGCGCAAGGGCTGGCGGGCTTCCGGCCGGTGACCGGGCGCTCGCAGATGCTGTCGCTGCGCCTGGCCGGCCGCGCCGTCACGCTGATCGACGACAGCTACAACGCCAACCCCGATTCGGTGCGCGCCGCCATCGAGGTGCTGGCCTCGCTGCCCGGTCCGCGCTGGCTGGTGCTGGGTGAGATGGGCGAGGTCGGCGCCCAGGGCCCGGCGTTCCATGCCGAGGTCGGCGCCCATGCGCGCGAGTGCGGCATCGAGCAGGTGTGGACCGCCGGCACGCTGACCGCGCACGCCCCCGCGCAGCGCCATTTCGACACCGTGGCGGCGCTGCTGCGCGCCCTGCCGCGCGAGATGCCCGCGGCCGCGTCCGTGCTGGTGAAGGGATCGCGGTTCATGAAGATGGAGCAGGTGGTGCAGGCGCTGCAGGCACTGCAGCACGGCAACGCCGCGGAGGTCGCCGATGCAACCTAGCTCGTCGCGCAGCGGGAGGCGACGTGCTGCTTAGCCTGTCGCAATGGTTGCTGCAGTTCGATCCCGAGCGGCTCGGCTTCCTGCGCGTGTTCCAGTACCTCACCTTCCGCGCCGTGCTCGCGGCAATGACCTCGCTGCTCATCGGCCTGGCCTTCGGGCCCTGGGTCATCCGCCGGCTCACCGAGATGAAGATCGGCCAGCCGATCCGCGAGTACGGCGTGCAGGGGCACCTGGGCAAGCGCGGCACGCCGACGATGGGCGGCGTGCTGGTGCTGATCGGCATCGGCGTCAGCACGCTGCTGTGGTTCGACTGGAGCAACCGCTTCGTCTGGGTCGTGATGCTGGTGACCTTCGGCTTCGGCACCATCGGCTGGATCGACGACTGGCGCAAGGTCGTGCGCAAGGACCCCGAGGGCATGCGCTCGTGGGAGAAGTTCTTCTGGCAGACGCTGATCGGCGTCGTCGCCGCGCTGTACCTGGCCTTCAGCGTCTCCGAGACCAGCAACCTGCGCGTGCTCGAACTGTTCGTGCGCTGGGTCGAGAGCGGCTTCTCGAACGCTCTGCCGCCGCGCGCCGACCTCATCGTGCCGTTCTTCAAGACCATCAGCTACCCGCTGGGCCTGTTCGGGTTCATCGGCCTGACCTGGTTCGTCATTGTCGGCGCCAGCAACGCGGTCAACTTCACGGACGGGCTGGACGGCCTGGCGATCATGCCGGTGGTGATGGTCGGCTCGGCGCTCGGCGTGTTCGCCTACGTCACCGGCAACGCGGTCTTCTCGCGCTACCTGCTGCTGCCGCATATCCCGGGCGCAGGCGAGTTGCTGGTGTTCTGCTCGGCGATGGCCGGCGCGGGGCTCGCGTTTCTCTGGTTCAACGCCAACCCGGCGCAGGTGTTCATGGGCGACGTCGGCGCGCTGTCGCTGGGCGGCGCCCTGGGCACGATCGCGGTGATCACGCGGCAGGAGATCCTGCTCGGGATCATGGGCGGCATCTTCGTCGCCGAGGCGCTCTCGGTGATGATCCAGGTCGGCTGGTTCAAGGTCACCAAGCGCCGAACCGGCACCGGCCGGCGCATCTTCCTGATGGCGCCGCTGCACCACCACTTCGAAAAGAAGGGCTGGGCCGAGACCCAGGTCGTGGTCCGCTTCTGGATCATCACGATGCTGCTGTGCCTGGTCGGGCTGGCGAGCCTGAAGCTGCGATGAGGCCGGCCCCCCAACCCACTTCGTTCGCGGCCCCCCGAGGGGGCGCCCGGTCCGCTTGGGGCGGTCCGGCGCGGACCGGGGGTCGTCCATGAACTGGCTTGCCGGTCTGCCCGTTCTCGTCCTCGGCCTCGGCGCGAGTGGCTTGGCGATGGCGCGCTGGTGCGCCCGCCACGGCGCCCGCGTGGTCGTCTGGGACTCGCGCCTGCCGGCGCCGAACGCGGCCACGCTGGCGGCCGAGCTTCCCGACGCGACGCTGCTGGGCGGCGAACTGCACACCGGGCATCTGGCCGGCATCCGGCTCGTCCTCAAGAGCCCGGGCCTGGCACCGACCGACGCGCGCGTCGCGCCGCTGCTGCAGGAGGCGAGCGAGGTCGGCGTTGCGGTGATGGGCGAGCTCGACCTGTTCGTCCGTGCGCTGGCGGACCTGAAGGTTGGGCGGGGCTACGCGCCGCAGGTGCTGGCCGTCACCGGTACCAACGGCAAGACCACCACCACCGCGATGACCGCGCTGCTCGTCGAGCGCGCGGGCCGCACCGTGGCCACCGCCGGCAACATCGGGCCGACGCTGCTCGACACCCTGTGGGCACGGCTCGGGGACCTGCCCGAGGTCTGGGTGCTCGAGTTGTCGAGCTTCCAGCTCGCCGGCGGCGGCAGCGGCGTGCGTGGCTTCGAGCCCGCGGCCGCGGCCGTGCTCAACCTGACGCAGGACCACCTGGACTGGCACCGCACGATGGCCGCGTACGCGGCGGCCAAGCAGCGCGTGTTCGGCGAGCGCGCGGTGATGGTGATCAACCGCGATGATCCGGCGGTGGAGGCGATGGTGCCCGGCCCGACGCTGGTCAAGGGCAAGCCGCGGCCGAGCGAGCGCGTCGCGCTGCGCTTCGGGCTGGCCGCGCCCCAGCACCCGGGCGACTTCGGCCTCGTGGTCGACAACGGCATGGCCTGGCTGGTGCGCGCGCTGCCGGCCGACGGGACCCTGAAGCGCAAACAGCGGCCCCAAGGCCGCCGCGATGCGGCGGCCATCCCCGAGGGGGAGTCGGGCGCCTCGGGGCGGCCCGGCGGCGCCTGGGACGAACCGGAGGAGATCCACCTCCAGCGCCTGATGCCCGCCGACGCGCTGCGCGTGCGCGGCCGCCACAACGCCGCCAATGCGCTCGCCGCGCTGGCCCTGGCCACCGCGATTGGCTGCCCGCTGGCACCGATGCTGCACGGCCTGCGCGAATACGCCGGCGAGCCGCACCGCGTGCAGCCGGTCGGCCGCGTCGGCGACGTCGAGGCCTACGACGACAGCAAGGGCACCAACGTCGGCGCCACCGTGGCTGCGCTCGAGGGCCTGGGCGCCGACACGGCGCCGGGCCGGCTGGTCGTCATCCTCGGCGGCGACGGCAAGGGGCAGGACTTCTCTGCCCTGGTCGCACCGCTGGCCCGTCACGCACGCGCGGTGGCCACGATCGGCCACGACGCGCCGGCCATCGAGGCGACGATCGAGGGCGTCATCGACGGCGTGCCGGTGCGGCGCCACGACAGCCTGCCGGCGGCCGTGGCCTGGTGCTTCGCACAGGCGCAGCCCGGCGACGCCGTGCTGCTGAGCCCGGCCTGCGCGAGCCTGGACATGTTCAGCAACTACGCCCATCGTGCCGAGGTCTTCGTGCAGGCGGTGCAGGCGCTGGCGCGCGAACGGGGAGACGTCCTGTGAACGCCGCGCTTGGCCGCGTCATGGGCTGGTTCGCGCCGCGCCGCGCCGACGATGGTGCGCTGCCGGTGCGCGACCAGGTGGACATCGTCGGCGCGCGCCCGGTGCGCCTGCTCGCCTTCGACCAGACCCTGCTCGCGGTCGTCGGCACGCTGGTCGCGCTGGGCGTGGTAATGGTCTATTCGGCTTCGGTCGCGTTGCCCGACAATCCGCGGTTCGCGGCCTATTCGCAGGGCTTCTTCCTGCAGCGCCACCTGCTGTCGCTGGCGATCGCCTTCGTCGTCGCGGTGGCCGTCGTGCAGGTGCCGATGAGCTTCTGGGAAAAGCACGCGCCGGCGATCTTCGTCGTCGCGCTCGTCCTGCTCGTGCTCGTGCTGTTGCCCTTCATCGGCAAGGTCGTCAACTTCTCGCGCCGCTGGATCCCGCTCGGCTTCATGAATTTCCAGCCCAGCGAGCTGGCCAAGCTGGCGATCGCGCTGTACGCCGCCAACTACATGGTCCGGCGGATGGACGCGCGCGAGAAGTTCTTCCGCGCCGTCACGCCGATGGTGGTGGCGGTGGCCTTCGCCGGCGCGCTGCTGCTGCGCGAACCCGACATGGGCGCCTTCATCGTCATCGCCACCATCGCGATGGGCATCCTGTTCCTGGGCGGCGTCAACGCGCGCATGTTCTTCCTCATCGCCACGGTGATCGTCGTCACCTTCGCGCTGATCATCGCCTTCGACGACCTGCGCCGTGGCCGCATTTTGGCCTACCTCGACCCCTGGAACCCGAAGTACGCG
This sequence comes from Betaproteobacteria bacterium, assembly GCA_037443665.1. Lineage (GTDB taxonomy): Bacteria > Pseudomonadota > Gammaproteobacteria > Burkholderiales > Burkholderiaceae_C > Rubrivivax. The sequence goes on from JBBINW010000017.1 coordinate 68,753, forward strand.
CAGGGCAAGGGCTACCAGCTGACGCATTCGCTGATCGCGATCGGCCGCGGCCAGATCTTCGGCCAGGGTCTGGGCAACTCGGTCGAGAAACTCAACTACCTGCCCGAGGCGCACACCGACTTCCTGCTCGCGGTGATCGGTGAGGAACTCGGGTTCGTCGGCGTGGCCACTGTGATTGGGCTGTTCTTCTGGCTCACGCGGCGCATGTTCCACATCGGCCGCCAGGCGATCGCGCTCGACCGCGTCTTCGCCGGCCTGCTGTGCCAGGGCATCGGCGTCTGGTTCGGCTTCCAGACCTTCATCAACATGGGCGTCAACCTCGGTGTGCTGCCAACCAAGGGACTGACGCTGCCGCTGATGAGCTACGGCGGCTCGGCGATCCTGATGAACTTCATCGCGCTGGCAATGGTGGTGCGGGCGGATGTGGAGAACAGGTCGCTGATGAGAGGTGGCAAAGCATGAGCCACCTCGTGATCATGGCCGCGGGCACCGGCGGGCACATCATCCCGGGGCTGGCGGTGGCGCGCGAGATGAAAGCCCGCGGCTGGAGCGTGAGCTGGCTGGGCACCGCGCACGGCATGGAGAACCATCTCGTGCCAGCCAGCGGCATCGCGCTGGACACCATCGCCTTCTCGGGCCTGCGCGGCAAGGGCTTGCTGCACGCGCTGACCGGTGGCCTGCGGCTCCTGCAGGCGTTCTGGGACTGCCTGCGCGTCCTGCGCCGCCGTGGCGCCAGCGCGGTGCTGGGCATGGGCGGCTACGTCTGTTTTCCGGGCGGCCTGATCGCCTCGCTGCTGAACAAGCCGCTGCTGCTGGTCAACGCCGACGCCGCGCTGCTGCTGAGCAACCGCTGGCTGTTGCCGGTGGCCGATCGCGTGGCCTTCGGCTTCGCTGGCGACGCGGCGACGAAGACGAAGAACGCGGTCGTCACCGGCAACCCGGTGCGCGCCGAGATCGAGGCCCTGCCGGCACCGGCCGAGCGCTGGGCCGGTCGCGAAGGCCCGCTGCGGCTGCTGGTGGTCGGCGGCAGCCTGGGCGCGCAGGTCCTCAACGAGACCCTGCCGCCGGCGCTGGCGCTGCTCGACGCCTCTCAGCGGCCGCAGCTCGTGCACCAGACGGGCGGCCTGCAGGCCGAGGCGGTGCGCGCCGCTTATGCCGAGGCCGGCATCGCGGCCGAGGTGCTGCCGTTCATCGCCGACATGCCCGCGCGCCTGGCGGCCTGCGACCTGATGGTCTGTCGCGCCGGTGCGATCACCGTCAGCGAACTGTGCGCCGCAGGCGTGCCTGCGATCCTGGTGCCGCTGGTCGTCAGCACGACCTCGCACCAGCGTGACAACGCAGCCTGGATGGCTGCGCAGGGCGCGGCGGTGCATCTGCCGCAGACCGAGCTCACCCCGCAACGCCTCGCCGACGTGCTGCGCGGCCTCGACCGCCCGAAGCTGCAGGCGATGGCCGAGAAGGCGCGCAGCCTCGCCCGCCCGCATGCGGCGGCGCGCGTGGCCGACGAGATCGAGAAGCTGGCGGCCAAATGCTGACCGCCGGGCTCAGGGCTGCCGCCCATCGCTACGCCCCGAGGGGGCTGTCGGCTCCCTTGGGGCGGCCCGACGGGAGCCGCGCATGAAGCACGCCCTCAAGCACATCCACTTCGTCGGCGTCGGCGGGGCCGGCATGAGCGCGATCGCCGAGATCCTGCACGCGCTGGGCTACCGCGTCTCGGGCTCGGACCTGCACGACAGCGCCATCACGCGCCGTCTGGCCAGTCTCGGCGTGACGGTTTTCATCGGCCACGATGCGGCGCACATCGCCGGCGCGCAGGCGGTCGTCACCAGCACCGCGGTGCCGGCCGACAACCCCGAGGTGCGGGCCGCCCGCGCGCGGCGCATCCCGGTGGTGGCGCGCGCGGTGCTGCTGGCCGAGCTGCTGCGCCTGAAGCAGGGCATCGCGATCGCCGGCACGCACGGCAAGACGACGACGACCTCGCTGGTCGCGAGCGTGCTGACCGAGGCCGGCCTCGACCCGACCTTCGTCATCGGCGGCCAGCTGCGCAGCACGGGCGCCAATGCCAGGCTCGGCGGCGGCGATTTCATCGTTGTCGAGGCCGACGAGAGCGATGCCTCGTTCCTCCACCTGAGCCCGGTGATCGCGGTCGTCACCAACATCGACGCCGACCACATGGAGACCTACGGCCACGACCTCGCACGGCTGCATGCGGCCTTCGTCGAGTTCGTCCACCGGCTGCCGTTCTACGGCCGCGCAGTGGTCTGCAGCGACGACGCCGGCGTGCGCGCCGTGCTGCCGCGCCTCGAGCGGCCGGTCACGACCTACGGTCTGGCCGATGGCGCCGACCTGCGCGCCGTCGACGTGCAGGCCGAGGCCGGCGGCGGCATGCGCTTCGTCGCGCGGCAGGCGGGCGTTGCCGACCTGCCGCTGCAGCTCGCGCTGGTCGGCGAGCACAACGTGCGCAACGCGCTGGCTGCGATCGCGGTGGCGCGCGAGCTCGAGGTGCCCGACGCGCCGGTGGCGCGCGCGCTGGCGCACTTCGGCGGCGTCGGCCGCCGCTTTCAGCGCCACGGCGAGCTGCCCTGCGCCGGTGGCGGCACCTTCACGCTGATCGACGACTACGGCCATCACCCGGTCGAGATGGCTGCGGTGCTCGCCGCCGCGCGCGGTGCGTTCCCGGGCCGGCGTCTGGTGCTGGCGTTCCAGCCGCATCGCTACACGCGCACCCGCGACTGCGGTGCCGACTTCGCGCGCGTGATCGGCGGCTTCGACGCCGCGCTGCTGACCGAGGTCTATCCCGCCGGCGAGGCGCCGATTGCCGGCGCCGACGGCCGCGCGCTGGCGCGGGCCGTGCAGGCGACGGGCCGCATGGCGCCGCAGTTCGTCGCCGAAGTCGCGGCGCTGCCGGCGGCGATCGCGCAGACCGCGCGCGCCGGAGACGTCGTGATCACGATGGGCGCCGGCTCGATCGCCGCCGTGCCGGCGCAGCTTCGGGCCATGGCCAGCCGGCCGACGGAGGGCGTGCGATGAACGTCTCGCTGCAATCGCCGGCCGCGGTCGCGGTGCCGGACCTCGGCAAAGTCGCGGTGTTGATGGGCGGCAGTAGCGCCGAGCGCGAAGTCTCGCTGATGTCGGGCCGTGGCGTGCTCGCCGCGCTGCAGTCGCTGGGCATCGATGTCCAGGCCTTCGACCCGGCGTCGGGCGACCTCGGTGCGCTCCGCACGCAAGGCTTCGACCGCGTCTTCATCGCGCTGCACGGTCGCCACGGCGAGGACGGCACCGTGCAGGGCGCGCTCGAACTGCTGGGCATTCCCTACACCGGCTCGGGCGTGATGGCCTCGGCGATCGCGATGGACAAGGTGATGACCAAGCGCGTTTGGCTGGCCGAAGGCCTGCCGACGCCGCGCTGGCAATGGCTGGCGCCCGGGCACCAGGCGCGCGCCGACCTCGTCGCCGTGCCCGACGCGCTGGGACTGCCGCTGATCGTCAAGCCGCCGCGCGAGGGCTCCTCGATCGGCATCACCAAGGTCGCCGGCTACTCGCAGATGCAGGCCGCGGTCGAGCTGGCCGCGCGGTACGACGCCGATGTCCTGTGCGAGGAGTTCATCGAAGGCATCGAGCTGACCTGCCCGGTGCTCGGCCAGGGCGCCGCGGCGCGCGCGCTGCCGGTGGTGCGCATCGACGCGCCCGGCGGCAACTACGACTTCGAGCACAAGTACTTCTCCGAGGACACCGGCTACCGCTGCCCGAGTGGCCTGGTCGCCGACGAGGAGGCCGAGGTCCAGCGTCTGACGCTGGCCGCCTACCGCACGCTGGGCTGCCGCGGCTGGGGCCGCGCCGACCTGATGCTGCGGGCCAGCGACCGCCGCATCTTCCTGCTCGAGATGAACACCAGCCCGGGCATGACCAGCCACTCGCTGGTGCCGATGTCGGCCCGCGCGGCCGGCCTGAGCTACGAGCAGCTGTGCCTGCAGATCCTGCGGGGCGCGAGCCTGGACGCGAGGCGGAACTGACGATGGCCCCGGCCTACGCCACCGCCAAGACCGCAGCGCGGGCGCCGCTGCCGGTCGACGTCCGCCTGATGAATGCGGTGGCCAGCGCCGTCTACCTGCTCGCCGCGCTCGGCGCGGCGGTGGCCGGCGTGCTGTGGCTGATGCGCTCGCCGCTGTTCCCGATCCGTGCGATCCAGCTCGACGGCGAGCTCGCGCGCAACAGCGTACCGACAATCCGTGCCAATGCCGCGCCGCTGCTGGCCGGCAACTTCTTCAGCATCGACCTGGCCAAGAGCCGCGCTGCGTTCGAGAGCGTGCCCTGGGTGCGGCGCGCGGTGGTCCGCCGCGTCTGGCCCGACCGCCTCGCGGTGACTCTGCAGGAACACCATGCCGCGGCGCTTTGGGAGACCCCGGGCGACGACCCCGGCACCGACCGCCTGGTCAACGTCCAGGGCGAGGTCTTCGAGGCCAACGTGGGCGACGTCGAGGACGACGGCCTGCCGACCTTCGCCGGCCCCGAAGGCAGCGCGGCGCAGATGCTGTCGCTGTACCGCCGCGTGCAGCCGGTGCTGGCGCCGCTGGACATGACGATCGAGCGCGTGGAGCTGTCGGGTCGCGGCTCGTGGCGCGTCGAGCTCGACAACGACGCCGCGATCGAGATCGGCCGCGGCGGCGAGGACGAACTCGTCGCGCGCACCGAGCGCTTCGCGCGCACGTTCGAACAGGTCGCCGCCCGCTACCACGAACCGCTGGAATACGCCGACCTGCGCCACGCCGGCGGCTACGCCGTGCGGCTGCGCGGCGTGTCCACCGCCTCGGCCGCGGCCAAGAACAACTGAAAGCGACGGGGGAGCCAAGGATGGCCAGGGAATTCAAGGACATGGTCTTCGGCCTGGACATCGGCACCGCCAAGGTGATGGTGGTCGCCGCCGAGGTGATGGAGGACGGCGAGCTGCGCGTGGCCGGGCTCGGTGTCGCGCCCACACACGGACTGAAGCGCGGCGTGGTGGTGAACATCGACGCCACCGTGCAGAGCATCCAGCAGGCGCTGAAGGAGGCCGAGATGATGGCCGCCTGCAAGATCGACCGCGTCTATACCGGCATCACCGGCAGCCACATCCGGGGCCAGAACAGCACCGGTATGGTCATCGTGCGCGACAACCGCGAGGTCACGCCGGTGGACGTCGCACGCGTCGTCGAGACCGCGAAGGCGATCAACATCCCCAACGACCAGCGGCTGCTGCTGGTCGAGCCGCAGGAGTTCGTGATCGACGGCCACGAGGTCAAGGAGCCGATCGGCATGAGCGGCAGCCGGCTCGAGGTCAAGGTGCACATCGTCACCGGCGCGCAGAGCGCGGCCGAGAACATCCTCAAGTGCGTTCGGCGCTGCGGGCTGGAGGTCGAGCGCCTGGTGCTCAACCCCAGCGCCAGCGCCGCCGCGGTGCTGACTGCCGACGAGATGAGCCTGGGCGTGGCGGTGGTGGACATCGGCGCTGGCACCACCGACGTCCAGATCTACACCGACGGCAGCGTGCGCCACACGGCGGTGATCCCGATTGCCGGCGACCTCATCACCAGCGACATCGCGATGGCGCTGCGCACCCCGACCAAGGACGCCGAGGAGATCAAGGTCGAGCATGGCGTAGCCAAGCAGCTGCTGGCCGATCCGAGCGACCAGATCGAGGTGCCGGGCCTCGGCGACCGCGCGCCGCGGATGCTGTCGCGCCAGGCGCTGGCCGGCGTGATCGAGCCGCGGGTGGAGGAGATCTTCTCGCTCGTGCACCAGGTCATCAAGGAAAGCGGCTTCGAGGAACTGCTGTCCAGCGGCATCGTGCTCACCGGCGGCAGCGCCGTGATGCCGGGCATGGTCGAGCTCGGCGAGGACATCTTCCTCAAACCCGTGCGCAAGGGCCTGCCGCTGTACTGCGGGCCCCTTTCGGACATGGTGGCCAGCCCGCGCTCGGCGACCGTGATGGGCCTGCTCGAGGAGGCGCGCAGGGCGCGCGCGCGCGGGCACAAGGCCGCGGCGCAGGCCGGCTCGGTGAAGAACCTGGTCACCCGCGCCAAGGACTGGTTCTTGGGCAATTTCTAGCGAGGAGCTCGATGTCGACCGTTCAGAAGCTCCGTTTTCATCAACCCACGGCAACTGCAACTTACTTTTCCAGGAGGCTCACATGCCCATCGAGATGATCGACGAATTCGACGAAGGCACGCAGATCAAGGTGATCGGCGTCGGCGGTGGCGGCGGCAACGCCGTCGAACACATGATCGAGCGGGGCGTGCAGGGCGTGGAGTTCATCTGCGCCAACACCGACGCGCAGGCGTTGCACCGCAGCAGCGCCGGCACGCTGGTGCAGCTCGGCAAGAGCGGTCTGGGTGCCGGCAGCAAACCCGAGATGGGCCGCGCCGCGGCCGACGAGGCGGTCGAGCAGATCCGGCAGGCGATCGTTGGCTCGCACATGCTGTTCATCACCGCCGGCATGGGCGGAGGCACGGGCACCGGTGCGGCGCCGGTGATCGCCCGCGTCGCCAAGGAGATGGGCATCCTTACCGTGGGCGTGGTGACCAAGCCCTTCGAGTTCGAGGGCCGCAAGCGCGGCAAGCAGGCCGAGGACGGCGTCGCCGAACTCGAAGCCAACGTCGACAGCCTGATCGTCGTCCTCAACGAGAAGCTGCTCGAGGTGATGGGCGACGACGTGACGCAGGAGCAGGCCTTCGCGCACGCCAACGACGTGCTGAAGAACGCGGTGGGCGGGATCAGCGACATCATTCACATCCCAGGGCTGGTCAACGTCGACTTCGAGGACGTCAAGACAGTGATGAGCGAGCCGGGCAAGGCGATGATGGGCACGGCGGTGGCCGGCGGCCCGGACCGCGCGACCAAGGCCGCGGACATGGCGGTGGCCTGCCCGCTGCTGGAAGGCATCGACCTGTCGGGTGCGCGCGGGGTGCTGGTGCTGATCGCGGCGAGCAAGCAGACCTTCAAGCTCGTCGAAAGCCGCAACGCGATGAACACGATCCGCCGCTACGCCGCCGACGACGCGCACGTGATCTACGGCACCGCGTACGACGAGAGCCTGGGCGACCAGCTGCGGGTGACGGTGATCGCCACCGGGCTGAGCTCGACGCGCCGGGCACAGCACGGCCACGACGGCCGCAACGCCGCGCCGCCGCTGAGCGTGGTCCAGCAGCCGCTGCAGCACCTGCGCACCGGCACCGACAACCTGCCGATCCTCAACCAGGTCGCGCAGCCAGCGACGACGGCGGGCGCACCCGCCGGCCCGCAGCAGCACAGCTACGAAGGCTTGAACACCCCCAGCGTGTGGCGCAGCGCGCGCAGCCAGGCGGCGGCCAAGGTCGATGCGCTGAGCAGCAACGGGATGGACGAGATCGAGATCCCCGCGTTCCTGAGGAAGCAGGCGGACTGAGGACGCGGAACGGTCCGTGCGGACCGTTCCACGTTTCAGGCAGGCCCGGGTGCAGGCTTGCGCTGGGGCGTATCGAGTGGGGGATGTGGCGCCGGCCGCGGGCCCCGTGATCTCGCTGCCCGGGCGCCTGGGCGCGCTCGGCCTGAGGCGATTTTTGACACCGATTCCGCGGTCCCCGGATGACAGCAGACGGCCATCAGCTGCCGCTGCCACGGGCAGCTTCCTGGCACTTCACCTTGCCATGCTCGCTGGTTCGGCGAACACCGATGCGCTTTTGGCATCGCGCACAACGCGTGTCAGAAATGCGGACCGTCCGCCGGCAGAACGAATCGTGCGGCCCTACCTTGAGCCTAAAAACAGCAGTTACCCTGGTGCCGCGAGCGCTGGCGGCGGGGTTGGCAGGG
>JBBINW010000018.1:0-73200 GCA_037443665.1 Betaproteobacteria bacterium
TCGCTGATGTCTGGGCCTTCGCCCCAACCTCTCGCGGGGCCTCGAACCGTCCGGCGTTTGGTCTCGGGAGTAGGGAGTATTCACCAAGGTGACCCGCACGCGCTGACCACCGGCCGATCGGGTCCGCCCGCGCCAGCCCGGGCATGACCGCGGCGCCCGGACTGGCGGCCTTGTCGCGAAACACCCCTTGAAGTGTCACGCCAGACCCCTATAATTCGCCTGCTAGCACTCGCATGTGCTGAGTGCTAATGACCGGGACCGGCATTCGTGCCATCCGGTCGCTGGATGTCAGCAAGGACTGACTTTTCAGTTCTCCGTCAGTTCGCCAACCGTCAATCCCAAGGAGATGATATGAAGCTTCGTCCGTTGCACGACCGCGTGATCGTCAAGCGCCTCGAGCAGGAAACCAAGACCGCCTCGGGCATCGTGATCCCCGACAACGCCGCCGAGAAGCCCGACCAAGGCGAGGTTCTGGCCGTGGGCCCCGGCAAGCGCAACGACAAGGGCGACTTCGTGGCCCTGAACATCAAGGTCGGCGACCGCGTGCTGTTCGGCAAGTACAGCGGCCAGACCGTCAAGGTCGACGGCGACGAGTTGCTCGTGATGCGCGAAGAGGATCTCTTCGCCGTGGTCGAGAAGTAATCGGTCACCACCCCCCATCCCTTCCGAATCGGAGATATACACATGGCAGCAAAAGAAGTCGTATTCGGCGGTGACGCCCGTGCCCGCCTGGTCGAAGGCGTGAACGTCCTGGCCAACGCGGTCAAGGTCACCCTGGGCCCGAAGGGCCGCAACGTGGTCCTGGAGCGCAGCTTTGGCGCCCCGACCGTCACCAAGGACGGCGTCTCGGTGGCCAAGGAGATCGAGCTCAAGGACAAGCTCCAGAACATGGGCGCGCAGATGGTCAAGGAAGTCGCTTCCAAGACCAGCGACGCCGCCGGTGACGGCACCACCACCGCCACCGTGCTGGCACAGGCCATCGTGCGCGAAGGCTTCAAGTTCGTGGCCGCCGGCCTGAACCCGATGGACCTGAAGCGCGGCATCGACAAGGCCGTCACGGCCCTCGTCGAGGAACTGAAGAAGGCCAGCAAGGCGACCACCACGAGCAAGGAAATCAGCCAGGTCGGCTCGATCTCCGCCAACAGCGACGAGTCGATCGGCGAGATCATCGCCAAGGCAATGGACAAGGTCGGCAAGGAGGGCGTGATCACGGTCGAAGATGGCAAGAGCCTGGACAACGAGCTGGACATCGTCGAGGGCATGCAGTTCGACCGCGGCTACCTGTCGCCGTACTTCATCAACAACCCCGAGAAGCAGAGCGCGATTCTCGAGAACCCGTACGTGCTGCTGTACGACAAGAAGATCAGCAACATCCGCGACCTGCTGCCCAGCCTGGAACAAGTCGCCAAGAGCGGCCGTCCGCTGCTGATCGTGGCCGAGGAAGTCGAGGGTGAAGCGCTGGCGACCCTGGTCGTCAACACGATCCGCGGCATCCTGAAGGTCGTGGCCGTCAAGGCGCCTGGCTTCGGTGACCGCCGCAAGGCGATGCTCGAGGACATCGCCATCCTCACCGGCGGCAAGGTCATCGCCGAGGAAGTGGGCCTGACGCTGGAGAAGGTCACCCTGTCAGACCTTGGCCAGGCCAAGCGCGTCGAGGTGGGCAAGGAGAACACGACCCTCATCGACGGCAACGGTGCGGCGGCCGACATCGAGGCGCGTGTCAAGCAGATCCGCGTCCAGATCGAGGAAGCCACGAGCGACTACGACCGTGAAAAGCTGCAGGAGCGCGTGGCCAAGCTGGCCGGCGGCGTGGCGGTGATCAAGGTCGGCGCCGCCACCGAAGTCGAGATGAAGGAGAAGAAGGCCCGCGTCGAAGATGCGTTGCACGCCACGCGTGCGGCCGTCGAAGAAGGCATCGTCGCCGGTGGCGGCGTGGCCCTGCTGCGTGCGCGCCAGGCCCTGGGCACGAAGCTCAAGGCCGACAACCACGACCAGGAAGCCGGCATCAAGATCGTGATGCGCGCCATCGAGCAGCCGTTGCGCGAGATCGTCGCCAACGCCGGCGACGAGCCCAGCGTCGTCATCAACAAGGTGCTCGAAGGCAAGGGCAACTACGGCTTCAACGCCGCCAATGGCACCTACGGCGACATGATCGAGATGGGCATCCTGGATCCGACCAAGGTGACCCGCACCGCGCTGCAGAATGCTGCGTCGGTGGCCAGCCTGATCCTGACGACCGAGGCCATGGTGGCCGAGGCCCCGAAGGAAGAAGCGGCCGGCGGCGGCATGCCGGGTGGCGGCATGGGTGGCATGGGCGGCATGGGCGGCATGGACATGTAAGCCCCCTCCTGGCGGCGGCTGCCGCCAGGTTCCGTTCGAGGCCCGCGTACCGCAAGGTGCGCGGGCCTTTTCGCTCGCCCTCGCTGCTGGCGGGGCGCAATTGCCCCGCTTATCCGGATCCTGAGCACGGCCGGCAGCGGATAATTCATGCTCATGTCGGTTCGACCGTCTTCCCGTGCGCTGCAGCAGTTCGTCGAGGACGAGTTGCTGCGGGCACCCCTGCTGTTCGACCAGGTGGTCGACGGTACGTTGGAGCACGCCCGCAACGCGATGCCGGCGATGCCGCCGGCGCAGCGCTCCGCGATCGCCGACCTGCTCGAATCGCTGATAGCGCAGCGGGCCAGGCTGGGCGAGTACTTCACCCGCTCGCTCACCGAGCAGGCCCGCAGCGAGCTGGCGCGCGGCGTGTCACAGCCTTTCGCCGCGGCGGCGATGCCGATCGGGGTGCCGGCCAAGCCCAACTCGCTGGCCCTCGTCGACGACGTGGTGGTGGCGCTCGACGTCGAGCTCTCGCACGCCATCGAGGCGATCAAGAGCATCGCCGAGTACGAGCTGCGCGAGTTGCAGACCTTCACCGCGGCCCTCGTCGGCGACATGGATGTCGCCGCCGACCACAACCCATTCCGCCCCGAAACGTACGCCCGTGCCCTGTGGGACGCGGCGCAGGCCTTGCCGCTCTCGCGCGGGCATCAGGTGGCCTTCATGCGGCATGCCGGTACGCCGCTGGCACAGGTGCTTCGCAAGAGCTACGCCGCGGCATCGTCACGGCTGGAGTCGATGGGCGTGGAGCCCGCCGCCTATCGCACGCTGATCCTGCCCGCCGGCTCGCGCCGCGGCTCGCACCCCGGCGAGACCACGTTCAGCCCCGACCTCCACCGCATGCGCGACACGATGCCGGCACCGATGGACGCGATGCCGACCGCCTCGATGCGCTACGAAGGCCAGAGCGCCCCTGCCGGCGCCCATCCGGCCGCCGAAGCGTGGCGCGAGGTGGCGCGCAGCACCAACAACCGGGTCGATCGGCAGACGGTCGAACTCGTCAGCCGGCTGTTCGAAGCCATGGTCGCCGACGAGCGAGTGCCCTCCGACGTCGGGTTCCTGATCTCCAGGCTGCAGGGCCCGGCGCTGCGCCTGACGTTGCGCGACGCCAGCCTGCTCGACCAGGACAGGCACCCCCTTTGGCGATTCATCAACCGCCTGGTCTTCGAAGCCGAGATGACCCCCGATCCGGCCGACCCCGAACGAGGCCAGCTGTTGGCGGCCGCGCAGGCGACCATCGACCAGCTGGCCAGCGAGCCCGAACAGAACAACGGCCTGTACCGATGGGCACTCGACCGGCTGGAGACGCTGCTGAAGCGGCGACTGACGCGGCGGCTGTCCGCGGCGTCGAGCCAGATCGGCGCCCTGCAGAAACTGGAAGACAAGCTGTGCGATGGCGGGCCGGTGCCCTCGACCCTGCACGGCATGCTGGATCTGCCGCAGCTCGACACCGTGCCGGCAGAACTGCTCGACGCGATGGGCGCGAAGGCGCCCGCGAGTGCCGGCGACAGGACCTGGCTCGACGACCTGCGCCCGGGCGACTGGGTGCGCATGTTCCTGCAGGGCCGCTGGGTGCAGGCGCGCCTGCTGTGGCCCGGCGAGCGGGGCGAGATCTGGCTCTTCGGTGACGGCGCCTCCGATGCCACATGGGCCGTCCGGCGCGACGCCTTGCTGACGATGAAGGCCGAGAGCCTGGCCAAGAAGATCCGCGAGCGCTCGATCGTCGGCAGCGCGGCAGCGCGGGTCCAGGAAGCGCTGGCCGGCGGCGCCACGAAGACCTGAGACCGCGCCGGATGCCTCAGGCAGCGAGCAGCTCGGCGATCAGCGCGCTCACGCGCCCCGGCTGCTCGCGGACGATCCAGTGCGATGCCTTGGGCACCCGGATCACGCGCAGCGCCGGCACCCACTGCGCCAAGCCGTCGAGCAGCCCCGGGAGCAAGGCCCTGTCGCCCTCGCCCCACAGAACGGTGGTCGGCACGCGCACCGTGACCGCCTCGTCGGGCAGCACCACGGCGCGCAGCGCGTTGCCCGCCGCGGCGGGCGGCCGCAACGGCGAAGCGCGGTAGTAGTTCAGCGGGCCGCGCAGGCCGGCGCCGTCCGCGCCCCAGGCGGCGCGGTACTGGGCACGCACTTCAGCCGTCAGCCAGGCCGCCTCGCCGAAGAAGGGCCACAGGCGCGCGAAGTCGCGCTCGGCCAGCAACCGCTCGGCGTCGGGCCGGCAGAGGAAGTTCATGTACGCGCTGGCGGCCTGCTGCGCAGCGTTCACGCGCAGCTCGCGCAGGAAGCTGGCCGGGTGCGGCGAGTTGATGACGAGCAGGTGCTCGATCAGGTCGGGCCGCGCGGCGGCCAGGTTCCATGCCAGGGCACCGCCCCAGTCGTGGGCGACCAGCAGCCTCAGCGGCGCACCGAGCGCCTCGATCGCCGCGATGACGTCGCCGACCAGCGGCTTGGCGCGGTAGGCCTGCAACTCGACCGGCGCCGACGAACCGGGGTAGCCGCGCAGGTTGGGTGCCAGGCAGGCCACGCGGCCGGCCAGCGCGTGCATCACCTCGTCCCAGACGAAAGCCGCCTCCGGGAAACCGTGCAGCAGCATCGCATCCGGGCGCCCGCTGGCGTTGCTGCGGCACGCGAGCGTGATGCCGCCCGGCAAGCCGAGGTCGAAACGGTGGATGGGATCGTTCATCGCGCGTGCGTCCAGCCATGCAGGGCCTCGGCGACATCGGCCAGGCCCTGCCCCGAGAGCGCGGAAAACAGCGTCACCGCGATCTCGGTGTTCTCGGTAGCGATCCCGCCGAGCAGCAGCTGCGCGGACTGCACCGCGGCCTGCGCCTGGCGGCGGTTGAGCTTGTCGGCCTTCGTCAGCAGCACCAGCAGGCGCACCTCGCCGTTGGCCAGCCGCGGCGCGATCAGGGCCAGCAGGCGCTGGTCGAGCTCGGTCAGCCCGAGGCGCGAATCGACCATCAGCACGACGCCATGCAGGGGCCGACGCAGCTGCAGGTATTCGGCCATCACGGCCTGCCAGCGCAGCTTCGCCGCGCGCTCCACCGCCGCATAGCCGTAGCCGGGCAGGTCGGCGACCAACGTGTCAGGCGCGCCCTTGGGTCCGACCTCGAACAGGTTGATGTGCTGCGTGCGCCCGGGCGTGCGCGATGCGAAGGCCAGCCGCCGCTGCTGCGCGAGCCGGTTGATGGCGGTCGACTTGCCGGCGTTGCTGCGGCCGACGAAGGCGATCTCCGGAATCTCGCTGGCCGGCAGCTGCGCGAGCTGGCTGGCGGTGGTCAGAAAGCGCGCGCTGTGGGCCCATGCGAGGGCGGCCTTCGCCGGGTCGCCGGCTGGGGCTGTGCGGGGCCGATGGGCGGTTGTCATGGTGCATTGTAAAATTCAGCATTTGACGCCCCCGACCGATCTTCATTGAAGGCACTTGCATGAAGTCCCCCGTCGTCCTGACCGCCTCGGCCATCCTCGTCGGCATGGCCTGTTTCGCAGGCGCCGCGTTCGGCGCAGAAGGCAAGCCCGAGTTCAAGCCCGACCCTGCCAAGGGCCAGCAGTTGGCCGTGCCCTGCGGCGCCTGCCACACCCAGGACGGCTCGCGTGGCGCGGCCACCTACCCGATCCTGCAGGGCCAGCACCCCGAATACATCGTCAAGCAGCTGACCGAGTTCAAGGCCGGCAAGCGCAAGAACGCGATCATGAACGGCATGGCCGCAACCCTGTCGCCGGAGGACATGGCGAACATCGCCTCGTTCTACGCCACGAAGCAGGCCAAGCCCGGGGTCGCCACTGCCAAGGCCACGGTGGCACTGGGCGAGCAGATCTACCGCGGCGGCATCGCCGCGCGCCAGGTGCCGGCCTGTTCCGGCTGCCACAGCCCGGACGGCGCGGGCATCCCGGCGCAGTACCCGCGTATTGGCGGCCAGCACGAGGAATACCTCGACGCGCAGCTCCAGGCCTTCGGCAGCGGCGCGCGCGACAACAGTGCGCTGATGATGGCCATTGCCGGCCGCCTGAAGGACAGCGAGATGAAAGCCGTGTCCGACTACATCCAGGGCCTGCGCTAGACGCGGCGCTAAGCCCGTGGCCGGCCCGGCGCCGGCCCTTCTCGGAGGCCGGTCTTGTACCGGCCTTCGCCATTGCGGCAGGCGGTGCCGCCGATAATCCGGGCGTCCTCGGCGCGATCGTCGTGCAGCGTGCCCGGTGTCCGCGCCCGGGCGGTGCGAAGTCTGCGCCTCCGCGGCACCCAGCCCCGGCGACGTCGTAAGAACCACCGGCGCCAGCCGACCCACCCGCAGGCAATGACGGAGATTCACGGATGCACCTGCTCAAGGACCGCGGTTTTGCCCACCCCGCGGCTTCGGAGATCACGCCGCGCGCGGTCTACCGCGACCGCCGGCGCGTCGTTCAGGGCCTGGCTGCGGGCGCCGCGCTGGCCCTGCTTCCCGGCGCCTCCCCGCGCGCGCAGGCCGCGCGGCCCGGCAAGCTCGCGCCGCTGGCTGCGGTCCGCAGCACCGTGGCCGGTGCCTACGCGATGGACAAGCCGACCTCGTACTCCGACGTCACGCGCTACAACAACTTCTACGAGTTCGGCACCGACAAGTCCGACCCGGCGCGCGACGCCGGCACCTTGCGCACTCGTCCCTGGACCGTCGGCATCGAAGGCGCGGTGAAGAAGCCCGGCACCTACGACATCGACGCCCTGCTCAAGCTCGCGCCAATGGAAGAGCGCGTCTACCGCCTGCGCTGTGTCGAGGGCTGGTCGATGGTCGTGCCCTGGATCGGCTATTCGCTGGCCGAGCTGATCCGAAGGGTCGAGCCCACGGGCAATGCCAGGTACGTCCAGTTCGTGACCCTGGCCGACCGCGCGCAGATGCCCGGCCTGAGCATGGGCGTGCTCGACTGGCCCTACGTCGAGGGCCTGCGCATGGACGAGGCGATGCACCCGCTGACGCTGCTGACCTTCGGCCTATATGGCGAGGTGCTGCCGAACCAGGACGGCGCCCCGGTGCGCGTGGTCGTGCCGTGGAAGTACGGGTTCAAGTCGGGCAAGTCGATCGTCAAGATCCGGTTCGTCGAGCAGCAGCCCAAGACAAGCTGGAACAGCGCGATCCCCGACGAGTACGGCTTCTACTCGAACGTCAACCCGCAAGTCGATCACCCGCGATGGAGCCAGGCCACCGAGCGCCGCATCGGCGAGGACGGCCTGTTCGCCAAGCGGCGGCCGACGCTGATGTTCAACGGCTACGAACCGCAGGTCGGCCAGCTCTACGCCGGCATGGACCTGAGGAAGTACTACTGACCGCGCGGGGCCCGGCGATGACCCCCACCACCGGCGGCCCGACCGTCGCGCGCTCCACGACCCTGGCCGCCGCGCAGGCCGCGCCGAGGCCGTCCGGCAGGGCGGTCACGGCAGGCGGCGGTCGCGGCTCGGCCGTCAACCACTGGCTGCTGCACCCGGCGGCCAAGCCGCTGGCGTTCGTCGCCGCCGTGCTGCCGCTGGCCTGGTTCTTCTATGGCGCCCTCGCCGACGCGCTGGGCCCGAACCCGGCGGAAGCATTGATCCGCGGCACCGGCGACTGGACGCTGCGGCTGCTGTGCCTGACCTTGCTCGTCTCGCCGCTGCGCCAGATCACGGGCTGGCATGCGCTGGCCCGTTTCCGGCGCCTGCTGGGCCTGTTCACGTTCTTCTATGGCACGCTGCACTTCCTGTCCTATGCCTGGCTGGACAAGGGATTCGAGATCGCGGCGATCTTCAAGGACGTCGGCAAGCGCCCCTTCATCCTCGTCGGCACGACGGCGCTGCTGGTGATGCTGCCGCTGGCGGCAACCTCGTTCAACCGCGCCATCAAGGCGCTCGGTGCGGCCCGCTGGCAGGCGCTTCACCGCGCGGTCTATGCGGTGGCACTGCTCGCACTGCTGCATTTCTTCTGGATGCGCGCCGGCAAGCACGACTTCGCCGAATGGTCGATCTACGCCGCCATCATGGCGCTGCTGCTGGGCTGGCGTGCGTGGCGGACCGGGGCGAAGCGCCGGGCTGCAAGATCGGCGGCCGCGGAGGCCTGAACTTGGTGTAACTTCGCGACTTCGCCGGCGCCCGCCGGCGCCTACAAATGCGGAGACACCCGAATGAACACAAGCCCACGCGCCCGGTTGCGCCTCTTTCCCACCCTGCTTGCCGCCCTCCTGGCCCTGGGCACGGGCCTGGCCTCGGCGCAGATCAAGGTCGGCGTCACGGTCTCGTCGACCGGCCCGGCGGCCTCGCTGGGCATCCCGGAGCGCAACACGATACCGCTGATGCCGCGCGCGATCGGCGGGGTGTCGGTCGAGTACACCGTGCTCGACGACGCCTCCGATCCGGTCAAGGCGGTGCAGAACGCGCGCAAGCTGATCACCGAGGACAAGGTCGACGTGCTGCTCGGCTCGTCGATCACGCCCAACAGCCTGGCGATGGTCGACGTGGCGGCCGAGTACAAGACGCCGATGATCTCGATCGCGTCGTCGCTGCGCATCGTGGACCCGGTGGATGCCAAGCGCGCCTGGGTCTTCAAGACGCCGCAGAACGACGCCCACATGATGACCGCGATGTCGCAGCACATGAGCGACAAGGGCCTGCGCAAGATCGGCATCATCGGCTTCAACGACGCCTACGGCGAAGGCGTGGTCACCGAGTTCGGCAAGGTGGCCGCGTTGCGCAAGCTCGACGTCGTGGCGGTCGAGCGCTACGCGCGCAACGACACCAGCGTGACCGGCCAGGTGCTCAAGCTGCTGGCCGCCCACCCCGACGCCGTCCTCATCGCGGCGTCGGGCACGCCTGCCGTGCTGCCCGCGCGCACGCTCAGGGAGCGCGGGTACAAGGGCCAGATCTACTTCACCGACGGCGTCGTCAACAACGATTTCCTGCGCGTCGGCGGCAAGGACATCGAAGGCGCGTACCTGCCGGCCGGTCCGGTGGTGGTAGCCAACGACCTGCCGGACAGCAACCCGATCAAGAAGGTCTCGCTGGACTTCGCCAAGCGCTACGAGGACGCCAATGGCAAGGGGTCGATGAACGCCTTCGCGGCCCATGCCTGGACCGCCGCGCTGATGCTTGAGCGAGCCATTCCGGTGGCGCTGAAGACCGGCGCCAAGCCCGGCACCGAGGCTTTCCGCGCCGCGTTGCGCGACAGCCTGGAGAACATCCACGAACTGGTGACTCCGCACGGCGTGATGAACACCAGCAAGACCGACCACATGGGATTCGACCAGCGCGCACGCGTGATGGTGCAGATCAAGAACGGGACCTGGACCTTGGCGAAGTAGCCCTGCCGGCCGCGCCGCGGGCATGGATGCCACGATCGCCGCGATCCTCACGCTCGACGGCCTGACCACCGGCGCGGTGTACGCGCTGCTTTCGATCTCGCTGGTGCTGGTATTCACCGTCACGCGGGTGATCTACATCCCCGCCGGCGAATTCGTCGCCTTCGGCGCGCTGACGATGGCCGCCCTGCAGGCCGGCAAGGCGCCGCCGACGGCACTGCTCGTGCTGGGCCTGGGCGCGGCGGTGTTCGCGCTCGACCTCGCGGCCACCGCGCGCGAGCGCGCCACCCTGCCGCTGCTCGCCAGCGCCGCCCGGAACCTGGTCTGGCCGATCGTCGCCTGGTGGCTCGCGCGCGGCGCCGCGCTGCACCAGGCGGGCATGGCGGCGCAGGTGATCCTGACCCTGGCCATCCTGGTGCCCGCGGGGCCGATGCTGCACCGCCTGTGCTTTGCGCCGCTGCAGCAGGCCTCCGTGCTGACGCTGCTGATCGCCGCGGTGGCGCTGCACTTCGCGCTGCTCGGCACCGGCCTGCTGATGTTCGGCGCCGAGGGCTCGCGTACGCTGCCGCTGACGGATCTGCAGATGACGCGCGCCGGCGTCGAGATCAACGGCCAGAGCCTGGCCGTGATCGCGACCTCGGTGGCCGCGATGGTCGGCCTGGCCGCCTTCTTCGGCCGCACCCTCACCGGCAAGGCCCTGCGGGCGACCGCGGTCAACCGCGTTGGTGCCCAGCTGGTGGGCATCGGGCCGCAACGCGCCGGGTCGCTCGCCTTCCTGATGGCCACCGCGCTGGCGTCGTTCTCGGGCGTCCTCGTCGGCCCCTTGACCACCGTGTACTACGACAGCGGCTTCCTGATCGGGCTGAAGGGCTTCGTCGGCGCCATCATTGGCGGCCTGGCGGGCTACCCGGTGGCGGTGGCCGGCGCACTGACGGTCGGCCTGATCGAGAGCTTCGCGTCGTTCTGGGCCAGCGCCTACAAGGAAGTCCTGGTGTTTTCGCTCATCGTGCCGGTGTTGGCCTGGCGCTCGTTCACCCACCGCGGCATCGAAGAGGACGAGACTTGACGGCGGGGCAACAGCGTGCGCTGCGCCGGGCCGCGCCGTGGGTCGCGCTGGCGGTGCTGGCCGCGATGCCGGTCCTGGGCGCACCGGCGTACTGGATCACACTGGCCAACTATGTCGGCGTGTCGGCTGTCGTCGTACTCGGCCTCGTGCTGCTCACCGGCCAGGCCGGGCTGATCTCGTTCGGGCAGTCGGCGTTCGTCGGCATCGGTGCCTACACCACCGCCTGGCTGGCCACGACGCAGGGCAGCGGGCCGCTCGTCACCTTGCTGGCCAGCGTGGCATTCACCACCGCCAGCGCGCTGCTGCTGGGGCTGATCACGGTGCGACTGCAGGGCCATTACCTGCCGCTGTGCACGATCGCCTGGTGCCTGTCGCTGTTCTACCTGTTCGGCAACGTCGAGGCGCTGGGCAAGTTCGACGGCATCACCGACATGCCGCCGTTCACGCTCGGACCCTGGCAGCTGGAGCGAGGGCGCGAGATCTTCTACCTGATCTGGGGCGTGGTCGCGCTGGCGATGGTGGCGCTGCACAACCTGCTCGATTCGCGGCCGGGGCGCGTCATCCGGGCGCTGAAGAAGGGTGCGTTGATGCAGGAGTCGTGCGGCATCGCCACCGCACAGTACAAGCTGCTGGCCTTCGTCGTCGCGGCGCAGCTGGCAGGCGTGGCGGGCTGGCTCTACGCCTACCTGCAGCGGGCGGTGAACCCGACGCCCTTCGGGTTGGGCTACGGCATCGAGTACCTGTTCATGGCCGTGGTCGGCGGTGTCTCGCAGCTCTGGGGCGCGATCGCCGGCGCAGCGCTGCTGCTGCTGGTCAAGGACGGACTGCAGCGCGTGCTGCCGCTGCTGCTGGGCCAGACCGGCAACTTCGAGATCATCGTCTTCGGACTGGCGATGATCGCACTGCTGCAGCGCGCGCCCGAGGGCCTGTGGGGTTGGCTGGCACGACGCATCGGCCGCCTGCCCTCGGCCCTTCCCGCGGCGGGCGCCTCGGCGCTGCCGACGCGGCCGCAGCCGGCCGCCGGCCAGCAGCTGCTCGAACTGAACGCCGTGCGCAAGACCTTCGGCGGCCTGGTGGCCGTCAACGACATCAGCTTTCAGCTCGCCGCAGGCGAGATCGTCGGGCTGATCGGGCCCAACGGCGCGGGCAAGAGCACGCTGTTCAACCTGGTCAGCGGCGTGTTGCCGCTGTCAGGCGGCCAGGTGCGCTTCCAGGGCCAGTCGGTCGAAGGGGTGGCGGCGCGCCAGCTGGCGCGTCGGCGCCTGGGCCGCACCTTCCAGCACGTGCGGCTGGTGGCCGACATGTCGGTGCTGGACAACGTGATGATCGGCGCCCACCTGCGCGGCCATCGCGGCGTCGCCGCCAGCGTGCTGCGCACGAACCGTGCCGAGGAGGCCGCGCTGCGCGCCGAGGCCGCGCGCCAGCTCGAGCGCGTCGGCCTGGGCCATTGCCTGGACATGGACGCTGGGGCGCTGGCGCTGGGACAGCAGCGGACGCTGGAGATCGCCCGCGCCCTCTGCCTGGACCCGGTGCTGCTGCTGCTGGACGAACCCGCGGCGGGCCTGCGCCACCACGAGAAGCAGGCCCTGGCGGCCCTGCTGGCGCAGCTGCGCGCCGAAGGCCTGTCGGTGCTGCTGGTCGAGCACGACATGGCCTTCGTGATGGGCCTGGTCGATCGTCTGGTGGTGATGGACTTCGGCACCCTGATCGCCCAAGGCCCGCCCGACGTCGTGCGCCACGATCCCCGAGTGCTCGCCGCCTACCTGGGCGTGGAAGACGGGCCGCCGCGATGACCCCGACCCTGCTCGAGGCGCGCGAGCTGCACGTGCGCTACGGCGCCGTCGAGGCGCTCAGCGGCGTTTCGCTCGAGGTGCCGGCCGGCGCCATCGTCACCGTGATCGGGCCCAACGGCGCCGGCAAGTCGACCCTGCTCAACGCGCTGATGGGCCTGCTGCCGCTGGCCGGCGGCAGCGTGCGCTGGCGTGGCGCGGCGCCCCCGAAGGCGGTCGAGGGACGGGTCGCGGCGGGACTGTGCCTGGTGCCCGAGAAGCGCGAGCTGTTCGCCACCATGTCGGTGCTGGACAACCTGCTGCTCGGGTCCTGGGCCCGCGTCAAGGCGGGCGACCGGGACAGCGCCGTCACGCTGGAGAGCGTGCTGCAGCGCTTCCCCCGGCTGCGCGAACGGCGTCACCAGCTCGCGGGGACGCTGTCGGGCGGCGAGCGGCAGATGCTCGCCATCGGGCGCGCGCTGATGGCCAAGCCGACGCTGCTGATGCTCGACGAGCCCAGCCTCGGTCTCGCACCGCTGATCGTGCGCGAGATCTTCCACATCATCGTGGCCCTGCGCGACGCCGGCGTGGCGATCCTGCTCGTCGAGCAGAACGCGCGCGCCGCGCTGGCGGTGGCCGACCACGCCTACGTGATCGAGACCGGCGAGGTCGTGCTGCAGGGACCGGCGGCCGAACTGGCCACCGATCCGGGCGTGGTCGCCAGCTACCTGGGCACCTGAGCGGTCCCATCCGCGGGCACGGCCACGTGTGCCGTGGCGCCGCGCGCGAGCACGGGCGCCAGCGCCTGCCCGGTGTGCGTGCCGGCTGCCACCACCGCCTCCGGCGCTCCGGCGGCCACCACGCGGCCGCCCTGGGTGCCGCCTTCGGGACCCAGGTCGACCACCCAGTCGGCCTCGGCGATCACGTCCAGGTCGTGCTCGATCACGACCACGCTGTGGCCGCCCTCGACCAGCCGGTGCAGCACGCGGATCAGCTTCTCGACGTCGGCCATGTGCAGGCCCACGGTGGGCTCGTCGAGCACGTAGAGCGTGCGCGGCGCGCGGTTGCCGCGCCGCGTCACGTCGTCGCGCACTTTGCTCAGTTCGGTGACGAGCTTGATCCGCTGCGCCTCGCCGCCGCTGAGCGTCGGCGACGGCTGGCCCAGCGTCAGGTAGCCCAGGCCGACGTCGGCCAGCAGCTGCAGCGGGTGCGCGATCGCCGGCATGCTGGCGAAGAAGCCCGCCGCCTCGTCGACCTCCATCCGCAGCACGTCGCCGATGCTCTTGCCGCGCCAGCTCACGACCAGCGTCTCGGGGTTGAAGCGCGCGCCGTGGCAGATGTCGCAAGGCACCTTGACATCGGGCAGGAAGCTCATCTCGATCGTCTTCATGCCCTGGCCTTCGCACCCCGGGCAGCGGCCGTCGCCGGTATTGAACGAAAAGCGCGACGCCGCGTAGCCGCGCGCCTTCGCCTCCAGCGTCTCGGTGAAGAGGCGGCGGATGCTGTCCCAGAAACCGATGTAGGTGGCCGGGCAGGAGCGCGGTGTCTTGCCGATCGGCGTCTGGTCGACCTCGAGAACGCGGTCGACGTGCTCGAAGCCCTCCAGGCTCGCGCAGCCGGTCCACTTCCGCGAGCCCGCCAGCGCCGACTGCACGTTGGCCAGCAGCACGTCGCGCGCCAGCGTGCTCTTGCCCGATCCGCTGACGCCGGTCACCGCCACCAGCCGGCCCAACGGCAGGCGCAGGTCCACGTGCTGCAGGTTGTGCAGCGTGGCGCCGCGCAGGCGCAGCGCCGGCGCGGCCCAGTCGATCGCGCGCCGCGGCAGCAGCGGGTGCACCAGCGGATGGGCCAGCAGGCGGCCGGTGACCGAATCGGCCTGCCGCGACAGGTCGGCGACGCTGCCCTCGGCGACCAGCCGGCCGCCGCGCTTGCCGGCCCCGGGGCCGATGTCGATCAGATGCTCCGCGCGACGGATCGTGTCCTCGTCGTGCTCGACCACCACCAGCGTATTGCCGGCCGCGCCCAGCTTGGCCAGTGCGCCGAGCAGGATGCCGTTGTCGCGCGGGTGCAGGCCGATCGTCGGCTCGTCGAGCACGTAGCACACGCCCTGCAGGTTGCTGCCGAGCTGGGCCGCCAGCCGGATGCGCTGCGCCTCGCCGCCGGACAGGGTCGGCGCCGCGCGGTCCAGCGTGAGGTAGCCCAGGCCGACGTCGGCCAGGAATTCGAGCCGGCTGCGGATCTCGGCCACCACGTCGCGGGCGATGTCCACGTCGCGACCGGTCAGGTCCAGCGCCGCGACCCAGGCCCGCGCCTCATGCACCGACAGGCGGGCGATCTCGCTGATCGCACGGCCGGCGAAGGTGACGCCGCGCGACGCCGGATTGAGCCGCGCGCCGCCGCAGTCGGGGCACGGCGCATCGACGACACCCTCGACCTCGGGCTCCTCGGAGGGAAAGCCCTGTTCGCGGCCCTTGGCGTCGTCGTCGCGCACCGAGTCGTCGTAGGCGCGGCGCTGCTCGCGCGTCAGTGCCAGCCCGGTGCCGACGCAGGTCGTGCACCAGCCGTGCTTGCTGTTGTAGCTGAACATGCGCGGGTCGAGCTCGGGGTAGCTGGTGCCGCAGACCGGACAGGCGCGCTTGGTCGAGAACACCTTGATCTCGCCGATGCCCAGTCCCGCGCGGCCGGCGCCCGGCGCCATCGACTGCGCCAGCCCGTCCAGCGGATGCAGCAGGTGCAGTACGCCCTTGCCGAGATCGAGCGCCTTGCTCAGCAGCGAGCGCAGCTCGGCCTCGTGTTCGGCGCTGACGACGATGTCGCCCACCGGCAGTTCCAGCGTGTGTTCCTTGAAGCGGTCGATGCGCGGGAACGGCTCCAGCGGCAGGAACTCGCCGTCGACGCGCAGGTGCGTGTGGCCGCGCGCCTTGGCCCATTTCGCCAGGTCGGTGTAGACGCCCTTGCGGTTGACCACCAGCGGCGCCAGAAGCCCGACGTGCTGGCCACGGTGTTCGCGCAGCAGCTGCGCGGCGATGCTCTCGGCGCTCTGCGCCTTCACCGGCGCGCCGTCGTGCGTGCAATGCTGCAGCCCGAGCTTGACCCACAGAAGGCGCAGGAAATGCCAGACCTCGGTCGTCGTGGCCACCGTGCTCTTGCGGCCGCCGCGGGACAGCCGCTGCTCGATCGCGACCGTCGGCGGGATGCCGTAGACCGCGTCCACTTCCGGCCGCCCGGCCGGCTGCACGATGCTGCGCGCGTAGGCATTGAGGCTTTCGAGGTAGCGGCGCTGGCCCTCGTTGAACAGGATGTCGAAGGCCAGCGTGCTCTTGCCCGAGCCGCTGACACCGGTGACGACGTTGAACTTGCCGCGCGGGATCTCGACCGTCAGGCTCTTGAGGTTGTGCTCCCGGGCGTTGACGATGCGGATGGCCCGGTCGTCGGTGCCGGCGGCGCTGCGCACCGCTGCCCGCGCCGCGCGCAGCACGCTCTGCAGCGCCCGGCCTTCCTCGGCCTTCGGCGTCCCGAAGCCGAGCGCGGCGTCGTAGTCGCGCAAGGCCGCGCCGGTGTGCGAGCCGGCATGCGCCTTCACATCGTCGGGCGTGCCGGTGCAGACGACGGCGCCGCCGCCCTCGCCGCCCTCGGGGCCGAGATCGACGATCCAGTCGGCGGCGCGGATGATGTCGAGGTTGTGCTCGATGACCAGCAGCGAATGGCCGGCGTCCATCAGCTTGCGCAGCGCGCGCATCAGCTTGGCGATGTCGTCGAAGTGCAGGCCGGTGGTGGGCTCGTCGAACAGGAACAACGTGCCCTTGCGGGCCAGCCGCTGCGCCGCGTAGCTCGAGGCCGAGGCCGCAGCCTCGGCCAGGAAACCCGCGAGCTTCAGCCGCTGCGCCTCGCCGCCCGACAGCGTCGGCACCGGCTGCCCGAGCCGCACGTAGTCGAGCCCGACATCGATGATCGGCTGCAGCCGGGCCGTCACCTCGCGGTCGTTCTGAAACCAGTGCGCGGCCTCGGCCACGGTGAGGTCGAGCACGTCGGCGATCGACAGCTGCATCGGCCCGCGCACCACCTTCACGTCGAGGATCTCGGGCCGGTAGCGGCGGCCGTCGCAGTCGGGGCAGCGCAGATAGACGTCGGACAGGAACTGCATCTCGACGTGCTCGAAGCCCGAGCCACCACAGGTCGGGCAGCGGCCATCGCCGGCGTTGAAGCTGAAGGTGCCGGCGGTGTAGCTGCGCTCGCGCGCCAGCGGTGCGTCGGCGAAGATCCTGCGCAGCTCGTCGAAGGCGCCGACGTAGCTGGCCGGGTTGCTGCGCGCGGTCTTGCCGATCGGGCTCTGATCGACGAACACCGCGTCCGACAGGAAGTCGGCGCCGAGCAGCCGCTCGAATGCGCCGGGTGCGTCGGTGGCCTTGCCGAAGTGGCGCGCCAGTGCCGGGTAGAGCACGTCCTGGATCAAGGTGCTCTTGCCCGAGCCGCTGACGCCGGTGACGACCACCAGCCGCTGCAACGGCAGGGTCACCGTGATGTCGCGCAGGTTGTGCTCGCGCGCGCCTTCGAGCACCAGCTTGGGCGTCGTCTCTCCCACCGGCCGGCGAAAGCCCGCGCTGACCTGCTTGCGCCCGCCGAGGTAGGCGCCGGTCAGCGTGTCGGCGTGGCGCGCATCCTCTGGCGTGCCGTCGAAGACGATGCGTCCGCCGCGTTCGCCGGGGCCGGGGCCCATGTCGATCAGCCGGTCGGCGGCCAGCATCACCGCCGGGTCGTGCTCGACCACGACCAGCGTGTTGCCGGCGTCGCGCAGCCGGTGCATCGCCTGCACGATGCGGCCCATGTCGCGCGGGTGCAGGCCGATGCTGGGCTCGTCGAGCACGAACATCGTGTTCACCAGCGAGGTGCCCAGCGCCGTCGTCAGGTTGATGCGCTGCACCTCGCCGCCGCTGAGCGTGCGGCTCTGGCGGTCGAGCGTGAGGTAGCCCAGGCCGACGTCGCAGAGGTACTTCAGCCGCGTCCGCACCTCGCCCAGCAGCAGCTTCAGCGCGTCGTCCATCATCGTGCTGGGCAGCGCCAAGCCGCGCCGGGCCGCCCCAAGCGGCCTGCTCCCCCCCGGGGGGACGACGCCGGAGGCGTCTTGGGGGTCGGGCTCTCCGTCGAAGAAGCGCTTCAACCGCTCGATCGACAGCTGCATCAGGTCGTGCAGGTTGAGTCCCGGCAGGGCCTGCAGCTGCGCGCGCGACCAGCCGGTGCCCAGCGGCATGAAGCGCTGCGCCGGCGGCAGCACGGCGTCGGCATCGCAGCGCCCACCGAGGCGCCACAGCAGCGCCTCGAGCTTGAGACGCGCGCCGCCGCAGACGGTGCAGGGGGTGTAGCTGCGGTATTTGGACAAGAGCACGCGGATGTGCATCTTGTAGGCCTTGCTCTCGAGGTACTCAAAGAAGCGGCGCACGCCGTACCACTGCTTGTTCCAGTTGCCGGTCCAGTTCGGCGAGCCTTCGATGACCCATTGGCGCTGGGCCTCGGTGAGCTGGCTCCAGGCGGTATCGCGCGGGATGCCGGCCTCGCCGGCGTACTTGAGCAGGTCGTCCTGGCAGTCCTTCCAGGCCGGCGTCTGCATCGGCTTGATCGCCCCGTTGCGCAGCGTCTTGCGAACATCGGGTATCACCAGGCCCATGTCGACCCCGATCACGCGGCCGAACCCGCGGCAGGTGTCGCAGGCGCCATAGGCACTGTTGAAGCTGAACATCGCCGGCTGCGGGTCGGCGTAGCGCAGGTCGCTCTCGGGGCAGTGCAGGCCGGTGGAGTAGCGCCACAGCGCGGCGGCCTCGCCCTCGCCCGCATGCACGCTGAGGTGGCCGCTGCCGCGCTTGAGCGCCAGCTCGATCGCCTCCATCACGCGCACCTTCTCGGCGCTCGAGAGCTTCAGCCGGTCGGCGACCACATCCAGGATCTTGCGCGTGCCGACCACGCGTTGGCCCTGCACGCGCGTGAAGCCGCTGGCGGCCAGCCACTGTTCCTGCTGTTCGGCACTCGTGTCGGCGGGCAGTTCGACCGGAAAGCTGAAGACAAGGCGGGGGTCGCCCGCGGCGGCGCATCGGTCGGCGAGGTCGGCGTAGATCGTCTCCGGCGTGTCGTGGCGCACCGGCAGCGCCGTCTGGCGGTCGAACAGCTGCGCCGCGCGCGCGAACAGCAGCTTCAGGTGGTCGTTCAGCTCGGTCATCGTGCCGACCGTGCTGCGGCTGGTGCGCACGGGGTTGGTCTGGTCGATCGCGATCGCCGGCGGCACGCCGTCGACGCGATCCACCGCCGGCCGGTCCATGCGGTCCAGGAACTGCCGCGCGTAGGCCGAGAAGGTCTCGACGTAGCGCCGCTGACCCTCGGCGTACAGGGTGTCGAAGACCAGGCTGCTCTTGCCCGAGCCGCTGGGCCCGGTGACCACGGTCATCTCGCCGGTGTGGATGTCGAGGTCGAGATGCTTGAGGTTGTGCTGGCGTGCACCGCGAATTCGAATGACACCGGACGACATGCAGGCCTTCGCAACCGTGGAGGGCGAAGATTCTAGGCACCGGCGCGCCGGGCCGCCGGTCGTGGGGCCACCACGGCGGCGGCCACCGCGGCGTTGCAGTTGTCATCGGCACCGGCCGCTGCCGCGCGGTGGCCAACCTCCAGGGCGTCGAACAGGTCGCCCTGTCCGTCCGGCGGAGGTCCGTCGTCGCCCGCGCGGGACGATCCACGAAGCGAATGATCCCGATCAAGCGCTGCCAGCCCCCGGGCTTCGACAATGATCGTCATGGCGGCCGGGCGGCGAGGCCGTCCGGGGGGTGTGGTTCCCGGTGAGGATCGGCCCCCTTCGGCTGGCGCGCTGCACGACTGCCTCGTTCCCACTACGAGGAGTATGAAGATGGCCATCCTGAACAAGCCCCTGTCGATCGTCTTGCTGCTGTCGGCTTCGCTGCTGTCCGGCGGGGTCGCGTTGGCGCAGAAGCCGCCACCTGCGCCGACCTATCCCGACAGCGTCAAGGCCTACGTCGCCGCGGCGAAGAAGCAGATCAAGACGATCAAGCTGGACGAATTCCGCGCCCTGGTCGACGAGAACAGGGCCGGCCTGATCGTCGACGTGCGCGAGGAAGACGAGTTCGCCGATGGCCACGTGCCCGGTGCGATCAACGTGCCGCGCGGCCTGATCGAATTCCGCATCTGGAAGGAAGTCGGTTTCCCGACGGCGACCGACACCGGCCGGCAGATGACGCTGTACTGCGCGACCGGGGGCCGGTGCGCGCTCGCCGCCAAGTCGTTGCAGGACCTGGGCTTCACCAACGTCGCGTCGGTCGACATGAAGTTCGAGGATTGGGTCAAGGGCGGCAACCCGGTCGTCAAGCCCAAGTAGGTCCGCGTTCCAGCCAGGCCCGAGTCCGGATGCCGGCGCAGCCGAACTGCCGGTGCCCGCGGCCTGCGACCATCGCCGCCGAAGGCACGGTGGAGGCCGGTGTCGTCAGTCCGCCGCCAGGAAGCGCTCGACGAGCGCGAACTGTGCCGGCGTGTTGAGCGCCGGCGCGTGGCCGCAGCCGGGGATCGTCACCACCACGGCGCGCGGGCCGCGCACGCGCATCGCCTCGGCGGTCTCGGGCAGCAGCAGGTCCGAGTCTTCGCCGCGCAGGCACAGCACCGGCAGCGTCAGGCGGTCCCAGGCGTCCCACTGCAGGTAGTCGTCGGGGTGGTGGATGAATTGCTGCACCATCGCCGGGTCGTAGTGCACCGTCACGCGGCCGTCGGGCAGGCGACGCACCGAGGTCTCGGTGAGGTGGCGCCACTGCGCATCGCTGAGCCAGCCGTAGGGCTTGTAGACGGTGCGGAAGTACTGCTCCAGTTCGCCGACGGTGGCGAACGCCGGCGGGCTGCCGGCGTAGCTGCGGATGCGCTGCACCGCGGCCGCGGCCAGTTCGGGCCCGATGTCGTTGAGGACGAGGCGGCGGATGCGCCCCTGCAGCGGCCCCGCGGCCGCGTGCAGGCCGATCGCACCACCCATCGAGGTGCCCAGCCAGTGCATCTGCGCGATGCCGAGCTGATCGACCAGCGCCACCGCCAGCCGCTCGTAGAACGCGAGGCAGTATTCCTGCGCCGGCAGCGGGCTCCACTGGCTCAGCCCGCGGCCCAGCGTGTCCGGGCAGATCACGCGCCAGCGCTGCGACAGGTGGACGGCGATGGCATCCATGTCGCGCCCCGTGCGCGCAAGGCCGTGCCAGGCCACGACGGTCGCGGCGTGCTCATGGCCCCATTCGGTGACATGGATCTCGCGCCCTTCGCAGGGCAGGTACAGCGAACGCGGCAGGCTCAAGGGCGGCATGACGACTCCTTCGGGCCCTTCAGGCCGCATCGCGCACGGCCAGCGCGCGCAGCCGGCCCACCAGGCCGGACGGGAAGTGGTAGACCGCCAGCACGAACAGCACACCCAGCCACAACAGCCAGCGCCCGGGCGAGGCCAGCGCGCCCAGCACCGGCACGCCGTGCAGCCAGCCGCCGTCGCCCGAGACGAGCCGCAGCAGGTCCTGCAGATAGTTCTGTGCCAGCACGAAGAGCACGGTGCCGACGACCGCGCCGTACAGCGTTCCCATGCCACCGATGACCACGATCAGCAGCACGTCGAGCATGACCTCGAACGACAGCGTCGTGTCGGGCCCGGTGTAGCGCAGCCACAGGGCCAGCATCGTGCCGGCCACGGTGGCGAACAGCGCCGAGATCACGCTGGCCGCGATTCGATAGACCAGCGTGCGATAGCCCAGCGCCTCGGCGCGAAAGTCGTTCTCGCGGATCGCCTGCAGCACGCGACCGAAGGGCGAGTTGACGACGCGCAGCAGCAGCAGGAAGAGCGCCGCCGCGGCCACCAGGAGCAGGTAGTAGGTGACCACGCGGCCGTCGACGTCCA
This sequence comes from Betaproteobacteria bacterium, assembly GCA_037443665.1. Taxonomy (GTDB): domain Bacteria; phylum Pseudomonadota; class Gammaproteobacteria; order Burkholderiales; family Burkholderiaceae_C; genus Rubrivivax. The sequence continues at coordinate 21,416 of JBBINW010000018.1, forward strand.
GCCCGAGCAGGGGATGGTCGAGCGGCTCGAACGACGGGCTCAGCCAGGCGGGGGCGCGGAAGCTCAGGCCGTCCTCGCCGCCGGTCAGCTCGGACAGCTGCGAGGCCCCGGTCTGGAACGCGCTGGCGACGGCCAGCGTGATCATCGCGAAGAAGATCGCCTTCACGCGCAGGCTGAACAGGCCGATCAGCAGCGACAGCAGCAGCGACAGCGCGAGCGACGCCGCCAGTCCCACACCCACCGCGGGCCAGCCCGCGCCCATGCGCGTGCTGGCGATCGCGACGCCGTAGGCACCGATGCCGAAGAACATGGTGTGCGCGAAGCTGACGATGCCGGTGTAGCCCAGCAGCAGGTCGTAGCTCGCGACGAGGACGATGAAGACCAGGATCTTGGCCGCCGCGCCCAGCGCCCGGCTGCCGGGGAAGACGAACGGGGCGACCGCAAGACCGATCACGACGACGAGCAGCAGTGCCGCCAGCCAGCGGCTGCGCGGGCCGTCGCGCGACAGCAGGTTCATCGCAGCCCCTCGCCCGCCGCCGCGCTCATCGGCTGCCCACCGGGTACAGCCCGCGCGGGCGCCAGAGCAGGATCGCCATCATCAGGCCGATGTTGGAGAACAGCGCCACCTTGGGCGCCAGGAAGCCGGTGTAGTTGGCCAGCAGTCCCACCGCCAGCGCGCCGACGAAGCAGCCCAGCGTGCTGCCCAGCCCGCCGATGATGATGACAATGAAGATCAGCACGTTGACCTGGGCGCCGATCTGCGGCGTGACGATCTGCTGGTACAGCCCCCACATCACGCCGCCCAGCCCGGCCAGGGCCGAGCCGGCGACGAACACGGCGATGAACAGGCGCTCGATGCGGTAGCCCAGGCACTGCACCATCTCGCGGTCCTGCACGCCGGCGCGGATCAGCAGGCCGAGCTTGGTGCGGCCGAGCATCCACAGCAGCGCCGCGAAGACCGCCAGGCCGACCACGACCGCCAGCACGCGGTACTTCTCCACCGCCACCGAATCGCCGGCGAACGGGAAGACGAACGCGCCGCGCAGCGCCAGCGGCAAGGGCAGCGGCTGCTGCTCGGGGCCCCAGATCGTCTTGATGAGTTCCTCGCCGACGATCATCCCGCCGGTGGTGATGAGGATCTGCTTGAGGTGCTGACCGTAGACCGGTCGCACCAGCACGCGCTCGAACACGAGCCCGACCGCGCCGGCGGCCAGCATCGCCGCGAGCACCGCCAGCGCCACCGCGGCGAGGTTCGGGCCGACACCGGCCGATTCGGTCCAGCCGACGAGATCGCCGAGCACACTGACGGCGACGAACGCGCCCACCGCGATGAACACCCCATGGCCGAAGTTGAGCACGTCCATGAGGCCGAAGACCAGCGTCAGCCCCGAGGCGATGACGAAGATGATCAGCCCCATCGCGAGCCCGGCCAGGCTCAGCGTGAGCCAGGTCGACGGCGAGCCGACGAGCGGCAGCGCGGCGGCGGCCAGCAGCGTCAGCAGCGCGATCGGGCGCCAGTCGAAGCGCGTTCCCGCAACGGTCGCCGGCGTCATGCGTGCGTCCCCAGTGACAGGCCCAGCAGCCGCTGCTGCAGCGCCTCGTCGGCGGCCAGGGCGGTCATCGAACCGCTGTGCACGACGCGGCCGTTGTCCATCACCGCCACGCCATCGCCCAGGGCGCGCGCCATGGCGATGTTCTGCTCGACGAGCAGGATCGTCGTGCGCTGCGCCTTCAGCTCGCGCAGCGCGGCGACGAGGTTGTTGACGATCGCCGGCGCCAGGCCCTTGCTCGGCTCGTCGACGAGCAGCAGCGCGCGCGGCTCGATGATCGCCCGCGCCACCGCCAGCATCTGCTTCTGGCCGCCGCTGAGCTTGCCGGCCGGGTGCTGCCAGAAGGTCTTCAGGGCCGGGAAGAAGCCGAAGATCGACGCCAGGCGTGCCGGGTCGAGGTCCTCGGCGCGGCGCGCCCGACGGGCGGCCAGCACGAGGTTCTCCTTCACCGTGAGGTCGCCGAAGATGCCCATCGCCTCGGGCACGTAGGCGATGCCGGCCTGCGCGATGTCGGGCGTGGGCAAGTCGTGAAGCGCGCGGCCGCCGAACGTGATGCTGCCCTGCGTCGCCCGCCACAGGCCCATGATCGTGCGCAGGGTGGTGGTCTTCCCGGCGCCGTTGCGGCCGAGCAGCACCGTGACCTCGCCTTCGCGAACGGCGAGGTCCACGCCGTGCAGGATGTGGTACGCGCCGATGTGGGCGTGCACGCCCTGCAATTCGAGGAGATTCACGGCCGCACCTCGGCGGCCAGGCCCAGGTACGCTTGCTGGACGACGGGCGAAGCGATGACCGCCTCGGGCTCGCCGTCTGCGACCTTGACGCCGTTGTGCAGCACGACGATGCGGTCGGCGAGCTCGCGCACGACGTCCATCTTGTGCTCGACGAGCAGGATGCAGACGTCGCGGCGGGTCTTCAACGCCCGGATCAGGTCCAGCACCACGGGAACGTCATCGGCACTCATGCCGGCGGTGGGCTCGTCGAACATGTAGACCTTCGGGTCCAGCGCCATCAGCAGCGCCACCTCCAGCTTGCGCTGGTCGCCGTGCGACAGGGTGGTCGCCACGGCGTCGCGCTGCTCATGCAGCCGCACCCGATGCAGCAGCGACTGCGTCTCGTCGATCCATTCGTGGCGGTCGGTCCACACGTGCAGCAGGTCCAGGCGCAGCCCGATGCCGCCCGTGCGCCCCTGCTCGCGCGCCTGCACCGCCAGCCGCAGGTTCTCGGCCACCGTCAGGTTCGGGAACAGTTGCGTGAGCTGGAACGCGCGGCCCAGGCCGCGGCGCGTGCGCAGCGGCGCGGACAGCGTCGTGATGTCGGTGCCTTCGAGCAGGACTTGCCCGTCGCCGGCCGGCAGCTGTCCGGAGACGAGGTTGAAGTACGTCGTCTTGCCGGCGCCGTTGGGCCCGACGATGGCCGTCAGCGTGCCGGCCTCGAAGCGGCACGACACGTGGTCCACGGCCACATGGCCGCCGAAGCGGACGGTCAGATCGCGCGTCTCGAGCATGGAACGAACCCCCATCGGGCCCCGCGGGCGCGGGGCCTTCGGCGAGATGAGCGGCGCGCCGGCACCGGCCCGATCGGGACCGGTCAGGCGCGCGCCGCAGGTGTGGCGCCTAGCGCGAGTTCTTGATCGGCACGTCCATCTCCTCGGGCGTGATCTCGTGCACCAACTCGGGCACGCCCCAGGCGAACGCCGGATCGACCTTGATCCTGAAGTGGTACATCGACTGCATCGCCTGATGGTCCTGCCTGCGGAAGGTCATCTTGCCCTTGGGCGTCATGAAGCTCATGCCCTCCATCGCCACGATCAGCTTCTTGGTGTCGGTGTCGCCGTGGGTCTTCTTCAGCGCCTCGACGACCGCGATCGCCGCACTCATGCCGCCGGCAGTGAAGAAGTCGGGCGGAGTGCCGAACTTCTTGTAGTGGTTGGCGACCAGCCACTCGTTGACCGGGTTCTTCGGGATGCCGAAGTAGTAGTAGGTGGCGCCTTCCATGCCCGGGAACTGCTTGTAGGCGGCCATCGCCGGCAGGATGTTGCCGCCGGTGGCGATCTCGATGCCGTAGCGCTTGAGGTCGAGGTCGGCGATCTTGAACGGGTTGCCGGCGCCGGCCCAGATGATGAAGATGACCTTGCGCCCCGGCTTGTCCTTGAGCGCGTCGATCAGCCGCTGGGCGCCGGCCGTGAAGTCGGTCGTGTTGGCCGGCAGGTATTCCTCGTGCACGACCTTGGCCTTCTTGATCGCGTCCTTGAAGGCCTTGACGCCGTCGCGCCCGAACGCGTAGTCCTGCGCCAGCGTGGCGATGCTCACCCCGGGCTTGTCCAGCGCCACCGCGTTGCTGATCGCGTCCTGGCTGCTGTTGCGACCGGTACGGAAGATGTACTTGTTCCACTTGTCGCCGGTGATCGAGTCGGCGACCGCCGGCTCCACGAGCAGGATCTTCTTGTACTCCTCGGCCACCGGCAGCATCGCCAGCGCCACGTTGCTGGCGGTCGGCCCGACGGCGAGGTCGGCCTTGTCATCGCCGTAGGCGGCCGCGAGCAGGCTCTTGCCCAGGTCGGGCTTGCCCTGGTCGTCCTTTTCGATCACGACCAGCTTCTTGCCGGCCACCGTCATCGTGCCGCCGGTGGCGTAGTCCAGACCCATCATGAAGCCGGTGCTGGTCTGCTTGCCGTAGGCCTCCAGCGGGCCGGTCAGACTGTGGACATGGGCGATCCGGATTTCGGGGGCCGTCTGGGCGAACGCCAGCGGCGCGGTCGCGGTCAGGGCGAGGGTCAGCAGCAGTCGGCGATGCATATCGAGTCTCCTTCTCGTGATGTCTCGAGGTAGGTGCAAGCCCCGTGCCGGTGCGGTTCGTCAGGGGTGGCAGCTAATTCGGGGCGGATTGCATCGAGTCGGTCTGGAATCGGGTCACATTTCGGTGTTGATCCGTCCGCATTACAGGCACATCAACTGCCTGAAATACAGTCAATGGTGGCGTGTCGCGCTCACTCCGTGCCCGTCCCCGCGTAGCGCGCGAGCCGGTCGTAAAGCACCGAGCGCGGCATGCCCAGCAGGCGGGCGGCGGCGGCGCGGTTGCCGCCGGTGGCCGCCATCGCCCGGGCGATGGCGGCACGCTCGGTCGCCTCGACCTGCTCGCACAGCGGCCGCAGCCCGGCAGCAGCCACCGTGGCGTCGGTCGTGGGCAGCGCGGCATCCGGCATCGGTTGCGGCGAAGCCGCCGCCGCCAGCGCCGGCGCGGCTGCGGCGATGGCCCCAGCCGGTGCCCTGCCCATCGTCTCGAAGTGGCGGGCATCGAGCACCAGCTCGTCGGTCATCAGCGCCGCCTGCTCCAGCGTGTTGCGCAGCTCGCGGATGTTGCCCGGCCAGGCATTGCGTGCCAGCAGCGCCAGCGCCTCGGGGCTGACGCTGCGCGCCGGCAGGCCGCTGCGGCGGGCGATGTCCTCGCTCAAGGCCTCGACCAGCGCCTCCAGGTCGGCCAGCCGCTCGCGCAGCGGCGGCAGCCGGATCGGGAGCACGTTGAGGCGGTAGAACAGGTCGGCGCGGAAGCTCCCGGCGCCGACCATCGCCGCCAGGTCGCGGCTGGTGGCGGCGACGATGCGCGCATCGACGCGCTCGACCCGGTTGCTGCCCAGCGGTTCGATCTCCTGCTCCTGCAGCGCGCGCAGCAACTTGCTCTGCAGCAGCAGCGGCATGTCGCCGATCTCGTCGAGGAACAAGGTGCCGCCGTCGGCGAGCTTGAACTTGCCCTCGCGGCCCTTGCGGTCGGCGCCGGTGTAGGCGCCGGGCGCGACGCCGAAGAACTCGGCCTCGAGCAGCGTGTCGGGCACGGCCGCGATGTTCACGCCCACGAAGGCCTTGTGCGCGCGCCGGCTCGCGGCATGGATGCCGTGCGCCAGCAACTCCTTGCCGGTGCCGGTCTCCCCCAGCAGCAGCACCGTGCTGTCGGTCTGCGCGACGCGGCGGGCCTGGCGCTTGACCTCGAGCGCCGCCGGGCTGCTGCCGATGAAGCTCGCCACGGTGTACTTGGGCCGGCGCGACTGCTCGATCTGCCGCCGCGCGCGGTCGAGTTCGGCCTGCAGGCCAGCGAACTTGGCGATCAGCGGCTGCATCGTCGTCTCAGGATGGTCGAGGAGCACGAAGCCGATGGCACCGATGACCTCGCCGCCGTCGCTGCGCAAGGGCAGGCGGCTGACGAGGAAGGTGCCGGCCTGGTTGGTGAGCAGGTCGATGAGGATCGGCTGGCCGGTGTCGATGACCTGACCCATCAGCGTGTTGGGCACCACCTCCTCGACCCGGCGACCGACGAAGTCGCCTTCGGGGTGGCCCAGCGCCGGCAGGAACCGCTTGTAGCCCTCGCTGATCCAGACGATGCGGTGCTCGCGGTCGACGACCATCGTTCCCATCGCGGTGCTGGAGAAGGTGTCGAACATGCTGCGCGCGGCCAGCTTCAGCACCTCGGCGGTGTCGCGCGGCAGCGGCGGGCGGGTCTGGGGCATGGTCGTCGGCAGGCACAGTGAACCGGGGCAATGTAGCGCGGCGGCCGCCGGCCGCGGTCTCGGGTTCGGGTTCACACGGCCTGCCAGCAGCCCGGCGCCTCGCTACGATGACCCGCAGGCTTGGCCCTCCCTCGCCTGCAGGACCGCGAAAGCCGCCTTTCGGCCCTGCATCGTCCGGTCATCGCGACCGGACGGTGAAGAATCCCCTTCCCGACAGCACCGCGTCGACCCCGCCTCCGTCCACCTCATGACCCAGCAGAACCTCTTCGCCGCCCTGCGTGCGGCCTTCCCCGGCGACCTCGACGCCGTCGCGATCGAAGCGGCCGACGCCCCCGAGCCGTTGCTCTACTCCTGGCGCGACCTCGACCGCGCCACCGCGATGATCGCCAACCTGATCGACTCGCTCGATCTGCCGCCGCACTCGCGCGTCGCGGTCCACACCGACAAGAGCGTCGAGGCGCTGATGCTGTACCTGGCCGTGCTGCGCGCCGGCCACGTCCACCTGCCGCTGAACAACGCCTACCAGGCCGCCGAACTGTCGTACTTCATCGGCAACGCCGAGCCGGCAATGGTGGTTTGCGCCAGCCGCAACTTCGGCTGGATCAGCAAGATCGCGTTCCAAGCCGGCACGCGGCATGTGTTCACGCTCGACGACGACCGCAGCGGCACCCTGCTCGACCGCGCCGCGCAGCACGGCGACAGCCATGAGACTGCGGTGCGCGACGCCGACGACCTGGCCGCGATCCTCTACACCAGCGGTACCACCGGGCGCAGCAAGGGTGCGATGCTCAGCCACGGCAACCTGCTGTCCAACGCCCGTGTGCTCAAGGACTGCTGGGGCTGGGTCTCGGGCGACGTGCTGCTGCACGCGCTGCCGATCTTCCATGTCCACGGCCTGTTCGTGGCCTCGCACGGGGCGCTGCTCAATGGCAGCAAGATGATCTGGTTCAGCCGCTTCGACCCCCGTGCGGTGGTCGCGCGGCTGCCCGACACCACGGTCTTCATGGGCGTGCCCACGCTGTACGTGCGCATGCTGGCCGAGCCGTCCCTGACGCCCGAGGCCTGCGGCCTGATGCGGCTGTTCGTCAGCGGCTCGGCGCCGCTGCTGATCGAGACCTTCACACAGTGGCAGCAGCGCACCGGCCACACGATCCTCGAGCGCTACGGCATGAGCGAGACGCTGATGCTCACCTCCAACCCCTACCGCCCCGAGAGCGCGCGCCGTGGCGGCACGGTGGGCCTGCCGCTGCCCGGCGTCGGCCTGCGCATCCACGACGACAAGGGCCGGCCGCTGCCGGCCGGCGAGGTCGGCGGCATCGAGGTCAAGGGGCCCAACGTCTTCAAGGGCTACTGGCGGATGCCCGAGAAGACCGCCGACGATTTCACGACCGACCTCTGGTTCAAGACCGGCGACGTCGGCCGGCTGTCCGACGACGGCTATCTCACGATCGTGGGCCGCAGCAAGGACCTGATCATCAGCGGCGGCTACAACGTCTATCCGGCGGAGGTCGAAGGCACGCTCAACGCGCTGCCGGGCGTGGCCGAGTCGGCCGTGGTCGGGGTGCCGCACCCCGACTTCGGCGAAGCCGTCGTGGCCGTGGTCATCGGCCGGCCGGGCGCGGCGCTCGACACGGCGGCGCTGATCGCGCGGCTGAAGGCGCAGATCGCCAATTTCAAGGTGCCCAAGCAGGTCTTCGTGGCCACCGATCTGCCACGTAACGCAATGGGAAAGGTGCAAAAGAACCTGCTGCGCGACCAATACCGGGCCTTGTTCTCAGGCTGAGGAACCGCCCGGCGCTACATTGCGCCGCATGAAGTTGCTCATCCTTGGCGGCACGCGCTTCCTGGGTCGCCACCTCGCACAGCGGGCGCTGGCCGCCGGCCACGAGGTCACCCTGCTGCACCGCGGCCGCAGCGCCCCGGGACTGTTCCCGCAGGCCGAGCACCGCGTCGCCGACCGCGACGGCGACTTGGCTGTGCTGGCGCAGGGCCGCTGGGACGCCGCCATCGACACCAGTGCCTACGTCCCGCGCCAGGTGCGCGCCGTGGCCCGAGCGCTGGCCGGCCGCGTCGGCCAGTATCAACTCGTCTCCAGCATCAGCGTCTATGCCACTTACGCCTGCCCGGGGCTGGCCGAGGACGCGCCGCGGCAGACCCTGGCCGACCCGACGGTCGAGACCGTCGAGGCGGAGACCTACGGCGGCCTGAAGGCCCTGTGCGAGCAGGCCGCGGTGGCCGGCTTCGGCCAGGCCTGCCTGATCGCCCGCCCGGGCCTGCTGGTCGGCCCGCACGATCCGACCGGGCGCTTCACCTGGTGGGTGCAGCGCATCGCCCGCGCTGCCGACGGCAGCGAGGTGCTCGCACCCGGCGAGCCGGCCGCACCGGTACAGTTCATCGATGCCCGCGATGCGGCGGCGTGGCTGCTGCGGCAAGCCGAGCAGGGCACTCGCGGCGTCTTCAACCTCACCGGCCCGAACGTGCCGACCACGTTCGGTGCGATGCTGGCTGCGGCCTGCGCGACCTTGGCGCCCGCGGCGCGGCTGACCTGGATCGACGAAGCCTGCCTGCTGGCGCAGGGGGTGGCACCCTGGACCGAACTGCCGCTGTGGCTGCCACGCGATTCGGCCGGCCTGCACCAGGTCAGCATTGCGCGGGCGCTGGCGACCGGCCTGCAATGCCGGCCTGTGGCGCAGACGCTGGCCGATACCGCGGCCTGGGCGGCGGCAAAGTCGGCAACGACGACCACTGGCGATGCCCCGCCGCGCTCGGCGGTCGGCATGGCGCCCGAGCGCGAGGCTGCGTTGCTGGCCGTATGGCATGCGGCCTCGGAGCGCTGCTGACGGCGCTGCCTGCAGGCGCGGTGAGCGCGGCGAGCGCGTTGGGCGCACCGGCAGCGGGCGCCCGTCGGCGAATCTCGCCGCTGGTCCCCGCTGCGGGGCGTTCCGTCGCAACGCGGTGGTCGGCGCGCGCGCGGCTGCCTAGAGTTCGCTCCATCGCAAGTTCGCGACCCGACAAGCAGGAGCCGATCATGTTCAACCGCATCCCGCAGCAGGCCGCCGCCCTCGGCCTGGCCGCCGCCGTCACCTTCGCCGTGCTGTCCAGCATCGCCCTGCTGGCCGCGCGGCCAGCCGCCGACAGCCTCCTGGCCTGTGCCGGCACGCCGGTGCAGGGGGTGGCGGTCGAAGGCCGGCGGCTGGCGACGATCTGACGGCGAACCTCAGTACTTGAGGCGCGCCAGCTGGGTCTTGCGCGACGCCTCGAGCGCCTGACCCAGCGTGACGATGCCCAGCGCCCGCAGCAGCGGCAGCAGCCCGAGAAAGACCTCGGCGGTGACCATCGCATCGCCCAGCGCCGTGTGGCGACCGAGCACGGGCACGCCCAGGCGCTCGGCGATCGCCTCCAGCCGGTGCGAGGGCTGCTGCGGATGGACCAGCGCCGACAGCAGCAGCGTGTCGAGCACCGGCTGTTCGAAGCGCACCCCGCAGGCCTGCTCCTTGAGTTGCAGGAAGCGCATGTCGAAGGCAGCGTTGTGCGCCACGAGCACGCTGTCCTGCGCAAAGGCATGGAAGGCCGGCAGCACGACTTCGATGCCCGGCTGGCCGCGCAGCATCTCCGGCTCGATGCCGTGGATGGCGACGTTGGCCGGCGGCAGCGGGCGCCGCGGATCGACGAGCTGCTCGAAGGTCTCGCCGCGGCGCAGCTTGCCGGCGACGATGCGAACGGCGCCGATCTGCACGATCTCGTCGCCCGCCGCGGGAGCGAGGCCCGTGGTCTCGGTGTCGAAGACGGTGTAGCCCAGATCGGTCAGCGCGCGGTCGGCCAGCGCCCGGTCGGGCTCGCCCTGGGCGAACAGATCGAAGTCGTAGAACTCGGGCCGGCTGCCTTCGCGGGCGACCGCTGCGGCCTCCAGCGGCGCCGCCGCCGAGCGCGGCAGCAGCAGGCGGAAGAAGGCTTCCTGCTGCGCCCGCGCACGCTCGAACCACAGCCTGCCGCCGTGGCGCTCGACGACGTCGCGCACGCTCAGCGGGCTGGTCTCGCCGGCGACCCGCATCGGCTCGGTCTCCCAGGCGCTGACGGTCTCGGTGCTCATCGCCTGCACCGCCCACGCCAGATCGAGCCGGGCCTGCTCGCCGTCGGCCGCCAGGCGCAACCGCAGATGCTGCACGCCGTATTCGTCGGCCAGCCGCCCGGACAGGTGCAGCAGGGCCTGGATCAGCAGGCTGCCGTCCAGGCGCAGCCACAGCGCGCCGTCGACCTCCGACGCCGTCACCCGCGCCCCGAGCAAGGTCTCGATGCGGCGGGATGCGGCGGCCACGAGGTCGGCGCCGAGCATGTCCTCGAGCGGCCAGCGCGTCTTCAGGGCCTGCAGGTCCTGCGCCGCCGCCTCGTTGACTCGCCGCGCCATCGCCGCGATCGTCTCGCGCATCTCTGCCAGCGTGCGCTCGCGCGCCGCGGCCCCCACGGCGGGGTCGACGAGCTGCGCGACGGCGGCCTGCAGCTGGCCCAGGGCGCTGCGCTGGGTTTCGGTCAGTTCGCGCCACAAGTGGTCGCGCCCGCTGTCTTCGGCCGACTCGCCGGGCAGCCGGTCGAGCATCAACACGAAGCCGTCCAGCGGCGGGACGGCGCCGGCCTCGGACACGCGCACCGGCGCCATCTGCACGCGCAGCAGCTGGCCGCCCCGGGTCGCGGTGACGAACTGCGCCGACGGGTGCGCGGCCCCGCGCTGCAGTCGCACCTGAACCAGCGCCAGCGCATGGGCGACGAGCTGGCGGTCGAGCAGGGCGTAGATCGAGCGCCCGAGGCCGACCGCCTCGGCGCCGCCGATCGGACCGCCGGCGGCGCCACCGGCCGACGCGGCCAGGGCACGGAACTGCAGCCGCGCGCGGGCATTGAACAGCAGGATGCGGCCGTCGAGGTTGCACACGACCACGCTCTGCGTGAGCTCGGCCATCAGGGCGCCCATCAGCGCGTCCAGCCGCTGGTGCTGGCGCAGCGTGGCCCGGCTCGCCTCGGCCACCTGGGTGGCCATGTCCGCGCGCAGCGCGTCGCGCTGCTGCAGCAAGCCATTGATGGCCGCGGCCAGGGCACGGATGCCCGCGCTGCCATCCACCGACAGCGGCCGCGCGGCCTCGCCGGCCAGCCGCACCTGCAGGTCTTCGGCCAGCCGTGCCGGTGCCACACCGAAGCGCAGCCACGCGCGGCGCAGCGCCAGGCCCGCCGCCAGCGAGGCGAGCAGCCACAGCAGCAGCACCAGCGCCAGTCGCGGCTGCAGCAGCGCCCACGCCGCGGCGTGCTCGGCCGGCGCCAGCGTGGCGCCGAGCATGGCGGCCAGCGCGCCGAGCAGGGCCGCCATCAGCGCGGCCGGCGCCAGCGCCGCCGCTGCCTCGCGCGCCGCCGGCTTCACGCGCGTCTCATAGTGCGTCGAGCCTGAAATGCCGGCGCAGGAAGACGCGGAACGCCTTCACGATCGCCAGCGCGTCGTGCAGCGCCTCGCGCTCGAGCGTGCCCAGCTCGGCGGGCCGCAGTTCGTTGTCGGCCACCTGCCCCTGCGTGCGCTGGCGCAGCTGGTGCGTCAGCCGCACGGCCATCAGCAGGTGCAGCGCGTCGCGCAGGTCGCGCGCCAGGGGACCGTCGATGTGCTGCCCTTCGGCAAGCCGCGCCAGCCGCGCCGCGGTGCCGGTCTCGTGCACGCCGTGCTGCAGCGCCAGCGCGCGCACGCCGTGGACGATCGGGAACAGGCCCAGCTTCTTCAGGTCCAGCGGCGGCTCGTCGCGCCGCGCCAGCCGCGTGAACCAGTTGCCGGGCTCCTGGAACTGGTCTGCGGCGGCGGCGAAGCGGGCCAGGAACGAGTCCTGGCCGGCCACGATCCGGTCGAGGTGGGCGCACGCCGCGGCCAGCAGCGTCGCGTCGCCGGCGACCGCGGCGGCGTCGAAGAAGATCGCCAGGTGCATCGGCCCGTCGCCCGGGCTGCCCAGGCCGCTGCCGTAGATCCAGCTGCGCAAGGTGTCGCGGAAGGCCGCCAGCGGCTGCCGCCACAGCGGGTTGGTGATCATGATGTTGCCCGGGCAAGGCGGGTAGCCCAGCTCGGCCAGCGCGGCGTTGAACTCGCGCGCCAGCGCGTCCAGGCCCAGTGCCTCGAAACCGTCGCGCAGCAGCAGCGCATTGTCCTGGTCGGTCTTGAGGATCTGCTCACCTCGGCCCTCGCTGCCCATCACCAACAGGCAGCTGTTGGCCACCAGGCCGGCAGGCGCCAGCAGAGTCCACAGCCGTGCGAACAGCCGTGTGTTGAGTTCGCTGACCAGCCGCGTGACGCGCTCGATGCGGATGCCGCTGCCGTGCAGCAGCTTGACCAGCTCGTCGATGCGCAGGCTGGCGGCGCGCAGTTCAGCCACCGTGGTGGCGTCGTCGATCTGCAGCGCGACGATGTGGGAATGGTTGGCGACGAAGCTGACCAGGTCGAGCTGGCCGAGCACGCCCAGCACCGGCGCGCCGGGCGCGGCGCCATCCCGCACCACGAGGCGGTGGACGCGGTGGCCCACCATCAGCCACAGGGCCTCGAACAGGTCGGCGTCGGCGTCGACCTCGACGAGGTCGAAGCGCGCCACCTCGCGCACCGCCAAGCTCGCCGGCGCCTCGGGGCGCAGCACGGCGTCGCGCAGGTCGGTGGTGGTGAAGATGCCCAGCCGCTGGCCGTCGCGCACCAGCGCGTGGGTCTGGCCACGCGCCGAGAGTTCGCGGCACACCGCGACCAGGTCGGCGCCGCCGTCGACGTAGAAGGGCTTGCGCAGGTAGGCGTCGCGGATCCGCGCCGTCACCAGCGACAACATCTCGCGCTGCAGTTCAGCTGCCGGGGTCGTCATGGCAGGTCTTTCGGACCCGGAACGGGCCGGGGCTGCCGAGGACACGCCGGCGGCTCCCGGATGCAGTTGCGGCCCCGCCTCGGCGAACGCTCGCCGCGAGGGGGCCGCCGGTGGAAGCCCCGGCGGCCGCTTCGGCGGCGATCGCCGACCTCAATGCGCCGCTGCGGCCTCCGCACCCAGGCCGGTTTCGGAGCGGACCTTCTGCGCGTGGAATGCCGCCCGCTCCTTGTTCGCGCTCTGGCTCTTGTCCGAGGCCGACACCAGCCAGGCGACGATCAGGACCGCCGGGAGCACGAAGAAGGTCGGGAAGTCGTAGGGGAACAGCGCCGGACCCATTCCGAGCACCTTTGTCCACACCGTCGGGCCAATGATCAGCAGGCCGATGGAGCCGAGGATGCCCACGTAGCCGCCGGCCACGGCACCGCGCGTGGTCAACCCGCCCCAGAACACCGACATGACCAGGATGGGGAAGTTGGCACAGGCCGCGATCGAGAAGGTCAGCGCCACGATATAGGCGACGTTCTGCTTCTCGAACGCGATGCCCAGCAGCACGGCGATGATGCCCAGGCCGATCACGCACATCTTCGACACCCAGACCTCCTGCTTCTCCGACGCCTTGCCCTTCATGATCACGTTCGCGTAGATGTCGTGCGAAAGCGCCGAAGCGCCGGCCAGCGTCAGGCCGGAAACCACCGCGAGGATGGTGGCGAAGGCGACGGCGGCGATGAAGCCGAGGAAGAAGTCGCCGCCGATCGCATGCGACAGGTAGACCGCCGGCATGCTGCCACCCCCCTTGAGATCGAGGATGCTCTTGCTGACGTTAACCACGTACTGCGGGTTGTTGGCGACGAGCACGATGGCGCCGAAGCCGATGATGAAGGTCAGGATGTAGAAGTAACCGATGAAGCACGTGCCGTACAGGACGGATTTGCGCGCAGCCTTTGCGTCGGTCACGGTGAAGAAGCGCATCAGGATGTGCGGCAATCCGGCGGTGCCGAACATCAGCGTCAGGCCCAACGAAATCGACTCGATCGGATTGGCCTTCGCCCCGATCGGCACGACGGACTTCATGATGTCCAGGTGCTTCGGGTGGATGTTGACTGCGTCGACGAACAGCTTCTCGAAGCTGAATCCCTCGTGGGCCATCACGCCTAGCGCCATGAGGGTGGCACCGCCCAGTAGAAGACCGGCCTTGATGATCTGCACCCAGGTGGTGGCCTTCATCCCGCCGAAGGTGACGTAGATGATGATCAGCGCCCCGACGATCACGATGGACAGCCTGTAAGACATCTGCGGCACGAGGGTGTGCAGCAACTGGCCGGCCCCCACCGCCTGGCCGATCAGGTACCAGATCACGACGATCAGCGAACCGATCGCCGCCATCGTGCGGACCGGACCCTGCTGCAGCCTGAACGAGGCGACGTCGGCATAGGTGTACTTGCCCAGGTTGCGCAGCCGCTCGGCGATCAGGAACAGGATGATCGGCCACCCGACCAGCCAGCCGACGGAGAAGATCAGGCCGTAGAAACCGTTGAAGTACACGAGCGCGGCGATGCCGAGGAAAGAGGCGGCCGACATGTAGTCGCCGGCGATGGCCAGGCCATTCTGAAAGCCGGTGATGCCACGCCCGGCAGCGTAGAAGTCCGTCGCCGTCTTGGTTCGGGTCGCCGCCCAGTACGTGATGACGAGCGTGATCGCCACAAACAGGAGGAACATGCCGACGGCGTGCCAGTTGACCGGCACTTCCGCCGGCGCGGGAGCGTCGGCGGCACCGGCCGAAGCGGCCGCCAGTGCCAGCCCCGAGGCCAGCGTCGAGAGGGTTGCTTTGAGCAGTCTCATTTCGTGGCCTCCTGGATGATCTTCTCGAACATCGGGTCGAACTTCTGGTTTGCCTCGTAGACGTAGACGCCAGTGAGCAGGCAGCACACGACGATCACGCCGACGCCCAGGGGCAAGCCCAGGGGGATCACGCTGTCCGCCGAGATCGGAGCGGTGAGAATGCCCGGAGCGAACGCGATCATCAGGATGAAGCCGTAGAAGATCACGCACACGATCGCCGACAGGGTCCAGGCCAGCCGGCTCCGCCGGTTGGCCAGTTCCAGATACCTCGGATCCTTCTGAATCCGGTTGCTGATTGCCTCAGACATGAATCGCTCCTTGTGCGCACGAGCGCATCGCGGGGTGCAGACGCCATGCGTGCAGATTCGGCACGACGATGCCGCGGTCGACGACCGTCTTCGCCGCCGTCAACCGCCGGACTGGCGTGGACCGGGTGTGCTTGAGTTTCTGGTAGGTCGGGTGCGCCGCGATCCTCAGCGCCAGGTCTTCTTGCATGGTTGTCTCCGGAAGGTCTTCGATTTCGACGCCGTCGCCGTCGGTGACGGTCGCGCGGACTATCGGCAGTACCACTGACCCGGATCTGACACCGGGCCAACTCAAGCTTACAGCCGGGCGCGCTGCGGGACAGCGTGGCCACGATGCGGGTATGTCCCGAGTGGATCCCAGTCCGTCTGTGCATCAGCGGCCCGATTTCCGGCGCCGACAGCGCCCTTCGCCGTCGGGCGGCGGCGCGGGCGCGGCGGGCCGTTCAGCGCCGCTTCACGCCCGGCCGCGGCGCGCCTTGCGCTTGCCAGGCCGGGCCGTCGAACCAGTCGCCGCCCTGCAGCGCGTCGCGCAGCATGGGCAGCGCATCCAGGCCCCAGAAGTGGCGGCCGTCGAGTTCGATCGTCGGCACGCCGAACAGTCCGGCCGCCGCGGCGTCTTCGGTGTGCTGCCGCAGCTCGGCCTTGACCGCGTCGTCCGCCGGGTCGCGCGCCGGCGCGAGCAGCGTGGTGAGCGCGGCCAGGCGAGCGGGGTCGTTGGGATCGCCGCCGCCGATCCACGCGTGGCGGAACACCGACTCGACGACGTACCGGTTCGGCCCGCAGGCCAGGGCCAGGCGCAGCAGCGGCAGCGGGTTGAAGGGGTGCAGCGCGGGCGTGTCGATCGCGATGCCGTGCTGCGCCGCCATCCAGTGCACGTGGCGGAAGGTCCAGGCGCGCTTGGGTTCGATCTCGGCGGGGCCGAGCTGGCCCCAGCGCTGCAGCAGGCCGGCGAACAGCAGCGGCCGGTACTCGACCTCGTAGGAGCAGCCTTCGAGCACTTGCGGCAGGCGCTCGAAGGCCAGGTAGGCGTAAGGCGAGACGACGTCGAAATGGAAGACCAGTCTCTTCATCGCTTCACGCCAGGTGCGGTGCGGCACCCGGCTCGCCCCGGCGCAGGCGCCGCCATTCGGCGCGCCGCCGGCCGAGCTCGCACCGCACGGCGCGCTTGGCCGCGTCGTCCAGCACCGACCACAGCGCGATCTCGTCCAGCGTGCGCAGGCAGCCGGCACACAGGCCGGTGGCGTCGTCCATGCGGCACACACCGATGCACGGGGAGGCAACGCCTTCGCTCATGCCACCGCCACGCCGCGCTTGGCCAGCAAGGCACGGCCGGCGCGCGAGACCGGCGGCCGGCCGAGCACGCCGCTGATGTAGGCGCCGGCATCGACCAGCGCGTCGAGATCGATGCCGGTGTCGATCTCCATGCCGCGCAGCATGAAGACGACGTCCTCGGTGGCCACGTTGCCGGTCGCGCCCTTGGCATAGGGACAGCCGCCGAGGCCGGCGATGCTGGCATCGAAGCTGTGGATGCCCAGCTCCAGGCAGGCCAGGATGTTGGCCAGCGCCTGGCCATAGGTGTCGTGGAAGTGGCCGCTGACCTCGACGAGCGGGAAGTGGCGCAATGCCCGTTCCATCGCGGCCTGCACGCGCCGCGGCGTGCCGACGCCGATGGTGTCGGCGATGCCGCAGTGATCGACGCCGATGTCCTTCATCAGCCGCACGACGCGCTCGACCTCGTCGGGCGCCACCTCGCCCTGGTAAGGGCAGCCGAGGGCGCACGAGATCGCCGCGCGCACCTTCAGCCCGGCTTCGTGGGCGGCGGCCACCACCGGCCGGAAGCGCTCGACGCTCTCGCTGATCGAGCAGTTGATGTTGCGCCGGCTGAAGGCCTCGCTGGCGGCGCCGAAGACGACCACCTCGTCGGGCCGGGTCGGCAGGGCGGCCTGCAGGCCCTTCAGGTTGGGCGTGAGCACCGAGTAGCGAACCCCGGCGCGGCGCTCGATGCCGGCCATGACCTCGGCGTTGTCGGCCATCTGCGGCACCCACTTCGGGCTCACGAAGCTGGTGACTTCGATCTCGCGACACCCGGCCGCCTGCAGCCGCTGCACGAGTTCGATCTTGTGCGCGGCGCTGACCGGTTGCGCCTCGTTCTGCAGTCCGTCGCGCGGACCGACCTCGACGAGGGTGACTTGGGTGGGGATCATGGTTGTCGGTCGCGGTTCTTGCGGCCCGAAGAGGTTACACGGCCGGCGCGGGCGCAGCCGGCCGCGCCCCGGCGCAACCTTCTTGGGGATGGTGCCTTGATCCCCTCTTGCCCACACTCGACGCCGGAATCACCAGGATGAACCGAAGCCACCAGCTCAGGATCGCCAGCCGCGTGCATGCGCTGCTGCAGCGCGAGCTTGGCCAGGGCATCGACGTCGTGCGGATGTCGGACGAGCCCCTGTACGCGCGCGACGTTCTGCTGGTCTGCGACGCGCTGCATGTCGCCGAGGCGGCGCAGCTGGCCGAAGCCTTCCGCAAGGCGACGATCGAGCCTGCGGAGGAGACCGCCGCCCCCGCCGCGCAAGCCGAGACCTCGGGCTTCAGACCGTCGCGCTTCCTGGGCTCGATCTTCGGCGTGCTCACCGGACCGCCGTCCACCCTCTCCGACGCGTCGACGCTGCGGCCGGCGGTGCCGCCGCCGCGCAGGGCCAGACGCTGGTTCGGCGGAACCCGCGGCCCGTAGCGGGTCCACCCGGACCTCCCGGCTCACCTCAGGTCGCCGCCAGGCGCAGCAGTTCGCTGCCCTCGGCCACCTGGTCGCCCACGGCATGGAGCAGCGCCTCGACCACGCCGTCGCGCGGCGCGACGATGGTGTGCTCCATCTTCATCGCCTCCATCACGGCCAGCGCCTGCCCGCGCTGCACGCGCTCGCCGGGCGCCGCGAGCAGCGCGACCAGCTTGCCCGGCATCGGGGCGGCCAGGCCGCCCTCGTCGGCCGCCGAATCGCCCGCGTGAGCGATCGGGTCGAACTCGGCCAGTTCGGCGCTGCCGGCCTCGCAGAACACGGCGTAGCGCTCGCCGCGGGCGTGGACGGTGGCGGTGAGCCGGCGCTCGCCCAGCTGCAGGTCGAAGCGCCCCTGGCCGCGCCCCTCCCCCAGCGGCCGGGCGCTGAAGGGCCAGCGCCGGTCGCCGAGCTGGACCATCGTGGCGCCGTCGTGCAGGCGCTCGATCACCACGGTCAGGTCCTGCTGCTGCAGCGTCAGGCTCAGGTGCCTTCGCGCACCGCCGTGCAACCGCCAGCCGTCGCGCCGGGACCAGGGGTCGGTGCCGGCCAGCGCCGCCTCGCTGGCCAGCACCTGCGCGGCCACCGCCGCCGCGGCGATCTCGGGCGCCAGCGGCGCCGCCTCGAACAGCGCTGCATGCTCACGCTCGATCAGCGCGGTGTCGAGTTCGGCGGTGGCGAACGAAGGGCTGCGCACGACCCGGCGCAGGAAAGCCACGTTGGTGGCCGGACCGAGGAGGTGGGTGTCGCGCAGCGCGGCGTCGAGCCGGGCGAGCGCCTGGGCGCGTGTCTCGCCCCAGACGATGAGCTTGGCGATCATCGAGTCGTAGAAGGGGCTGATCGCGTCGCCCTCGCGGATGCCGCTGTCCACCCGCGGCAGTTCGTCGCTGCGTTCGAATGCGACATGCGCCGGCCAGCGCGCGACCTGCAGCAGGCCGGTGGCGGGCATGAAGTTGACATCCGGGTTCTCGGCGCAGATGCGCGCCTCGATCGCATGGCCGCGGATCGAAAGCTGGTCCTGGCGCAGCGGCAACGGCTCGCCGGCGGCCACGCGCAACTGCCACTCGACGAGATCGAGGCCGGTGATGGCCTCGGTCACCGGGTGCTCGACCTGCAGCCGCGTGTTCATCTCCATGAAGTAGAAGCGCAGGTCGCCGTCGTCCATTTCCTCGGCGATGAACTCCACCGTGCCGGCACCCACGTAGCCCACGGCCTGCGCCGCCGCCACCGCGGCAGCGCCCATCTCGGCGCGGCGCGCCGCCGTCATGCCCGGCGCCGGCGCCTCCTCGAGCACCTTCTGGTGCCGCCGCTGCACCGAACAGTCGCGCTCGAACAGATGGATGCAGCGGCCGTGGGCGTCGGCGAAGACCTGGATCTCGATGTGTCGCGGCCGCGTCACGTAGCGCTCGACCAGCACATGGTCGTCGCCGAAGCTGGCCTGGGCCTCGCGCTGGCACGACGCCAGCGCGGCGGCGAAATCCGCAGCGCGATCGACCCGGCGCATGCCCTTGCCACCGCCGCCGGCGCTGGCCTTGATGAGCACCGGAAAGCCGATCCGCGCCGCCTCGGCGGCGAGCAGCCCTGCCTCGTTGTCGCGGCCATGGTAGCCGGGCACCAGCGGCACACCGGCCTCGGCCATCAAGGTCTTGGCCGCCGACTTGCTGCCCATCGCCGCGATCGCCGCCGCCGGCGGGCCGATGAAGACGAGATCGGCCGCTGCGCAGGCGCGGGCGAAGGACTGGTTCTCGCTCAGGAAGCCGTAGCCGGGGTGCACGGCCTCGGCGCCGGTGGCGCGGGCGGCGTCGATGACGCGCTGCCACTGCAGGTAGCTCTCGCGCGGCGGACTGGCACCGATGTGCACCGCCTCGTCGCAGGCGTGGACATGGCGCGCGTCGGCGTCGGCGTCCGAGTAGACCGCGACGGTGCGCACGCCCAGGCGGCGCGCGGTGGCCGCCACGCGGCAGGCGATCTCGCCGCGGTTGGCGATCAGGATCTTGTCGAACATCGAGGGCCTCGATTCACGATGGGCGCAACGGGCGCGGCGCCAGGCGCGCGAGCAGGCCGCGCAGGAACCCGAACAGGACCACGATCAGCACCACGCCGATCGCCAGCGCCGCCGCCAACGCGGCAAAGAACAGCCACGGATGGGTCCACGACAGCCACAGCATCGAAGGCACCGCAGCGTCGCCAGCCAGCGACAGCGCCAAGTTCGAGAACGGCTCGGGTGAGGTGTTGACCGCCGCTCGCGTCGTTGCCTTTGCGGCATGCGAGGTGGCGGCCAGCACACCGCCAAGCAGCGCGGCGATCGCGGTCCAGGTGGCGGCATCGGGCCCGCCGCGGTCGCCGAACATCGCCGCCGCCAAGGCCGCGCCGGCGGGAATACGCACCAGCGTGTGCAGCGCGTCCCACAGGGTGTCGACGCCGGGGATCTTGTCGGCCAGGAACTCCAGCACCAGCATCGCGCCGCTGACGCCCAGCATCCACGGGTTCTGCAGCAGCTTCAGGCCCTCCGGCAAGGGCACCCAGCCGAGATAGCCGGCCGCGCCGGTGAGGAAGAGGACCGCGTACAGGCGCAGGCCGCTGGCCCAGCCGAGCCCGGCGGCGATGGCGACGAGGTGGGTGGTGTCAAGGCTCATCGCCAGCCCGGTTCGCGCTTGCCCAGGAACGCGGCGACGCCTTCGCGGCCTTCGGCGCTGGCGCGGATGTCGGCGATGCGACGCGCGGTGTCGGCGCGCAGCGCGTCGTCGACGGGCCGCCCGGCGACGTCCTGCACCAGCGCCTTGCAGGCCTTCACCGCCGTCGGGCCGTTGGCGACCAGCGCGGCGACGATCTCGGCCACCTTCGCGTCGAGCATCTCCGCCCGCACGCATTCGTGGACCAGGCCAAGCGCGCGCGCCTCGGCCGCCGAGAAGCGCTCGGCGGTGACGAAGTAGCGGCGCGAGGCCTGCTCGCCCAGCGCCCGCACGACGTAGGGTCCGATCGTCGCCGGCAGCAGGCCCAGCCGCGCCTCGCTGAGGCAGAACTGCACGCCCTCGGCGGCGACGAGCACGTCGCAGACGGCGGCCAGGCCGACACCACCGGCGTAGCAGTCGCCCTGGATGCGACCGACCACCGGCAGCGGGCAGCGCCAGACCGTCCACAGCATCTCGGCCAGCGCCGCCGCATCGGCCTCGTTCTGCTCCCAGGTGTAGCCGGCCATCGTGCGCATCCACGACAGGTCGGCACCGGCGCAGAAGGCCTTGCCCCGGCCGCCGAGCACGATCGCGCGCAGCGACGGGTCGGCGCCCAGCGTGCGGAAGGCCGCGGTGAGCTCGGCGACGACGCCGTCGTTGAAGGCGTTGCGCACCTCGGGCCGGTCGAGCCAGACCTCGGCCACGTGGGCCGAGGGGCGGCGGATGTCGAGGGTGGTCATGGCGGTCGTCGCTGCTTCAGTATCGTTTGGCGGCTTCGTCGAGCATGACCTCGGTGGCGCCGCCGCCGATGGCCAGCACGCGCGCGTCGCGCCACAGCCGCTCCACCGGCGTGCCGTGCATGAAGCCCATGCCGCCGTGCAGCTGCTGGCAGCCCTGGGTGACCTCGTTGACCAGTTCGCCCGTGAGCGCCTTCAGCAGCGAGACATCCTGCACCACGTCGTGACCCTGCGTCACGCGCCAGGCGCAGTGGTAGGTGTACTGGCGCGCGGCGCGGGTCTTGGCGTCGAGCATCGCGATCTTCTGCCGCACCGCCTGCTTGTCCCACAGCGCGGCGCCGAAGGCCTGACGGGTGCGCACGTGGTCCAGCGCCAGCCGCAGCGCCTGCGTGCAGTGGCCCACCGCCATCGCCGCCAGCGCGATGCGCTCGGTCTGGAAATTCTTCATCACGGCATGGAAGCCGCGGCCTTCCTCGCCGAGCAGGTGGCCGGCCGGAATGCGGCAGCGCTCGAAGTGCAGCTCGGCGGTGTCGGAACTGCGCCAGCCCGTCTTGTCTAGCGAGCGGCCGACCGTGAAGCCCGGCGTGCCCTTCTCGACCGCGAAGATCGAGATCGCGTGCCGCGCGGCCCCGGTGCGCGCGGCGACGAAGCACAGGTCGGCGTGGACGCCGTTGGTGATGAACAGCTTGCTGCCGTCGAGCACCCACGCGTCGCCGTCGCGCACCGCGGTGGTCCGCAGACCGGCTACGTCCGAGCCGGCGCCCGGCTCGGTGATGGCGACGGCGGTGATCGTCTCGCCCGCGGTGATGCCCGGCATCCAGCGCGCCTTCTGCGCCGGCGTGCCGGCATGGTGCAGGTGCGGCGCGGCCATGTCGGTGTGCACGAGAACGGTGATGACGAAGCCGCCGAACGTGCTCTGGCTCAGCGCCTCGGCGAACACCAGGTTGGTCAGCGCGTCGGCACCGCCGCCGCCGTAGGCGGGCTCGAACATCAACCCCAGCATGCCGGCCGCGCCCATCTTGCGCAGCACTGCGCGCGGAACCATGCCTTCGTGCTCCCATTGCTGCGCGAACGGTTCGACCTCGCGCGCGACGAAGCGCGCGACCTGCTCGCGCAGGAGCTCGTGCTCGGCGGCGATGAACGCGTTGTCCATCGTCAGCCCTCACATGCGGAAGACACCGAACTGCGGCCGCTCGGGGATCGTCGCGTTCAGGCTCGCCGACAGGCCCAGCGCGAGCACGCGGCGGGTGTCGGCGGGGTCGATCACGCCGTCGTCCCACAGCCTTGCGCTGGCGTAGTACGGGTGCGCCTGGTGCGCGAACTGGTCGAGGATGGGCTGCTTGAACGCGGCCTCCTGCTCGGCGCTCCACCGCCCGCCCTTGGCCTCGATGCCGTCGCGCCGCACCGTGGCCAGCACGCTGGCGGCCTGCTCGCCGCCCATCACGCCGATGCGCGCATTCGGCCACATCCACAGGAAGCGCGGCGAGTAGGCGCGCCCGCACATGCCGTAGTTGCCGGCGCCGAAGCTGCCGCCGATGATGACCGTGAACTTGGGCACCGTGGCGGTGGCCACGGCGGTGACCATCTTCGCGCCATGCTTGGCGATGCCCTCGGCCTCGTACTTGCGGCCGACCATGAAGCCGGTGATGTTCTGCAGGAAGACCAGCGGTACTCGGCGCTGGCAGCACAGCTCGATGAAATGGGCCGCCTTCATCGCGCTCTCGGAGAACAGCACGCCGTTGTTGGCGACGATCCCCACCGGCATGCCCTCGATGTGCGCGAAGCCGGTGACCAGCGTGGCGCCGTAGCGGGCCTTGAACTCGTCGAAGTCCGAGCCGTCGACGATGCGCGCGATGACCTCGCGTACGTCGTAGGGCTTGCGCGGGTCGACGGGGATGATGCCGTGCAACTCGACCGGGTCGTGCTTGGGCGGTCGCGGCGGCACGAGCAGCAGCGGCTGCGGCTTGCGCCAGTTCAGGTTGGCCACCGCGGCGCGCGCCAGCGCCAGCGCGTGCATGTCGTTCTCGGCCAGGTGGTCGGCCACGCCCGACAAGCGCGTGTGGACGTCGCCGCCGCCCAGGTCCTCGGCGCTGACAACCTCGCCGATCGCCGCCTTCACCAGCGGCGGTCCGCCGAGGAAGATCGTGCCCTGGTTCTTGACGATGATGGTCTCGTCGCTCATCGCCGGCACGTAGGCGCCGCCGGCGGTGCACGAGCCCATCACGACCGCGATCTGGGGCACCCCCTGCGCGCTGAGGTTGGCCTGGTTGAAGAAGATGCGGCCGAAGTGCTCGCGGTCGGGGAACACCTCGTCCTGGTTCGGCAGGTTGGCGCCGCCGCTGTCCACGAGGTAGATGCAGGGCAGGCGATTGTGCGCCGCGATCTCCTGCGCCCGCAGGTGCTTCTTGACCGTCATCGGATAGTAGGTGCCGCCCTTGACGGTGGCGTCGTTGCAGACGATCAGGCATTCGACGCCGCTGACGCGGCCGATGCCGGCGATCATGCCGGCGCCGGGCGCGGCGTTGTCGTACATGTCCAGTGCGGCCAGCGGCGCGATCTCGAGGAACGGCGTGTCGGGGTCGAGCAGCATCTCGACGCGCTCGCGCGGCAGCAGCTTGCCGCGCGCCGCATGCCGGGCCCGCGCGGCTTCGCCGCCGCCCTGCGCGATCTGCGCCAGCCTGGCGTTCAGATCGTCCACCAGCAGGCGCATCTGCGCGGCGCTGGCCTTGAAGGCCTCGGACCGGGGATTCAGCTGGGACGCGAGCGTGGGCAAGTGCAGTCTCCTGGCGGGCCGGGTCTGCGCCCGGCGCGATTGACGTTTACGTCAACGTCAATTCTAGGTGGCGCCGCACCGGCGCGGCGGTGGCGTCGCAGCGGACCGCGAGGTCAGCCGCTCGGGCGGGCGTCGTCGAGGTCGGCACCGTCGTCGCGCAACGCCTGCTGCAGCCGCGCGACGTCGAAGGCGCCGGCCATGCGCAGCGCCGCCGCCGTGCCCGCGGCCTGGCCCATCGCGAAGCAGGCGCCGCTGGCACGTGCGGCCGACTGGCCCAGGTGCTCCATCGACGCGCAGCGACCGGCCACCAGCAGATTGGCCACGCCGTTCGGCACCAGCATCCGCCAGGGCAGGTGGTTGTAGGCCTGGTCGGCGTCGCGCGGGAAGGCCCATTCGACCCGCCCCTGCACGTGCATCTCCACCGGCCAGGCGTTCAGGCCGATCACGTCGGCAAAGCGCGCGCCGCCGAGCACGTCGTCGCCGCTGAGCCGGTAGGCACCCCGGACGCGCCGCGTCTCGCGCACGCCGACCTGGGCCGCGATCTCGACGATCTCGGCG
The DNA here is from genome assembly GCA_037443665.1 of Betaproteobacteria bacterium. GTDB lineage: Bacteria > Pseudomonadota > Gammaproteobacteria > Burkholderiales > Burkholderiaceae_C > Rubrivivax. The sequence goes on from JBBINW010000018.1 coordinate 45,975, forward strand.
CGCTCGAAGCCCGGCACCTCGGCGCGCAGGAAGCGCATGTACTCGACGATCTGGCGCCGGCCCTCGACCTCGGCGGCGCTGAGCTGCACCGCGTCGGTGGCGTCGACCGCGCGGCCCTGGGCGTTGCGCAGCTGGGTGACGTTGGCGCGCCATTCGGCGGGGTTGCGCTGCGGCCGCAGGATGGCGCCGCGGCGCGGGAAGTCGTAGCGGCCGGCCGCCGCGTCCATCAGCGCGTCGATCGCCTGGAACGTGCCGACCGACGCCTGCGCCCGCACCGCATCGACCTGGCCGATGCGGAACATCGTGCTCGGGTACAGCGCGTCGCCGGCGCCGTCGCCGAGCTCGTAGGGCACGCCGGCGAAGTGGGCGATGTCGGCGTCGCCCGAGGCATCGACGAACTCGCGCGCGCGGATCGCCCGGCGGCCGGATCGGGTCTCCACCAGCACGGCGTCGATGCGCCCGGGGGCCTCCATCGCCACGCCGGCGGCCAGCGCGTGGAACAGCAGTTGCACGCCGGCGCCCAGCAGCCAGGCGTCGGCCGCGCACTTGTACGCGGCCACGTCGTACGAGCGCACGCGGATGCGCCCCTGCAGCCCGTCCTGCGGCGCGTTCAGCCCGCCGAGGCGGTCGATGCGCGCCAGCAGTTCGTCGGCCACGCCGCGCACCAGCGGCTGCATGCGGGCATCGCGGCGGCCGTACAGCCCGGCGAAGTTGGTCACCCCGCCCGCCGTGCCCATGCCACCGAGGAAGCCGTAGCGCTCGACCAGCAGCGTGCGCGCGCCGTGCCGCGCCGCGCTCACGGCCGCGGCCAGGCCCGCGGGGCCGCCGCCGATGACGGCGACGTCGAACTCGCCGAAGACCTCGGTTCGCCGCGCCGGCTCGACGATCGACGCCGCGGCGACCGCCACCGAGCCCGCGGCCGCCGGCCGACCGGACGTCATTCGATCCTGATCCCGCGGTCGCGGATGATGGCGCCCATCACCGCGGCTTCGTGGGTCACGCGCTGGCGCAGCGCCTCGGCGTTGCTGCCCTGGGCCTGCCAGCCGGCATCGAACAGGCGCTTGACGAGCGCCGGCTCGCGCACCAGCGGCGGCACTTCGCGCGCCAGCCGCTCGCGCGCCACGGCGGACAGGCCGGCCGGGCCGACGAGCGCGACCCAGACCTCAAGCTCGTCGACGCGCACGCCCAGTTCCGACAGCAGCGGCACGTCGGGCGCGAGGGGGCTGCGGGCGCCGGTGACGCCGATGGCCTTGATCTTGCCCGCCCGCGCCTGCGGCAGGGCCAGTCCCGGCGGGATCAGTGCCGCCTGGACCTGGCCCGAGATCAGCGCCGCCAGCACGGCCGGGTTGCCGTTGTAGGGTACGTGGAGCGCCGCGAAGCCGGCGCGGGTCTCGAGCAGTTCCATCCCCAGGTGGCCGACCGAGCCGATCCCCACCGAGCCGTAGCTCCACCGGTTGCCGGCCTTGCGCGCGGCGGCGAAGAAATCGGCCGAGCCCGGGCCGCCGGCAGGACCGACCAGCACCAGCGGCGCGGTGGCGACGAGGGAGATCAGGCTGAAGTCGCGCGCCGGGTCGAAGGCCAGCTTCGGGTTGAGCAACCGCGCCGTGGTCAGGTTGCCGTTGATGAGCAGGCCCAGCGTGTGGTCGTCGGTGGCCCGCGCCACCTGATCGGCAGCGATGTTGCCGGCCGCGCCGGGGCGGTTCTCGACCACCACCGGCTGGCCGAAGGCCTTGGCCATCGCGTCGGCCAGCACCCGCGCCACGACGTCGGGCGTCGAGCCGCCGGGGAAGCCGACGAGCAGCTTCAGCGGCTGCGTCGGCCAGGGGGCCGGGGCTTGGGCGCCCGCCAGCGCCGGCAGGCACAGCGCGCCAGCGGCCAGCAGGCCGCGGCGCAGACGGAACAGGCTCGAAGTCATGCGGTTATCCTCCTGCGGCCAGAGTCACTGGCCGCTCGGTTCGGTGGGGCGGGCAGTATCGCCCAAGCTGCATCGTCGCGACCCGGGCTACGATGCCCCCGGGCTGCGCCGACGCGCCGCACGCCGAACGCAAACCGATGAACTGGCTCGATCTCCTGCTGGCCCTGGTCGCACTGCCGCTGGCACTGGCGTTGCGCCCCTGGCGCGCGCTGCACGAGCAGTCGCTGCCCTGGCCGGTGATGGCCTGGTGGGCCTTGCTGCCGCTGCTGTGGAGTGCCGACCGCAGCAGCGCGGTCACCGTGCTGCAGCCGCTGTCCGGCGTCTGCCTGCTGCTGCTGACGCTGGGCTGGCCGCTGACGGTGCTGATGGTGGTGCCGATCGCGGCCGCGCTGCTGCTGACCGGCATGCCGGCGGCCGAAGCGCTGCACCGCGGCGTCTGGCTCGGCCTGGTGCCGGCCACGCTGGCGCTGGGGCTGGGCGCTGCACTGCGCCGCTGGCTGCCCAACCACCTGTTCGTCTACATCCTCGGCCGCGGCTTCCTCGTCACTGCGCTGGCGGTGGGCGGGGCCGGCGTCCTGTCGGTGTGGCTGTTCGGCACGCCGCCGGGTCTGACCGCCGACGACCTGATGCTCGCGCGCGGCCTCACGGCCTGGGGCGACGCCTTCCTCACCGGCATGATGGCGGCGATCTTCGTCGCCTTCCGCCCGTCCTGGCTGGCGACCTACGCCGACCGCATTTACCTGCCGCGCGACTGATCGGGCGCGATCGCGGGCACCGGGCCGGGACCGGCGCTGGCGGTCAGACCCTGCGGGTACAGCAGGCGCAGGGCCTCGCGCGCCGCCTGCACCAGCAGCGGCTGCAGCGCGGCGGCCAGGCGGGGGGCATCGTCGACGGCCTCCAGGCGCTGGCTGCGGCTGCGCCACAGCGCCTTCAGCGTCGCCGCCTGCGGGGCCAGCGCGTCGGCCACCGTCTGGCGCCAATGCGCTGGTGCTTCGCCCTGGCTCCACTGTCCGCGCCCGCGGCCGAAATGCGCCACCGCGAGGTAGCGCAGCAGCGCGGCCTGGACTGCGGCGTCGAGCGCCTCGTCGCTCCATGCCACCCAACTGCGCCCGGTACCGCGCACGAGGTTGATGCCGCGCGCGACGCCGGCCGCGCCCAAGGCCCCGAGCAGGCCGCCGGCGAGCAGGCCCCCGCCCAGCGTGAGGCCGCCCGTGGCGATGTCGGCCTTCAGGCCCGCGACCGCACCGGTCAGCGCCCCGCCCAGGATCGCGGCGCGACCCTCGGGCAGCCGCTGGTGGACGTCGAACTGCCCGGCCACGCGCTGCAGGATCTCGCCCTCGGCGCGGCCTTGCAGGCCATGCAGCGCGATCAGGCGCGCCAGGCCGCCGCGCACCTCGGCATTCAGCCTTTCGACGAGTTCGCGTTGCGCGACGCCGGCCGGGCTCTTCTCGGTGTCGGCGTCGGCCCCGTTGCGCGACGCGATGGCCGCGCCGACGCGGCGCAGCCGCTCGCCCCAACCGACGGCGCCATCGACCGCCACCCGCGCCGAAGCAATGCGCGCCAGGCTCTCCGCCAGCGCCTGCATCGCGGCGGCGAAGGTGGCCTCGCGGTCGGCGCGCCAGGCCTCGGCCAGGCGGCCCATCGCCGCTGTGCGCTCGCCGTCGAGCACCGATTGCACCGCGCGCAGCAACGTCATCTCGTGGACCCAGCAGCGCGCGAAGGCATCCATCGGCAGCACCGCGCGCACCCGCGGCCAGCGCGAGAGCTGGGCCCGCCAAGCCTCGACGTCGGCCGCCTCGGCGGCCGGCGCGCGCGGCGCGCCGAGCTGGTTGAGCAGCACCAGCACCGGCTTGTCGAGCCAATCCAGCAACGCCATCTCGGGCGCCACGTAGCCGGCCGCGGCCGGCGATTCCGCGGCGTTGACGAGATAGAGCACGACGTCGCTCTCGGCCTGGGCGTGGCGCAGCGCGCGCTGCGTGGCCCAGAAGGCGCGGTCGCGCCAGCGGTCCCAGACCTCGCTGAGCAGCCAGCCCAGCGGCTGGCCGTTTTGCTGCATGCGCCCCACCAGGCGCGCGCTGTCGCCGAAGCCTGGCGTATCCCACAGCCGCAGCGTGTCGCCGGCCGGGCTGGCGATGAGCTCGTGGGCGCTGGCGAACTCGGTCACGTGCGGCGCGTCGCGCACCTCGCCCACGTCGTGCCCGAGCAGCGTGCGCGCCAGCGTCGTCTTGCCGACATTGGTGTGCGAGACGAGGCTGAGCGTGATCTGCGTCATCGCGGCCGACCCGCCGTACCGCCGTCGGAATGCAGCGCGCGCTCCAGAGCCGGCTCGGCCTGCGCCAGGTCAGGCCGGTCCAGCGCGACGCCGACGAAGCCCAGCGCCTGAGCATCGGCCCAGCGCTGCCAGGCCGCACGGCGCTCGGCCAGGCGCTCGGGCAGGCCGCCGAAGCGGGCACGCCACGCCGACTCGTCGGCCACCAGCAACAGCGGGATCGCTGGTGCAGTGTCGCGCAGCACGCGCACGAAGCGGCCGTGGACCTCGTCTTCGGGCGTCGCGGCCAGATCGACCAGCAGCACACGCAGGGTCGTACCCGGCGGTGGCGCGAGCGCGCCGGCCCGGTCCTCGTCGCCGTAGGTCACGGCGTCGGTCGCCTGCATCTGCAGGCTCGGCCCGAGCCCGGCGGCCAGAACCTCCTTCAGTCCGGCCAGCGTCGACCACGTCGGCGCGGCGCCGTGCGGCAGCACCTGCACCCGCGCCGCGTCGCCGCACCATTGCCGCAGCAGGCGCTGGAAGTAGGGGTCGGCCAGCGGCAGCGGCAGCCGCCTCGCAAGCCAGCGCGCGCGCCAGCCCGCGGCCAACGCGAGCAGCGTGCGCGGCGCGATCACGAACAGGCCGAGCGTGGCGGCGTACAGATGCAGCCAGGGTGCTGCCGAAGCCACCGGCGCCGCATCGGGGCCGATGCGCAGGGCCTGCATCGCCGCCGCGTCGGGCACCGCGATGCCGGTGACTGCCGATGCCGGCGCAAGCAGCAGGGCCAGCGCCGCGCGCACCTGGGCCGGTCCGAGGAAGGTGCTCTGCCAGCCGGCGCGGTAGTCGAGCACCAGGCCGCGCAGGTACAGCCCGCCGACCAGGCCCAGCGCCAGCGCGGCCGCGGCGGCGTGCAGCAGCAGCGCCGAGCGCGCCAGCAGCAGCGGCATCGAGGCGCGTGCCCATGCCGAGCCGTAGGCGGGCAGCACGTCGCCGGCGCCGGTCCGGCCACCGACACGGCGCGCCAGCCACGCGCGCAGACCGCGCCATCGGCCCGGATCCGGCCGCCGCGGCCACAGCAGCGCCAGATAGACGAGCAGGTTCCAGGCGATCACGGCCCAGATCGGAGGCGCCAGCAGGTTGATGTGCTGGCTGCCGCCTATGGCGTCCATCGCGATGCCCAGCAGCCCCGCGCCAACCACCGCCAGCGCCAGCCAGCGGCCGCGCCACAGAAGGCGCTCGAGCAGGCGGGCGCCCGCCGGGTCGCGCGGCAGCAGACGCTGCAGGGCATGGCGCGCACGCTCCTGCACGAAGCGCGCGGGCGGCGCGTCGGCGGGCGTGGTCTCGATCGCCAGCCGCGTCGCCCAAACACGATCCTCGGGCGTCCATAGCGGGTTGTCCGGCGGGCTGGCGTCGTAGGCCTGGACCAGCAGGATGCGGCGCGCGCTGTCTTCGTCGAAGGTGGAGGCGGGGGTGCTCACGACCCGCGCAATGTAGCGCCGGCTCTGGCAAGCGCCCGGCCCGCATCAGTCGGCGGCCGGCTCGCCGGCTTATGCCAGCGCCCGGCCCGCATCAGTCGGCGGCCGGCTCGCCGGCTTACGCCAGCGCCCGGCCCGCGTCAGTCGGCGGCCGGCTCGCCGGCTTACGCCAGCGCCCGGCCGATGAGGATCTTCTGCACTTCCGAGGTGCCCTCGTAGATCTGGCAGACGCGCACGTCGCGGTAGATGCGCTCGACCGGGAAGTCGCTGACGTAGCCGTAGCCGCCGTGAACCTGGATCGCGTCGCTGCACACGCGCTCGGCCATCTCGCTGGCAAAGAGCTTGGCCATCGCAGCTTCCTTCAGGCAGGGCCGGCCGGCGTCCTTCAGGCTCGCGGCATGGTGGATGAGCTGGCGCGCGGCCTCGATCCGGGTGGCCATCTCGGTCAGCTTGAACTGCACCGCCTGGTGCTCGAAGATCGGCCGGCCGAAGGCCTCGCGCTGCTTGCTGTAGGCCAGCGCTGCCTCGAAAGCCGCGCGCGCCATGCCCGCGGCCTGGCTGGCGATGCCGATGCGCCCGCCTTCCAGGCCCGACAGCGCGATCTTCAGCCCCATGCCTTCGTCGCCCAACCGGTTGGCCGCCGGCACACAGCAGCCTTCGAAGCGGATCTGCGCCGTGTCGCTGGCGTGCTGGCCCATCTTGTCCTCCAGCCGCGCGACGATGTAGCCGGGCGTCGCGGTCGGCACGACGAAGGCGCTGATGCCCTTCTTGCCGGCGGCCTTGTCGGTGACGGCCATCACGATCGCAACGTCGCCGTTCTTGCCGCTGGTGATGAACTGCTTGACGCCGTCGAGCACGTAGTGGTCGCCTTCGCGGCGTGCGGTGGTCCGCAGGCCCCCGGCCTCGGAGCCGACATGCGGCTCGGTCAGGCAGAACGCGCCCAGCATCTCGCCGCGCGCCAGCGGCGCCAGGAAGCGGTGCTTCTGCTCGTCGTTGCCGAACGCCATCAGGATCGAGCAGACGGGGCAATTGTTGACGCTGACGACGGTGCTGGTGGCACCGTCACCGGCGGCGATCTCCTCCAGGATCACCGCCAGTGCCAGGTAGTCCAGCCCGGCGCCGCCCCAGTCCGCGGGCACCGCCACACCGTAGCAGCCGAGCGCGGCCAGCCCCTTGAGCTGCGCCGCCGGAAACGCGTGCGACTTGTCCCAGGCCGCGGCATGCGGCGCGATCTCGCCCTGCACGTAGCTGCGCACGGCGTCCTGCACGGCGAGGTGGTCTTCGGACAGCAGCATCGCCAGTCGTCCTTCGCTCGGCCCTACCAGGCGAGCGCCGAGCCGTCGTGGTTGAGAAAGCAGCCATTGTCGGCGCCGTCCACGGCGGCCAGCGTGCGGCGCATGCCGGCGACGCTGTCGGCCACCTCGAGCTCCGCGCCGCTGCCGCCCATGTCGGTACGCACCCAGCCCGGGTGCAGCGCGACGCAGGTCGCGCGGCCGGCCAGCGCCAGCGACATGTCCTTGAGCACCGAGTTCAGCGCCGCCTTGGACGCGCGATAAAGCCAGCCGGCGGTCGCCTTGCGCAGCCCGATCGAGCCCATTCGCGACGAGATCACCGCGATCACCGCGTCCGGCGCCAGCGCGTCGGCCAGTTGCGGCAACACCCGCATCGCGCCGAGCACGTTGGTGTGCATCACGGTGTCGAAGTCGGCCTCCGTCGGCACCTGCAGTCCGGCCGTGCGCGGGCCGTAGACGCCGGCGCAGTGGATCGCGATGTCGAAGGTCTCGCCGTCGATCAACCAGGCCAGCGCCGAGGCGCCGGCAGCGCTGGCCACGTCGAGCCGCAGCGCGCGGGCCCCTGCGCCGGCGATGCGCGCCAGGCCCTCGTCGCTGCGCGCGGTGGCCGTGACCGCGTCGCCCTGGGCGCGGTACTGGCGGACGAACTCCAGCCCCAGCCCGCGCGAGGCGCCGACCACGAGCACGCGCTTCATGCGGCCCGGCCCGGCGCAGATGCCGTCGCTGCGATCACGGCATCTCCAGCGCCATCGCGGTGGCCTCGCCGCCGCCGATGCACAGCGCGGCGACGCCACGCTTGCTGCCCTGCTTGCGCAGCGCGCCCAGCAGCGTGACGACGATGCGTGCGCCCGAGGCGCCGATCGGGTGGCCCAGCGCGCAGGCGCCGCCGTGGACGTTGACGATCTCGTGCGGCAGGCCGAACTCGGTCATCGCCGCCATCGTGACCGCGGCGAAAGCCTCGTTGACCTCCCACAGGTCCACCTCGGAGGCCTGCCAGCCGGCCTTCTTCAGCACCTTCTGGATCGCGCCCACCGGCGCGGTCGTGAACCAGTCGGGCGCCTGCGCATGCACCGCATGGGCGGCGATGCGCGCGACGGGTTTCAGCCCCATCCGCGCGGCGGTGCTCTCGCGCACCAGCACCAGCGCGGCGGCGCCGTCGGAGATGCTCGACGCGTTGGCGGCCGTGATCGTGCCGTCCTTCTTGAACGCGGGCTTCAGGCCGGGGATCTTGTCGAGCTTGGCCTTGAAGGGCTGCTCGTCGAACCTGACCACGGTGTCGCCGCCCTTGCCGGGAACGGCCACCGGCGCCATCTCCCAGTCGAAGCTGCCGTCCTCGTTGGCCTGCCTGCTGCGCGTGGTCGACGCGATCGCGAACGCGTCCTGTGCCTCGCGCGTGAATCGGTACTTGGCCACGCACTGCTCGGCGAACACGCCCATCGCCTTGCCACGCTCGTAGGCATCCTCCAGCCCGTCCATCGCCATGTGGTCGAACAGCTGCGCGGCGCCGTAGCGCACGCCCTTGCGCGCGAACATCAGGTGCGGCGCGTTGGTCATGCTCTCCATGCCGCCAGCGACCATCACCTGCGCACTGCCGGCGGCGAGCATGTCGTGCGCGAACATCATCGCGCGCATGCCGCTGCCGCACATCTTGCTCAGCGTCACGGCGCCGGTGCCGTCGGGCAGGCCGGCACGGCGCATCGCCTGGCGGGCCGGCGCCTGGCCCTGGCCGGCCATCAGGCAGTTGCCGAGCAGCACTTCGTCGATCGCGTCACCGGGCACGCCGGCGCGCTCGACCGCGGCCTTGACGGCCACCGCGCCGAGCTCCCAGGCGGCGAGCGACGCGAAGTCGCCGAGCAGCCCGCCGATCGGCGTGCGCGCGGCGGAAACGATGACGATGGGGTCAGCCATGGGGTGCTCCTTCAAGTTCGCGATGGGTTTCGGGATGCCGGCCGGCGCGGAAGCGCTTGGCCGGCTCGTAGGGGAAGACGTCGTGCACGTGGCCGGCCAGGATGCGCGCCTTCTGGGCCTGCCAGAACCCGGCATCGAGCAGTTCGGCGTGGTGCGCCATGAAGACCTCGCGCACCTGCGGGTTGCCGAGCAGGAACGGACCGAAGGTCTCGGGGAAGACGTCCTTGGGCCCGACGCTGTACCAGACCTCGCCGCTCATCTCCTCTTCCTCGTTGCGCGGCGTCGGCACATGCCTGAAGTTGCAGTCGGTGATGTACTCGATCTCGTCGTAGTCGTAGAACACCACCTTGCCATGACGGGTGACGCCGAAGTTCTTCCACAGCATGTCGCCGGGGAAGATGTTGGCCGCCACCAGGTCCTTGATCGCGTTGCCGTACTCGATCACGGCATGCGCGATCTGCTCGGGCGAGGCCTCCTGCAGGTAGATGTTCAAGGGGATCATGCGCCGTTCGATGTAGACGTGCTTGATGACCAGCATGTCGCCGTCGGGCTCGATCACGCTGGGGCAGAAGTGCTGCAGCTCGGCGACCAGTTCCTCCTCGAAGCGGTGGCGCGGGAATGCGACGTTGCTGTACTCCAGCGTGTCGGCCATGCGGCCGACACGGTCGTGCTGCTTGACGAGCAGGTACTTGCCCTTGATCTGCTCGCGGCTGGTGTCCTTCTGCGGCGGGTAGAAGTCCTTGATGACCTTGAACACGTAGGGAAACGACGGCAAGTCGAACACCAGCATCACCATGCCCTTTATGCCCGGCGCGATGCGGAACTGGTCGCTGCTGTGGCGCAGGTGGGCCAGGAAGTCGCGGTAGAAGAGGTTCTTGCCGTGCTTCTGCAGGCCGAGCGAGTTGTAGAGCTCGTGGCGCGGCTTGCGCGGCATCAGCCCGCGCAGGAACTGCACGTAGGCGCTGGGGATCTCCATGTCGACCATGAAGTAGGCCCGCGCGTAGCTGAAGATCATCAGCAGGTCGTCCTCGCCGAACAGGGCGGCATCGACCACCAGCCTGCCGTCGGGTCCGTGCAGGATCGCCAGCGCCACCGGCGTCTCGGTGAAGCCGTTGATGACCTTGCCGACGAGGTAGGCGCCCTTGTTGCGGTAGAAGAGGCTGGAGAGAACCTGGATCTGGAAGTTGGCGCGCGGCCTGAAGCCGCCGAGCTCCGACAGCATCGCCTGCGTGACCAGCTCGACGTCGCGATCGAGATCCTTGAACTCGCGCTGCAGCTGGAAATTGTCGATGATGCGCGCCCAGGTCTGCGGCAGGTTGCCCTTGTTCGGGTAGTAGGCGCGGTAGGTGGGTTGCGCGGCCGGTTCGTCGTCCTCGATGTACTCGGTGCTGATCGCCGGGCGCACGAAGATGAAGTCGTTGCGGAAGTAGCTTCGGTGCAGCAGCTTGGCGGTGACCGAGTTGAAGAAGGTCTCGGCCAGCTCGGGCTGGTGGTGGTCGGTCAGCAGGCCGATGTAATGCAGCTTGGCCTGCTGCCAGGTGTCCATCGACAGCGCCTCGATGTTGAAGTCGGCGCGCAGCCGCTGCACGGCCTCGTCGACGCGCTGGTCGTAGAACTCGATACGCTGCGCCTGCGCGAGTTGCTGCCCGTGCCAGTCGGCCCGCTCGAAGCGCTGCTTGGCCGCGGCCGAGGTCGCGCGGAACAGGCGGTAGTGACGGTCGAAGCCGTCGATCAGCGCCTGGGCGATCTCGAAGGCGCGGCTGTCGTCGAAGCGCTGAGGAAACATCGTTTGGGCCGCCGTGCGCGTCGATCAGGCGCCGAGCTGCGCCTGGCGTTGGCGCCAGCGCTGCTGGAGGCGGGCCAGCGCGGCGTCGTAGCCGACGCCGATCTCGTCGGCCGCCTTGACCGTGAAGGCCAGGTCCTGCAGCAGGCCGTTGTGCAAGCCGTAGACCCAGCCGTGCACCACCACCTCCTGGCTGCGCTGCCAGGCGTCGGTGGCCACGGTCGTGCGGCAGACGTTGCGCGCCTGCTCGAGCACGTTGAGCTCGACCAGCGCATCGACCTGCAGGCTCTCGTGCAGCCCGGCCAGGAAGCCCTCGTGCGCGTCGCGCACGTCCTGCACGTGGCGCAGCCAGTTGTCGACCAGGCCGGCGCGGCGGTTGGTCAGCGCCGAGCGCACGCCGCCGCAGTTGCTGTGGCCCACGACGATGATGTGGCGCACCTGCAGCGCATCGATCGCGAACTGGATCACCGACAGGGCGTTGAGGTCGGAATGGACGACGAGGTTGGCGACATTGCGATGCACGAACAGCTCGCCCGGCAGCAGGCCGACGAGCTCGTTCGCCGGCACCCGGCTGTCGGCGCACCCGATCCACAGGTACTGCGGTGTCTGCTGCTGCAGCAGGCGCGAGAAGAAGCCGGGCTCGCGCGCCTCGGTGGCGGCGGCCCAGGCACGGTTCTTCTCGAACAGCTCCTGGAGTTCCGGGTTCACATCGTCTCCGCGAACAGCTCGCGGCCGATCAGCATGCGGCGGATCTCGCTCGTGCCGGCGCCGATCTCGTACAGCTTGGCGTCGCGCCACAGCCGTCCGAGCGGATAGTCGTTGATGTAGCCGTTGCCGCCGAAGATCTGAATCCCCTCGCCGGCCATCCAGGTCGCCTTCTCGGCGCACCACAGGATGACGCTGGCGCAGTCCTTGCGCACCTGGCGCACATGCTCGCTGCCGAGCGAATCCAGGTTCTTGCCCACCGTGTAGCAGAAGGCGCGCGCAGCCTGCAGCACGGTGTACATGTCGGCCAGCTTGCCCTGGATGAGCTGGAACTCGCCGATGCTCTGGCCGAACTGCTTGCGGTCATGAACATAGGGCACGACGCTGTCCATCACCGCCTGCATGAGGCCGATCGGGCCGGCGGCGAGCACCGCGCGCTCGTAGTCGAGGCCGCTCATCAGCACCTTCGCGCCGCCGTTGAGCTGGCCCAGCACGTTCTCGGCCGGCACCTCGACACGGTCGAACACCATCTCGCCGGTGGCGCTGCCGCGCATGCCCAGCTTGTCGAGCTTCTGCGCCGTGCTGAAGCCGGGCCTGCCCTTCTCGACGATGAAGGCGGTGAGGCCGCGCGCGCCGAGCTCGGGCTCGGTCTTGGCATAGACCACCATCACATCGGCGTCGGGGCCGTTGGTGATCCACATCTTGGTGCCAGTGAGCAGGTAGCTGCCGCCCTGCTCGACCGCGCGCAGCTTCATGCCGATGACGTCGCTGCCGGCGCCCGGCTCGCTCATCGCCAGCGCGCCGACATGCTCACCGCTGATCAGCCGGGGCAGGTACTTCGCCTTCTGCGCCGCGCTGCCGTTGCGCTTGATCTGGTTGACGCACAGGTTGCTGTGCGCGCCGTAGCTCAGGCCGACGCTGGCACTGGCGCGGCTGATCTCCTCCATCGCGATCATGTGCGCGAGGTAGCCCATGCCGGCGCCGCCGTCCTCTTCGGGCACGGTGATGCCGAGCACCCCGAGCGCGCCCATCTTGCGCCACAGGTCCATCGGGAAGCGGTCGCTGCGGTCGATCTCGGCCGCGCGCGGCGCGATCTCGGCAGCGGCGAAGGCACGCACCGCATCGCGCAGGGCGTCGACGTCTTCGCCGAGCTGGAAGTTCAAACCGGGCAGGTTCATGGGGGGGGGGGGAGCTCCAGGCGAAGGGTCTCGATTGACGTTTACGTCAACGTCGATGCTAGCGGATGGCCTCGGGGCGGCTGCGCGTGCGCGCCCGGGGCCGCGTCGGTGCCGCAGCGAGCAGCGCGCGGCAGCGCGCCTCGTGCTGCGCGATCTCGGCCAGCGTGATCTCCAGGTCCTCGCGCTGCTGCTCGAGCAGCCGGCGGTGCTCGCCCAGCACGGCCATGAAGGCGGTGAGCTGCTGCCGCGTGTCCGACGGCGAGTCGTACATGTCCACCAGCTGCTTGATCTCCTGCAGGCTCAGGCCCAGGCGCTTGCCGCGCAGCGTGAGCTTCAGCCGCGTGCGGTCACGCTGGGTATAGATGCGATTGCGGCCGGCACGCGCCGGGCTCAGCAGGCCCACGTCCTCGTAGAAGCGGATCGCCCGCGGGGTGATGTCGTACTCGGCAGCGAGCTCGGTGATCGTGTAGGTGCGCTGCGCGGCGCGCGGCGCGGCACGCGGGGTGGCCGGCATGGTTAGACTGACGTTTACGTAAACGTAAATATACGAGACCATGGCCAACCCGCACGAGCGCGCCCTGCACTACCCGCTGGGCGACCGGATCCCGGCGGCCGGCACGACGATCGAGGTCGCGCCCGGGTTGCGCTGGCTGCGCATGGGTCTGCCCTTCGCGCTGGACCACATCAACCTGTGGCTGCTGCGCGACGAACAGGACGGCACAGCCGGCTGGACGATCGTCGATTGCGGCATCGCCGACGACGCCACGCGCGCCCGCTGGGAGGCTGTCTTCGCCCATGAACTGCAGGGGCTGCCGGTGCTGCGCGTGATCGTCACTCACATGCACCCGGACCACATCGGGCTGGCGCATTGGCTGTGCGAGCGCTGGTCGACACCCGACGCAGGCCCCGGCGCACGGCCGCCCGAAGGCGGTGCAGGCCCTCTCGGCAGGCAGCGCAGCGGCGAAGGCGCAAGCGCAGGGGCCCATCAGTGCCGGTTGTGGATCAGCGCCACCGACTGGAACGCTGCACGCATGGCCAGCCAGAGCACGACCGGCTTCGGCGGCGACAACGCCGCGCGCTTCTTCGCGCTGCACGGCCTGACCGACCCGGATTCACTGGCCCGCGTGCGCGCCCGCTCGAACTACTACGCGAGCATGGTGCCCCAGGTGCCCGGGCGCTTCCGGCGGCTGATGGACGGCATGGTGCTGCGCATCGGCGGCCGTGACTGGCGCTGCATCGTCGGCTACGGCCACGCGCCAGAGCACATCGCGCTGCACAGCCCCGAACTGGGCGTGCTGATCTCCGGCGACATGGTCCTGCCGCGCATCTCGACCAACGTCAGCGTGATCGACATCGAGCCCGAGGCCAACCCGCTGCCGCTGTACCTGCACTCGATCGCCCGCCTGCGCGAACTGCCGGCCGAGACCCTGGTGCTGCCGTCGCACGGCAAACCCTTCACCGGCCTGCATGCACGCATCGCGCAGTTGCAGGCCCATCACGACGAGCGCTACGCCGAGGTGCTGCAGGCCTGCGCCGAGGCGCCTCGCAGCGCCGCCGAGATGCTGCCGGTACTGTTCAGGCGCAAGCTCGACCTGCACCAGACCACGTTCGCGATGGGCGAAGCGATCGCCCACATGCATGCGCTGGTCGAGGACGGACGGCTGCGGTCGGTGCCGGGTGACGACGGCGTGCAGCGGTTTCGCAGCATCGCCTGACGGGGGCCGCGCGCGGGCGGCGACACGCAGGAAGAGGCGGCAGGCGGGGTTGGCCCCTCCTGCCGCCATCCACGTCTGCCTTGCGGCTTGTTATCCCTGACTGCCGGGTGATGACAACTGACCGCCGGAGTATGCAGAGTCGGTCTGGGCCGCGCATCCACCGGATGGTGGAGCGTCCACCGGCGGGGCGGGCCCTCCTTCGGGGGTGTCAATCGAAGACCGGCAGCACCTCGTGGCGCAGCGCACCGCGCGCGGACTCGAAGTCGGGCAACGCCGACCGCACGACGTCCCAGAACGCCGGGCCGTGGTTCATCTCGCGCAGGTGGGCGAGCTCGTGGGTGACGACGTAGTCGATCACCGGCAGCCCGAAATGGACCAGGCGCCAGTTCAGGCGAATCGATCCATCCACGCTCGCGCTGCCCCAGCGCGTCGCGGCCGAACTCAGCGACAGTCGCCTCATGCGCACCCCCAGGCGTGGCGCGAACAGCGCGCAGCGCTCCTCGAACACGCGCCGGGCCTGGCGCTGCAGCCAGCTCTGCACGGCGTCGCGGATCTGCTCGCGCGCGGCCCCTTGCGGCAGGCCCAGATGCAGCGTCAGCCGCGGCACGCCGGGCAGCGCCAGCGCGCCGGCGTGCAGCACGGCGCCGGTGCTGCGGGGGTCGAGCACCAGGATCACCGTCTCGCCGAGAAACGGAATGCCGGTGCCGTCGCGCCAGTCGACGCGCGCCGATTGCAGTCGCTGGGCGCGTTCGCGCTGCTCCTGCAGCTTGCGCAGGATCCAGCCTGCCTTCTCGCGCAGCGCCGTCTCGATGTCGCCCACACCGACCCAGCGCGGCGCGCTGACCGCCAGGCCTTCGTCACCGACGACGAAGCCGATGCTGCGCCGGCGCGAGCGGCGCAGCGCGTAGCCCACGCGGTGGCCCGACAGCACGATCTCGCGCTGCGACCGCGGGTGCACGAAGCCGTCCGGTGCGGCGGGTGCCGGGGGCTGCGCCGGTGCTGCGGGTGCCGGCGCCTCGTCGAACAGCGACAGCTGCTGCGAAGTCGAGACGATGGACCCGGGCGACGGCATGCGCCGGATTCTAGGAGGCCGGGCGCAGCGCTACGGGCCGCCCGCGCCCTGGCGGGCCGAGGCCCCCGGGGCCGAGGACGCCTGAACCGGTTGCAGACCGGGACCGGCGTAGGCCTCGGGATCCAGGCGGCGCATCTCGGCCTCGATCCATGTCTCGACCTCGCGCATCAGCTCTTCGCTCTGGCGGCCGGCACTCGGGATCGGCTTGCCGATCGACACGTCGATGACGCCGGGACGCAGCAGGAAGCTCTTGCGCGGCCAGCACTTGGCCGAGCTGGCGGCGATCGGCACGATCGGCACGCCGCTGGCGATGGCCAGCCGCGAGGCGCCGGCTTTGTACGTCCCCTGGCCGCCGCGCGGCGTTCGCGTGCCTTCGGGGAACATGATCACCCAGATGCCTTCGGCGGCCAGCCGCTTGCCCTGCGCCGCGACCTTGTTCCAGGCCTCGGCGCGCCGGCTGCGGTCGATGTGGATCATGTCCAGCCGGGCCATGGCCCAGCCGAAGAACGGGATGTACAGCAGCTCGCGCTTGAACACGTAGGCCAGCGGGTGCGGCATCAGGGTCGGGAACGCGAAGGTCTCCCAAGTGCTTTGGTGCTTGGCCGCCAGCACGACGGCGGAATTCGCTTGCGCGGCGGTCGGCAGGTTGGCCATGCCGTGGACGCGGTAGCGCACGCCGCAGATCGCGCGTGCACCCCAGATCGCCATCCGCAGCCAGACCATCGTCGGCCAGTACAGCCGCCTGCCGCGCACGAAGATCGACAGTCCCAGCATCAGCACTGCCCACGGCACCACGGTGACCGTCATCCACAGCACGAACAGCGCCGAGCGCAGCGCCCACCACCCGCGCATCAGGTCAGTCCCCCGGCGCCCGAATCGACGACGTGGTCGCGCGTGAGCAGGAAGTCGGCGAACGCGCCGAGATCGGCGTGCACGCGGGCGCCGGGCACCTGTTCCAGCATCTCGTGGAGCTGCGCGTCGCCGATGGCGGCGGCGCGGCCGCTGAGCACGAGATGCGGCTCGCAGCCCGCAGCCTGCGCCGCCAGCAGGTCGCGCAGCGTGTCGGAGACCAGCGGCACCTGGGCCAGGTCGACGCCGTAGCGCCGGCCGATGTCCAGCATCATCCCCGGCTTGGGCTTGCGGCAATCGCAGCCCTCCTCGGGCGTGTGCGGGCAGAAGAAGACCGCGTCGATGCGCCCGCCCTGCACCAGCAGCTGCTGGTTCATGCGGAGGTGAATGGCGTTGACGGCCGACATGTCGATCATGCCGCGGCCGATCCCGGCCTGGTTCGTCGCGACGACGGCGTGCCAGCCGGCGTGGTTGATGCGCGCGACCGCTTCGAGTGCGCCCGGGATCGCGACCCATTCCTCGGGCGTGGCGACATGGCTGTCGCGGTATTCGTTGAGAATGCCGTCGCGGCCCAGGATGACGAGCTTGGTGATATGCATCTCGGGCCCTCGGGGTGGTGTCGCGCGGTCAGGCCGCCAGGCGCGAGAGGTCGGCGACGCGGTTCATCGCCTTGTGCAGCCAGTCGAGCAAGGTCAGGCGGTTGACGCGCAGCGCGTCATCGTCCACGTTGACCATCACCTTGTCGAAGAAGGCGTCCACGGGCTCCTTAAGCTGCGCCAGTGTCTTGAGCGAGCTTTCGTACCGGCCGGCATCGAATTCGGCGCTGGCCTGCGAGCCGATCGTCCCGAGCGCCGAGTGGAGGGCGTGCTCGGCGGGTTCGGTCAGCAGGCCGGGCGCGACACCGGCAGCGGACACTTCGCTCGACGACTTCTTCAGGATGTTGGCCACGCGCTTGTTCGCCGCCGCGAGCGCCGGCGCCTCGGGCAGCGCCGCGAAGGCGCGCACGGCGGCGAGGCGCTGGATCAGGTCGGCCCAGCGCGCGGGGCCCGTCTCGACGACGGCGTCGACCTCGCGCACGCTGTAGCCGCCTTCGCGCAGGTAACCCACCAGCCGCTCGCGCAGGAAGAAGCCGACCTCGGCCTGCGCCTGGCCGTGGCCGGGCGGGAAGGCTGCGAACGCGGTGCCGACGAGCGGGTGCACGTCCAGCGGCAGTTGGCGCTCGATCAGCATGCGGATCACGCCCAGCGCATGGCGGCGCAGCGCGAACGGATCCTTGTCGCCGGTCGGCGCCTGGCCGATGCCGAACAGGCCGGCGAGCGTCTCCAGCTTGTCGGCCAGCGCCAGCACCGTGCCGACCTCGCCCCGCGGCAGCGCGTCGCCGGCGAAGCGCGGCCGGTAATGGTCCTCGATCGCGAGCGCCACGGCCTCGGTCTCGCCGTCGTGGCGCGCGTAGTAGCCCCCCATCACGCCCTGCAGCTCGGGGAATTCGCCGACCATGTCGGTGAGCAGGTCGGCCTTGGCCAGCAGCGCGGCGCGGTCGGCCTGCGCCGCGAGCGCCGAACCGCCGAGCGGGTGCCCGATCGCACGCGCGATCGCGCGCACCCGATCGACGCGCTCGCCCTGGCTGCCCAGCTTGCCGTGATAGACCACCCTGGCCAGCAGCGGCACGCGCGATTCGAGCGTCTTCTTGCGGTCCTGGTCGAAGAAGAACTTCGCGTCGGCCAGCCGCGGCCGCACGACGCGTTCGTTGCCTTCGATCACGCGGCCGGGGTCGGCCGGCCGGATGTTGCTGACGACGAGGAACTTCTCGGTCAGGCGCCCGGCGCCGTCGAGCAGCGGGAAGTACTTCTGGTTCGCCTTCATCGTCAGGATCAGGCATTCCTGCGGCACGGCCAGGAACTCGGGCTCGAAGCGGCAGAGCAGCACGTTCGGCCGCTCCACGAGCGCGGTGACCTCGTCGACCAGGGCCTCGTCGTCGATCGGCCGCAGACCTTCCCGGGCCGCCGCAGCGTCGAGCTGGCGGCGCAGCTCGGCGCGGCGCTCTGAGAAGCCGGCGATCACCGCGCCCTGGGCGGCGAGCTGGCGCGCGTAGTGGTCGGCGTTCTGCAGCCGCACCGGATCCATCGCCGCCTCGAAGCGGTGGCCGCGGGTGTCGCGCCCGGCCTGCAGACCCAGCGCCGTGACCGGCACCACGTCGGCGCCGTGCAGCGCCACCAGCCCGTGCGCCGGGCGCACGAAGCTCACGCTGGTCCATCCGTCGGCAAGCTGGTACTGCATGACCTTGGGGATCGGCAACTTCGCGAGCGTCTCGTCGAGCGCCAGCTGCAGCCCCTGCGTCAGCGTCGCGCCGGGTCGAACCGTGTCGAAGAAGAGGTGCTCGGCGTCGATGCGGCCGGCGGAGAAGTCGCGCTCGATGCGCGCCCGGTCGTCCGCGCCGACGCCCAGTCCGGCGAGCTTCTTGAGGGCCGGCGGCGTCAGCCGGCCCTGGGCGTCGAACGCCACGCGCACCGGCATCACCTTGAGCGTCACCGGCTCGTCCGGCGCCGCCGCGAGCACGTGGCTGATTTGCGCCGCCAGCCGACGCGGCGACGCGAACACGTTGAGCACCGAACGCTCGCCGGCCAGCCGCTGCGCGCGCAGACCGGCCAGCAGAGCGCTGCCGAAGGCCTCGCCCAGCGTCTTCAGCGCCTTCGGCGGCAGCTCCTCGACGAACAGTTCGACCAGCAGGTTGTGGCTGCCACCCATGCTCAGGCCGCCTTCCGTGCCGCCGGTTCAGCCAGCTTGGCCTTCACCTCGTCGGCCCAGGCGCGTGGCGCCATCGGAAAGCCGAGTCGCGCGCGGCTGTCGAGATAGCTCTGCGCCACGCTGCGCGCCAGGGCGCGGATGCGGCCGATGTAGGCCGCACGCTCGGTGACGCTGATCGCCCCGCGGGCGTCGAGCAGGTTGAAGGTGTGGCCTGCCTTGAGCAGCTGTTCGTAGGCCGGCAGCGCGAGCTGCAGGTCCATCAGGGCCTTGGACTGCTTCTCGTGCGCGCCGAAGGCCAGCAGCAGGAAGTCGACGTCGCTGTGCTCGAAGTTGTAGGCGCTCTGCTCGACCTCGTTCTGGTGATAGACGTCGCCATAGCTGAGCCTGCCCTGCGGCCCTTCGGTCCAGGTCAGGTCATAGACGTTGTCCACGCCCTGCAGGTACATCGCCAGCCGTTCCAGGCCATAGGTGATCTCGCCGGTGATCGGCCGGCAGTCGATGCCGCCCACCTGCTGGAAGTAGGTGAACTGCGTGACCTCCATGCCGTTGAGCCAGACCTCCCAGCCCAGGCCCCAGCAGCCCAGCGTCGGGTTCTCCCAGTCGTCCTCGACGAAGCGCACGTCGTTGGCCTGCAGATCGAAGCCCAGCGCCTCGAGCGAGCCGAGGTAGAGGTCGAGGATGTCGGCCGGCGCCGGCTTCAGCACCACCTGGTACTGGTAGTAGTGCTGCAGCCGGTTCGGGTTGTGGCCGTAGCGGCCGTCCTTGGGCCGGCGGCTGGGCTGCACGTAGGCGGCCTTCCACGGCTCGGGGCCGATCGCGCGCAGGAAGGTGGCGGTGTGGCTGGTGCCGGCACCCACCTCCATGTCGTAGGGCTGCAGCAGAGCGCAGCCCTGGGCATCCCAGTACGACTGGAGCTTGAGGATGATCTGCTGGAAGGTGAGCATGGCGCGCGAGGATGGAGGTATCCCCGAGTTTACGGGGCGGTCGCGCGGGGGCCGGCACGCCCCGCGTCTCGACCGAAGGGCCACCGAACCGCCGACAAGCATCCCTCGCCCGACGGCTCGCACCTGCTGCCGCCGCCGAACGCCATCGGCATCGGCCCTCGGCGGCCCGTCATGCGAAGTCGCACTTTCGCCTCGAACGTGCTTGAGCCTGCATTCGTCCTTGCGGTATTATTCGTAATCGTTCTCATTAGCATTGTCGTTCATGAAGTCGATAGACAAGGTGTCTGGGGCAGCGTCGATCAAGATCGCGCGGCGTCGGCGCTTCGTGCCAACCCGGGCCGGCGCGAGCCTCGGCGCCGCCGCACTCGTCGCCGCGACGGTGCTGTCGGGCTGCGGCGGCGGTTCATCGGCCTCGACCGCATCGCCGATCAGCGCCGGCTTGTCGCCGATGGCTCAGCTCGGCGATCAGATCTTCCACGACACCGCGCTGTCGGCATCGGGGCAGCAGTCATGCGCCACCTGCCACGTCGCAGATCACGCGTTTGCCGGCAGCGACGGACTGTCGGTGCCGATGGGCGGGCCGCAGATGAACCGGCCGGGCCTGCGCGCCACGCCGTCGCTGATGTACGCCTCCTACAGTCCGACGTTTCGCTTCGCCGCCGACGGCACCCCCACCGGCGGCTTCTTCCGCGACGGCCGGGCGAGCACGCTGGCCGACCAGGCGCAACAGCCCTTCGTCAACTCGTTCGAGATGGCCAACGCCGACGCCGACGCCGTGTTGCAGAAGTTGCTGACGCGACCCTACCTGGCGCAGTTCGAGGCCGTGTTCGGCAGCGCCGTGCTGCAGGACCCGCAGCAGGCGCTCGCCTCGATCGGCGCCGCGCTGGCCGCGTACCAGACCGAAGCCCCGGATTTCCACCCGTTCACGACCAAGTTCGACGCCTACCAGGCCGGCAGCGCCGCGCTCACGGCCGCAGAACTGCAGGGGCTGGCGCTGTTCAACGACCCGACCAAGGGCAATTGCAACGCGTGCCATCTCTCGACGCGAGCGAGCCCGGACGTGCCGCCGCTGTTCACCGACTTCAGCTACGACAGCGTCGGCATCCCGCGCAACTGGTCCATCGCGGCCAACCAGGCCGGCGAGACCTTGCCCTACGTGCCGGCCAACGGCGCGGCCGCGCTGGGCGACCCGTCGCTGTATGCCTACTACGACCTCGGCCTGTGCGGCCCCCTGCGCACCGACCTGGCCTCGCGCAAATGGCTGTGCGGCGCCTTCAAGGTGCCGACGCTGCGCGACGTGGCGGTCAAGCAGAACTACTTCCACAACGGCGTGTTCGCCACGCTCACCGACGTGGTGACCTGGTACGCCACGCGCGACACCGATCCCGCCCGCTGGTACCGCGCGCAGGACGGCACGGTCGATGGCGTCTACAACGACCTGCCGCCTTCGCTGCACGCCAGCATCAACGTCGACGAGGTGCCCTACCGGCCGTCGACCGCGCAGCTCAACGCCTCGGAGATCAACCTCATCGTGGCCTTCCTGTGCACGCTGACCGACGGCTACGACCCGAGCAACCCGTCGGCCTACGGCCAGCAGCCGCAGTGCCTGCAGGCCAACGCGGCGGCGGCACAGGCAGTCCAGGCCACGCCTTGAAGAACCCTGCCAGCGGCCCCGAGGAGATTTCCCCATGAACCGCAAGCCGACCCGCGACGCGATCGCCCAGACCGGCCGCGCCATCGCCGTCGCCGTCGCGATCGGCGCGCTGGCGCCGATCGCGCAGGCCGCTGACAGCCCGAAGGACGCCACGATCCGAAAGCTGGAAAGCCAGAACGAGGCGCTGGCCAAGGCGGTGGCCGAAGTGCAGCAGCAAATGCAGGCGATGCAGCAGCAGCTGCGGGCCCTGCAGCAGCAGGCCGGCGCAGTCGCCTCGCAGCAGCAGTCCCAGGGCGAACAGGTGCACAAGGCCGAGCAGGCGCAGCAGGCGATCGCCGCCGACGTGGCCGCGGTGCAGCAAAGCAGCCAGCAGACCGCGCAGCAGCTGAGCGTGCAGGCCGCCAAGGCCGACGCGTGGAACAAGCTGTCGCTTTGGGGCTATGGCGAGGTCTACTACACGCATCCGACGCACAAGGCCGCGCAGACCACGCTGGATCTCGCGCGCGGCGTGTTCGGCATCGGCTACCAGTTCGACGACAGCACCCGCTTCAACTCCGAATACGAGGTCGAGCACGCGGTGGCGTCGGCCGGCGACCCGGGCGAGATCGAGGTCGAGCAGCTCTACGTCGATCACAGGTTGAGCGACAGCATCGGCGGGCGTGTCGGCGTGTTCCTGATCCCTGCGGGTCTGCTGAACGAGAACCACGAGCCGACCAATTTCTACGGCGTACAGCGCAACTTCGTCGAGACGCTGGTCATCCCCAGCACCTGGCGCGAAGGCGGGCTGTCGCTGTACGGCACCACGGGCGCGGGCTTGGACTGGAACGTCGGCCTGACCACCGGCGTCGACCTGTCAAAATGGGATTTCGCGCCGGAGGTCCCGACCTATGCCTCGGCGCTCGAGCTCATCGCCGGCGCCGTCGCGCCGCTGCAGGCCACCCACCAGGAGGGCGCGTTCGCCAACGCGCAGCACTTGTCGAGCTACGTCTCGCTGAACTACCGCGGCGTGCCCGGCCTGACGCTGGGCGGCAGCTTCTTCGGCGGCGGCGTGAAACCCGCCGTGCTGGGCATCGGCAGCCAGAACGTGTCGCTCGGCGAACTGCATGCCCGCTGGCAGCCCCGCCAGTGGGACCTGTCGGCCGTCGTGGCTCAGGGCACCATCAGCAACACCGCGGCGGCCAACCGCCTCTTCCCCGGCACCGCGAATCCGATGCCCGCGCGCTTCAATGGCGGCTTCGTGCAGGCCGCGTACGACCTGTGGGACAGCGGGTCGTACCGCCTGTCGCCGTTCGCACGCTGGGAGCGCTACGACATGGGCGCTTCCTACGAAGGACTGGCGCCGGGCTTCGGCGTGCGGCCGGCGGGGTGGGCGACGCCCAGCGATACGGTGGTCACCTTGGGCACCAACTTCTACATCACGCCGAACGTCGTCCTGAAGGCCGACTACCAGCGATTCAAGACCAACACCGACTTCACCCGCGTCGACCTGGGTGCCGGTCTGTCGTTCTGAGCGGCCGCACCATGCGCACGAACCACCCCGCCGCGTGCATCGTCTGGGTCGCGGCAGCAGTGCCGGCGCTGGCGCCGACGCTGTCGTTCGCGGCCGACTACCTCACGGCGGCGCAGGCACAGGCGCTGATGTTTCCGCAGGCCAGCGCGTTCCGCCCGGTGCCGGTGCAGACGGATACCGCGCAGGCCCAGCGACTGAAGGCCCGGCTGGGCGCGGTGCCGCTCACCGGCTTCATGCGGGTGAGCGAGGCGCTGGCCGGCGACCGGCGCCTGGGCTGGGTCGTCACCGACAGCGTGATCGGCAAGTTCGAGCTCATCGACTACGCGGTGGCGCTGGGCCCTGCGGGCGAGATCCTCGACGTGGAGGTGCTGTCGTATCGCGAGTCCCACGGCAACGAGGTGCGCATGGCCGCTTGGCGCAAGCAGTTCGTCGGCAAGACGTCGGCCGCGCCGATCGCCATCGGCGACGACATCGCGAACATCAGCGGCGCCACGCTGTCGTGCACGCATCTGACCGACGGCATCCGGCGCATCGCGGCCTACGTACAGACGGTGCTGGCACCGGCCGGGTCATGAACGGCCTGGCCACCGCCGTCGCGCCGCGTGCCGCACCGCGCGGACTCTGGCAGCGCCGTGCCAAGCCCTTGCTGGGCACGCTGGTGGAAGTGGGCGCGCCTTGCGACATCGATACCGCCGCCCTGGCTGCGGCCTTCGCGGCCATCGCCGCCGCGCAGGCACGCTTGTCGCGCTTCGAGAGCAGCAGCGTCGTCGGCCGCTTCAACGCGACGCGCGCGCCGGGCCGCATCGCCCTCGACGCCGACACGAGGGCCCTGCTGGCCGCCGCGCTCGCGTTGCGCGACCTGAGCGAGGGGCTGTTCGACATCACGCTGGGCAGCGGGCCGCGGAGCTGGTCGCTGGAGGGTGATGCGCTGGTCAAGCACCGCGCCGGCGTCACGCTGGACCTCGGTGGCATCGGCAAGGGCCATGCGGTGGATCTCGGCATCCGGGCCTTGCGCGCGGCCGGCTGTACCGGCGGCTGGGTCAATGCCGGCGGCGATCTGCGCTGCTTCGGTGGCGCGAGCCTGGCCCTGATGCTGCGCGACGAAACCCACGGCGGCACGCGGCCCTGGGCACGGTTGCAGGATGGCGCCTGCGCGACGAGCCATTACGCCGCCGGCAGCCGCAGCGCGCTGGCCGGCCGGCGCGCCGCGACGCGCCATCTGAGCGTGGTCGCACCGCGCTGCCTGTGGGCCGACGCACTGACCAAGGTCGCGGCGCACGACCGCGAACATCCGGTGCTGACCGCGTTCGGCGCCAGCGCCGTGTGGCATGCATGCGGCACCGACGCTGGGGCCCCCGAATGACGCTGCGGATGGTGCATCGGATCGCGCGCCCCGCGTCGGCCGCCCTCGCTGCCGGTCGAGGCGATGGCGTCGACGGGTCCGATCGGCAGCTTCGCGCCGAGTTCGGCGACACTGCCCGCCCGATGCCCCACCCGCGCCATCTCGTCCACAACCGGCTGCGCCCCTGGCAGCGGCGCGCCACCGACGCCGTCGGCGCGCTGCTGCTCGTCACGGGGCTGGCCTGGCTGCCACTGCATTACGGCCGTGGCGCCAACGCGCTGCCGCTGCCCGCCGAGGCCTGGCTGATCCGCCTGCACGGCCTGGCCGCGTTCGGTGCGCTGTTCATGCTCGGCGTGCTGGCGGGCTCGCACGTGCCCCACGGCTGGCGCGCCACGGCGCGGGGCCGCGGCCGCGAACAGCGCCGCTGGGGTCTGGCGCTGTGCGTTCTGGCCGCCCTGCTCGCTGCCACCGCCTACCAGCTTTACTACTTTGCCCCCGACAATCTGCGTCCCGCGCTCGGCGTCGCCCACAGCATCGCCGGGGGGGCGATGGCGGTGGCGCTCGTGGTCCACCGTCGCGTCCGCCGTCGCGGTCAACCCCGATGAAACGCATGCCCACCCTCAGCCTGGCCGACCTGCCCGACGGCAGCCACGGCATCGTCACCGGCCTGCGCGCGGGCGTGCCCGGGGCCGACGCAGCGCTGCTGCAACGCCTGGAGGAGATCGGCTTCGTCGCCGACGAACCGGTGCTGGTGCTGCGCCGCGGCCCCGGCGGGCGCGAGCCGCTGGCGGTGCAGGTCGGCGAGACGCTGTTCGCGCTGCGCCTGCTCGAGGCGCGCTGCGTCGAGGTCATGGCCCTCGAAGGGGACGTCCGTGTCTGAGCTCGCGCTCGGCCGCTACACCGTGGCCCTGGTGGGCAACCCCAACTGCGGCAAGACGGCGCTGTTCAACCGCCTGACCGGCGCGCGCCAGAAGGTGGCCAACTACGCCGGTGTGACGGTCGAGCGCAAGGTCGGCATCGCGCGGCTGAACGCCCGGGACAGCATGGCCGTGATCGACCTGCCCGGCACCTACAGCCTGCAGCCGGCCACGCCCGACGAGCAGGTCACGCTCGACGTGCTGCAGGGCAAGCGCGCCGGCGAGGCCGCGCCCGACCTCATCGTCGCCGTGCTCGACGCGACCAACCTGCGCATGGGACTGCGCCTGCTGCTGGAGCTGCGCGCGCTGGGCCGGCCGCTGCTGGTGGCGCTGAACATGGCCGACGCGG
Organism: Betaproteobacteria bacterium; assembly: GCA_037443665.1. Taxonomy (GTDB): domain Bacteria; phylum Pseudomonadota; class Gammaproteobacteria; order Burkholderiales; family Burkholderiaceae_C; genus Rubrivivax. The sequence continues at coordinate 71,576 of JBBINW010000018.1, forward strand.
CGCGCGAGCAGGGGTTGGTCATCGACGTGCCACGGCTGGCGGCCGAGATCGGCTGTCCGGTGGTCGAGACGGTGGCCGTGCGCGGCGACGGCCATGCCGGCCTGCGCGCCGCGCTGCAAGGCCATTTGTCGCAGCCGCTGGCCGCACCGCCGGTGGCGGCGTCGCGCGACGCCACCGCGCTGGCGCGCGAGGTCCGCCGCATCCTGCTGGCCGTGGTGCCGCGACCGCCGCGCCGGGCGCGGCTGCAGCACCGCATCGACGCCGTCGTGATGCACCCGGTGTGGGGGCTGGCGCTGCTGGCGGCGCTGCTGTTCCTGATGTTCCAGGCCGTGTTCTCGTGGGCCAACCTGCCGATGGACCTGATCAAGGACGGCATGGCCGCGGTCGGCAACTGGATCCTGGCCCACATGACCGACGGCCCGCTGCGCAGCCTGCTCGTCGACGGCGTGGTCGCCGGCGCCGGCAGCGTGCTCGTCTTCCTGCCACAGATCCTGATCCTGTTCGCCTTCATCCTCGTGCTCGAGGACTCGGGCTACCTGCCGCGCGCGGCCTTCCTGCTCGACACGCTGATGGGCAAGGTCGGCCTGTCCGGGCGCGCCTTCATCCCGCTGCTGTCGAGCTTCGCCTGCGCCGTGCCCGGCATCATGGCCACGCGCACGATCGCCAACTGGCGCGACCGCCTCGCCACCATCATGCTGGCCCCCCTGATGACCTGCTCGGCGCGGCTGCCGGTGTACGCGCTGATCATCGGCGCGTTCATCCCGGCGCGTTCGCTGGGCCCGTTCGACCTGCGCGGACTGACGCTGTTCGGCCTCTACGTGGCCGGCGTAGCGGCGGCGATGGCCGTGGCCTGGGGCTTCAAGCGCACCTGGCTGAAGAGCCGCTACCAGCCGCTGATGCTCGAGCTGCCGCCGTACCGCCTGCCCAGCCTGGAGAGCCTGGCGCTGGGTCTGGCCGAGCGCACGCGCATCTTCGTGCGCCGCGTGGGCACGATCATCTTCTCGCTGATGGTCGTGCTCTGGTTCCTCTCGAGCTGGCCCGGCCCGCCGCCCGGCGCCACCGGTCCGGCGATCCAGTACAGCCTGGCCGGCCACATCGGGCAGGCGCTGGAGCATGTGTTCGCGCCGATCGGCTTCAACTGGCAGATCTCGATCGCGCTCGTGCCGGGGCTGGCCGCGCGCGAGGTGGCGGTGGGCGCGCTGGGCACCGTCTATTCGCTGTCGGCGGCCGGCGATTCGGTGGCCGAGACGCTGGCGCCGGTGATCGCACACAGCTGGTCGCTGGCCACGGCCTACTCGCTGCTGGCGTGGTACGTCTTCGCGCCGCAGTGCCTGTCGACCCTGGTGGTCGTCAAGCGCGAGACCAATTCGTGGCGCTACCCGCTGCTGATGGCCGCCTACATGTTCGCGCTGGCGTACGTCGCGTCGTTCGTGACCTACCGGGTCGCGCTGGCCTTCGGGGGCTGAAGCCGTGATCTGGCAGCTCGCGCTCACCGCCCTGATCGTCTCCGCGTGTTCGGTCTACGCGATCTGGTCGCTGCTGCCGGCGGCGCTGCGCCGGCGTTGGCGGGCGGCACTGCGCGGCCAGCCGCCGCCGCCGGCCGCCGGTGGCGCCTGCGGCGGCTG
>JBBINW010000019.1:0-64758 GCA_037443665.1 Betaproteobacteria bacterium
GCGGCGACGACCGCGGCGGCGGCCGGGCTGCTCGCCGCCGCCACCGCCGGTGCCGCCGCTGCGGTCGGTGCGGCAGCGACCGGCGCCGGCGCACGGATCGACAACTCGCCGCAGGCGGCGATCGCGATCGCCCAAGCCAGGGCCGGGATCCATGCCAGACGCTCAATGACCACCACCTTGCAGGGCTCGTTCATCGCTTGCACTCCTTGTCGAAGTATGACTGGCTGTCTGGCGACATAGGCTCACCGAGCTGTAGCCGCGCCCGCAGGTCATCACAGCGCAAAGGGGGCGGCGGCGCCGATGGTGGCACGGCACGTGCCACCATCGGCGACGGCGCGAGCTTCTTTTTCGTCGGCACCGCGGCGGCGGAGGCGGGGGCCACCGGCCAAGGTGGTGGCAGGGACGCTTCAACGGTCGGGGGCAACGGCGGCGGAACAACGGCGGTGGCCGCCGAGTCGGGCGGCGGCTTGGCGCGGATCGGCGCCGGCGCAGGCGTAGCCCGGTCGGCAGCCGGCCGCGGGCCCACCACGAACCAGCCAGCCACCCCGAGTGCGCAGAGCAGCCCGCCGATCGCGGCGACGGTCCGCCACCGCAGCCCGTCCGGCGCGCTTGGGGCTGCCGGCGCCGGAACTCGCACCGAGGCCAGCGGCGGCGACGGAATTCGCACCAGCGCCAGTGGCGGCGCTGGCGAAGCCGCTGTCGAGTTGGCCGCCGACGGGGCCGGCGACCGGATGGGAACCGGGCTCCGAATCACCGTCGCATCGGGATCGTCGGCGACATCGGCCGTGACGGCCGATGTCGGCGGCGGCACCGACGCCGGCAATGGCACCGTGCGCAGTGCAGCCGCGAACGCCGCCGCCGATTCGAAACGGTCGTCGGGCGACTTGGCCAAGGCGCGCGCGACGATGGCGTCCAGTACCGCGGGCAGCGCCGAATTGTGCCGCGTAGGTGGCATCGCGTCGTCGTGGACGATCTGCTTGTGGACCGCGAACGGGCCGGCGCCGGCGAAGGGGCGTTGCCCGGTCAGGAACTGGTAGAGGATGACACCGGCGGCGAAGAGGTCGGCGCGCGAGCCGACCGCCAGCCCCTGGATCTGCTCGGGCGACATGTAGCTCGGCGTGCCGACCATCGTGCCCGGCACGGTCCGGTCCTGGCCGGCATCGGCCAGCCGGGCGACGCCGAAGTCCGTCAGCTTGACGCGGCCGCCGGCGTCGATCATCACGTTGGCCGGCTTCACGTCGCGGTGCACGACGCCCTGCGCATGCGCGTAGTCCAGCGCCTCGAGCAGCTCGGCCATGATGCGCAGCGCCTGCGACAGTGCAAAGCGCTCGCCGCTGTCGAAGGCATGGGCGAGCTCGCGGCCGCGGATGAACTCCATCACCAGGTAGGCGACCTCGCCCTGCTCGCCGAAGTCGAACACGGTGACGATGTTGGGGTGGCTCAGTCGCGCCGCGGCCTGCGCCTCGCGGACGAATCGGGCCGAGTATTCGTCGGCCAGGGTCTCCTCGAGCAGGTGGCCCTTGAGGATCGTCTTGATCGCCACTGGACGCTCCAGCCGTGGATCCAGTCCCTCGTAGACGACGCCCATCGCGCCACGGCCGAGCACCTTCACGATGCGGTAGCGGCCGAGCTGCGTCGGCGGCTGGGGGGCGTTCATGCGGGCGTCGGGACGACGATGGCGGGCCGAGGACAGCGGCGGGCGACGCAGTATAGGTGGCGCAGGTGCTGCGTCGGCGGTCCCTGACCGGCATGCGCGAGCCGCGCCCGCCCGCCGATCCGTCAGCCGTCCTGCAGCAGCAGGGCGCCGAGCAACCCGGCCCCGATCAGGAACGGCACCGCGTAGAGATGGAAGATCCGCCACGCACGACGGTCGCCCGACAGGCGCAGCGCGATCAGGTTGGCGAGCGATCCGACCATCCACCCGAAGCCGCCGACGTTGACGGCGTACGCGATGACGCGCCAGTCGCTCGAGTATTCGACCAGCGCGATCGTCGCCGGCACGTTGCTGACGATCTGCGAGGCGGCGATGCCGGCCAGATACAAGTGCACCGGCCGGCCGAGCCCGAGCGCGGCGATCGCGTCGCGCACCGCCGGCAAGCCGGCGAGCAGGCGCAGGTCGACGAACATCAGTACGAAGACCAGCAGCAGGCCCCAGTCGAGCTGCAGCAGCACGCGCGGTCGCACCGCGAGCATCGTCACGGTCACCGCGGCCAGCGCCCAGCCCAGGTGATGCAGCTCGGCCGCGAGCAAGAACGGCGCATACAACACGAGCGAGGCGCCGAAGAGCCGGCGGTCCAGGGGCGCCGGCCTGGCGTCGGCCGGCGCGCGCACGGCCCGAGAACTGAACGAGAGTGCGGTGAGCACGAGCAGCGCGGCCATCAGCAGCGCCACCAGCGGCAGCATGTGGGCGACGAAAGTGCCGAAGGACACCCGCGAGACCTGCCACAGGAACAGGTTCTGCGGGTTGCCGATCGGCGTCAGCGCCGAGCCAGCGTTGACCGCCAGGGCCTCGAAAACAATCAGCCGCGTCGCCGACATGCCGGCGCCGCGGCACACGCCCAGCGTCAGCGGCACGACGACGAACAGCGCAACGTCGTTGGTCAGCACGGTCGACAGTGCCGCCGCAGCCAGCACCAGGCACAGCGCCACCGCGCGCTCGTTCGCCATGAAGCCGATCAGCCAGACCCCCAGGCGCTGCAGCGAGCCGCTCAGCGCCAGGCCCTCGGTCAGCGCGAGCAGGCCCGCGAGCGCGGCGATCGTGGGCCAGTCCACGAGGTCCGGCCCGCTGGCGATCCGCGCCGGCGCCAGCGCGGCGAGCAGCGCGAGCGCGGCCAGCAGGGCGAGGAAGAAGCGGTCCCGCCCCAGCCCACGCAGCAGGTCACCCACCACCTGGCGCGCACTTGGCGGCGGTTCGACGTCGTCGGCCGGCGTCACGGCGTGGCCTGGCTTGCCGCCCTCGGATCGAGCGCGTCGCGCAGCCCGTCGCCCAGCAGGTTGAACGCCAGGCTGACGACGAAGATCGCCGCGCCGGGTGCCGCGGCCACCCACCACTGGTCGATCACGTAGGCGCGGCCGCCGGCGATCATCGCGCCCCACTCGGGGCTGGGCGGCTGGGCGCCGAGGCCGAGAAAGCCCAGTCCGGCCGCGGTGAGGATGATGCCGGCCATGTCCAGCGTCACGCGCACGATCACGCTGCTCACGGACAGCGGCATGATGTGGCGCAGCACGGTGCGCCAGGGGCTGGCGCCAAGCAGGCGCACCGCGCTGATGTAGTCGGTCTGGCGCAGCGTCAACGTCTCGGCACGCGCGATGCGCGCGTAGGGCGGCCACGAGGTGATCGCGATCGCGATCACCGCGTTGCCGATCCCGGGCCCGAGCGCGGCGACGAAGGCCAGTGCCAATATCAGCCGCGGAAAGGCGAGGAAGATGTCGGTGATGCGCATCAGCACCGCATCGATCCAGCCGCCGGCGTAGCCCGCCGCCGTGCCCACGAGCAGGCCGATCGGTGCCGCCAGCACCGCCACCATCACGACCACCGCCAGCGTGATGCGCGAGCCGAAGACCAGGCGCGAGAGGATGTCGCGGCCCTGGTCGTCGGTGCCGAACCAGTGCTTGGCCGATGGCGGCTGCAGCCGCGCGGCCAGGTCGCCGACGGTCGGCGAATCGGGCGCCAGCAGTGGCGCCAGCCAGGCCACCGCGATCAACGCCGCCACGATCGCCAGCCCCAGCATCGCCAACCGGTTGCGCGCGAATTGGCGCCAACCGCCGTACAGCCGACCCAGCGCGGCCTGGCGGCGCGACTGCGGGCGCTCGGACAGCAGCCAGGCCTGCAGGGCCCGCAGTGCGCTCACCGCGTATCCCGCGTGCGCGGGTCGAGCAGCCGGTACAGCAGGTCACTGGCCAGGTTGAGCGCGATGAACACGCTGCCCACGACGATGGTGCCGCCGAGAACCGCGTTCATGTCGGCGTTTTGCAGCGAGTTGGTGATGTACAGACCCAGCCCGGGCCACGAGAAAACGGTCTCGGTGAGCACGCTGCCCTCCAGCAGCCCGGCATAAGACAGCGCGATCACCGTGACCAGCGGCACCATCGCGTTGCGAAGCGCGTGGCGCCAGACGATGCGCGCTTCGGACAGGCCCTTGGCGCGCGCGGCGACAATGTACTCGGCGCCGAGTTCATTGAGCATGAACGAGCGCGTCATGCGGCTGATGTAGGCGAGTGAGAAGTAGCCCAGCAGCGCGGCCGGCAGCACGAGGTGGCTCGCCGCGTTGCGGAAGGCATCCCATTGGCCGGCGCGCGCCGCATCGAGCAGCATCAGCCCGGTCGTGCGGTCGAACGCGTACTCGTAGCCGACATCGATGCGGCCCGGCCCTGCCACCCAGCCGAGCTTGGCGTAGAAGAGCACCAACGCCATCAGGCCGAGCCAGAAGATCGGCACCGAATAGCCCACCAGTCCCATCACGCGGACTGCGTGGTCCGCGAGGCCGCCGCAGCGCACCGCCGCCCACACGCCCAAGGGCACGCCCAGGCCGGCGCCGAGCAGGATGCCGCAGGTGGCCAGCTCCAGCGTCGCTGGGAAGGCGCGACGAATGTCGTCGATGACCGGGTTGGAGGTGAGCACCGAGCGGCCGAAGTCGCCGTGCAGCGCCTGGCGCACGTATCGCGCGAACTGCACCGGCAGCGGCTTGTTCAACCCCAGCTCCTCTCGTGCACGCTGCAGCACTTCCTCGTTGGCGCGGTCGCCGACGATCGCCAGTGCCGGGTCGACCGGGATCACGCGGCCGATGAAGAAGGTCACCGCGAGCAGGCCGAGGATGGTGAGCGCAACGACGATCACGAAGTGGACGCCGGCGCCGAGCGCACGGCGCAGCCGCGCTGCCACCGGGTTGCCCTGCGAAGCGCTCAACGCTTGGCGACGACGAACATGTAGGTCGTGTCGGCCGTCGGCCCCAGCCGCAGCCCGTCGACGTTGGCACGGTAGGCCGCGACCTCGGTCTCCTGGTAGAGCATCACGAACGGGCTGGTGCGGCGGAACTCGGCCTGGATGTCCTTGTACATGCGCACCCGTTTCGCGGTGTCGCGCTCCAGCGCCGCAGCGTCGGTCTTCTTCGTCAGCTCGGGGATTGCCCAGGCGTTGCGCCAGGCCAGCGGCTTGTCCTGGGCGTCGTCACGGTTGTCGGGGTTGCGCGCGAAGGTGTCGGCGTTGGTGTGCGGGTCCCAGTAGTCGGCACCCCAGTTGCCGATGAACAGCTGGTGGGTCCGGGCGCGGTACTTGGTCAGCGTCTGTTTGCCGTCGCCGGGCAGGATCTCGAGCTCGATGCCGGCGCGCCTGAAGGTCTGCTGCACGGCCTCGGTGATGCCCTGCACGGGCTGGATCGTGCGCATGTCGATCGTCACCTTGAAGCCGTTCGGCACCCCCGCCTTGGCCAGCAGCGCCTTGGCCCGCGCAACGTCCAGCTTGTACGGCCTGTCGGTGCTGGCACCGAGGAGCCCCACGGGCAGGAAGTTCTGGTGCACGACGCCGATGTGCTTGATCAGCGTGGCACCGATAGCGTCGTAGTCGACCAGCCACTTGAAGGCCTCGCGCACCTCGGGCTTGGCCAGCACCGGATGCTTCTGGTTGAGGCTGATGTAGTAAACGGTGCCCTTCGGCGTGGCCGTGGCGCGGATGTCCTTGTTCGCAGCCAGCGCGTCCAGGTCCTGCGGCGTGAGGTTGCGCGCGATGTCGATGTCACCCTTCTCGAGCAGCAGGCGCTGGGTGCTGGCTTCCTTGATGTGCCGGTAGATCACGCGCTTGGCGATCGACTTGGCCCCGCGGTGGTTGTCGTTTCGCTCGAGCACGACGATCTCGTTGGCACGCCACTCGCGGATCGTCAACGGCCCCGAGCCGGCGTAGTGCGTCTTCAGCCAGGCGTGGCCGAAGTCGCCTCCCGTCTCGTTGGCCAGCAGCAGCTTCCGGTCCACCACTGCGGCGACGTTGGCCGTCAGGCAGTTGTAGACCAGGGTCGGCGCGTAGGCCTTGTCGGTCTGCAGCGTCAGCGTCAGCGGGCCGGTGGCGCGCACCTTGTCGCGTACGTTGTCCTTGTTGAGGCCGAACTGGGTCAGGATGAAGGCCGGCGTCTTGTCCAGCAGCACTGCGCGCTGCCACGAGAACGCGACGTCGTCGGCGGTCACCGGGTTGCCCGATGCGAAGTGCGAGCCCGGCGCCAGTTCGAAGCTGTACGTCTTTCCGTCGGCCGACACCGCCCAGCGCTGCGCCAGGTCGGGCACGAGCCTGCTCGGCTCGGCCACGTCGTAGCGCAGCAGCCGCTCGTAGCCGTTGCCCATCAGCTCGCCGGCCGAGATCTCGAAGGATTCGGCCGGGTCGAGCGAGATGATGTCGTCGAAGGCCATCGCCACGACCAGCGTGTCGCTCGGCGTGGCGGCCTGCAGCGGCAGCGCGCGGGCCGCGAGCGCGCCAGCGGCGGCAAGGCCCAGGCGGCGGCGGGTCAGGCGCGTGGAAGGGTGCGAGGTCATCGGTCGGGGCTCCTGAAGCGGGCGTGGCGGGGCCGGGCCGGGCTGCGGTGGCCGCCCTTGGGCAGCCACCGCGCGGCGCTGTCAGCCGGCCTCGCCACCGAGGCGTTTGATCAGATTGTCGATGTACTTCTCGACGAGACCCTCGAACTCGGCCTTGATGATCGGCACGACGATCACCTTCATCAACGCCGGCAGGCCGACATCGACGGTGCCGTGGACCTTGAACTCCAGGGCGGTGGAGGTCTTGCGGTCGGTGATCTTCCAGCTGCCGCCGACCAGGGCATTGCCTTCGCCCTCGACCGGCGTCCACACCACCGTGCCCTTGCCGCGATTGCTGACGTACTTGCTCGCGTAGATGGTCTGGATGTGGACCTGCGGCGTGCCGACCCGCTCCATCTCCCAGCGATAGACGCCGCCGCCGCGGTCGATGAGCTTGTGGACCTTGGGGAAATGGCTGACCGACGCGGGCACGTCGGACAGCAGGTCGAAGACCTCCTTGAACGGCGCCTTGACGGCGAACTCGTAGCCCAGGTCGATGGCAACGGTGATGGTCATGGCAACTCCTCAAAGGTGGCATCGGCGCGCTCGGGCTGCCCTGGCCAGGGCAACATCAGCGTCAGGTACAGCAGCTTGTCGAACTCGGGCACGAAACGGTCGATGATGGCCTGCGGGTCGGGGCACAGCGCGGTGTCGGTGATGAGGCCGAACTGCACGCCGCCGCCGTAGCTGAGGATCGACACCCCCACGCCGACGTCGCCCGAGGCCGGCACCCAAAACATGTTCTGGCGCAGCGTCGTACCGCAAAACTTCAGCGGCACCGCGGGGCCGGGCACGTTGGTCATCACAGCGGTGGTCTTCTTGGCGAACATGCCCAGCACCAGGTCCTGAACGGGCTTGATGAACAGGCCCGTGGCCGAGAGGATTGCGAGCGACAGCAAGGGCTGATAGCTGCCCTTGAGCGCTTCCATGCGCGCGCGCACCGCGCCGACGCGCGAGATCGGGTTGGCGATGCCGATCGGCAGCACCAGCGGCGCCAGCCCGAAGCGGTTGCCGAGTTGCCAGGCCTGCTCTGGCGGGCGCAGGTTGACCGGCACCATGGCGCGGATCTCCTTGCCCGCCGTGTCGTCGCCCCGCTCGTGCAGGTAGGCGCCGATGGCGCCGGCGACGCAGGCCAGCAGCACGTCGTTGACGGTGCAGGCCAGGCCCTTGCCGACGGTCTTGACGTCGTCCAGCGACATCGGCTCGCTCCAGGCCACGGCCTTGCGCCCAATCGGCTTGCCCTTGAGCAGCGTCGGCGAGTCGTCGGCCATCAGCGCCAGCGCCGCGACGTCGCCCACAACCTTGACGCCGGCGCGCGCCATGTCCATCGAGCCCAGCAGCGGCTGGTAGGGGCTGGCGAGCATCTCGATCGACTTGGCCATGCCGCTGCCGTACATGCCGATCGCCTTCACGGTGAGGTCGATCAGCGGCTTGAACACCGCGTCGGCGAGCCAGTCGGGCTCGTGGTCGTCATCCGCGTGCTGGCGGCGCCGTGGCGGCGCGGCGCCGCCGTCGGTGATCGACAGCATCACCGAGATCAGCGCGATGCCGTCGCCGATGCAGTGGTGCAGGCGGGCAATGATCGCGCTGCCGCCCTCGTAGCGCTCGATGAGGTGGAACTGCCACAGCGGCCGCGCCGGGTCCAGCGGCGTCGTCGCCAGCGCGCCGCACAGGCGCTGCAGCGCGCGGCGTTCGCTCTCGCCGCGGTGCGGCGCCAGCTCGGTGCTGACGACGTGGTGCCGGATGTCGAAATCGTCGTCGACCACCCAGGTCGCGCCCAGCGCATCGACCACCGCCTTCTGGCGGAAACGGTCGTACCCAAGCAGCCTGGCTGCGATGCGCTCGCGCAGCGCGCCGATCGTGATCGCCGGCGTCAGCAGCCAGACGCCGACGATCATCATCAGGTTGACGTCGTTGTCCATGCGCAGCCAGGCGGTATCGACACGCGACATGCGCTCGGCGGCAGCTGTCATCGGGGTCACTCCTCGGGGGACGGTCTTCTCGGGCCCGCGACGATGCTGGGTAACATCGGGCCCGTCAACCAAGGATTTTCACCCACGAAGGCAAGCACGATGGCCGACCTGAAAGCGCGCTTCGAACAAGCCGTCGCCGAGAGCAAGCAGCTCCCCGAGAAGCCCGACAACATGACGCTGCTGAAGATCTACGCCCTGTACAAGCAGGCCACCGCCGGCGACGTCGAAGGCAAGCGGCCCGGCTTCGCCGACATGGTCGGCCGCGCCAAGTACGACGCCTGGGCCGCCGTCAAGGGCCGCACCGCCGACGCGGCGATGCAGGACTACATCGACCTGATCGAGTCACTCAAGTAGCGTCGCCGGCAGGTCCGGAGGCCCGCCGACCGGCGCGCACGGCAGGCGGGAGGCCGAGCCGGGGGGGGGTCGCGCGCGCACCGAAGTGCCGACTCCGTGGCCGACTTCACCGTTTGTGACCCAGCCGCGGCGCACCAGCACCTATGCTTGCGACCTTCACGGCTCTGCCCGCTGCCACGACGATTCCAGGCCCATGATCAACCGCCGTCGCGCCCTCTCCCGCCTCATCTGCCCGCTCGCCCTCGGCCCGGCAGCGAGCATTGCCCTGCCCGCGCTGGCGCAGGGCGACCGCCGCATCGTGCTCGGCCAGTCCTGCGCGCTCACGGGCCCGGCAGCCCAGCTCGGGCTGCAGATGAACCGCGGCGCGCGCGTCTATTTCGACCGCGTCAATGCCGAAGGCGGGGTCAACGGCAGCACGCTCGAACTGCGCGCGCTCGACGACGGCTACGAGCCCGACCGCTGCGCCGCCAACACGCAGGCGTTCATCGCCAAGGACGATGTGTTCTCGCTCTTCGGCTACGTGGGCACGCCGACGTCGCTGGCCGCCCTGCCGCTGGCGCAGGCGGCGGGCACGCCGTTCTTCGGGCCCTTCACCGGCGCCGAGGCGCTGCGCGAGCCGTTCAGCCGCGTGGCCTTCCACGTGCGCGCCTCGTACTACGACGAGACGGCGCTGATCGTGCGCGACCTCACCGCGCTGGGGCTGAACAAGATCGCCGTCTTCCGCCAGAACGACAGCTACGGCAAGGCTGGAATGGACGGCGTCGTGCGCGCGCTGAAGGTCCGCAACCTCGAGCCGGTGGCGGTCGGGCTGGTCGAGCGCAACACCGTCGACGTCGCCGCGGCCGTCAAGGCCATCGTGCCGACGCAGCCCGATGCGGTGGTCCAGATCAGCGCCTACAAGAGCTGCGCCGCGTTCGTGCGCGAGGCCCATCGCGCCGGCTACGGCGGGCGCTTCTACAACGTCTCGTTCGTCGGCACCCAGGCCCTGGCCGACGAACTGGGCAAGGAGGCGCTGGGCGTCGTGATCAGCCAGGTCATGCCCTACCCCTTCAACACCACGACGCCGATCACGCGTGAATACCTCGATGCGCTGCAGCGCGCCGGCGCCGGCGACCGGCCCAACTACTCGAGCATCGAGGGCTACATCTGCGCCAAGGTCTTCACCGAGGGCCTGCGCCGCGCCGGCGCCAACCCGACGCGGGACGGCCTGATGAAGGCACTCGAGACATTGCAGCGCTACGACGCCGGCGGCTACACGGTGAACTTCTCGCCGCACAGCCACCGCGGCTCGACCTTCGTCGAGCTGTCGATGCTCACCGGCGACGGCAAGGTGCGCCACTGAGGGGCGCCGACATCGCTGCCGGCAGTCGGCCACCACCCGGCATCAGGTCAGGTGCCGCCGCAGACGTCGCGCCCTTGCCGCAGCAGCGCCAAGGTCATCGGCACCGGCTTTTCGAGGTCTTCGCGCACCCAGGCCGCGCCTTCGAAGGCCGCCCCCGCGAAGTAGGTGCTGCGCGTAATGCCGCAGGCGACCCTGGCGGCGCGCGCCGCGACCAGGCCGTTGGGTGAATCCTCCAGTGCGAACGCCTCGTGCGGCGCCAGGCCCAGCCGCCGCAGTGCGAGCTGGTAGGCCTGGGGGTCGGGCTTTTTGACCGGCGCGTCCTCGGCGCAGACCACGGGGGCGAAGCGCCGTGCCCAGCCGGCGCCGAACAGCGCGCCGAACAAGGCCTCGACGTTGCTGCGGCTGGTGGTGGTCGCCACCGCCAGCGCGATGCCCTCGCCCGCGCACTCATCGACCAGCCGCTGCACCCCGGGCCGCGCCGCGATGCGGCCCTGCGCCACGATCTCGGCATAGATTTCGTTCTTGCGGCGGTGCAGTTCGCGCGCCAGCGCCTCGCGCGCGGGGCCGGCCGCAGGAGCGTCGGCGCGGCGCTGCATGTCGTGCAGCAGGCGCTCGCGGCCGCCGGCGACGTGCAGCAACTCGCCGTATTCGGCCACGCCCCAGCGCCAGGGCAGGCCCAGCGCCTCGAAGGCCTGGTTGAACGCCACGCGGTGGCCATCACGCTCGGTCTCGGCGACCGTGCCGTCGACGTCCCAGATCAGCGCGCGCAACGCCGCCATCGGGCCCGGGCCGCTTCGGAAGGCGCCGCCTTCAGCGGTAGCGGCGGACCATGTCGTCCAGCGGCACCGGCTTGATCTTCGCGGCCTGCCCGGCGCAGCCGAAGGACTCGAAGCGCAGCTCGCAGATCTTGCGCGCCGCCTTGCGCGCCTCGATCAGCGCCTTGCGCGGATCGAACTCGCTGGGCTGCTCGGCGAAGCTCTTGCGCATCGCGCCGGTCATCGCCAGCCGGATGTCGGTGTCGATGTTGATCTTGCGCACGCCGCTGGCGATGCCGCGCTGGATCTCCTCGACCGGCACACCGTAGGTCTCCTTGATGTCGCCGCCGTACTGGCGGATGATCGCCAACCACTCCTGCGGCACGCTCGACGAGCCATGCATCACGAGATGGGTGTCGGGCACCGCGGCGTGGATGCGCGCGATGCGCTCGATGGCCAGGATGTCGCCGGTGGGCTTGCGCGTGAACTTGTAGGCGCCGTGGCTGGTGCCGATCGCGATCGCCAGCGCATCGACGCCGGTGCGGGCCACGAAGTCGCGTGCCTGCGCCGGGTCGGTGAGCATCATCTCGTGCGTGAGCTTGCCCTCGGCACCGACGCCGTCCTCCTCGCCCGCCTCGCCGGTCTCCAGCGAACCCAGGCAACCGAGTTCGCCCTCGACGCTCACGCCCACCGCGTGCGCGATCTCGCACACCTTGCGCGTGACCTCGATGTTGTAGTCGTACGAGGCCGGCGTCTTCGCGTCTTCGAGCAGCGAGCCGTCCATCATCACGCTCGTGAAGCCCGAGCGCAGCGACTGGATGCACACCGCCGGCGACGCGCCGTGGTCCTGGTGCAGCACGACCGGGATGTCGGGATGGGTCTCGACCGCGGCCAGCACCATGTGGCGAAGGTAAGCCTCGCCGGCGTACTTGCGGGCTCCGGCCGAGGCCTGCAGGATTACCGGCGCGCCCGTGGCCTGCGCCGCTTCCATGATGGCCTGGATCTGCTCCAGGTTGTTGACGTTGAAGGCAGGCACGCCGTAGCCGTTTTCGGCGGCGTGGTCGAGCACCTGGCGCAGGGAGACGAGGGCCATGGAAATGAACTCCGGTGGATGATGGGAAGCGGGGAGCGGGAGACTGGTGGCGGGCGGCGCGAGGCGTTCAACCGAACTGGGAGACGAGGTCCATCTGTGCGCACCAGCCCTGGATGTCGTCCAGGCCCACCGGCGCGTCGGCCGCGAGCCCGGGGCGCAGGGAAGGCCGCCAGCCGCTGCGCTGGTGCAGGCCGGGGCCGATGGCCACCGCGCCTTCGATGATCGCGTGCGCGAAATAGGCGCTCAGCGGCACGACCACCGGCACGTCGGCCGCCCGCGCCGCGGCCACGCCCCCGGGCGAATCCTCGATCGCCACCGCGTCCAGCGGGTCCAGGTCCAGCGCCTGCAGCGCGAGCAGGTAGGCCTGCGGATCGGGCTTCTTGCGATCGACGTCCTCGCCGCAGACAACAGCGTCGAAGCGCTCGCGCCAGCGCGGGCCCAGGTTGGCCCGCAGCAGGGCCTCGGCGTTGACGCGGCTGGTGGTCGTCACGATGCCCATGCGCACGCCGGCGGCAGCGCATTCGCGCATCAGGTTCTCGACCCCGGGGCGCAGAGGCAGCACGCCGCCGGCCACGAGTTCAGCGAAGAAACGGTTCTTGCGACCGTGGATCTCGCGCGCCAGCGCCTCGCGCTCATCGCCGGTGGCCGGCGCGTCGCTGCGCCTGGTCATGTCGTGCAGCACGCGTTCGCGCCCGCCGGTGATGCGCAGCAAGTCGCCGTAGCGCTCCTCCGTCCAGCGCCAGTCCAGGCCCAGGGCCTCGAAGGCGCGGTTGAAGGCGACGCGGTGACCGTCGCGCTCGCTTTCGGCGAGGGTGCCATCGACATCCCACAGCACCGCCTTGAGCGCGGTCACCGGACGGCCCTCACGGCAGGTTCAGGCAGCGCCGCACCGCGTCGGCCACGGCTTGCGCCGTGATGCCGAAGTGTGCGTACAGGTCGCCCGCCGGCGCCGATTCGCCGAAGCCGGCGATGCCCACCACCGCCCCGTCGCGGCCGACGTACTTGCGCCAGAAGTCGGGCTGCGCCGCCTCCACCGCCACCGCCGGCAGCGCACGCGGCAGCACCTCGTCCTGGTAGGCCGCGTCCTGGCGGTCGAAGACGTTGGTGCAGGGCATCGAGACCACGCGCACCGGCACGCCGGCTTCGGCCAGCAGCGCCTGTGCCTTCAGCGCGTACTGCAATTCGGAGCCGGTGCCGATGATCACCGCGCGCGGCGACTGACCCGCCGGCGCGTCCTTGATGACATAGCCGCCACGCGCGATGGCCGCCGCCTGCGCCGCCGTGGCCAGCGGCGGCAGCACCTGGCGCGACAGCGCGAGCGCCGCCGGGCCGTCGCGGCGGTGCAGCGCGCTGGCCCAGGCCACGGTGGTCTCCACCGTGTCGGCTGGCCGCCAGACGTCGAGCTGCGGGATCAGGCGCAGCGACGGCACGTGCTCGACCGACTGGTGGGTCGGGCCGTCCTCGCCCAGGCCGATCGAATCGTGGGTGAAGACGTGGATCACGCGCAGCTTCATCAGCGCGGCCATGCGCACCGCGTTGCGGCTGTAGTCGCTGAAGGTCAGGAAGGTCCCGCCATAGGGGATGTAGCCGCCGTGCAACGCGATGCCGTTCATGATCGCCGCCATGCCGAACTCGCGCACGCCGTAGCTGATGTGTCGCCATCCGGCACCCGGGAAATCGGTCAGGTTGGAGCCGGTGAGGTCGGCACTGCCGCCGAACATCTCGGGCACCTGCGGCGCCAGTGCGGCCAGCACCTTCTGCGACGCCTTGCGCGACGCCACCGCCTCGGGCGCCGCCGCGAAGCCGGCGATCGCGGCGGCGACGGCGGCGTCGAAGCCGGCGGGCAGGTCGCCGCGCATGCGACGCTCGAACTCGGCCGCGAGCGCCGGATGCGCGGCGCGGTACGCGGCCATCCGTGCGTTCCAGGCCGCGTGGCGAGCGGCGCCGGCCTCGCGCGCGTCCCATTGCGCGCGCACGGCCTCGGGCACGTCGAAGGCGCCGGCAGTCCAGCCGATCGCGGCGCGCGTCCTGGCGATCTCGTCTGCGCCCAGCGGCTCGCCATGCGCCTTGGCCGTGCCAGCGCGGCCCGGTGAGCCCTGGCCGATGGTCGTTCGGCAGACGATCAGGCTGGGCTTGTCGGTGGACGTCTCGGCCTGCGCGATCGCTCGCTCCACGGCCTGGACATCGTGGCCGTCGATCGGTCCGATGACGTTCCAGCCGTAGGCAGCGAATCGCGAGGGCGTGTCGTCGCGGAACCAGCCGCTCACCGGGCCGTCGATGCTGATGCCGTTGTCGTCGTACAGCGCGATCAGCTTGTTCAGGCCCCACACGCCGGCCAGCGAACACACCTCGTGGCTGATGCCTTCCATCAGGCAGCCGTCGCCGAGGAATACGAAGGTGCGGTGGCCGACGACGGCGTGGCCGGGGCGGTTGAACTCGGCGGCCAGCATCTTCTCGGCCAGCGCCATGCCCACCGCGTTGGCCAGACCCTGGCCGAGCGGGCCGGTCGTGGTCTCGACACCTGGCGTGACGCCGACCTCGGGGTGGCCCGGGGTCTGGCTGTGCAGCTTGCGGAAGCGCTGCAGTTCGCCCATCGGCAGGTCGTAGCCACTCAGGTGCAGCAGCGCGTAGAGCAGCATCGACGCATGTCCGTTGGACAGCACGAAGCGGTCGCGGTCGGGCCAGTGCGGATCGACGGGGTCGTGGCGCAGGTGGCCAGCCCAAAGCGCCACGGCCATCTCGGCCATGCCCATCGGTGCGCCGGGGTGGCCGGAGTTGGCCTGCTGCACGGCGTCCATCGCCAGCGCGCGCAGCGCATTGGCACGCGGGTCGGTGGCGCCTGCGCTGCCGCGCAGGACTTGCTCGGTCGAACCGCCGGCCATCAGAGTGCTCCGACGGCGCGCTGGCGCCGCTCCATCATGCGCCAGATGAAGGGCGTGAAGATCAGCTGCATCGCCAGCTCCATCTTGCCGCCGGGAACGACCACGGTGTTGGCGCGCGACATGAAGCTGCCGTCGATCATCGTCAGCAGATACGGGAAGTCGATGCCCTTGGGCTTGGCGAAGCGGATCACGACGAAGCTCTCGTCGGGCGCCGGGATGTCGCGCGCGATGAACGGGTTGCTGGTGTCGACGCAGGGCACGCGCTGGAAGTTGACGTGGGTGTGCGCAAACTGCGGGCAGATGTAATGCACGTAGTCGGGCATGCGGCGCAGGATCGTGTCGGTGACGGCCTCGGTGCTGTAGCCGCGCTTGCTCTTGTCGCGCCAGAGCTTCTGGATCCACTCGAGGTTGATCACCGGCACCACGCCGATCAGCAGGTCCGGGTGCTTGGCGATGTTGACCTCGGGCGTGAGGACCGCGCCGTGCAGGCCTTCGTAGAACAGCAGGTCGGTGCCCGCCGGCACGTCTTCCCAGGGCGTGAAGGTGCCCGGCGCCTGCTTGAAGGGCGCCGCCTCCTCGGCGTCGTGCAGGTACTTCCGGCGCTTGCCGGTGCCGCTCTCGGCGTAGCTGTGGAAGAGCTCCTCGAGCTCGGCAAAGAGGTTGTTCTCCGGCCCGAAGTGGCTGAAGTTCATGTTGCCGGCCTTCTCGGCCTCGGCCTGGCGGACCTTCATCTCCTGGCGATCGTAGCGGTGGAAGCTGTCGCCTTCGATGATCGCAGCCTGGACGTTCTCGCGCCTGAAGATGTTCTCGAAAGTGCGCGTGACCGAGGTCGTGCCCGCGCCCGAGGACCCGGTGATGGCGATGATGGGGTGGCGTTCTGACATGCAGGTCTTTCGGATGGATCGGTGGAGGATCAGTCGCGGAACAGGCTGCGCTCGGCAAACAACGGATTGCCCGAGTCGCGGGTGGCGGGCTCGCGGTGGTAGCGCTCGATGCGCTCGACCTCGTTCTTGGAGCCGAAGACGAGGCCGATGCGCTGGTGCAGCTCGCTCGGCCTGACGCCGAGCACGGGCTGGCGGCCAGTGCTGGCGCGGCCGCCGGCCTGCTCCATGATGAAGCCGACCGGGTTCGCCTCGTACAGCAGGCGCAGCCGCCCCGGCTTGGCCGGGTCCTTGGTGTCGCGCGGGTACATGAAGACGCCGCCACGCATCAGGATCCGGTGCGCCTCGGCCACCATGCTGGCGATCCAACGCATGTTGAAGTCCTTGCCGCGTGGCCCGGTGCGGCCAGCCAGGCATTCATCGACGTAGCGCTTGACCGGCGGCTCCCAGAAGCGGCTGTTGCTGGAGTTGATCGCGAACTCCTGCGTGTCGTCGGGCACCCGGATGCTCGGGTGCGTGAGCTTGAATTCGCCCAGCGCGGGATCGAGCGTGAAGCCAACGACACCGTCGCCCACCGTCAGCACGAACATCGTCGTCGGCCCGTAGATCGCGTAGCCGGCGGCGACCTGCTCGCTGCCGGGCTGCAGGAAGTCGGCATCGGTCACGTCGCGCCCGGGCGCGGCATCGTGCCCGGGCAGGCGCAGGATCGAGAAGATGCTGCCCACCGAGACGTTGACGTCGATGTTGCTGCTGCCGTCCAGCGGGTCGAAGACCAGGAGGTATTTCCCGCGCGGATACCCTGCCGGTACTTGACGCGCGGCGTCCATCTCCTCGGAGGCCAGTCCCGCGAGGTTGCCGCTCCACTCGGTGGTGCGGATGAAGATCTCGTTGCTGATCACGTCCAGCGGCTTCTGCACCTCGCCCTGCACGTTGACCGCTCCGCCGGGCGCGGGACCGGTGATCTGGCGCGCACTCGGGTCGCCGAGAGCGCCGAACGCGACCGAACGCGCGATCGCCTTGCAGGCGATCGAGACGTCGAGAATCAGCGCGTTGAGTTCGCCGCTGGCGCCGGGGAAGCGGCGCCGTTGCTCGATCAGGTATTGCGTCAGCGTGCGGCGGTTGGACAGGGGCATGGCGTTCTCTTTAAGGGGATCGGTCGGGTCGGTTCAGGAAGCCAGCGGCGACTGGAACACCCGGCTGGCCAGGATGTCCTCGGGCGCGATGGTCACCAAGTCGGCCTCGGTGAGCACGCGGTCGGCGTCGGCAAACAGGCGGCTGGCCTGGCGCAGCCGCGCGCGGTCGAGCGCGTTGCGCACGCTGCGCGCGTTGGCGAAATGCGGCTGCTGCAGGCGCCTCGCCAGGTACTGCTCGAAGGCCTCGCGCGCGCCGTCGCCGAAGCGGTAGTTCATGCCCGCGAGCATGCGCTCGCCGATCTGCAGCAACTCGCCCTGCGCGTAGTCGGGGAAGTCGATGTGGTGCGCGATGCGGCTGCTCATGCCCGGGTTGCTCTTGAAGAAGGTGTCCATCCGGTCCTTGTAGCCGGCCAGGATCACCACCAGGTCGTCACGCTGGTTCTCCATCACCTGGAGCAGGATCTCGATCGCCTCCTGCCCGTAGTCGCGTTCGTTCTCGGGCCGGTACAGGTAGTACGCCTCGTCGATGAAGAGCACACCGCCCATCGCCTTCTTCAGCACTTCCTTGGTCTTCGGCGCGGTGTGGCCGATGTACTGGCCCACCAGGTCGTCTCGCGTCACCGCCACCAGGTGGCCCTTGCGCGAATAGCCCAGGCGGTGAAGGATCTGCGCCATTCGCAGCGCCACCGTGGTCTTGCCCGTGCCGGGGTTGCCGGTGAAGCTCATGTGCAGGCTGGGCGCGACCTGGCCCGACGCGGCGCCCAGGCCCAGGTTGGCGCGCAGCTTGTCGATCACCAGCAGGGCCGCGATGTCGCGGATGCGCTGCTTCACCGGCGCCAGACCCACCAGGTCGCGCTCGAGCTCGTCGATGACCGACGCCACCTGACTCTGGGCCAGCACCTCGTTGACGGTGCGTGCGCCGGCGCCGACCGCCGCCTCCGCGGGCGCGGCGGGCGCGGCGGCCGTGCTGCCGGGAATCGAGTACAGGGGAGTGGCCATCGTCGGTTTGCTGTTCGGTGCGCAGGCTTTCAAGCGGACGCCACGGAACCGGCTTCGCCGGGTCGCTGGCGCTGCGGGGGTGGGCTCAGTACCGCTCGGACTCGGGCTTGTCGGTGGCGTAGCTGTGCACCGTGTAGCGCAGGCTCCGGCCGTCGACCTCCTGCCGCACGAGGCCGAAGCCGGGCTCCCGGCTCGGCCGGTTGACGATGAAGCTCATCGCGATGCTCTCGACGCCGCGCGTGGAGTCGAACGCCATCATGCGGATGTAGTGTTGCGGGAAGGTCTTGCGGCAGGCGTCCAGTTCCATCATCACGCCGGCAGCGTCCTTCAGGTCGAACATCGGCATGCCGAACATCTCCCAGTAGGTGTTGCGCGGGTGCGGGTCGTCGGTGTACTCGACGCTCCAGGCATAGCCCTTCTTCAGCCCGTACTCGATCTGCAGCGAGATCTCGGCGTCGCTGAGGTCGGGCAGGAAGCTGAACTGGCCCTGCGTGATGCGGCCGGCTGGGTTGGTCATCATGGCGGTGGCTCCTTGCTCTCTTGGGTCAGGCGACCGACGGCGTGACCGCGTAGTCGCTGGTGTCGGTGGACGCGTAGTTGAAGCTGATCTCGCCCCAGGTATCCAGCGCCTGCTTCAGCGGCGTGCAGCTCTGCGCCGCCTTGCGCAGGATCTCCGGGCCTTCGCTCTTGATGTCGCGGCCCTCGTTGCGCGCCTTGACCATGCATTCCAGCGCAACCCGGTTGGCCACGGCGCCGGCCTGGATGCCGGCCGGGTGGCCGATCGTGCCGCCGCCGAACTGCAGGATCACGTCGTCGCCGAAGAGATCGATCAGCTGGTGCATCTGGCCGGCGTGGATGCCGCCCGAGGCCACCGGCATGACCTTGCGCATGTCGCACCAGTCCTGGTCGAAGAACAGGCCGCGCGGCAGGTCCTGCTTCGTGTAGCTGTCGCGGCAGACGTTGTAGTAGCCCTGCACCGTCATCGGGTCGCCTTCGAGCTTGCCGACCGCGGTGCCGGTGTGTAGGTGGTCGACGCCGGCCAGGCGCAGCCACTTTGCCATCACGCGGAAGCTCACGCCGTGGTTCTTCTGCCGCGTGTAGGTGCCGTGACCGGCGCGGTGCATGTGCACGATCATGTCGTTCTTGCGCGCCCAGTTGGCCATGCTCTGGATCGCGCTCCAGCCGATGATGAGGTCGAGCATGATCACCACCGAGCCCAGTTCCTTGGCGAACTCCGCGCGCTCGTAGATGTCCTCCATCGTCGCGCCAGTCACGTTCAAGTAGCTGCCCTTGACCTCGCCGGTGGCGGCACTGGCCTTGTTCACCGCGTCCATCACGTACAGGAAGCGGTCGCGCCAGTGCATGAAGGGCTGCGAGTTGATGTTCTCGTCGTCCTTCATGAAGTCCAGGCCCCCCTTCAGGCCCTCGTAGATCACGCGGCCGTAGTTGCGCCCGCTCAGGCCCAGCTTGGGCTTGGTCGTCGCGCCCAGCAGCGGACGGCCGAACTTGTCCAGCCGCTCGCGTTCGACCACCAGGCCGGTGGGCGGGCCCTTGAAGGTCTTGACCAGCGCCACCGGCATCCGGATGTCCTCCAGCCGCGCCGCCTTCAGCGGCTTGAAGCTGAAGACGTTGCCGATCAGACTGGCGGTGATGTTGGCAATCGAGCCCTCCTCGAACAGGATGATGTCGTAGGCCACCCAAGCGAAATACTGGCCCGGTGTGTTCGGCACCGGCTCGACCTTGAAGGCCTTGGCGCGGTAGCTGTCGCAGGCGGTCAGGCGGTCGGTCCACACCACCGTCCAGGTCGCCGTGCTGCTCTCGCCGGCTACCGCCGCGGCGGCCTCGACCGGATCGACACCTTCCTGCGGCGTGATGCGGAACAGGCAGATCGTGTCGGTGTCCTTCGGCACGTAGTCGGCGTCCCAGTAGCCCATCTGGCGGTACTTGAGAACGCCCGCGCTGTAGCGCTTCTTGGCGTCGGTGATCACGCCTTGTTCGACAGGTTGGTTCACGGGAGGTCTCCTTGGCTGCTAGGGTCGCGATTGACGTCGGGGTGCTGGCAATGTAGGGTGCCAAACGATTCAGGGAAAGTCAGAAATAGTTTCTCCTTGGTTCAGCTAAAGCTGATCAATGAACATCACCTTCCGTCAGCTCAGGGTTTTCGCCGAGGTCGCCAGCCAGGGCAGCATGGCGCGCGCCGCCGAGACCTTGCACCTCAGCGCGCCCGCGGTATCGATGCAGGTCAAGGAGATCGAAGGCCAGGTCGGACTCCCTCTGTTCGATCGCCAGGGGCGCACGGTGGTGCTGTCCACCGCCGGCGAGTACTTCCTGGTCCACGCCAAGCGGATCCTGGCCGCGCTGAAGGAGGCCGACGACGCGATGGCGCGCATGAAGCGCGTCGAGCGCGGGCTGTTGACGATCGGCATGGTCAGCACCGCGAAGTACTTCGTGCCGCACCTGCTGGCGCGCTTCCACCAAGACCATCCGGGCGTCGACGTGCGGCTGCGCGTGGTCGGCAACCGCGAGCAGCTGGTCGCGCTGATGCAGACCGGCGAGGCCGACCTGTCGATCATGGGCCGGCCGCCGCGCGAACTGGCCACGCGGTCGGAGTCCTTCGCCCGCCATCCGCTGGTCTTCATCGCCCCACCCGGCCATCCCCTGCTGCAGCAGCCGCAGGCACCGGTGGCGGCGCTGGCGCCCTACGAGTTCATCGCCCGCGAGCACGGCTCGGGAACGCGCAACGCGATGGCCAGCTTCTTCGCCGAGCACCACTTCGAGCCGCGCATCGCGATGGAGATGTCGAGCAACGAGACGATCAAGCAGGCCGTGATCGCCGGCATGGGCCTGAGCTTCCTGTCGCTGCACACGGTGGGCCTGGAGATCCGCAACGGCCTGCTCAAGGTACTGGACATCGCCGGCACGCCGGTGATGCGGATGTGGAACGTGGTCCACCTGGGCTCGCGCGTGCTGTCGCCGGCGGCCGAGGCCTTCCGCTACTTCATGATCGAGCAGGGGCAGGCGTTCCTGCAGGCGCACGACGCGCCGCTGCTCGGCGGCGCCGCCTGATGCGCGCCCGGTGAGCCGCGGCGCGGCGCTATGCGTCGCCGATGTCGCGGTGCCTGAAGCACGCCACGCGGTGCGCGCCGGCCGGGTCGCTCTTGCCCGGCGCCACCGTCTCCAGCGCCGGCACAGCCTGCCGGCAGGCGTCGGCCGCGAACGGGCAGCGCGGCGAGAAGGTGCAGCCCGGCGGCGGCGCCATCGGGCTCGGCGTCTCGCCTTCCAGCGGCACCGTCTCGCGGCGCCGGCGCGGGTCGACCGAGGGCATGGCGCGGATCAGCGCCCGCGTGTAGGGGTGCGCCGGCCGCGCGAAGATGCGGTCGACCGGGCCCTGCTCGACGATCCGCCCCAGGTACATCACCGCCACCGCGTCGCTGACATGCTCGACCACCGACAGGTCGTGGCTGATGAAGACGTAGGTCAGGCCCAGCTCGCGCTGCAACCGCACCATCAGGTTGAGCACCTGGCTCTGCACCGACACGTCGAGAGCGGAGACTGGCTCGTCCGCGACGATGAGGCGGGGCCCGAGCGCCAGCGCGCGCGCCACGCCCACGCGCTGGCGCTGCCCGCCGGAGAACTCGCTCGGATAGCGGCCGAGCATGTCGGGACCGAGGCCGACGGTGGCAAACAGTTCGCGCACGCGGTCGGCCTGCTCGGCGCGGGTGCCGACGCCGTGCACGACCAGCGGCTCGCGGACGATCTCGCCCACCGTCATGCGCGGGTTCAGCGACGAGTACGGGTCCTGGAAGACCATCTGGATCTCGCGCCGCAAGCGGAACAGCTCGTCGGCCGACGCCTGCCCGAGGTCGCGGCCGTCGAAGCACACGCGGCCTGCAGTCGGCTCCTCCAGGCGCATCAGCGTGCGGCCCAGGGTGGACTTGCCGCACCCCGACTCGCCGACCAACCCCAGCGTCTGCCCACGCGCCACGCTGAAGCTCACGCCGGCCACCGCGCGTACGCTGGCCACGGTGCGCGCCCAGATGCCGCCGCGCACCGGGTAGTGCTTGTGAAGGTCGTCGACGACCAGCAGCGGGGCCACGGCGGCGCCCGGCGGCGGCCCGCCAGCGCCCGCCGTGGTGTCCCCGGCGACCGGGTTCACGACGGCACCCCTTCGATCGGGAAGTGGCACGCTACCTGCCCGGCGCCCGCGGGCTGCAGCGCCGGGTCCTGGCGCAGGCAGCGCTCGCGTTCGGCGGCCGGCAGCGCGCGGTGGCGGGTGCAGCGCTCGGCGAATCGGCAGCCTGGCGGCGGCATCCGCAGCGAGGGCACCACGCCCTCGATCGTCGGCAGCGCCGCCTTGTGCGCGATGCCATGCCGCGGGATGCTCTGCAGCAGGCCCAGCGTGTAGGGGTGGCGCGGGCGCTCGAACAGATCGAGCACCGGGGCGCGCTCGACGACGCGGCCGGCGTACATCACCGCCACCGCGTCGCACATCTCGGCGATCACGCCCATGTCGTGGGTGATGAACAGCACCGCGGCGCCCGTGCGCTGCTGCAGCTGGCGGATCAGCATCAGGATCTGCGCCTGCACCGTGACGTCCAACGCGGTCGTCGGCTCATCGGCGATCAGCAGCTTGGGCTCGCACAGCAGCGCCATCGCGATCATCACGCGCTGCTTCATGCCGCCCGAGAGCTCGTGCGGGTAGGCGTCCAGCCGCGCCGCCGCGTCGGCCAGTCCCACCGTCTGCAGCATCGCCACCGAGCGCTCGCGCGCCGCGGCGCGGCTCATCCCGAAGCGCATCGCCAGCACCTCGCCCATCTGGCGCGCGATCGTGAACACAGGGTTCAGCGAGGTCATCGGGTCCTGGAAGACCATCGCGATCTCGCGCCCACGCAGCGCCGGCAGCTCGTCGCGCCGCAACTGCAGGATGTCGGTGCCCTGGAAGCGGATCGCACCGCCCAGATAGCGGGCCGGCGGCCGCGGTACCAGGCGCAGGATGGCCGAGGCGGTGACGCTCTTGCCGCAGCCCGATTCGCCGACCAGCCCCAGCGTCTGCCCGGCGTCGACGTGCAGCGAGACGCCGTCGACCGCGCGCAACAGCTCGCCTTCGGATTCGAACCCGACCTGCAGGTCGTCTATCTCGAGCAGGGGCACGCGCCAGTTTCCTGGTTCAGCTCGCGCCGGGCTTCGACGACAGGACGTGGTAGTGGTCCTTGTCGATCTGCGGGTCGACCGGCAGCGAGCGGTCGCTGCGCATCGCCTCGTCAAGCGCGGCCTTGCGCGCCGGGTCGATCCAGTAGACGAGATAGTCCATGAGCTGCTCGGTGCGCTTGGGCAGGTAGAAGTCCGGGAAGCACAGGTAGTCCCAATGCGCGATGCGGATGAAGGGCGCGGTCCAGAACGGGACGTAGAAGGCCTCTTCGTGGACGATGTCGTCGATGCGCTGCATCGCGCGCAGCCGGGCGTCGGGGTCGCGGTCGCGCTCGTAGGTGCGGATCAGGCCGTCGACCTCGGCGCTGCCGAAGCCCCAGATGTCGTTGTTGTTGGTCGTCCTCGCGAATTCGCTGCCCAGGTACTGGCGCGGGTCGGGGTAGAAGCCTGCCGTGCGGCCGGTCAGCGTCATCTCGTACTTGCGCTCCAGGCCGCGCTCGAACGCGGTGCCGGGCTCGAGCAGGCGCAGCTTCATGTCGACGCCGGCGCGGCGGAAGTCCTGCTGGATGACCGTCAGGTGGCGCTCCAGCCCCTGGCTGCCGTAGATCACCGTGAAGCTGGCCTTGCGGCCGTGCGCGTCGACGAGCACGTCGTCGTCGTCCGAGCGCGTGAAGACGAGTCCACGCAGCACGTTGCCCAGGCCACTGAGCAGGCCGCGTGAACGTGTCTCGGCCGGGCGCCGGTAGCCGGCGCGGGCCAGCGCCGCCTGCGCCTTGGCGGGGCTGAAGCCGTAGGGCTCGAGTTTCGGGTCGGCGTAGGGCGTGCCCGGGAAAAACGAGGTCATGCGGAAGTACTCGCCGAACATCAGGTTGCGGTTCAGGCGATCGAAGTCGAACAGGTACTGCATCGCCTGGCGAAAGTCGCGGTTGCGGAAGATCGGGGCCTGCAGGTTCATGCACAGCCCGAAGACGCCCGCCGGCACGTCGACCATCACGCGCGCCCGCCGCAGCCAGCCCTTGGTGACCGCGGGAAAGTCGTAGTCCTCGTGCCAGCGCCGCGCCGTGCTCTCGACGATCAGGTCGAGCTCGCCGCGGCGCAGGTAGTCCAGGCTGCGGTCGCCGGGCAGCACGCGCAGGCGGATGCGGTCGAAGTTGTACAGGCCCGTGAAGTAGCGCTTGCCGTCGCCCCACCACGTCGCGGCCCGGCTGAAGGTCACCGACTCGCCGCGAACGACCTCGGTCACGACGTAGGGCCCGACGGCGACCTGGGCTTGGTTGTTGCTGCGCTGCACCCAGTCGGCGTCGAGCTTCGTCGCGTGCGCTGGCGTCGGCCACAAGCCGGCGTAGTCGGACAGCGGGCGCCAGCTCCAGCGCGTGCCGACGATGCGCAGCGTGTGGTCGTCGATACGGTCGACCGACGCGTAATACTGCTTGGCGTAGGTGTTGTAGAAGGGGTCGACGATGTGCTCGGAGCGCATCATCTGCCAGGTGAAGACGTAGTCGTCTGCGGTTACCGGCCGGCCATCGCTGAAGCGCGCGTCGGGGTCGAGCCTGAAGTAGATCGTTCGCTGGTCGTCCTGCACCGACCAGTGCGTGGCCATCATCGGGATGAAGCGGTCGGTGACCGGGTGGCGCTGCACGAGCCCGAAGTTCAAGGTGAACAGGCGGTTCCAGGCGGCGAAGGCGTCGTTGGAATTCGGCCCCATCAGCCGGAAGGTCAGCGGAAAGACGCCCAGCTCGAAGCGCAGCGTGCCGCCGCGCAGCGCCTTGGGCGAGCCGATCAGCGGCTCGTCGTTGTTCGTCTCCCAGCGGATGTCGGGCGGCAGCACGGGCGGCGCCGGCGGGCTTGGCGCGGCGGCAGGGGCGCCATCCGGCGGCACGCCCGGCGCGGCAACGCCCTCGCTGCGCGCCCGGCGCGCGAAGGGCAAGGCGGCCAGCGCCGCGAGCTGCGCGCCGAAGCGGCGCCGGGCGCCCGGCGCGGGAGCATGCTGCCGCTCACTCATAGCGGGCGTAGGGCTTGGGGTCGAAGGCCTCGCGCACCGACTCGCCGATGAACACGACCAGCACCAGGGTGATCGTCAGCGCGCCGAAGGGCGCCAGCGTCAGCCATAGCTTGTCGCGGTTCTCGGGCTGCAGCGCCTGGCCGATCAGCTCGCCCCAGCTCGGCGTCGGCGCCGGCAGGCCGTAGCCCAGGTAATCCAGTCCGGTGAGCGCGAAGATCGCGCCGACGATGGCGAAGGGGGTGAAGGTCACCAGCGGCGTCAGGCAGTTGGGCAGCAGGTGGCGAAAGACGATGCGCAGGTGCGAGGCGCCATACGAGCGCGCCGCCAGGCAGTATTCGCGCGTCTTCTCGCGGTACATCTCGGTGCGCATGAAGAAGGTGATCGCGATCCACTGGAACGCGCCGATGATCGCCAGCAGCATCCAGAACGAGGGCTGGAACAGCGCCGCCATCACGATCACGACGTACAGGAAGGGGATCGCGATCAGCACCTCGATCACGCGCTGGCTGACGATGTCGAAGCGCCCGCCCAGGTACCCCTGCAGGCTACCGATGACAGTGCCGACGACCTGGCCGGCTAGCACCAGGAAGACCGAGAAGAAGATCGAGATGCGAAAGCCGTACAGCAGCCGCGCGGCGACGTCGCGCCCCTGCGAGTCTGTGCCCAGGACATGCCGGCGGCGCAGCTCGGGCGGCGTCGGCGGCACCGCACCAAGACCGGCCAGCGAGGGCATCGCGCCGCTTCGCGCCAGGTCGGGCACGGTGTGCACGTTGGGGTGCGACGGGTCGGCCAGCATCTTCCCCAGGCGCCCGTCTGCGATCGCGGCGGCGAGTTCGTCCAGACCGTCGCGCAGGGCAATGCGCTCGGCGTCGGCGGGCCGGCCGGCGTCGAGGTCGGCTTGGATGTCGTGCAGGATCTCGCTGCTCCAGAAGTCGCTCTGGTAGGGGTTCCAGGGAATCGGCGGCATCAGCACCCAGTCATCGCGGTGCGGGACCTTCGCCGCCAGCGCGGCCAGCCGCTTCGGGTCGCCGGCCGCCGCCGCGCGCTCGCGGCCGTAAAGGCGGCGCTCGGTGCGCCACTCGCGCTGCAGCCGGTAATAGTCGGTGTCGAGCTCGCCCGAGTCCCAGCCGCGCGGCGGCGGCTGGCCGAAGGTGCGCATCGGCAGGTACTCGAAGGTCGGGAAATACCATCGGCCCTCGAAGTGCACGACCAAGGCCCGGCTCTCGGCCAGGTAGGGCGCGAAGATCGCCAGCACGATCGCCGCCGTCAGCACGACGAAGGCCCACCAGCCGCGGCGGATGCTGCGAAAGCGCTGGAACCGCTTGCGCGTGACCGGATCCAGGCGAATGCCGAACATCGCCTACTCGAAGCGCACGCGCGGGTCGACCAGTGCCACCGCCAGGTCGCTGACCAGGTTGCCGAGCATCAGCAGCACGCTGGAGATGACGAGGAATCCGAGCACGACCGGGAAGTCGCGTGCCTGGATCGCTTCGAATGCGAGCAGCCCGACACCCTGGATGTTGAACACGCGCTCGATGAGGAAGCTGCCGGTCAGGAAGATGCCCAGGAGGCTGCCGACGGTGGTGGCCATCGGGATCAGCGAGTTGCGCATCGCGTGCACGAACACCGCGCGCCGCCAGGGCAGGCCCTTGGCCAGGGCGGTCTTCACGTAGTCGGCGCTCATGTTCTCCACCAGACTGTTCTTCATCAGCATCGTCGTCACCGCGAACGATCCGGCCAGGTACGCCGCCAGCGGCAGCGCCGAGTGCCAGACGATGTCGGCCGCGTGGGCCCAGAAGCCGAGCTGTGCCGCGGCCGCCGACTCGAAGCCGCCGAGCGGGAAGATCGCCCAGCGCACCGCCAGCAGGTTGGACAGCACCGCCCCGAGCGCAAAGCCGGGCACCGCGTAGCCCATGAAGATGAGCACCGAGGTGGCCGTGTCGACGCGCGTGCGGTGGCGGACCGCCTTCAGGGTGCCCAGCGGGATGCAGATGCCGTAGGTGAACAGCGCCGTGATCAGGCCGTAGTAGATCGACACCGGCAGGCGGTCGGCGATGACGCGGGTCACCGGCGCGTTGTAGCGGAACGAAGTGCCGAAGTTCAGCCGCAGCGCCTTGCCCAGCCATTCGGCGTAGGCCACCGGCAACGGCTTGTCGAAGCCGTAGTACTTGCGGAGCTGCGCGAGCTGCGCTTCGGGGATGTCGAGTTGCGCGCGACCGCCGTGGCTGGCCATCTCACCGCCGTCCGCACCGGCCAGCCGCATGCGCATCTGGTCGATCTGCCCGCCGGGAACGAACTGGCACAGCACAAAGGTGGCGAAGGTGATGCCGATGAAGGTCGGCACCATCAGCAGCAGCCGACGCAAGACGTAGTCGCGCAGGGCCTGGGCGCGTGTCTTCAAACGGCCTGCTCCGTGGGCGTCGCAGGCTGGGGCCGCGAGTAAGGGCAGGTCGCGCGTCGCATCGAGGGTGCATTATGAGGACGCCGAACGGCACGGTGCTCGGCATCGCGATCGATCCAGCGTGCCAAAGGCAAATTGCGGGGCGACGGGCGGGCGCTTGGGCGGACTTGCAGCCGATGCCGACCGACTTGGCGGCGTTCGTGATGGAACTCGTGCGGGCCTGGTCTTGACGGGCCCGCCAGGACAAGCATGCCGGTGGTTCAGACCTCGGCCAGCTCGGGCTCATCGGCCGCCGCGACGACACGACCGGCGCGCAGGTGCACGACCTGGTCCGCGAGCGTCCGCACGTCGTCCTCGTCGTGCGTGATCAGCAGCATCGGGATCTTCAGCTCGCGCTGCAGTTCGGCCAGGTCCTCCCGCAGGCGCTGCCGCAAACCCTTGTCCAGCGCCGCGAAGGGCTCGTCCAGCAGCAGGGCCGTCGGCTCGTTCATCAGCGAGCGGGCGATGGCAGTTCGCTGGCGCTGGCCGCCCGAGATCTGGTGCGGGTAGTGCTCGGCCACCGACTGCATGCGGAAGGTCTGGATCCAGCGGTCCACGGCAGCGTCGCGCACCCGCCGTAGGGGGTTGGTCCAGCCTCCGCACCTGGCGAAGGCGATGTTCTGACGCACCGTCAAATGCGGAAACAGCGCGTAGTCCTGGAACACGTAGGCCAGCCGTCGTCGCTGCGGGGACAGGTGGACGCCCTCGGCACTGGAGAAGAGAGTCGCTCCGGCCACGCGGACGTGCCCCCGATCCGCCCGCACCAGGCCCGCCATGACCTTCAGCGTCTGCGTCTTTCCGGCACCTGAGTTGCCGAACAGCACGAGCCTGTCCGCATCGCTCGCGAACGCGACCGCAAGGTCGAAGGTCGAGTTGCCGTGTTGCAGCCGCTTGATGATGTCGATGTCCCAGATCACGTCGAGTCCTTCATGCGCGCGGTGCCACGCGACCGGGCACCAGGCGCCCGGCGGAGAGCAGCACCGACACGCAGACCAGCGAGGTCACGGCGACCAGGAAGTTGGCGGTGTGGTCCTGACCTGCCTGCACCGCCTCGTAGACCGCGATCGACAGCGTCTCGGTCTTGCCGGGAATACTGCCCGCCACCATCAGCGTGGCCCCGAACTCGCCCAGTGCGCGCGCGAACGCCAGCAGCAGCCCGGCCAGAACGCCGCGCCAGGCCAAGGGCAGCGACACGCGGAAGAACACGGCCAGCTCGCCGATGCCCAGCAGGCGCGCTGCGTCCTCCAGTTGCGGATCGACCGTCTCGAAAGCCGCGCGCGCCGACTTGAAGACCAGCGGAAACGACACCACGGTGGCGGCGATGACCGCCGCCTGCCAGGTGAAGATCATGTGGATTCCGAAATGCCGCAGCAGCCAGGCGCCGATCGGACCCTGGGTGCCGATCAGCACCAGCAGGTAGTAGCCGAGCACGGTGGGCGGCATCACCATCGGCAGTGTCAGCATCGCGTCCGCCAGATCGCGCCCGGGGAAGCGCCAGCGCGCGATGGCATAGCCGACCCCGACGCCCAGCACGAGGTTCAGCGCGGTGGCCCAACCGGCAACCTTCAGCGTCAAGCCCAACGCGACCCACGCGACCTCCATCTTTCCCGGCCGGTATCCGTCGGCTCGCGGCTCAGGGCTTGCCGAAGCCGTACTTCGCCAGCACGGCCTGGGCCTGCGGCTCGCTCAGGAAGGCGACGAACTTCTGCGCCAGGGCCGGGTTCGGGCAGGCCGCGATCGGCGCCGCCGGGTAGAGGATGGGCTTCGTCGTCGCGACGGTGAGTGCGACCTTGACCTTGTCGGGCATCAGCGCGGCATCGGTCGAATAGACGAACCCGGCATCGACCTCGCCACGGGCCACGTAGTCCAGTGCCTGGCGCACGCTCTGCGCGCCGATCATCTTCGGCTCGATGGCGGCCCACAGGCCCTCGGCTTCGAGCACGCCCTTGGTGTAGCGGCCGACCGGCACGCTGGCAGGGATGCCGATGGTCACGCGCGGGTAGCGCTCCAGCGTGAGGTCTTTCAGCGTCTTGGGCGTGTTGCCGCTGGCACTGGGCACGATAACGACGAGCGAGTTCGAGGCGAAGTTGAGACGTTGCTCGGCCTTGACGAGACCTTTGCTCTGCGCCTGGTCCATGGTCGCCTGGTCGGCGCTGGCGAACACGCCCACCGGCGCGCCCTTCGCGATCTGCTGCAGCAGCGCCCCCGACGCAGCGAAGTTGAACTGAACCTGGGTACCCGGGTTGGCCGCCTCGAACAGCGGCCCCAGCGCCGTGAACGCGTTGGTCAGGCTGGCCGCCGCGGAAACGATGAGGTCGGCGGCATGAACCGACAGGCTGAGGCCGGCGGCGAGGGCCAGCGCGATGAGGCGAGGCAGGGTCGGCGTCATGACGAAAGGACATTCCGGGAGCGACATATAAAAGTATATATGTCGAGCGGTCCTGACAGACCGGCTGTGGCCAGATTGTCCATTTGAACTCTTGCCATTTCCAGTCCTGAGGCGTCGTAGCTACTTCTACACTCCACCACGTTTGCCGAGCTGGCCTGACAATCGACTTTCGAGGCGTCGCCGGCCTCGCCGAGCCGTGAGACGGGTGGCGCCCGAAGCGACGAACGTGACCTTCCTGACCTGGCCATGAGCTCCGATCCCGAAACCGACGAGCCTTCAGTGGTGGCGGCGATCCATCACGACGGGACCACCGACATCGATGCGACGCTGGCGAACTTTGCCGCGCGACAACGCCAGGCCGGGCGGCGGGTCCTCGGCCTGCTGATGAGAAACCGGGGCGCCGATGCCGGGTGCCGCTCGGCCATGTTCCTGAGGGACATCGACACCGGCGACGAGTACCTCGTCTCGCAATCCCTGGGCAGCGGCTCGAGCTCCTGCAGCGCCGATCCCCAGGGCTTCGCACAGGCCAGCGGCGTGCTGCGCGATGCGCTCGATCGGCAGCCCGACCTCGTGATCAGCAACCGCTTCGGCTCGCTCGAAGCCGAGAACGGGGGCTTCGCCGCCGAACTGCTCGCCCTGCTGGCGCAGGGCATACCGGTGCTGACGGTCGTATCGACCCGTCATCTCGAGGCCTGGCGCCGATTCGTCGGCGACGCGACGATGCTGCCGGACGACCCAGGCGCTTGGTCGGCATGGTTCGACGCTGTCCTGGCCCGGCGCGGCCGCACGAAGACGCCGGCGCGCGATGCTGCGGCGCCGTGAGTGGATCGTGTCAGCAGCCAGCTGGTCCTAGGGGCTGGCCGCAAGGGCGGCGCCTGCACCGCTGCTGCAACCCGCAAGCCGCCGACGCGCATCGAGCGGGTTTTCGCGGCTGGCCCGCCGGCGCCAGTGCTGCTCTTCACGCGGGTGGCGGAGCGCCTGCCGGGCTGGCCGATGCCGCTCTCGGACGCCGCGCGCGCTGCTCGGTCAGAGCGTCCCCGTATCGCCTGCGCGCCGGCTTCGCCGGGCCACGCGCTTGCGCCGTGGACTGACCATGCTCAATGCACGGCCGGTTGTCTGGCTCACACTGGATACTTCGAAGGGATTCCGAATTGGGGCTCTGGCGCAGACCGCATCGGGGCGCTTAAAAATCGCAGCGTTCGAGGCACGGTGATGATCGACCGGCAGAGGCATCGGACACGGAGAGCCAGAACAAGTGCGCGCCCGGCTCATGCGCTGTTCTGCCTGTCGTTGGCGGCAGCGTCTGCAAAGACGCCTGGATTTGTGGTCGTTCCGATGGACAAGCCGAGCGAGCACCTCAAGTGGGGTCCGTCGCATGTCGCGGGCACTCCTGGCGGTGTCGTGACCTGGGGTTTCGTCGCCGCAGACAGGCCAGGAAGCAGCGCTTCCTGCAGCTACTGCCTCGGCGACAGCGTGGACGTCTTGCCCAACTTCTATGCCACACCGGAGCGCGGCAATCGGACCACACCGACCACGCTGCTGAGTTTGCGGGCAGACATCCAAGCGGCCTTCGACGTCTGGTCTTCGATGGCGGACGTGCAATTCCAGTACGTTGGTGTCGATCGTTCGATGCAGCCGATCAATGACCCGACCGCGACATCGCTACAGATACGAATCGGCGTGTACGCCTTCGGAGGGCTGTGGGCGTATTGCCTCGCAGGAGAGGCCTTTGCGCCGCCGCCGAATGTCGGCACGGTCGCGGGCGACATCTTCCTGAACGCGCACATCGGCTTCCGGCTGTCGGGCGCGCCCGAAGGCAGCGCGGTCTCGCCGTTTCCCGTGGGCAACGGGCTTCACATGACGGACGTCTACCTGCTCGCACTCCACGAAATCGGGCACGCGATCGGGCTCGGCGACTCGGCCGACGACCATGCAGCGATGTGCAGTGACGACCCTTCAAGCGCGTCGCTGCGTCGCGAGTACCTGTGGCGCGAGCCGAGAGCCGACGACATCGCTGGCGCCCGGTTTCTGTACGGGCCTGCGAAGGGTCCGTCGAATCCCGGCCTCTCAGCGCCCGGCCTTGTTGGCCCTGCCGTTCCCGCCGACGCCCTCGCCCCGGGCCAGTAGCGCTTCGAGGTTCTTCGTGATCTCGGCCTCGATCGTCTTGCTGAACGCGCCGAGCAGGAAGCCGAGCCGGGCCTCGAGGTCGAAGTGGTCGGCGGCCACGATCAGGCGGCCGCTGACGCCGGTGCGCGTGAACTCCACCGTGTCGCTGGTCTCGCCTTCGAGCACGCTGCATTGCATGCCGAAGTCGCGCTCGACCTGCTCGGCCCAGGTCCAGGCGATCTTGCGCGCCTTGTTCAGGCCAAGCTGGTGTTCGCGATGGATCCGGATTTCTGCCATGGTGTCGCTCCTCCTCAGGGCGGCTGCGCGAGTTTGGCGCGGCGCTCGGCCTTGGGCAAGGCCGCCAGCTCGCGGACGCTGGCATAGAAGCGCCTGAAGTCGCCGGCGTTGCGCTCGAACAGGCGCTCGAATTCGGGCACCAGTTCGTTGTAGGCCGCCAGCACGCCCAGCGAGGCGTTGTTCGCGCGGGCGAACCAGTCGTCGTAGCCGGCGTAGCCGCCCCAGCGCGCGGACTTCAGCTCCGCGTACTCGCTGCGCATCTGCGCCATCAGCGCCGCCTTGCGCTCGCGCTTGGCGGCAGCGTCCAGGCCGCTGGCGTAGAGCTTCTCGAGCTCGCCCCGGTAGCGCCAGGTGAGCTCGCGGAAGTCGCGTCGCCGTCGCTGCTCGGCCGCGTCGGCGGCGATCGCGTCGGGGCTGGCGTTGCGTGCCAGCCAGCGCTGGCCGCCGATGCGCTCGACCGCGACCGCGAACGATTCGTTGAAGCTCGTGTCGTCGCGCGCGTAGGCCTCCTGGTGCGCCAGCTCGTGGAAGATCAGCCGCGCCAGGTCGCCCTCGGGCCACAGGATGAAGCTGCTCAGCAGCGGGTCGCCGCCCAGCCAGTTGCTCCAGCCCAGAGTCGAATACGCCGGCACGCCATAGACGTCGACCTCCCAGCCGGCGGCGCGCAGCTGTGCCGCCATCGCGTCGGCGCCACGGCGGTCGAAGTAGCCTCGGTAGCCGACGCAGCCCATGACCGGGAAGCACCAGGTCTTCAGTGTCAGCGACAGTTCGGGCGCGGCCACGACGTTCCACACCGCAGCGCCACGGTGCAGGTCGGCATAGCGGCGGTAGCTGTCGTTGTCGGGCAGCTTCAGCTCCGAGGTCGCGAAGTCGCGCATCCGCTGGCTGAGCTCCAGCCGTCCACGCAGCGCCGCTGGCGTCGCCGGGTCGGCGAGGACATCCGCCACCGGGCGCGCGCTACCGATCAAGGCCAGATGGCCGTTGGCAGCCTGCGCGTAATAGCCCAGGGTGCTGCAGCCGCTGATCAGGCACACCGCACCGGCGGCCAGCAGCAGCGCCCCGCCGAGCCCGCCCGCCGTGGCCATCAGCCAGCCGCGCAGGCGCATGGATTCACCGGCGGTCGCGCCGGCGCGGCGAGCCCCCGTCGAATGCCCCATTCCAGCGGCCTCGTTCGCGCACCGGTTCAAACGTTCGGCGCCGCGGCAGCAAGCGCCTCGACCTGCACCAGGCAGTCGTAGAACGCCGGCGCGCGGCCGAGGTCCGTCAGCCGCTGGTGCGTGAGCTCGTTGACGTTGGTGCCGCCCACGCCGAACTTGCGCCACCAGACGCCCAGGCCGTTGACTACGCCGGGCCGTGCCCGCTCGCCGACCACCGCCTTGCAGCGGTATTCGCCGCGGTCGTTGAAGACGCGCACGACGTCGCCGCTGTGGACGCCGCGCGCGGCCGCATCCTGCGCATGGATCTCGAGCAGCGGTTCGCGCTCGGCCGCGCGCAGGCTGGCGACGTTGACGAAGGTGGAGTTGAGGAAGTTGCGCGCCGGCGGCGAGATCATTGCCAACGGGTAGCGCGCCGCCAGTTCGGGCGCCGACTGCGCGCTCTCGTAGTTGGGCACGTGGTCGGGCAGGCCCAGCCCCGGCGCATCGGCCATCGCCTGGCCCCCGGGCGTCGGGAAGCCACCGTCGGCGAACGGTGCGTCCGGAATCGACAGCCGGGCCCAGCCCCGGGCCTGCAGCGTCGACGGGCTGACGCGGTCGGCGACGAAGGCGCCGCGCGCCATCGCCTCGTCGCTGTCGGCGAAGCAGGGTTCGGTGAAACCCATGCGCACGGCGAGCTGGCGGAAGATCTCGGCGTTCGACCGCGCCTGCCCGAGCGGCTGAACAGCCGGCTCGTTGAGAAGGGCGTAGGTGTGACCGTAGGCCGTGTGGGCGTCCCAGTGCTCGAGCTGGGTGGTCGCCGGCAGCACGTAGTCGGCGTGGTCGGCGGTGTCGGTGAGGAAGTGCTCGAGCACGACGGTGAACAGGTCCTCGCGCGCAAACCCCTGCGCGACGCGCGCACTTTGGGGCGCCACCGCCAGCGGGTTGCTGTTGTAGACGACGATGGCCTCGATCTTCGGCCCGAACGCGGGTGAAGCCTGGCGCAGCAGGTCGTCGCCGATCGTGCTCATGTTGATCGTGCGCGGGTGCCGCCCCTGGTCCGCAGGGCCATGGACGGTCTGGAGCAGGTCGGGTCGCTGCAGCCAGGCGTCGTGTCGCGCGCCCTTGAACCAGCCCGAACTGCTGAGCAGCAGCCCGCCGGCGCGATGCCGCCAAGCACCGACCAGGCAAGGCAGCAGCGCGACCAGCCGCACCGCGTTGCCGCCGCCGCGCACGCGCTGCATGCCGTAGTTCAGGCGGATCGCCGCCGGGCTCGAAGTGCCGTAGGCGCGCGCCAGCTCGCGCACCGTGTCCGCGCCGATGCCGCAGGTCGCGGCGGTGCGCTCCGGATCCCATTGCAGCGCGCGCTCGCGCAGCGCCGCCCAGCCGTGCACATGTCGGTCCACGTAGTCGTGGTCGATCCAGTCGTGGACGACCAGCTCGTGCATCAGGCCCAGCGCCAGCGCGCCGTCGGTGCCCGGCAGCAGCGCGATGTGCTGGTGGCATTTCTCGGCCGTCTCGGTGTGCCGCGGGTCGATGCAGACGAGCCTGGCCCCGGCGCGCTTGGCCTGCTGGGCAAAGTTCCAGAAGTGCACGCTCGAGGTGATCGGGTTGCTGCCCCAGATCAGGATCAGCCGGCTCTCGGCGAAGAACTCGACATGCATGCCGACCTTGCCGCCGTAGGTGACCACCAGCGCGTCGCCGCCGGCGCTGCTGCAGATCGTGCGGTCGAGCAGCGAGGCGCCGAGCCGGTGGAAGAAGCGCGCCGCCATGCCGTCGCCCTGCACCAGGCCCATCGTGCCGGCGTAGCTGTACGGCAGGATGGCCTGCGGATCGCCGGCGGCGATGGTCTTCAGCCGCGCGGCGATGGCATCGAGCGCCTCGTCCCAGCCGATCGGCTCGAAGCGGCCTTCGCCCTTGCGGCCGATGCGCTTGAGCGGGGTGAGCACGCGCTCCGGGTGGTAGCTGCGCTCGGCGTAGCGGCTGACCTTGGTGCACAGCGCGCCGTGGGTCGGCGGGTGGTCAGGGTCGCCCTGGATGCGCACGACGCGGCCGGCCTCGACGGTGACGCGCATCGCGCAGGTGTCGGGGCAGTCGTGCGGGCAGGCGGCGCGGACGATCTTCGCGGCCGCGGGTGCGGCGGCGGTCGAGGCGGGCGTGGACATGCCAGCACTGTGCCACAGCCCCCGCTCGCGCCAGGGCCCTGCCCCGCGGCATAAGATGGCCGCATCGCATCCCGCTGCCGAGGCCCCGCATGAAGCTGCTCGAACCGATCCTCGCCGACGCCGCCGCCGTGGCCGTGATCCGGCGCGACCTCCACGCCCACCCTGAACTCTGCTTCGAGGAGCGGCGCACCAGCGACGTCGTCGCCAAGGCCCTCACCGACTGGGGCATCCCGGTCCACCGCGGTATGGGCAAGACCGGCGTCGTCGGCATCGTCAAGAACGGCAGCTCGTCGCGCGCCGTTGGCCTGCGTGCCGACATCGACGCCCTGCCGATCACCGAGCACAACCACTTCGCCCATGCCAGCCAGCACCCCGGCAGGATGCACGCCTGCGGCCACGACGGCCACACCGCGATGCTGCTGGCCGCGGCACGCCACCTGGCACGGCACCGCAACTTCGACGGCACGGTCTATCTCGTGTTCCAGCCGGCCGAGGAAGGCGGCGGCGGCGCACGCGAGATGATCAACGACGGGCTGTTCGAGAAGTTCCCGATGGAGGCGATCTTCGGCGCCCACAACTGGCCGGGCATGAAGGTCGGTGCCTTCGGCGTCAACCCGGGCGCGATGATGGCGTCAAGCAACGAGTTCACGATCACGATCCGCGGCAAGGGCTCGCATGCGGCGATGCCGCACCTGGGGATCGACCCGGTGCCCGTGGCCTGCCAGATGGTGATGGCGTTCCAGACCATCATCACGCGCAACCGGCGGCCGATCGACCCCGGCGTGATCTCGGTGACGATGGTCAACGCCGGCGAGGCCCTCAACGTGGTGCCGGACTTCTGCACCGTGCGAGGCACCGTGCGCACGTTCTCGATCGAGACGCTGGACCTGATCGAGTCGCGGATGAAGCTGGTCGCCGAGCACACCTGTGCCGCCTTCGGCGCGACCTGCGAGTTCGCGTTCCACCGTAACTACCCGCCCACCGTCAACCACGCGGCCGAGACCGAGTTCGTCCAGGAGACGCTTTCCAAGGTCGTAGGCGCCGAGAACGTGCTGCCGTTCGAGCCGACGATGGGCGCCGAGGACTTCAGCTTCTTCCTGCAGGCCAAGCCAGGCTGCTACTTCGTGATCGGCAACGGCGACGGTGCACACCGCGAAGGCGGCCACGGCCTGGGACCGTGCATGCTGCACAACCCGAGCTACGACTTCAACGACGAGCTGATCCCGGTCGGTGCCACGGCCTGGGTGCGGATCGCCGAGGAATGGCTGGCGCGGCCAGCGCGCTGAACCCGCCGTCGCGGTCAGCGCGCTACGGCGCGCCGATCACCAGGTAGGCGTTGACCGATCTGCCCGTGCCCAGCCCCAACCCCAGGTAGGCCGGACCCACCGGTGTGTCGCCGCCGAGGTAAGCCGCCACCGAGTACAGCCAGCCGTCGTGCTGCTGCAGCGTGTAGGGCGTGCCGACCTTGCCCGCCTCCAGGGCCAGCCCGAGGCGCATGTCGCCGGTCAGGCCCAGCGGCGCGCGTCCGAGGATGCGTTCGCCCCGCACGTGGGCGTAGGCCACGTCGTCGCCGATCAGCTGGCCGTTGGCGAAGCTGGTGAGGTCGAGGAAGCCGCCGAGCTTGCCGGCGTCGTTGATCGGCAGCTGCCCGCGGGTGGCGCCGACCCAGCTCGCGTGCGTCCCGAGCACCCAGTCCCGCCAGGTCCAGGCGGCACGCGAGTCCAGGCTCGCCCGCGCGTAGCCGAGCTGGTCCGACGAGAACAGGCTGACCCGGGTCGACCAGCCGCGCGACGAGAAGTACAGACGGTCGAGATGGTCGGCGTCGAGCGAGACCAGCCAGCCGCCGCCCGGCTTCTGCGGCACGAGCGCGAAGACGTCGACGCCGGTCTCCAGCGTGTTGTTGACCTTGCTCTCGACCCAGCCCAGCCGCGCTTGGCCCAGGCGGTCGACGTTCACCCCTCCCGCCAGCGTCAGCGATGTGCGCGCCGTGCGGTACTCGGCCACGCGCTGGTCGCGGACCCAGTAATCGGTGCGCTCGCGCAGGTAGGCGGCCTGGGCATCGACGAAGAAGCGCTGCGCGGTGTCGAGCGGCTGGTAGCGGTCGACGACGGCGCTGCTGCGGCTGCCGATCTCGCCGGTCAGGAGCAGGTCGGCACCCTGGTGGTCGAGCCAGGTCTTCTCGTAGCCGACCCGCGCCACGAATCCGGCACCCTGGCTGAGGTTGGCGTTGAGCTGCAGCGCCAGGCGCAGATAGTCGGGGCCCCAGCTCTTCTCCACCGCGTTGACGCGCAGCACATGGCGGTCACCTTCGTCGACGACGGTGTAGTCCACGCGCTCGTAGTCGCCATCGCCATAGGCGCGCAGGAGGTCGCGCTCGAGCTGCGCGGTGTCCAGCGGCTGGCCGACGCGCTGCTCGATGTAGCGCCGCACCGCCCCGGGGGCGACACGGCGCAGACCGACGATCTCGATCGCGTCGATCCGCGGCGGCGCGGGGACCCGCGTCTCGATGCCCTGGCGCCAGGTGGCGTACGCCGGCGGCGCCGCCGACAACGCGCCCAGCGGCCCGGCCGCGGCCTCGGCGGCGGCCCGGCCACGGTCGGCGGCCTCGGCGTAGCGCGTGAAGTCGGTCGAGGTGATGTCGCCCAGGTCGGGACGGATGAGGATGTCGCGCGGCCCCAGGGTGGCCAGCGAGGCCTGCACGTTCTGCTGCGTGAGCAGGCGCAGGACCTGCTCGCCGACGCTGAGCAGGCCGCCGATCTGGCCGGGCTGCAGCAGCGGCGAGCCGACGTCGACCGCGATCACCACGTCGGCACCGCAGCGCTCGCGCACCTCGCGGATCGGCACGTTGTCGACCAGCCCGCCGTCGACGAGCTTGCGGCCCCGGTATTCGAGCGGCGCCACCAGCCCCGGCACCGACATGCTGGCGAGCATCGCCTGCGTCAGGCTGCCGTCGCGCAGCACAACGCGCTCGCCGGTGCCGATGTCGGTGGCGACGATCGACACCGGCAGCGGCAGGTCCTGGATCTCGCGCTCGCCGGTGTCGGCGTGTACCAGGTGGTTGAAGAAGAGCTTGATCTTCTGCCCCGAGACAACCCCCGGCGGCGCGACCGTGCCGCCGTTCTTGACGCCGGCCTCGCTGCCGGGCAGGAAGATCTGCGACAGGCGTTTCTCGCGGAAGTTGAGCTCGGCATAGCCGGGGCTGTCCTGGAACATGTCGGCCCAGTCCGCTTTGCCGAGTTCGGCCCACATCTGCGCCGGCGACAGGCCGGCCGCCCAGGCCCCGGCCACCAGGGCGCCCATGCTGGTGCCGGCCACGCAGTCCACCGGCACGTGCAGCCGTTCGAGCACCTCGAGCACGCCAATGTGCGCCGCGCCGCGCGCACCGCCACCGCCCAGCACCAGGCCGATGCGGGGGCGCCGCGATGGTGCGGCTGCGCCTTCGTCGGGCGTTGCAGGCGCGGCGAGCCCGGCCGACGCCGCGCGCGCCGGGCCGGAGCCGACGAACGCGCAAGCCATGCCCAGCCAGGCGATGGCCAGGGCGGCAGACGCCGCGCGATCGGCAGCCAGCGGAACGCGCTGCGCGACGATCTCGCGCGGGGTCGGGCACATCGGCGGGATTGTCCCCGTCCTCAGCGCCGCACAGCCTATTGCACGAAGCCGATCGGTGAGCGCCGCGGCGCCGCGTCGGGCAGATCGGCCAGCTCGATGCGCGCGCGCCCGGCAAGGCGCGCGTTGCCGAACCCGGTCATCCAGGCACGTCGCATCTCGCGCGGCGCCATGCCGGCCAGGCGCTCGAGGACGGCGTCGGTCGGC
Source organism: Betaproteobacteria bacterium (assembly GCA_037443665.1). Taxonomy (GTDB): domain Bacteria; phylum Pseudomonadota; class Gammaproteobacteria; order Burkholderiales; family Burkholderiaceae_C; genus Rubrivivax. The sequence continues at coordinate 39,461 of JBBINW010000019.1, forward strand.
GTGTCGTCGAAACGCTGGCCCCAGTCGTGGGCGTCGCGCAGCTTGCGGTACAGCCGCAACGCGATCGCACGCGCGGCGTCGGCATCCGGCGCCTGGACTTCGAACACGTTCATCCGGTTCAGGATCGGCTCGGGGATACCCCGCTCGTCGTTGGCGGTCGCCACCCAGATCAGCTGGCTGGCATCGATGGCCACTTCGGCGAACTCGTCGGTGAAGTGCGTCGCGGTGTCGTGCTCGAGCAGGCTGTACAGCGCCCCCAGCGGGTCGTAGGCGTGTTCGGCGCGCGCCTTGTCGATCTCGTCGACGACCATCACCGGGTTGGCGTAGACGCCATCGACCAGGGTCTCGAAGACCTTGCCCGGCCGCGCGCCCTTCCACTGGCTGGACGCGCCGCTGAGCACCCAGCCGGCGGTCAGGCTGCTCATGCTGATGAAGCCCAGGCCGGTGCCCAGCAGTTGCGCGATCTCGCGCGCGAAATGGGTCTTGCCGATGCCCGGCGGCCCGAGCAGCAGCATCGGCGTGATCTCGAGCGCGTCGCGGCTGTCGTGGCACAGCGCGAGCTGGCGGCGCACATCGTCGAGCACCTCGTTGAAGTTGGGCATCTCGTCATAGAGGTGGTCCATCGCCGGCAGGCTGCCCGGCTTGACCTGGAAGCGCTCGGGGCCCTTCTCGAGCATGCGCTCGTAGGTGGCGCGCAGGTGCTCGTGTTCGCGCGCCGGCAGCTTGTCGAGCCTTTGCTCGACATCGCCGACGCGATAGACGGCTCGCATGCGGGCGATCGGCATGCCGCCGTGCGGCGCGCCGGCGGAGCCCGAGAAGGGAACCAGACTGGTTTCGGCACTCATCGATGCGTACTCCTTTGCCACGGGCCGTCACGGCCCATGGCCACGACTGAAGCAAGATTCAAGCAAAGACTGCCACAAGCGGGCGCCGAATCAAAGCCCAGGACATACCGCATTTCGGGGTCGCGGCGCGACAGGCTGCACGGCGGCGCCTCCCGGGTCAGGTCGCGAACAGGTGCCGGGCCAGGAAAGCCAGCGCGCGGCCGTGTGCCAGCGCCGCGCTCGCGGGGTGGTAGCTGGCGCGCGCCCAGCAGTTGAAGCCGTGCATCGCATCCGGATAGACGTGCACCTCGGCCACCTTGCCGGCCATCGCCGCGCGCACGCGCTCCACGGCCTCGGGCGGGATGTGGTCGTCGTGCCCTGCATAGTGGAACTGCATCGGGCAGGTGATCTGCGCCGCCCGGTCGAGTTGGGCGTGGATGCCGCCGCCGTAGAAGGCCACCGCGGCATCGACGCCGGCGGCGGCCGCCGCCAGGTAGGCCAGCCGCCCGCCCATGCAGTAGCCGAAGCTGCCGACCCTGGCGCCGCCGACCTCGGCGCGCCCGCGCAGCGCCGCCACCGCGGCGCCGATGTCGGCCAGCGCGTCGGTCGCGGCGTAACCCTGCATCAGCGCGATCGCGCGCTGGCGGTCCTCGCCCTCGTAGCCGAGATCGACCCGGGGCGCCTGGCGCCAGAAGACGTCGGGCGCGAGGACGACGAAGCCGTCCAGCGCGTACTGCTCGGCCACTGCGCGGATGTGCGCATTGACGCCGAAGACCTCCTGCCACAGCGCCAGTCCGGGGCCGCGGCCGGCCGGGGGCAGCGCGAGGTAGCCGGCGAAACCGGGGGCGATGTCGATCCAGTGCGTGCGGATCGGCGAGTCCATCGTGTTGCTCGACATGTTGCTCCTTGGGGTTGTGCGGCCGGACCACCGCGAAATCCTCAATACGTCCGGCCCTTGCGGTATTGCGCATGTTGCCGTCTCTGCAGCGGCGACGCCTGCGCCAGGGCAGCGAACGAGGCGCCGGCATGGGCATGCGAGATCGCCAGGCCGAGGGCGTCGGCGGCGTCCTTGCCCGGCAGACCGGGCAGTCCGAGCAAGCGACGCACCATCTCCTGCACCTGGCCCTTGTTGGCCAGCCCGTGGCCGACCACCGCCTTCTTCATCTGCAGCGCGGTGTATTCGGCCACCGGCAGCCCGCCCGAGACCAGCGCCGCCAGGGCGGCACCGCGCGCCTGTCCGAGCAGCAGCGTGCTCTGCGGGTTGACATTGACGAACACGATCTCGACGCAGGCACAGTCGGGTGCGTAACGCTGGACCACTTCCTGTACACCCTCGAAGATGATCTTCAGCCGCTGCGGCAGGTCGCCGCGCGGCGCCTCCAGCGTGCTGATCGTGCCGCTGGCCACGTAGGCCAGCCGCTGGCCCTGCGACTCGACGACGCCGAATCCAGTGCGCTGCAGCCCGGGGTCGATGCCGAGGATCAGCATGTCGGTGCCGCTCGGCCGCCCGAAGGCGCCAGCGCGCCCCCTCGGGGCAGCGAACCCGGTGAGCTCGGCGATCCCATTCAGGTGAAGTACCAGCGGACGGAATGGAAGAACACCGGCGCGGCGAAGCACAGCGGCGCGACGCGGTCGAGCAGGCCGACGGCACCGGTGACCGAACTGCGGTTGCCCCAAAACCGCACGCCGGCGTCCCTCTTCAGCGCCCGCATCACGAGCTCGCCCAGGGTGCCGCAGCCGCCGGCCACCGCGGCCATCGCGGCGGCGCGTTGCGGGTCCACCGGCGTGATCCAGAACAGCGCGGCGCCGGCCACCGCCGCGGCGGCCACGCCCAGGCCCCAGGCGCGGGCCGAGAAGCTGCGGTCGATCTGGCGCACCACCGGCCGCCGGCGCAGCCAGCGGCTGGCCAGTTCCTGCGCGATCTGCGCCGTCGCGGTGACGATGACCAGGTAGAACAGCAGGAAGGCGCCGCGGTCGGCGTAGCCGGGTAGTTGCAGCAGCAGCAGGGCGGGGGCATGCGACAGGCCATAGACACAGACCATGATGCCCCACTGGATCTTGGCGTTGCGCTCCAGGAAGCGCTCGGGGTCGCCTGCCAGCGCGCTGGCCACCGGGATCGCGAGGAACACATAGACCGGCACGAACACGGTGAAGAGGTCGAACGCGCGCAGCCCCACCAGCAGGTACTGCGCCGGCAGCGCAACAAAGAAGGCCAGGATCAGGCTGCGGTGGTCGCCGCGGCGCGTCTGCACGAGGGTGATGAACTCGCGCAGCGCCAGGAACGAAAACACGCCGAAGGCCAGCGTCGCCCCCACGGGCCCCGAAATCCAGGCCAGCCAGAAGACGATCGCGCCGATCCACAGCGCGCGCAAATCGCGCAACAGCGCATCACCGCGATCGCGCGCCGAAGCGTCGGCGTCGGCCTGGCGCAGCGTGCGCACCAGGACCACCAACGAGGCCAGCACCAGGGCCCCGAACAGCGCGACGAACAGCAGCGCCACCTGCGCATCGACGCTCAGCGTGCGCAGCGCGTTCATGCCCGCTGCGGCCGTGCCGCCAGCACCGCCTGCCGTGCACGGTCGAGAAAGGCGCGCTTGTCCTCGCCCGGCTGCAACGTGATCGGCTCGCCGAACGTCACCGTGCACAGGATCGGCACCGGCACGACCTCGCCCTTGGGCATCACGCGCTGCACGTTGTCGATCCAGGCCGGCACCAGCTGCACGCCCGGGAATCTCTGCGCCAGGTGGAACAGGCCGCCCTTGAACGGCTGCGGCTCGCCGCCGCGGCTGCGCGTGCCTTCGGGGAAGATCACCAGCGAGTCGCCGCCCTCGAGCGCCGCCACCAACGGCTCGAGCGGGTCGCCCTCGTCGCCCCCCGGTCCGCCTTCGCCGCCCGGGCCCGCCGTCCGCGTGCGGCTGACGTAGACGGCGTTGAACACCGCCGTCGTCAGCCACTGCTTGAATGGCGACGACGTCCAGTAGTCGCGCGCCGCGATCGGCCGCGTGCGCGCGCGCAGCTCGCGCGGCAGCGCGGCCCAGATCAGCACCCAGTCGAGGTGGCTCTGGTGGTTGGCGAAGTAGATGCGCTGCTCGGCCTTCGGGGGGCAGCCGCGCCAATGGCCCTGCGCGCCCGTCACCAGGCGGGCGATGAAGGCGAGCAGCACGCCCATGAGGTCGGCCCGCGACATGGCCGCGATGCTAGCCTGCGGCGCCCGCGACCGGGCGGCGGACAGCCCCGCGCCGGCGGACGATCGAAGTGGCCCCGCGCCGTGGCTCAGTGGCGGAAATGCCGGGTGCCGGTGAAGACCATCGCGACGCCGCGCTCGTCTGCGGCGGCGATGACCTCGTCGTCGCGCATCGAGCCCCCGGGCTGGATGACCGAGCGCGCACCCTCGTCGATGACCACGTCCAGCCCGTCGCGGAACGGGAAGAAGGCGTCGCTGGCCACGGCCGATCCGGTCAGGTCGAGCCTGGCCGCGTTGGCCTTCAGGCGCGCGATGCGCGCGCTGTCCACGCGGCTCATCTGGCCGGCACCGACGCCCAGCGTCATGCCGCCGGCGCAGAACACGATGGCGTTGCTCTTGACGAACTTGGCGACCTTCCAGGCGAACAGCAGGTCGTCCATCTGCGCCGCGGTCGGTGCCCGCTTCGTGACCACGCGCAACTCGGCGAGCGCGACGTTCTTGGTATCGGGGGTCTGCAACAGCATGCCGCCGCCCACGCGCTTGAAGTCCAGCGCGTTGGCCGCCGCGCCCAGCGGCACCTCGAGCAGGCGCACGTTCTGCTTGGCCGCGAAGTGGACCCGCGCCGCCGCGTCGATGGCCGGCGCGATCAGCACCTCGACGAACTGCTTGTACTCGCCGATCTGGCGCGCGGTGGCTTCGTCCAGCGGCCGGTTGAAGGCGACGATGCCGCCGTAGGCCGAGGTCGGGTCGGTCTTCCAGGCCTTCGCGTAGGCTTCGACCAGCGTCGCCCCCACCGCCACGCCGCAGGGGTTGGCGTGCTTGACGATGACGCAAGCCGGGGCGTCGAAGGTCTTCACGCATTCCCATGCCGCGTCGGCGTCGGCGATGTTGTTGTAGCTCAGCGCCTTGCCCTGCAGCTGCGTCCAGCCGGCGAGCAGGCCGGCGGCGGGCGCGGGATCGCGGTAGAAAGCTGCGCTCTGGTGCGGGTTCTCGCCGTAGCGCATGTCCTGCACCTTGGTCCACTGCAGCGTGACCGTGGCCGGGAAAGGCTCGCGCGCCGGGATCGCGTCGACATGGTCCTCGGCTCCCGGCTGCAGCGCGCCGAGGTAGTTGCTGATCATCCCGTCGTAGGCCGCGGTATGGGCGAAGACCTTCTTCGCAAGCATGAAGCGGGTGTCTCGCTTGATGCCGTCGCCGCCCAGTTCGGCCAGCACGCGGGCGTAGTCGACGGGGTCGATGACCACTGTCACGTCGGTCCAGTTCTTGGCCGCCGCTCGCAGCATCGCCGGGCCGCCGATGTCGATGTTCTCGATCGCGTCTTCCAGCGTGCAATCGGGCCGCGCGGTGGCCTGCGCGAAGGGGTAGAGGTTGACGACCAGCAGGTCGATCGTGCCGATACCGTGCGCGGCTAGCGCGGCCATGTGCGCGGGCAGGTCGCGCCGCGCCAGCAGCCCGCCGTGGATGCGCGGGTGCAGGGTCTTGACGCGGCCGTCGAGCATCTCCGGCGAGCCGGTGACCTCGGCCACCTCGGTCACCGCAAGACCGGCGTCGGCCAGCAGCCGCGCGGTGCCGCCGGTGGACACCAGGTGCACGCCCAACGCGGCCAGCGCACGGGCGAAGTCGACGATGCCGGTCTTGTCGGAGACGGAGATGAGCGCGGTCAGCGTTGCCATGCAGGAACCTCGGACGCCCGGCTGGGCGCCTCCTTCACTTGATCAATTTGTGGTCGAGCAGCTTGCGCCGCAGCGTGTTGCGGTTGATGCCCAGCCATTCGGCGGCCCGGCTCTGGTTGCCGTCGGCGTGGCGCAGCACGACGTCGAGCAGCGGCTTCTCGGCCGCTCCGAGGAACAGGTCGTGCAGGTCGGCAGGCTCGGCGCCACGCAGGTCCCTGAGGTACTGCTCCACGCTGGCGCGGATGCATTCGTCGATGTCCTTCTTGCTCATGCCGCGATCGCGCTGCGCGCGTCGTTGGCCGCGTCGGCGACGGCCGCCGGCAGGCGCGGATGGCACCCCGCCAGCCGATCGAAGTAGGCCTCGACGGCCCGCCATTGCGCGGCGGCGTCCTCGATGCCGTTCATCGTGGCGCGGAAGGCCGCGCCGCCGGGCAGCGCGCGCACCGCCCAGCCGATGTGCTTGCGCGCACTGCGCACGCCGCCGGCCGCGCCGTAGAGCGCGTAGTGGTCCTGCAGGTGCTCGAGCAGCCAGCGCTGAACGTCGCGCGTGGCCGGCGGCGCGGGCAGCGTGCCGTGGGCCAGGAAGTGCGCGATCTCGCCGAAGATCCAGGGCCGGCCCTGCGCGGCGCGACCGATCATCAGCGCGTCGGCACCGGTGGCCTGCAGCACCGCGCGCGCCTGGGCTGGCGAATCGATATCGCCGTTGGCGACCACGGGAATCGCCAGCGCCGCCTTCACCGCCGCCACCGTGTCGTGCTCGGCGCGGCCCTGGTAGCCCTGCTCGCGGGTGCGGCCATGCAGCGCGACCATCGCGATGCCGGCGGCCTCGGCCGCTCGTGCGATGCGCAGCGCATTGCGCTCGCTGGCGCACCAGCCGCTGCGCATCTTCAGCGTCACCGGCACGCCGCGCGGCGCGCAGGCCGCCACCACCGCCTGGACGATCGCCAGCGCCAGCGGCTCGTCCTGCATCAGCGCCGAGCCGGCCCACTTGCTGCACACCTTCTTGGCCGGGCAGCCCATGTTGATGTCGATGATCTGGGCACCACGGTCGATGTTGTACCGTGCGGCGTCGGCCATCTCTCCCGGCTCGACGCCGGCGATCTGCACCGCGATCGGCGCCGCCTCGCCGGCATGGTCGGCGCGGCGCGAGGTCTTCAGCGAGCCCCACAGCTCGCGCTTGCTGGTCACCATCTCGCTGACTGCGTAGCCCGCGCCCAGGCGCCGGCACAGCGCACGGAACGGGCGGTCGGTAACGCCGGCCATCGGCGCCGCGAACAGATTGTTGGGCAGCTCGAACGCGCCGACGCGCAGCGGGTGGACAAGCGAGGGCGTCATCGGCACGGGCAGGGAGGGCGGAAGGGGCGGGCGGACGCGAAGCGGAGTGCCGAAAAATGAGGCGCGAGTATAGCCGTGGCCCCGCCCGCGGCTGCCGCGCCCGACTGCCGATAATCGCGCGAGTTCATGGAGACCTGGCTGCAATCGGCGCTCACTGCCCTGGCACTGCCGCAATACGGTCTGGTCACGGTCTTCCTGGTGTCGCTGGTCTCGGCCACGCTGCTGCCCGTGGGCTCGGAGTTCGCGGTCATCGGGCTGGTCAAGCTTAACCCGACGCTGTTCTGGCCGGCGATGGCCGTGGCCACGCTGGGCAACACCATCGGCGGGGCGACCAGCTGGTGGACGGGCTACGGCGCCGAGGCGCTGTACGAGCGGCTGCAGCACAGGCAGCTGCAACTGCGCGCGTTACGCTGGTTGCGCGACTTCGGACCCAAGGCCTGTCTGCTGTCGTGGCTGCCGGTGGTCGGCGACCCGCTGTGCGCGATCGCCGGCTGGCTGAAGCTGCCGTTCTGGCCCTGCGTCTGCTACATGGCGGTCGGCAAGCTCCTCCGCTACGTGCTGTTGACCGCAGCGCTGCTGTGGCTGTTCCCGGGTCAGTTCTCGCTCTGACGGGCGGGCCCGGCATGGCAACGGCAGAATCGTCGTCCCGGTACCGCCGCCCGAGACCCGCATCCCATGTCCACCGCCCCTGCTTACGAAGCGCTCGCCGGCACCTGGACGCGCATGCATCGCTTTGGCCACCTGCAGTCCATCGCAAGCTGGGACCAGGCCGCCAACATGCCGCCCAAGGGCAACGAGGCGCGTGCCGCCGCCCTTGCCGAGATGGCCGCGCTGCTGCATCGCATGAGCACCGACCCGCAGCTGCCGGACCAGCTGGCCCGCGCCGAGCAGGAACTGCTCACCGACCACCAGCGCGCCAACCTGCGCGAGATGCGCCGCCATTGGCGGGCCGCCAACGCGGTGCCGGGCTCACTGGTCGAGCGCCAGCAACTCGCCGCAGCGCGCTGCGAGCACGCCTGGCGAGCCCAGCGCCCGGCCAACGACTGGTCCGGCTTCGCCCTGAACTTCGGCCCCGTGCTGGCACTGGCGCGCGAAGAGGCGGCACTGCTGGCGGCGCAGACCGGCCTGTCGAAGTATGACGCCTTGATGGATCGCTACGAGCCCGGCATGCGCTCGGCCCAGGTGGACCGCGTCTTCGGCGAGGTGCGGCAGTGGCTGCCGGGGCTGATCCGGCAGGTGCGCGACAAGCAGTCGCGCGAGCCGCTGATCGAGCCGGCGGGCCCGTTCCCGCTCGCCGCACAGCGCACGCTGTGCGAGCGCGTGATGCGCCTGCTCGGCTTCGACTTCGAGGCCGGGCGGCTGGACGTCAGCACCCACCCCTTCTGCGGCGGCGTGCCCGAGGACGTGCGCCTGACGACGCGCTTCCGCGACGACGAGTTCCTCGGCAGCCTGATGGGCACGATCCACGAGACGGGCCACGCACGCTACGAGCAGAACCTGCCACGCGGAGACCTCGGTCAGCCGGTGTCGAACGCACGTTCGGCGGCGCTGCACGAGAGCCAGAGCCTGAGCTTCGAGATGCAGCTCGGCAGCCACCCCGGCTTCATCGCCCATCTCGCACCGCTGGTGGCGCAGACGCTGGGCGCGCAGCCGGCGTTCGAGGCGCCGAACCTGCACCGGCTGCTGACGCGCGTCAAGCCGGGCTTCATCCGCGTCGACGCCGACGAGGTTACCTACCCGACGCATGTGATCCTGCGCTACGAGATCGAGCGGCCGCTGATCGAAGGCGAGATCGAGGCCGAGGACATCCCCGCGCTTTGGGACGCGAAGATGATGGAACTGCTCGACGTCGACACACGCGGCAACTTCAGAGACGGCCCGCTGCAGGACGTGCACTGGCCCAGCGGGCTGTTCGGCTACTTCCCCTGCTATTCACTGGGCGCGATGTACGCGGCGCAGTGGTTCGCGGCGATGCGCCGCGCGATGCCCGACCTCGACGCGCGCATCGGCCGCGGCGACCTGGCCGCCGTCTTCGACTGGCTGCGCGACAACATCTGGCTGCAGGGCAGCCGCTGGACGACCGACGAACTGGCGCTGCGCGCCAGCGGCGAGACCCTAAACCCGGCGCATTTCCGCGCGCATCTCGAGGCGCGCTACCTGGGCTGACGCATGAGCGCGCCCGGCTGCTCCGAAGCACCCATCCCGTAGTGCGCACCGCGAAGCCCAGTCGAGTGACCGCGCGTCTCAGCGCCCGCCCGCCGCTCAGCCGGCGTGCACCGCCGCGCAGGCCTTGACCCGGTTGCGGCCACCCTTCTTGGCCGCATACACCGCCGCGTCGGCCATGTTCAACAGCTGCTGCGGCGTCACGCCCGGCACGAACTCGGCCGCACCGATGGACACCGTCGCGCGCAGCGGCGGCGTCGTCGGCAGGGCGCCGTCGGCAACCGCAAGCCGCAGGCGTTCGGCGACCTCGCACGCTGCGGCCAGTGCGGTGCCCGGCAGCACGGCCACGAATTCCTCGCCGCCGTAGCGCGCGCACACATCGCCCGCACGCAGTTGGTCGCGCACCCGGGCCGCGAAGGCCTTGAGCGCCTCGTCGCCGACGCCGTGGCCGTGCGCATCGTTGATCTGCTTGAAGTGGTCGAGGTCCAGCATCAGCACCGAGAATGGCCGCCCGTCGCTCGCGGCCCGCTCGACCTGCTGGCGCATCAGGAGGTCGAGCGCGCGCCGATTGGGCTGGCCGGTCAACGCATCGGTGGCAGCGTCCTGCTCCACCAGTTGCAGCGCCATCTGCAGCTGCCCTGCCAGCGCGGCGTTGGCCAGCTGAAGCCGGATGCCCTCAAGCACGCGCTCGGCCACCGACTGCATGTAGTACGCGATCAGCGCGTAAAAGACGGTCAGGCCCACCAGCGTCTGCATCACGTTGAGCTGCCGCCAGTGGAGCACGGCGGCGAGCATGGCGACCGCCCAGATCGACCCGATCTGGGCCCGGTAGCAGCGCGGCGTGGTGATGTAGACCGGCGCATTGATGGCGCCGACGCCAGCCAGTACCGCGCCCAGCCAGGCATCGAGCGCCGGGTCGCGGCCGGTCAGCAGCGGGAACATCAGACCCCAGGCCATGCCGTCGAGGATCGCGACGCCCAGGATCGACGCGCCATGACGGGCAGCGCGGGCGCCATCGCGGGCCACCCGGCGCAGGATCCACAGGTTCAGGGCCCAGGTCAGCGCGAAGGCTGCCTGCCAGCTCAGCAACGGGGCCTGCGGCACGCGGCCCCAGCACATCCACAGCACGAGGCCCCAGCCGACGGGGGTCGTCGACAGGGTGCGGCGCATGGCCTGGACGCCCTGGCCGAACCCGGTCTCGCGCGCGGCCTGAGCGAGATCGTCGGACGGTGGCGCCTGCTGAGTCACATCGATTGCCCTGGATGAAGGGCCCTTGCCGGCGGGATCCGGCCCGGGGCCATCGAACCGGTCCCATCACCTTGCCCGGTCGGCCGAGCGCGAGCGGATAGCCGCAGGGGACAGCGCCACTCGCGGCGCTGTCGCCCTCGGCGCGGACCGCCTGTGCTGTCTATCGGACGATGCCGGCCCGACTTGAGCCCGCATCGCCCGCATCGCCCGCATCGCCCGCATCGCCGTCGCGCCGGCCGTTCGACGCCGCCGCGACATGCCGCGGCCACGACCACGGGCCATTCAGGTCATCTAGATGACATGGTTGACGTACGGCGGCCGGGCGCGGATACTCGCGTTCGGCCGCCCCGCAGGGGCCGGCGCGCACAGGAGACGAGGATGATTCATTTCGTGTTGCACGACGCCCACGACAGCGTCGCGGTGGTGGTGGTCGAGGGCGTCAAGGCTGGCATGGCGCTGAAGGGCTGGATCATGGACGAGGATCGCATGATCGACGTCCAGGCCCGGCAGGACATCCCGATCGGCCACAAGGTGGCGCTGAAGGACATGGCGCCCGGCGACACCGTCATCAAGTACGGCATCGACATGGGCAAGGTGGTGGCGCCGATCAAGGCCGGCGAACACGCCCACGTCCACAACATCAAGACCAAGCGCTGGTAAGCCCGGAGGCCCGCATGAGCATCGTCGACAAGAACACCACCTTCCTCGGCTACCGGCGCGAGAACGGCCGCGTGGGCGTGCGCAACCACGTCATCATCCTGCCGCTGGACGACCTGTCCAACGCCGCCGCCGAGGCGGTGGCGCACAACATCAAGGGCGCGCTGGCGATCCCGCATCCCTATGGCCGGCTGCAGTTCGGCGCCGACCTCGACCTGCACTTCCGCACCCTCATCGGCGCCGGTTGCAACCCCAACGTGGCGGCGGTGGTCGTGATCGGCATCGAGGACGGCTGGACACAGAAGGTCGTCGACGGCATCAAGGCCACGGGCAAGCCGGTGATCGGCTTCGGCATCGAGCTCCACGGCGACCACGACACCATCCTGCGTGCCAGCAAGGCGGCGCGCGAGTTCGTGCAGTGGGCCAGCGAGAAGCAGCGCGAGGCCTGCGCGATCCACGAACTGTGGGTCAGCACCAAGTGCGGCGAGAGCGACACCACCAGCGGTTGCGGCGCCAACCCCTCGGTCGGCGACGCCTTCGACAAGCTGCACGCGCTGGGCAGCACGCTGTGTTTCGGCGAGACCACCGAGCTCACCGGCGGCGAGCAAATCGTGGCCGCGCGCTGCGCCAACGACGCCGTGCGCGAGCAGTTCATGTTCATGTTCAACCGCTACCAGGACGTGATCAACCGCCACAAGACGAGCGACCTGTCCGACAGCCAGCCGACCAAGGGGAACATCGCCGGCGGCCTGACGACGATCGAGGAGAAGGCGCTGGGCAACATCCAGAAGATCGGCAAGAAGTGCACGGTCGATGGCGTGATCGACAAGGCCGAGATGCCGAGCCACCCGGGTCTGTGGTTCATGGATTCGTCAAGTGCCGCGGCCGAGATGGTGACCCTGTGCGCGGCCTCGGGCTATGCGGTGCACTTCTTCCCCACCGGGCAGGGCAACGTGATCGGCAACCCGATCCTGCCGGTGATCAAGATCTGCGCGAATCCGCGCACGGTGCGCACGATGAGCGAGCACATCGACGTCGACGTCACCGGGCTGCTGCAGCGCGAGCTCACGCTCAACCAGGCCGGTGACAAGCTGCTCGAGTGCATGCTGCGCACCGCCAACGGGCGGCTCACCGCGGCCGAGGCGCTGGGGCACCGCGAGTTCGTGCTCACGCGGCTGTACGAAAGCGCCTGAACGTGGCGCGCATCGTCGTCACCGAGTTCATGGACGCGGCCGCGGTGGCCCGGCTGGCCGCGGCGCACGACGTGCTGCATGACGCGACGCTGGTGGACGACTGGTCGCGGCTGCTGGCACAGGCCGCCACCGCCGATGCGCTGATCGTGCGCAACCGCACCCAGGTGCGGGGCGAGCTGATCGCCGCGCTTGCGCGCTGCCGCGTCGTTGGGCGCCTGGGCGTGGGACTTGACAACATCGACGTGCCGGCCTGCGAGGCCCGCGGCATGCGCGTGATCCCGGCCACCGGCGCCAACGCGCAGAGCGTGGCCGAGTACGTGGTCGCCGCCGCGTTGATGCTGCTGCGCGGCGCCTACGCCTCGACGGCAGCGGTGGCGGCAGGCCAGTGGCCGCGCGCCGCGCTGTCCGACGGCCGCGAGGCTGCGGGGCGGCTGCTCGGCCTCGTCGGCTACGGGATGATCGGCCAGCTCACCGCGCGGCTGGCGCGCGCGATCGGCATGCCGGCAATCGCATTCGATGCGATGATGGATGCTGGTCATCCGGCTTTCGCCGATGGGCTGGCCACCTGGGCGCCGCTCGACGCGCTGGTGGCCCGCGCCGACGTCGTCAGCCTGCACGTGCCGCTGTTGGCCTCCACGCGCGGCCTGTTCGGCGCCGCACGCATTGCGGCGATGAAGCCGGGCGCGGTGCTCGTCAACACCGCGCGCGGCGGCATCGTCGACGAGGCCGCGGTCGCCGCGGCACTGCGCAGCGGCCATCTCGGTGGCGCCGCGCTCGACGTTTTCGACCACGAACCGCTGGCCGCGGCGGCGCACTTCCAGGGTTGCCCCAACTTGCTGCTGACACCGCACGTCGCCGGCGTCACCGTCGAATCGAACGCGCGCGTCAGCGGGATGATTGCTGACAAGGTCGCCGAGGCACTCTCCTGATGGCGACGGTGCCCTGCAGCGAGGTGCGCGCGCGTGTCGCTGCCGAGTTGCGCGCCGCCGGTGCCGGCCCGGCGATGGCCGAGGCGACTGCGCGCGCCCTCGTGCTGGCCGAGGCGCAGGGCCTCGGCTCGCACGGCCTGAGCCGCGTGTCGCAGTACGCGACCCATTTGCGAAACGGCCGCGCCGACGGCGCCGCCGTGCCACGGGTGGTGCACGCCCGCGGCGGCGCGGCGCTGGTCGACGCCGGCTGCGGCCTGGCCTTTGCGGCCTGCGAGCTGGCGGTGGCCGAGGCGCTGGCCCGTGCGCGCGAATATGGCGTGGCCTTCGTCGGCGTCACCAACAGCCACCATGCGGGCGTGATCGTGGACCACCTGCGTCCGCTGGCCGCGGCCGGCCTCGTCGGCCTCGGGTTCGCCAACTCGCCGGCGGCGATGCCGGCGCCGGGCGGCCGCCATCCGGTCTTCGGCACCAACCCGGTGGCGGCGATCTTCCCGCGCCGCCCGGTAGCCGGCGCGCCGACCGGCGCCTGCGATCCGCTGCTGATCGACCTCAGCCTTAGCGAGGTCGCGCGCGGTAAGGTGATGCTCGCGGCCAAGGCCGGGCGGCCGATCCCACCGGGCTGGGCACTGGACCGCGAAGGCCGGCCCACCACCGACGCGCAGGCCGCGCTCGACGGCTCGATGCTGCCGATCGGCGCCGTCTCTTCGCCCAAGGGCGGCATGCTCGCCTTGGTGGTCGAGCTGCTCGTCGCCGCGCTGCTCGGCGCCCGCTTCGGCTTCGAGGCGAGCAGCTTCTTCGTCGACGAAGGCAACCAGCCGCGGATCGGCCAGGCCTTCATCGCGATCGACCCCGACGCGCTGGCCGGCCGCGCGGGCTACCTCGACCGCATCGAGACCCTGGTGGCCGAGATGCTGTCCGACGAAGGCGTGCGACTGCCCGGCGCCCGGCGCGAGGCGCTGCGCCGACAGGCCGAGGCCCAGGGCCTGAACGTGCCCGACGCGCTGCTCGCCGCCTGGCGCCGAACAGCCGCCGACTGAGCGCGTCCGGTATCCACCGGGCGGGAGGTTCAGTCCACAGCGTCGTCGTTGGCCGCGGCACCGGCCGCACGCTCGACCGCACCGGCATGGCCGGCGCCGCCCAGCGTCGCCACCGAGCCCGCCTGGGTGCTGGCACGCAGCAGCAGCGTGCGCGCATCCTTGCTATGTGCCGGGTACAGCGCCATGCCGACGGCCGCCGTCACCTGGCACGGCTGGCCGGCCACCTGCAGGGGCTGCTGCAGCGACCGCACGAGCTTGGCCGCGACGCGCTCGCCGTCGCCGGGTGCCTCAAGCCGGCCCAGCAGCACGCCGAAGGCATCGGGACCGACGGCGGCCACCACGTCGCTGGCGCGCAGGCCGCTGCGCAGCCGCACCGCAACCTTGCGCCGCAGCACGTTGGCCGCCTCGCTGCCCAGTCGCGCCGCCGCCGCGGCGTAGCCTTCCACTCGCAGCACCAGCAGCACCATCGGCGCCGGTTCGCGCTCGCGCAGCGCGATCAGCTGGGTCATGTGTTCGAGCAACTGCGCCTGGTGCGGCAGGCCGGTGGCCAGATCGGTGGCGTAGGCCGTGCGCGCCTCGCGCTCGAGCCGCTTGCGCAGCACGGCGTGGCGGATCTCGCGCTGCAGCGCGCCCAGGTCACCCGCCGCCACCACGGCTTCGACGCCGCGCACCAGCAGTGCGTCGGCCAGCGCATCGTCGGGCTGCTCGGCAAGCACCACCACCGCACTGTCGAACGCGATCTGCGGCAGGTCGGCGCGACCGGCCAGCGCCGCCAACGCCGCCGGCGTCGCCGCGCGCAGAAGCACGGCATCGTGCGCGGCAGCCTCGGCACCCGGCTCGAGCTCGGTCACGGCCAGGCCGGCGGCTGTCAACCGCGCGCGCAGGGCGCCGTCGGGATCCGCGAGCAGCACCGAAAGAGGGGGCTCGATCATGCGGCAATGATGCCGCATACGCCGGGTTTGGCGCGACCGGGCCACGGGGAATCGGTACCGGTCGAGAATGGGGCCCCCCGCATGCGCCGTCCGCCTGCCCGTGCACAACACCATCGCGATCCTCGCCGCCACCCCTGCCTCGCTGGTGCTGCTCGGCGCCATCGTGGCCGCCAGTCTGTACGGGCTGTCGGATCCGGCGATCGTCGAGCGCAACCTGTTCCGGCCCTACTGGTTCTGGCGTCGGCACGAATACGCCACCGCGATCACCAGCGCCTTCGTGCACGCCGACCTCGGGCACCTGTTCTTCAACGGCTTCACCTTCTGGGCGTTCGGCTTCGTGCTCGAGCGCGAGATCGGCACCCGCCGCTTCCTCTGGCTGTACCTGTTCGGGCTGCTCGCCAGCGCCGCCGGCACCTACGTCAAGCACCGCGGCGAGCCAAATTACCGCACATTGGGCGCTTCAGGCGCGATCCTGGCGGTGCTGTTCGCAGCCATCGTGTACCAGCCCGGCGCACAGTTATTCGTGCTGCCGATTCCGGTGCCGATCCCGGCGCCGCTGTTCGCGCTCGGCTACCTCGCATTCACCTGGGTCGCCGCGCGCCAGCGCAGCGCCGGCGTCAACCACGACGCCCATCTGGCGGGCGCGCTCGCGGGTCTGGTGTTCGTCGCCCTCACCGACCCGGCCGCCTTCGCGCGGGCCCTGCATTTTGCGTTGGGACGCTGACGGCCGGCACGGGCCCGGTATGCCACGGAGGTGCAGCTGGCAGGCTGAGGTGAAGAGAATCGAATACTCGAGCCCAAACTATGGTGGGAAGAAAGGGGACCCCGTCAGGTGACTGTCGACCTTGAGCCGTCATTCGCCGCCTCCCTCCGCCCCGCACCAACGCAGTCGTTGAATGCGCGGCCATACGCCTCATGACACGTCTCGCGATCCAAGGTGCCGCGACATCCTGAGCGGCAGTTCCCTACTGCAACAGCCCATCGTCCTTGCCATCGGTCGGTGGCGCATGCTGCGCAACCTCTTTCCTGAGTCCCGAGCCGCATCGCGATCAACAACTGACCCGGTTGCGCCCATTCTGCTTGGACCGATAGAGCGCCTCGTCGGCACGCGCAATCCAGGTTTCGGGGTGGTCATCAGCATCCAATGCGGCGACACCTGCGGAGATGGTCACCTGCACCACCACCTGTTGCGTTCGGCGGTCTCGAAACTTCGTCGCGCTAACACGCTGGCGCACCGCGTCTGCCAGAGGCACGGCTTCAGCGGCGGAAGTGCCCGGAAGCAGTATCGCGAACTCCTCGCCGCCAAAGCGCGCGACGCGGCGTTCGCCGTTGTGCACACTGTCGCGCAGCAGGCCCGCCAAGCTGCGGATCACCAGATCGCCAGTGACATGGCCATGCTTGTCGTTGACTCTCTTGAAGTGATCAATATCGATCATCACCAGGCTGTGCGACTGGCCCGGCCTTCGCGGCTGGCCCATGAGTGCGACGAGGCTTTGGTCGAAGCCCTTTCGGTTGAGCACCCCTGTCAGCGGATCGAGCAGGACCTCGTCACGCGCGCGTGTCAAGTCGGCGCGCAGTTGCTCGATCTCGCGTTGTCCATCGCAAATCCGTTGCACGAGCGTGGCTGTCGTTCCCTTCATCTCCCGTGCACTGGCGGCGGCACCGTCCAGCAAAGCCGGTAGCGTCAGCGACTCGCCCTGCCTGAGCATGACCGCGAGGCGATCGAGCTCCTCGCCGAACCTGCCGGCCGAGGCACCTGTGCTCGACGCATTCACCGCCACACCCGACATGACGCGCCGCAATTCGGCGTTGATCTCCTGCATGGCCTCGCTATCCGGATCAGCCACGTAGTCGCGATGCAGTTGGGCGATTTCGGTGTCACCCAAGACGGACTGAGCGCGCAAGCATTCGTCTATCGCAAGAGTCAACCTCGCATTGATGCCTGCCGCGTACTCGTACCAGACGGCGAAGGTGATCGGGTTGCAGCACGCCGCATGCTGTCCGATGAAGCCCAGCGCCGCCCGCAGCACTTCCGCGCTTCTCTCCTTGGATTCTGTGTACTTCATCGGATCTTCAAGCCTGCGGCCAGATCACGGGAGCGCGGCGGTAGTGTGTTTCGGAGATGGGGGCAGTTCGCTATTTCGGCGCAGATAGCACGCGCGCCAGCAGGGCGGGAATCTCGCCAACGGGCAAGGGCATGCTGAAAAAATAGCCCTGCATATCGGTGCATCCCTCTGCCCTAATTTGCGCAAGCTGGTCATCAGTTTCGACGCCTTCGGCCGTCGTAGACGCCCCAAAGCTGCGCGCCAATCCGCAAACGGCCCGCACGATTGCCACGCTACTTTGACTTGTCGAAATATCGAGAATAAAGGATTTATCGATCTTGATCTTGCTAAATTGAAAACTGCGCAAATAGCTCAGACTGGAATAGCCCGTGCCAAAGTCGTCTAGCGACATCTTGACGCCCAGGTCACTAAGGCGGCTAAGAATCGCGCAATTTGACTCGCTGCCCTGGAGAAAGATCGATTCAGTGACTTCCAACTCCAGCCTACTTGGAGGCAGCCCGGAGGCGGCTAGCGCCTCCTCGACTGCAGAAACCAAATGACCGCTCTTGAACTGCGCGGCAGATACATTCACGGCGACCGTGATATCTTGCGGCCAACTTGCGGCATCCGCACAGGCGCGCCTGAGAATCCTCTCGCCGACGATATCCATCAGTCCGATTTCTTCGGCCAAAGGGATGAAAGTGCTCGGCGGCACAAATCCGCGTTGTGGATCTTTCCAACGTGACAGCGCCTCAAACCCACTGATCCGTCCAGTCTGCACGTTGGCGAAAGGCTGGTAATAAATCTCAAGAGCGTCTTGCTCAACGGCTGCACGAAAGGCAACCTCCAGTTCCCGACGCTCTTGCGCCTGCCGATCGAACTGCGGCTCGAAAACCAGAAACCGGCCGCGGCCATCCGCCTTGGCGCGATACATCGCCAAGTCCGCGGCTCGGAGCAACTGAGTGGGATCCTGATAGTCGCCCTTTGCGACAGCAATGCCTATGCTGGCGCCAATGACCAGACTCTGTTTATCAATGCTAAAGGGCGCTCCAATGAGTTCTATCAGACGCGTCGCGAGCGCGGTGGCTTCTTTCGGTTGTTCATTGCCAAATTGAATGATCGCAAATTCGTCGCCGCCGAGTCGCCCAATCTTGTCGCCTTCCCGAAGGTCATTTTTCAAGCGGGCGGCCACGTGCTTGAGCAAAGAATCTCCAGTCGCGTGCCCGAGGGTGTCATTGATAGTCTTGAAGCCATCCAGATCAATGAACAGAACCGCTAAATCACGTCCGCGACGCCGACTGTGCGCAAGCGCGTCGCCAAGCTGCTTATGGAACAAGAGCCGATTGCCAAGTCCCGTCAGCGCATCGTGGTGAGCCAAGTGCTCGACCATCGCCTGCGATTTCTCGCGCTGCTCAATTTCGCTTCGAAGTTGCTGATTGGATTGAACCAGGTCCTTTGTACGGGCGGCGACACGGGACTCGAGCGCCTCGTTCGTCCGCGAAAGCTCCTCATTCATTTGTTGAATCTTCTCTTCGGCTCGCTTTCTATGGAGTTGGGTGATTACGCGGGCCAGCGCGATGGAGAAGTCGACCGGCTTGGTGATGTAATCGTTGGCGCCGCAGTTCAACGCTTCAACGACGTCTTCGCTCTGGCTCTTCGCGGTAACCATGATGACCGGTAAGAAACCCGGCGAGTACTTTGAGCGAATGCGCGCCAGGACCTCGAGCCCGGCGAGGTCAGGCATCATCATGTCCAGGAGGACGAGATCGAAAGCCTCTCGCTCTATCAAATCCAGTGCTTCGATCCCGCCGCCGGCCTCGATTGCACGGAAGCCATGACGCTCGAAGCGACGCCTCAGAATCTCGCGGTTTTCACGGACATCGTCGACAATGAGAAGCCGCCCCTGGCCCACATTCGCCGAGCTCTGCGTTTCATCGAGTGGGTGATCGGTCGCTGGTTGCTCAGCGCTCCGACGCGGGACAGCGTAGTTCGTGTTCATATGTGGTCACTCGGGTCGGCGACTTGGCCGGTAAGTGTTGCGTCGCACGCGCGGCTGCATAGGGTACCCCCGGCGTGGGCACGGCGCTTGCCTGCGCCTTCGTCGGCGCCCTTCCAATTGGTTACCCTTTGCTGTGTCACGCGGCCTGCCCGTGCATTTCCATGCTGACATCTATCCGCTCATTGACGCCGCGCGATTGCCTCGGCAAAGTAACGGTGACCGTCGTACCCAGGCCCAGCTTGCTGTGAACCGAAAGATGGCCGCCCATCAATTGGCAGTACCGATGTGCCAGAGGAAGCCCGAGCCTGATCTCGTCAGCGTACTTACTTGCTGTTTCGTCTTCGGAACTACCAAAGGTGTCGAACAGACTCGCAAGCCGCTCCTGCCCGATCCCAACCCCAGTGTCCTCGACCGATACACTGAATGAATCGTCCCCCATCGAAGCCGAAAACGTAATGCGACCGTTCACCGTGAACTTTGCGGCATTGCTCAACAGGCCTTCAACAACACGCTGCAGCTTCTGTGAATCGCAGACAATCTTCCCCGCCGGAGGCGGCTGCACAATCAGCTTGTTTCCACCTGCAATGATGGATGAGTGGGATAAGGAAACCACGTTCTGAAAGAAACTGACAAACTCGAATTCTTCGACGCGGAGTTGTGCCTTGCCGGCTTCCAGCCTCGACAGTTCGAGAAGGGCGTCGATGAGCCCAAGGAGCCTAAAGCCGGCACTTCTGATCGAGGTCAGATCCCCGCGCTTCTGGGTTTCGGTCCCACCGATATCCTCGAGGAGAATCTCACTGTAGCCAATGACCGCGTTGAGCGGGTTCTTCAATTCATGGCTCATCTTGGCAAGAAAGTCCGATTTCGCCATCAGAGCTCGCCGCGCCTGTCTGGTTGCGTCACGAAGGCTCCATTCCGTCGCCTGATGGTGCTGAATCTCCCGCTCGAGCTCGCCATGTGAACTGACGATGCTCGCAAAATAGAGTGCCATCATCGAGACGTAGACGCTGGCAGAAAATGTAGATATCAAGCCGAGAATGACCAAACCCTGCCCCATGAAGCTCCGTGGGAACCCGATTATTTCATACGCTCCATAGAACAGCGTGAGGTTCGTGACGATAAGGATTGTGACAATGATTCTCGTCGAGCGCTCGGGTAGGTAAAAGAAGGCGAGCAGCGGAACAGTAACCAGCCATGGCATGATCGGCGAGCTGATGCCGCCATATTGATAACAACCCCAAAGGATGCAGAACATCAGGTTTTCGATCGAGAGCAGTGCCAGCGGCACGTACCAACCCGTCAGCCGCAAGACAAAGGGAAACGGCCAGAACGCTGTGACGGCAAGGAAGAATATCCACCAGGAAAGGTCGGCGCGCCCCCCGACAAACAACATCGACAGGGAGATCGTATGCCCGAGGAACGGACCGAAGAGATGACTGAATAGAAACATCCGCACGGCCTGCAGGGTGCCTGGAGATTGCTTCAAGTCTGCAGGGATGAACCAGTCCACTCCCGCGTTCAGTCTGGCAACGAAATTTGTGTACCTCTTCCCCATCGAATTCACCCGTTCACGTTGATGGGAGCTGTCACGCTGCGACGGCGATTGCCTGTGCGACGGCCGGAAGTCGAAGAGTGAATTCCGATCCATGACGCAGTCGACTTTCTACCGAAATATCGCCATTGAGCAGTCGCGCGAGCCTCTGACTCACGGCGAGGCCCAATCCAGTTCCTCCGTACAGGCCTGAGTTGACCTGATTGAAGTTCTTGAAAAGGCTCGGGACTGCCTCCGGGGGGATCCCTATCCCTGTATCTTGCACAGAGATGACTACCTGTTCGCGATTCTCTTCTCTTAGGCGCTTGGCCCGTAACACCACTTTGCCGTTCTTGGTGAATTTGCCAGCATTGCCAAGTAAATTGATCAGAATCTGTCGCAATCGAGTCTCGTCTGTCTGAATCGTCCCGAGCGCGTCTTCCTTCTCAAGAGTAAATGTGTTCCCGTTATGCGAAATCAGATTACGACACGTTGCGCAGACCTCCTCGAGGCAGCGGTCGAGGTCGACCGGACCAAGACGTACATCGACTTCGTCTGAGTCGATCTTCGGCATGTGGAGGACATCCGAGACCAGCGACAGGAGGTGGCGCCCCGCCCTGTTGATGGATCGCAACTCCTCGGCGTCCACGGCCTCCTCGGTCGCATCGGTGTCCTCTAGCAGGATCTCGCTATAGCCGATGATGGCATTCAGCGGGGTCCGAAGCTGATGACTCATCTTCGCCAAGAAGATGGCCTTGGCTTCATTGGCGCGTTCAGCTTCGTGCTTAGCGGCTCGCAGCTTGACCTGCGTTTCGAGATGCTTCTTGATTTCCCGTTGCAGCGCTGACTGTGCAACCATGACATGGGCATAGTAGATTGCCATCATCGAGTTGTAGACGGTGGCAGCACAAGCGGAAATCATGCCGACGGCGGAAAGCTCTTGAATCGGCACTAGAGCCGGAAATGAGCCCTTCATGAGATAGGCCGTGGTGAAGGCCGCCAAGCTTGCACCGATGATGCCAAGAACCAAACGCGGCCGATCGCTCAAATAGAAGAATCCGAGCATCTGCGCTGTCAGGAACCATGGCAGGAATGGGGAGCTCACCCCGCCGTAATGGAAGGATCCGAATACGCTGATGATCGTTAGAGCACAAAAGGAATAGAGAGCCGGCTTGAACAACTTTCGCGTCAGCTTGACGGCGAAAGGCAAAGTCCAGAATGAGCCGCACAAGAGGCATAGGATCCAATAGACCCAGTCGTGCGCAGCTAGCGCGCGATACAGATACCCCATGATTGCGATCGCACTGAATGGTCCCACGAAGTGGCTGATAACGAAAATTCTCGCCTGCCAAAGAGTTGCAGTAGTCTCTCTCAGTTCGGCCGGAACGAACCAATCGACGGCGCGAACTAGGCGATCGGTGAGCACCACTTGTTCTGCCTCACAGCGCATGGGCCGCCTAAACGACGGCAACACAAGGGCGGGCAGCATGCGCAACTGCGGCCCGATACCGCGCGTACTCAACTTGCGCATGATCGATCGCCGTGCGCAGCCTCGCGGCCAGCGCCCCCACGTTCTCGAGGCTGTGCGTAGGCATCATTTGGATTCGCAAGCGGGCGTCGCCCTTGGCGACGGCCGGATATTCAACCAGGTTGGCAATTACCTCCAACGCCGGCAGGCGTCGGCTCACCAAGCGCGCCAGGGCTTCGTCGCCAACACGAACAGGAACGATTGGAGAGGCATTGCCCATGTACTTCAGGCCCGAGGCTGACAATGCGTCGCGCAGCTGATGGATCCTTTCCATGAGCACTGCGCGAAGGTGCCCGCCTTTTTCAGACTGAACGATTTCGAATGCCTTGGTGACGGTTGCCGCCTGGACAGGCGAAAGCGCGTTAGAAAAAGTCGCCGAGCAGCCGTAGAATTTGAGATATTGCTTGACCGCCGCCGAATTGCAGGAAACGAAACCGCCATTTGATCCGAACGTCTTCGAGAAGCTTCCCATGACGATATCGACCTTGCCCAGCATGTCCTGCTCGGCAATGATGCCCTTGCCGCCCGGGCCCATGGAACCCAGGTCGTGAGCAACGTCGACAAGCAGGGTCGCCTCATACTCGTCGCACAGATCCTGCAGCGCTTTCAGATCCGGCGTGTCCGAATCCATCGAGAATAGGCTTTCGGTTACCACGAGGATGCCGTTTGTCTTGTCCCTTTCGCGGATTCGTCTCAGATGGCGGCGAGCGGAATTGACATTCAGGTGTCCATGCAAGTGCACGTTGGGAGTCGCCGAGTATGCGCCCTCCTGCAGGCAAGCGTGAGACAGGCCGTCCATCACAACGTGATCGGACGGTCGAACCAAGCCCTTGATGGCACCGTAACCGGCGGCCCAACCCGTTGGATAGAGTATCGTGTGATCCAGGTTGAGGAATTTTGATATTGTTTCTTCCAGTCGAAGGGAGTATTTGGTGTTTCCCGCCAGAGCCGATGAGCCGGCGCTGTGAACCCCATACTCGTCGATAACCGTCTTGGCGACCTCCTTTATCTCCGGATCCGAGGACAGGCCCAGATAGTCCTGGGTACCGAAGTTCAGGCCCGTGAATTTTGATCCGTCGTCGTCCGCAGCCGTGCAAACGGATAGAGGCGCCTCTTGCGTAGATTTAGAATATGGCCACAAGCTTCGTTTCCGGCGCAGCTCCTGCCACTCGTAAAAGCACCCAACTCGAGCCATCAGGTCCGTTCCCTGAAGCTCGCGAAAGTCACGCATACTGCCCGTTAAAGCTTGCACCGGATCAATTGTCGACATAACACTGCACTCCTTTAATGTGCTCTTGACGAGCAACGATTCCATCATGGTGAAATTGCGTTTGACTTGCTGTTGCTCTCGTTAAGCAGCCTTGGATCTTGTCCAGAAGGCGTGTCAGGTCGACGGGCTTGGTATCGAAGTCGGCGCAGCCCACCTCGACGCTCTTTTCCCGATCACTCTCAAGCGCATGGGCGGTCAACGCAATGATCGGTATATTTGATGTCCTGACGTCGGCCTTGATAAGTCGTGTTGCCTGCCAGCCATCCATTTCGCCCAAGGCAACGTCCATCAGGATGACGTCGGGCTTTTCCGAAACCGACATTGCGACGCCGGTAGAGCCATCCGGAGCGCTGCAAACCGTGAAGCCACGGCGTTGTAGCCGCCTGGTGAGCATGTCGCGATTCGGGAAGCTGTCTTCCACAAGCAATATCTTCTTTGCCTGTGGCGGTGGTCTACTGTTGTTAGTTATTTCGCTCATCCTGTTTCACTTAGGAGCTATGCGCTCTGCGCGCAGTGACGGACGCCTTCATGACTCCAAAGCGGCTCTCAAAGTCGCCGTCGTTCGGTGAGACATTCACATTCCGGGCATCTTGCAGGCCGCTGCAGCGCGCGAGAAGAATGGGAAGGTTTACTTCCCGTATTGGTCTGAAATAGAACTGCGCGGATGCGGTATTTTCGGATTGAAGAATCCATGGCACTGCCGACGCGATTCGGACCACGACAGATGAACCAACCTGGCTCGTTTCCAGGCAGAAGGCCGCCGATTTCGCGGTCTAGTCGCATCCGGGCCGGCATCGCGGCGCCGGCCATGGCCCTCGCACTGAAGGCGACGCCCACGGTGTCCACGGCGCATCCACGCGGGGCGCGCCACACGCCGGCACGCTGGCGTTTGCCATGCATACGCTGCGAAGAGGCTGGCCGAAGATTGGCCCGGCCGATCGTGTTGGAAGGCGATTGCATGCGGAGTGTTTCGGCATTTAGCCAAGCCTTTGGACCGTCCCGGGTGCAAACTAGTGCACGGTGCGGCAAGATGTGAGCGGCCGCCGTAACTGCTCTAGGTCGTCGGGCCTGCAAATCGGCGGGAATCGCGGTAGGGACGCCCATTACTGGGCGCCCCCCGCACAGATCCGAGCATGCACGTCTCGCGCACTCGGCTCCTACCTTGGGTGAGTGACGGCAAAACGCGTACTCGGCCAAGGATGAAGGATGTGAGGTTGCGGGAGCCAATCGTCAGCGATCCGCGACATCCGTGTTCCGAGGAGACCGTGCCTCTGGCTGCGACGCCGCAGCGTGCGGTACCAGAGGATGGCGACGTGATACCGGGATGCGCTGATCGCGCGCGAGTTGGTAGGCACCGCGTGGTAGGCGAAGTAGCCCTTCACCACCGCCCGCAGCCAGCGCCCTTGTTCAGGGATCGACCAGTGCATGCGGCGTCTCAGTTGATCTTTGACTTCCCTCAGCTTCGCTCGCCGACGGTCCCGCCGACTGCGGCGCTGGAGCTGGAACGCTCCGCGCCGTGACGTGCCGCAGATGAACGTAAACCCCAGGAAGGTGAAGGTCTCCGGTTTGCCCAGCCCGCGCTGCTGGCGTCGTATGGCCGCATGACGGCCGAACTCCAGCAGTCGAGTCTTTTCCCCTTGCAGTTCGAGCTCGAACTGCACGAACCTCCGGGACGTCTGCCCTGCAGAGGCTGGTTGGACTTCCGATGCGCCCACTGTCATGGCGCACTAGCACCGTGGGTGCGGCAAGG